>JAFZHB010000012.1 GCA_017555105.1 Alistipes sp.
GGTGAACGGAGGTAAACAGTAGTAAACCGTTGTCGCCTTTCTACACGATGTGACTATCATCACATATCGGGGCGGAATTTGTCTCTCGTCGTAAACGGATGTAAACCCTTGTCAACTATCTACACGAAATGACAAAAAATAAGCTCCGCAAATTCTCCACGTCAGAAATATGTATCAAAAATATGTGGAAATTTGGGAACCATCAAAAAGCAGCCTGAAAGTGTTAAATTTTAGAATGCACTGATAATTAAAGGTTTATATTTGGTTATTTCTGAATAGTTTTGGTTGTTTGGGGCTTCTAAATACAATCATAAAATGCATTAGATTGGATTTCCGTAACACTATTTGGGATTATCATGCTTTTCAGAGATGTACAGCCATTAAACAAATCCCTTTCTATCACTGTTAAGTTTTGGGGTAGGGCTATTTCTTCCATAGAAATACATCCTTTAAATGCGCCACTTCCTATGGTAGTAACATTGTCATGTAATTCTATGGTCCTCAATCTCTTGGCTGATTTAAATGCATTTCTACCGATTGTTTTTACACTCGTTGGAATAGTAACGCTCGTCAAATTCTCACATCCAATTGATTCTCCGCCAAACATCGCTACCGGTATCATAGTTACGCCCTCTTGAATGATAACTTTACTAAGGTTGATACAACTTGCAAATAACCCATAACCCGTATTAGCATTCGCCATGTTTTCAGTAATCGTTATCTCGGTTATACCTGTGTCATAGAATGCATAATTACCATATTTAGTAGTACTCTTTGAGAATGTAATAGATGAAAGATTGCGACAGCCATTGAATGCAGAATCTCCAATTTCTGTTACACGAGAACCTATTGTAAGAGATCTTAAAGATGTGCAATTTTGAAACAAGTATCCATTTATTTTTAGGATATTGTTTGGTATCACCAAATCAGTTAATAATTCTCCATTAACATAGATATCTCCTCCCGGCGAATCTGAAAAAGGATGTTGTCCTCCAAGGAACCCAGAAACATTATTTGGCGTTAACCGCAGCCATATATTAATATCCGTGAGATTGAGTCGTGTAAGTTTACCGCAGTTATAAAAAGCTCCTGATAATGATATCAGAGTCGATGGAAGAGACAACGATTTCAAATTCACACACCCATGAAACAGCTTCTCTTCAATAGATGTAACACCTTCCGGTATTATGCATTCAATTAAAGATGTACAACCAGAAAACGCAGATTCTCCAATGCTTGACATATTTGTGGGCATTTGAATCTCTGTTAAAGAAGTGCAGTCTGCAAATGCAGCTTGACCAATCACATCGACACTGTCAGGAAGTGATATATGCTTTAATTTTCCACATTGATAGAAAACTCCTTCTTCCAAGACTGTAATGGTATTAGGAATAATAATGCTTTCTATTGCAGTATTTTGGAATGCGCAATAAGGGATAGAGGTAAGACCTTTTGATAATACAACCTCTTTAAGTTCGGTGCAATCCATAAAACACTCCTGTCCAAGCGTAGTTACACAATCATCAAGAACAACTTTGGTAAACAACGCACCAACAAATGCCTTATCGTTGATATTAGAGAAGATATGCGCTTCTCCGGAACATCCTTCAAATGCTGTTTCCTTAATTTGTGTTACAGACTCGGGGATAATAATCTTCTGCATATAGTTGCAACCATAAAATGCCTTTTCTGCAATAGTTGTAACCGAATTAGGAATTTGCACACTTGTCAGGTTGGTACACACCAAAAACGCTTCAGCAGGAATTGTCGTGATGTCGCCATCAAAAGTAATTGTGCCGATATTATTCTCTTTGTCATAGATATTAGATACATACCCTGCACCAAAACCTTCGGTGGTAAATAGATCTACAACATTGCCGTCATCGGTAGTGTAGGAAATAGTAGAAGTAGTGATAGGGACAACCTGCTGTTTCTCGATTGCCAACTCGCGTGTCAGTGTGTTATACTTATTGCGAGCAAAGGTTATCGATCGATCAATCGCAAATGTTTGCGTATCACCATCAGCATTTTCGATCGTAGCGGTAAAACCTCGTGCCATCGTCACGGGAGGTAACACCAGCCAGAAAGATTTGGGGTTCTCCTCCGTAGCATCCACTGTAACCGCCTCCTCACAAACGAGTTTAACACTCGGCGAGACAGCCTCATCAGCCATCACACAAGTCGGATCGCCGCCGTAGGTAGGTGTTACGATTGCTTTGCCCGAAAGAGCCTCGTCCCCCGTTGCCATCACGGTGATCGACTTTACGGTTTGTTGCTCACCCCACAAACGCACATTGAGATATGTGCCCACATTTTTGAAATAGAGTGCTAAATCGTTCACATCCGAGGTGATAGCTATCATCGTATTGGCGCCCAGGCCAAACGAATCCTCGACATAGGTCTGCTCGGCAGGCATTGTCAAAGTGACTGCGCGTGTATCTTCATCCAACAGATGATCTGCCGAATAGGGGTAGATCGCGACATTGTTTGGAGCACTCTGATCCGGCGCATAGAAGATACCGTCCACATTGTAGTAGGTTCCCGATGTGGCACCCGTTTCTCCTCTGAAGCCAAATTTCAAAGGCTCCAACATGCCATGGAAGATCGAGACAAGATCACCCTTCGTCCAATGCAGTTTCATTTGTGCATCTACATAGGTGCGCGAGTCTGTTTGTTCTTCGGGTGTATAGGCGGTGAACTCATAATCAGTTGCAACAATCGAGGCCTCATCGACTGCTGATTTGCTGCACGATACCAAAAAGAGCATAGTGCAGAGAATCATCAACTTTTTCATAGCGGCATGGCTTTACATGTGTTCGCCACCTTCGGGATCAACACCCTCCAACTCCGAGCCAGCAAAGCCCTGCTCTACGATTACAGTCAGTACCTCAACCTCGGGAACTGCATAACGCTCCTTTTTCATAGTTAAAAAAGTTTAGGTTACCGCGCCAACTCCTACAACGGTGATTTATCCAAAAACAGAAAGTGTGGAGCTGACTTCCGTTTATCTATACAGAGGCTCTGACAAAACCCGAAACGAATAAACGATACAAGACCCCACACTTGAATAGTATGAGGTAGGTACGCAGAATGCGTACAGCCACATAGCTATACAAGAAATGAGTGCTGTCTTTATCCTCGTTTCGTTGAAAACTGTCAGATTTTCTGTATAAGGATAAAAGCGAAAACACTTTCATCAAATATGTAATGCCGAGGGAATCACACCAACGACATCACAAAAATAGTAAAAATTCCGCAAATGACAACACTCTTTTGGGGTCTTGTACATATAAAATAGAAAAATCTCCTCTCCCTATTAGCAAAAGGTGATTATACAGCAGGTGTGATGATTTACACTTAATTTAGACTACATAAAAGACTACAATCAAAGAGTAAAATTACAGCTTAAGCGGTTTTTGCACAGACATTTGCTTCAAAACCAAATCCCTTAAAGCTTTGCAAATAAACTATTACGGCGGTGAATAATTTCCACCGCCGAAAAATGCCTATCCTATACTGACAGGCGCTGTTGGTTTTTAGAAGGCCATACGCACTCCCACCATCACATTGGCGCCATACTCGGGCATTGTGGGCAGGCGGTAGAGATCGTGGCTCAGGAGGTTATTCGCCTTGAGATAGAGTGCCGTATGCGCACGCATCAGCCACTCGAAATCGAGCGAGAGATCCACCGTAAAGGGGGCGTCGTAGCTCCCCACCAGCCGCTCATAGATCAAGGTATCGCCCGCAGGATCGAAGATCGACCAGCTGCGCTCGCCCAGGAAGTCGGCACGCGCACCGCAACGAATCGTGCGACACTCGTAGCGCACCCCGACCGAGCCCTCCATCGAAGGGCGGCCATGCTCGATCTTCACATCGTCCTTATAGGCGTGGAAGGCCACCTCGGCATCGAACAAGAGCGACGAGAGGGGGCGATACTCCACCTCGCCACCGAGCGAGAAGGTGGTCTGACCCGAGAGGTAGGGGGTCAACCACCCTGCGGCATACTCCTTCGGAGCAGCGGCATCCAACGCAGGCAGAAGCCAATAGCGCTGATTATCGACCAGCGTAGCGGCTGCATAGGCACGGTAGTAGAAACGGTTATTCTTCGAGTGTCCGGTCAAACCGCCGCGCGCATTCCAAGATGCCGTGCTGCGATCGAGCCATACGGGTGCTTCGAGCAGGGGATTCAGCGCAAGCAGACGACGATAATCGTTTGTCTCGCACGAACCGTCAATCTCCACAAAGGGCTTCACCGCATCGGAGATCAGATCGAACTCGAAGCGAGCATACGGGAAGAGGTGGTGCTCGGAGTTATCTCGTGCGCCATCGAAGCGGTCGGAGAGGTAATCTAAACCCACCTCATAGCGGAAGTGATCGGTCGATGTGCCGTAGCGCATTCCCACCTCCAGCAGCTGCTGTTTCGTCGCATCGAGCTGTTTCGCACCCTGTAGGATGCGATACGAAGCTCCCAATCGTAGGCGATGATCGCCCCACTGACGCGCCAGGCGCAATGCCATACCACCCTGACGCTGACCACCCTTTTCGGTAGCTGCCACGGGTTTGGTATGATCGAAGAGGAGAGCCCCATCGAAGCGCAGGTCGAAGTTCAGCCGCGAAAGATCCTGAAAATCATCGCCCAGACGCACCACTGCATCGAGGTTACTATACCCCACGGCATCTTTCGGGATGATCATCTCCTCGGGATAGTGCGCTCCATAGCGATGGCAGAGATGGTGCGTATAATCCACCCCACCCTCCAAAAGGTGGCGTCCCAGGTAGTAGCCCGCAGCGCCACCCACGCGATTTTGCATGCGGGTAGCACCCTTTTTCTGGCCAAAATCGTTCTCGATCTTGGCAAAACGACCCGCATGGTGCAGGTAGCCTAAGGCGTAACCCGTAGCAGGGCTCTGGGTCGCAGCGTGGAGATCAACCTCCGTCTGCAACGGCAGACCGGCACCCGCCTTCAGGTAGAAGGGGCGCGGACGATTAAACTCCCAGTAGCTCAACTGTGCCGGGCGGATCGGACGCGTCGCCAGGGTTGTTTGCAGCATAAGCGGCGTAATCGTATAGTCGATCTCGGGACGCAGCTGCGTCGTATCGGTCATATCGGGAGCGATAGAGAGTTTTTCGGCCGGTTCGAGCATCGGCTCGTAGGGCTTTGTCACCTCCACCTGCTTGGTCACCTGCGCCATCAAGAGAGCAGGAGCTGCCACAGCAACTAACGATAAGAGGATTCGTTTCATCGTTCATTCAATTTTGCAATTCGAGCCTTGGCCTCCTCCACAATGCCGTCATCGGCCGGAGAGTAGCCATCGGCCACACTCTGATAGGTTGCGCGCGCCTGGAACGGATCGCCCTTGCTGACATAGAGATCGCCCAACAGCAGGTAGGCCTTGGCCAACCAATAGGCGCGCGGCGATCGCTCCGAGAGGGCGAAGATCGCCTTCTCCGTGGCATCGAGATCCCCTGCACCCCCCTTGAAATCGTGCTCAATGAGGTAGTAGGCCGCCGCCGAGCCCTCACGCGTAGTGACCTCCTCGGCCAGCTCCTTATAGAGGCGGTGGGCAGCCTCTGTGCGTCCCTCCGTGCGCAGCTGCTCGGCCCAGGCAAACTGCGCCTCGCGCCAAGCGGTCGGACCGGCAGCCCTCTTCTGGCTGATCACATCGGTTGCCATCTTGGAGATCTGCTCCGAATCCTTCGTCTGCAATGTAGCCCGCACATAACGCGTCATCGCAGCCTCACGCTCAGCCGGATCGGTCGACACATCAAAGAGTTTACGCGAGGCCTCAGCAGCCTCGGGATAGCGCTGCTCCTCCCAGGTCAGCGTCGAGAGCGTACGCAGGGCTTTGAGGCGATAATCGGTCGCTCCCAGCTCGGCCAACTCGGTCAGCACAGGGATAGCCTCTTGACGCTTCTCCGCCTGCAGGTAACACTCCGAGAGGTACGAGAGTACATCCGTTCGGTAGCTACCCTTCGGATAGCTCTTCAGGTAGCTGCGCAGGGAGCGTTCAGCATCGTCGCGACGATCGGCCAGATAGAGTTTCTGCGCTGCCACAAACGAGAGGGAGTCGCGAGCCAGGAGTGAAAGGTCCTGCTCAACACCCTGCCCCTCGGCATAGGCGAAGTAGCCTTCGGCATTACCCTCCGTGAGGTAGATCTCGCGAATGGCCTGCAACGCCTCACGCCCCGTCTGGCTCTGTGGAGCAGCCTCCACCACCCGTTCGTAGGCCTTCAGCGCCTGCTCATTTTCGCCCAGATTCAAGTAGGCCAGACCCAACTCTTTCCAGACCTGCACTCCGTGCGTCGAGTTCGGGTAGCTGCTCATGAATTGTTCGTACTGCGTAGCCGCCTCACGGTACTGCGCTGCACGCATGTGGCTGGCACCCAGCTCGTAGGAGGCATCCTCCAGATAGGCGCCCTTACCCGTCTTGATAATCTGTCGCAAGGCCTGCTGCTGGCGGCTTGTTTGGCCCAGCACCCCGAGTGTCTGCGCCCGTTTGAAGGCGGCATAATCGCTCCCTGCACTCCCGGCAGCCACCACCTTCTCGTAGTGGGCAACGGCTGCATCGAAGCGACGCTCGGCATAGGCAGCATCACCCAAACGGTTCAAGGCGTCGTTCCGATAACGATCGCGCGCCGTATAGCTTGCCAAGAAGTTGTTCAGGGCTCGCTCGGCCTCGCCCGTGCGCCCCTCATTTAGGTGGCAGTAGCCCAGGTTGTACCAAGCAAAGCGGTATTCGCGTTCGCCGCGCGGGGCACGACGGATGTAGGCTTCATAGCGGTTAGCAGCCTGTTCGTAATCGCCGGCAGCGTAGTCCAACTCACCGAGCCAGAAACCGGCCAGCGAGGTGTAGCGCGGGCTCACCTGCAGGGTGGCAGCCTCGTTCAGATAGCTGCGCGCAGCGGCATGATCGCCACTTTTGTAGGCCTCCAAGCCACGGAAATAGACAATCTTCTGCAGCGCCGTGCGGAGCTCCGAGTCGGCTGCAGGCATCGACTTAATGGCGCGGTAGGCGGCATCGTAGTCGCGCGAGTTGTAGTAGGCCGCAATGAGCAACTGACGCGCCTCGGGAAGGCGCTTCGAGTTCGGATAGCTCTGCACATAGCGGTTGAGCTGCTGAATAGCACCATTGAAGAGCCCACCACCCAACTCATACTGCAACTTGGCGTAGTTGAAGAGGGCATCCTCGGCGATGGCCGCATCGTGCGCCTGATCCGTAGCCAGGGCGAAGGCCTGCATCGCTTCACGCTTGCGATCCAGGCGCAGGTAACAGTCGGCCAGGTGGTACGACGCATTCTGCGTAAGGGCATCATCCGGGCCACAAGCCTTGCGCAGCCAAGGCTCGGCCTCGTCATAACGCGCCAGGCGATAGAGCGAGAAGCCGTAGAGGTAATCCGTATCACGATCCGTGGTCTCCACCGCTGCACGATAGCGATCGAGGTGCTCCAAGCTGCGCTCGTAGTTCTCCAGGTGGAACCACGCCTCGGCCAAGACACGCTCCAACTCCCCCTTGCGCTCCCCTACGGCGCGCGCCACGAGCTGCTCACCATGCTCAACGACATAGGGATAATTTCCCTCACGGAACTCGATCTGCAGCAGGTAGTAGGGAGCAAGCTCGCCATAGGCCTCACTCTTCACAAGCGAGGTGAAGCCCTCCTTTGCCTGGGGCAGGCGCTCCTCGGCGTAGTCGATATAGGCACGGTAGTAGGTAGCGTGATCGGCATAAGGGCCTTCGCTATCGAGGCGGTTGAAATAGGCATAGGCCTCCGAATAGTTACGCTCGGAGAAGGACGCATGCCCCATACGCAGGTTGTAGCGTTCGCGCTGCGTGGGGCTCAACGCCTTGTAATCACAAGCCTCAAAGGCTGTGCGGGCACGCTCCATATTGCCCTGCGCACAGTAGTAAGAGCCAAGCGCCAAGCGCACCTCGTTGTTGTGTGTCGAGCCGGGATAGTCGCGCATGAAGTTATGCAGCGCCTGCTCGGCATCCTTCGATCCGAGTTCGACGGCACAAGCTGCCAGGTAGTAGGCCACCTCCTCGTTGGAGGATAGATCGGTGGGGAGCAGCAGCCGTTGCGCCTCGAGAAAGGCGTGACGCGCATCCACCCAGCGACCGAAATCGTAGAGTTCACGACCTCGGCGCAGGTGCTGTTCGGCTAAATTATCAGAAGCTGCCTGCACGGCGACCACCAGAAGCAGTCCTGCAAGCAGTATTGAGATTCTTCGCATGGTTCGTTGGTTTTATAGCGGAATATCCAGGCAGTTATATTTGGCGGTGATCACCCCGTCGTCCAAGATGATCAATCCGTTCGTGGCGCGCAACATCGTCTTCATCGTCGAAGCATCCACATTGTAACAGGGCACCTCTACCGCTCCAAACGGGTGGGTCAATGCCCCATAGAGCGGATCGGGCGTCAGGCAGACCACCCAATCGCCTGCAGCCTGCGCCTGCTCGACCAGCGCCTTCATGCGCTCCTTGCAGGGTTGCGGAATCTCCGAGAGATCCTTCACACAGAGCATATAGAGGCGTCCCTCGTGCGTCAGCAACGCCTCGGTGGCATCGCCCTCGGCATTGTGGGCAGCAAACTCGCTGATCAGGGCACGCACCACATTCGGTTCGCTCGCGGTACGCGTATCGACCCACTCCCACTTCTCGTCATTCTGCCACTCCGTATCCTCCAGCGAGAACTCGCGCAAGCGGCCATTGCGACGGTTGCGGTAGATCAGGATCGTCTCCAACTCCTCGTCGGGAGCGTTATCCTGCTCGATCATCGCCTCGTGGATATTCACACCCACCTTGTAGGGGAGAAAATCGACCAGGGGCAGGTGGCGGTAGCAGTAGACACCAAGCCACATCGCACAAGTGAAAAAGAGGGCCATCAAGAGCAACTCCAAGCGTTTGAAGGCGAAGATGCGGTCGGGGCGGTAGCGCCACCACACCATCACCGCCAGGGGGAGCGAGAGCAGATTCTTGAAGAAGGTCTGCCACGGCGTCAACTTCAGGGCCTCACCAAAGCAGCCGCAATCCTCCACAGGAAGCACCGTAGCACTCAGGAAGGTGATCACCGTAAAGAAGATCATCGACAGCAGCGCAAAGATCGAGACCATGCGGATACGCACCTTGAAGAGCAGCATCGAACCCATCATCAACTCGGCACCACACAGCCAGATCGAGAAGGGCATGGCAAACTCCTGCAGCGAGTCCCACCCGTAGATGGTCAGATACTCGCTCACCTTGAGCGCCGTGCCCCACGGATCAACCGTCTTCGTAAAGCCCGACACGATGAAGGTGACGGCCAATACGGTTCGGCAAAAGTGGGCCAGCAGTTTGATGATTCGTTTCTTACGCATTTATCGATTCAGCAAAGGGTTCAAGAGGGTTTCTATCTTCTCGAAGATGGCATCGGGCGAGGCCATTGCGCCACCCTCGGTGCTACAATCGACCACCTGCAGATCGGCATTGCGCGCGGCAGCCTCCAGGTAGACCTCGCGCACGCGTTGCTGCAGCGTGAGCGACGCCTCGTGGATATCCTGTCCACCCTGCAGATAGTCGCGGTCGTCGCCCTCGCGCTGCTCAGTGAGCTTGCGCTCGGTGAAGGCAAACGGTACATCGAGGAAGAGCGAGAGGTCGGGCTTCGGGATGCCGTGATAGCCATACTCCAGGTCGAGGATCCACTGCATGAGTCGATCGCGCTCCTCCCCGGCCGGCAACTTCGCACACTGGTAGCCGATATTCGAGTAGAGGTAACGATCGAGGATCACCACCTTGCCCGCATCGAGCCAACCGCGAATCGTTGTCGCGGCATCGGCACGGTCGCCTGCATAGATCAAGGCTACGAGGTAGGGATCGACCTCTGCCGCCGTACCAAACTCACCGCGCAGGAAACGGGCGATCAACTCGCCGTAGATCGGGGCATCAAACCGCGGAAAGTGCAGGTAGGCACACTCCGCGCCTCGCTCCTCAAAGAGCGCACGCAGGCGCTTGATCTGGGTCGACTTACCGGCTCCGTCCAAGCCTTCCAATACGATAAACATACCCTTTATGATTTTTTAAGTTTCTTCTATTTCAACATCTTCACGGCACGACGGACACCTGCCGCAAGGGCATCGATCTCTTCCGCCGTGGTATAGAGCGCCAGCGAAGCACGGCACATGCCCTGCACACCGTAGTGCGCCATCACCGGCTCGGCACAGTGCTGACCCGTACGGATCGCAACACCCAGCTTATCGAGAATCATACCCATATCGTAGCCATGCACCCCCTCTACATTAAACGAGAGAATGGCGCATTTATTGGGTTGCGTGCCGTAGATCGTCAGCCCCTCAATCTTGCGAAGCTCCTCGGTGGCGTAGTCGAGCAACTCCAGCTCGTAGCGCTCCACCGCCTCCTTGTCGAGCTGTTCCACGAAGCGAATAGCCTCGGCCAGACCGACTGCACCAATGAAGTTGGCCGTACCCGCCTCGAAACGCAAAGGCACGGGAGCGTAGGTCGTACGCGCAAACGAGACGCGATCCACCATATCGCCACCACCCATATAAGGGGGCATGGCATCGAGCAGCGCGCGTTTACCATAGAGCACACCGATACCCGTCGGGCCGTAGAGTTTGTGTCCCGAGAAGGCGTAGAAGTCGCAATCGAGTGCACGCACATCGACTCCACCATGCACCACGCCCTGGCATCCGTCGACCAGCACCACCGCACCTGCGGCGTGTGCCGCCTCGATGATCGGTTTCAGGTCGGGACGCGTACCGAGCGTATTCGAAGCTTGTGTCACAGCCACGAGTTTCGTGCGGTCATCGAGCAGCGCAGCCAGACGCTCGCTCATCAGACGCCCTGCATCATCGAACGGCAGGACACGAATCTCGGCACCACAACGCTCGGCTGCCAACTGCCAGGGAACGATGTTCGAGTGGTGCTCCATCTCGCTGACGATGATGTTATCGCCGGCCGTGAGGTTGCGGCTGCACCACGCATAGGCCACCAGGTTGATCGAGGCTGTTGCGCCGGCCGTAAAGATCACCTCCTCCGACTCGGCCGCCCCGATAAAGCGAGCAACGGTTGCACGCGCCGCCTCATACGCTTCGGTCATCTGCTCCGAAAGGTAGTGTACACCGCGGTGGATGTTGGCATTCTGCGCACGATAGAGGCGGTCCATCGCCGCAATCACCACCTCGGGTTTCTGTGCCGTGGCTCCGCTATCGAGATAGACCAGCCGTTTCCCGTAGACCTGCTGCTTGAGCAAGGGGAACTCTTGGCGTATGGCTTCGACATCAAACATTAGATTCGATCCAATTTATGGTTCAACTCCTCCATGAGCAGTTCGCACAACTGCTCGCAACCACAGCGCATCACCAGATCATCGGCAAAGCCCGTCAGTTGCAGACGACGCGCCTGTTGCTCATCGAGGCCGCGCTGACGCATGTAGTAGATCGCCTCGTTATCCATCTGACCAACCGTAGCTCCGTGCGAACACTTCACATCGTCGGCATAGATCTCCAACTGCGGCTTCGTATCGATGCGAGCCGTCTCGCTCAGCAACATATTTCGATTCTGCTGGAAGGCATCCGTGCGCTGGGCATCGGGGGCTACATAGACCATTCCGTCAAATGCGCCAACCGCCTTACCGCCGGCCAGGCCGCGCACCACCGAAGAGCTGCGGCAATCGGACGAACGATGATTCGTGCGGATCGAGAGGCGGCTCTGCTCCTCGGCTCCAATGGCAAAGAGGGCATTGACCACGCTCTCGGCATCGCGCGCTACGAGGTCAACCTCCACTTGAAGCGTCGAAGAGGCCAGCTGCAAGGCCGTCATCTGCAGACGACTTGCCTCCTGCTGCACAACCTGCACCTTGCCCTCAGCTCCTACCCCATTCTCCGGATAGAGCACTGCCATCGTCAGTACAGCTCGCTCACCGAGCTCCACCTCCATCGACACATTTTGCGCCGTGCGATGCACCACGAGCAGCTTGCAGCGTGCATCAGCCGCAAGCGTAATCCGCTTGTTCGCACCGTCGAGCACCTGCACCTGATCGTTCGTCCCCTCGAAACGAAGGACGCCACCCAGACAAGCCGGCTGCTCCTTGATCGATTCGATGTATTCGTAGATTGTCATGGCGTATCGCGTTACTCCTTCAGATCGTTAATGAGCCAATCGTAGCCCTCCTTCTCGAGCTTGAGCGCCAACGAGCGGTCGCCCGAGTAGATGATGCGACCCTTGTAGAGCACATGCACATAGTCGGGTACGATGTAGTCGAGCAGACGCTGGTAGTGGGTAATGACCACCGTAGCGTTCTCCGCCGTGTGGAGCTTCGTCACACCCGTGGCTACGACACGCAGGGCATCGATATCGAGACCTGAATCGGTCTCATCGAGGATCGCCAGCTTCGGATCGAGCATCGCCATCTGGAAGATCTCGTTCTTCTTCTTCTCACCACCCGAGAAGCCCTCGTTCACAGCGCGCGAGGTCATCTTCGTATCCAGCTCGACCACCTTGGCCTTCTCACGCATCAGTTTCAGATACTCGGCAGCCGTGAGCGGCTCCTCGCCACGGTACTTGCGCTGCTCATTCACAGCCAACTTCATGAAGTTAGCCATCGTCACGCCCGGGATCTCCACCGGATACTGAAAACCGAGGAAGAGGCCCTTGCGTGCACGATCCTCGATCGAGAGGTCGAGCAGATCCTCACCCAGGAACTCCACCGAGCCCTCCGTCACGGTAAACTTCTCGTTGCCGGCTAAAACCGATGCAAAGGTCGATTTACCCGAGCCATTGGGGCCCATGATGGCATGCACCTCGCCCGCTTTCACCTCGAGGTTGATACCTCGCAAGATCTCCTTGCCATCGACCGTAGCGTGTAAGTTGGTTACTTTTAACATATTGTGTTTGTATTATCTCCGAATTAATTAATGTTGAATTTTGAATTCTAAATTTGGAATTGGCATCAACCCACGCTTCCTTCGAGTTGCAGCGCCAAGAGTTTCTGTGCCTCGACAGCAAACTCCATCGGCAGTTTCTGCAGCACCTCGCGAGCGTAGCCATTCACAATGACACCCACTGCATCCTCGGTCGAGAGGCCGCGCTGGTTGCAGTAGAAGAGCTGCTCATCCGAGATCTTCGAGGTGGTTGCCTCGTGCTCCAGAATCGCCGTACGATTGCGGCAGTCGATCTCCGGGAAGGTGTGTGCGCCACACTGATCGCCGATCAGCAGCGAGTCGCACTGCGAGTAGTTGCGTGCCCCCTCGGCGCCCTTGCTTACACGCACCAAACCGCGGTAGGCATTCTGGCTCTTGCCGGCCGAGATACCCTTCGAGACGATGCGCGAACGGGTGTTGCGTCCCAGGTGGATCATCTTCGTACCCGTATCGGCCTGCTGGTAGTTGTTGGTCATAGCCACCGAGTAGAACTCACCCGAGGAGTTGTCGCCCAACAGGACGCAACTCGGGTACTTCCAGGTGATGGCCGAGCCGGTCTCCACCTGCGTCCACGAAAGGTGGGCATTCTCGCGGCAGAGGCCTCGCTTGGTCACAAAGTTGTAGACACCACCCTTGCCCTCCTTGTCGCCCGGATACCAGTTCTGCACCGTGGAGTACTTCACCTCGGCATCGCGCTCAACCACGATCTCAACCACCGCTGCGTGGAGCTGATTCTCGTCACGCTGCGGTGCGGTGCACCCCTCCAGGTAGCTCACATACGCCCCCTCATCGGCAACAATGAGCGTACGCTCAAACTGACCCGTACCCGCCGCATTGATGCGGAAGTAGGTCGAGAGCTCCATCGGGCAACGCACCCCCTTCGGGATGTAGCAGAACGAGCCATCGGAGAAGACGGCGGCGTTGAGTGCCGCGTAGAAGTTATCCGTATAGGGCACAACACTGCCCAGGTATTTCTGAATCAACTCGGGGTACTCGCGAATTGCCTCCGAGATCGAGCAGAAGATGATGCCCTTCTCGGCGAGGGTCTCGCGGAAAGTGGTCTTCACCGAGACGGAGTCCATCACAGCATCCACCGCCACACCGGCCAGCGCCATCTGCTCCTCGAGCGGAATACCCAGCTTATCGAAGGTACGCTTCAACTCGGGATCCACTTCGTCCATCGAGCCGAGCGGCTTCTTGGGCTTCGGAGCGGCGTAGTAGATAATCTCCTGGAAGTCGATCTCCGGAATATCCAGATGTGCCCAGGTCGGCAGCTTCATCGTCTGCCAATGGCGGAAGGCCTGCAGACGACGCTCAGTCATCCACTCCGGCTCTCCCTTCTTCTCCGAGATCGTACGCACAATCTCCTCGCTGAGGCCCTTGGTGATGAACTCAGTTTCGATGTCGGTCGTAAAACCGTATTTATACTCCTCTTCGGCGAGGCTCTCTAATAGATCTTTTTCGTTATCCGTTGCCATAGTGTATAGAATAGCAGGCAAATTTACAAAATCCAATCCACAATTAAAAATTATCACCCCTCGAATACACACAAAAAAGGTGTCCCGATTGGGACACCTTTCTCTCTAAAAGTCAAGATCGTCGCGTCGACTACTCCAAACCCTGCGATTTTCTCCAGAGCGAGTTGTAGTGCGTGAACTTCTCCATCACACCCGGTTCGTCACGCAGGCGGAAGCAGAGCGACTTGAGCGACTCCAAAGCATCCGTCGATGCGGGATTTACCTCGTAAGCCTTCTCGAAGTAGGGCAGCGCCTGCTTGTAAACCTCGCTTACGCTTGCGTAGTCAGCATCGTACTCCTTCTGGCTCGTGTAGTTGCGCGTATTGAGCTCCTGTGCCATCGCATCACCCTTGTAAACATAGAATGCAGCGAGGAAGAAGTTACCCTCGTACATCTCGGGCTTCAGCTCAACAACCTTCTTGAACGAAACGATCGCCTCGTCGTAGTTCTTCAGCGCGTAGAAGATACGGCCACGACCGAACCACAACTCTACATTCTCCGGCGTCTCAGCCAGCTGCTTGTCGAACATCGACACGAGGTCAGCGGGGTCACCAACACCCTCCTCAGCCGTGTAGAGCTGCATCAGGCCCTCGAGGATACGCTCGTTCTTCGGGAACTTCTCGATACCGGTCAGCAGCGCCTGCTTCGACTGCATCACATACTCCTGACCCTTTGCCTTCTGACCATAGTAGCAGTGGAAGAGGTAGTAGTAGATGCTACCCTCGGGATCAGCAAAGCCCAGCGCCAACGCCTCGTTGAGCAGGTTTGCACCAATCTCGAACGACTCTACATTCTTCGGGCCATCCATCGTGCGGAGGTAACCGGCGTAGTAGAGCAGCGTAGCATCAGCATTGCCGTAAGCGGGCTGTGCCTGTGCCTCGTAAGCAGCCTTGTAAGCATCCGAAGCCTGGGGATAGAGCGCAGCGTCGATGCAGATGTTACCCACCTGCGAGTGGTAGTCGCTGAGCTGCTGCAGGCCGGCCTTCACCTTCTCACCGGCAGCCTTATCCAGCTCGTAAGCCTTGGCATAAGCCTCGGCAGCCACCTTCGCTGCACCGGCAAATACCTCCTCACGCTGGATCCAGGTAGCCACCTTACCACCTGCGATGTAGAGCGTCAGGTAGGGATAAACCCAAGCCTCATACTCAACACCATTGAGCACCTCGCTCTTCTTCTCCATCGGGTTGCCCATAGCAGGCGACATCTGGAGCATCATCACCTCCATACCCTGGAATACATCCTTCGTCGGAGCGGTTGCTGCCTCGTAGTAAACCTTACCACGGTTCAACCAAGTAGCGGCCTTGGTGTTCTTCTTCGGATTTACCAGATCAGCATCGCTCTTCTCAAGCTTTGCCAGGATGGCATCCTTGTTCACTTTCTGTGCCTGCACGGCGGGAGCGGCCAGCAGGAGAGCAGCCATGGCTGCCACAAACATTCTTTTCATAATTCGTTGAATTAAAAGGTTTTCGTTATTTTTATCTCTACTCATTTACAGGCTCGGCAGGCTGCTCTGCGACAACACCCTCCACGGCCGTTGCCTCCAGATTCTCCTCCGCCTCCTCGGTCTTCGGCACAGCGACAACCGATGCAATCGAGTCACCCTCGCGCAGGTTGATCACCTTCACACCCTGCGTTGCACGACCCGCCAGACGGATCTGATCAACACTCGTGCGGATAGCGATACCCGAGCGGTTGATGATCATCAGGTCGTTCTCATCCGTTACCGCCTGAATCGAAACGAGCTTACCCGTCTTCTCGGTGATGTTAATCGTCTTAACACCCTTACCGCCACGGTTCGTGATGCGATACTCATCCAGATCGGTACGCTTGCCGTAACCATTCTCACTCAATACCAAGACATCCTTCTTATCGTCGGGCTCGATAGCGATCATACCGATCACCTCATCGTCATCCTCGATCGAGATACCGCGCACACCGGCAGCCGTACGGCCGATAGCACGCACCGTCTGCTCGTTGAAGCGGATCGCCTTACCCTCACGGGCCGCGATCAGGATCTCTGCGTTGCCGCTCGTGATCGTTGCATCGAGCAGCTCATCGCCCTCACGCACCGTAATGGCGTTGATACCGTTCTGACGCGGACGAGAGTAGGCCTCCACGAGCGTCTTCTTGATCGTACCGCGACGCGTACACATCACGATGTGGTAGTTGTTGAGGAACTCCTCATCCTTCAGGTTGTGTACATTGATGTAGGCACGCACCTTATCGTTCTGCGCAATCTGGATCACATTCTGGATCGCACGACCCTTCGATGCACGCGAGCCCTCGGGGATCTCGTAAACCTTGAGCCAGTAGCAACGACCCTGCTCGGTAAAGAAGAGCATCGTATTGTGCATCTGAGCCACATAGATGTGCTCGATGAAGTCCTCATCGCGCGTTGCGCTACCCTTCACACCTACACCACCACGGTGCTGTGCACGGTACTCGCTCAGCGGCGTACGCTTGATGTAGCCCATGTGCGAGATCGTGATCACCACATCCTCATTGGCGTAGAAATCCTCCGGGTTGAACTCCTCGGCAGCATATACGATATCCGTGCGGCGCTCGTCGCCATACTTCTCCTTGACCTCGAGCAACTCCTCCTTCACAACCTCCAACTGCAACTTCTCGTCGGCCAAGATCTCCGTCATACGCTGGATGAAGGCCACCAAGTTGTCGTGCTCGGCCGAGAGCTTACCGTGCTCGAGTGCCGTCAGGGCACGCAGACGCATCTCGATGATGGCTGCTGCCTGAATCTCGGAGAGCGAGAAGCGCTCCACCATACGCGCCTTGGCCTCATCGGGCGTCTTCGACGAACGAATGATGTGTACAATCTCGTCGATGTTATCCTGTGCAATCAAAAGACCCTCGACAATGTGCAGACGCTCCTCGGCCTTGCGCTTATCGAAGCGCGTGCGGCGCACCACTACATCGTGGCGGTGGTTGACGAAGTGCATCACCAGATCGCGCATCGGCAAGAGCTGCGGACGACCGTTCACCAGGGCGATGTTGTTCACCGCAAACGAGGTCTGCAGGGCCGTCTCCTTGTAGAGCGTATTGAGCACCACGCTGGCCATCGCATCCTGCTTCACGGTGATCACCACGCGCAGACCGCGACGATCCGACTCGTCGTTGATGTTCGAGATACCCTCCAACTTCTTGTCGTTGACCATGTCGGCGATCTTCTTGATCATCTCGGCCTTGTTGACCATGTAGGGAATCTCCGTCACCACGATGCACTCGCGACCGTTGGGCAGCGTCTCGATCTCGGTCTTGGCGCGCATCACTACGCGACCACGGCCGGTCAGCATCGCCTCCTTCACACCCTGGTAGCCATAGATCGTAGCACCGGTCGGGAAGTCGGGAGCCTTGATATACTGCAACAGCTCTTCGCCCGTGATCTCGGGGTTATCGATGTAGGCGCAGCAGGCATCGACCGTCTCCGACAGGTTGTGCGGAGCCATATTCGTTGCCATACCGACCGCAATACCGCTTGCACCATTCACGATGAGCAGGGGCACCTTCGTCGGCAGCACCGTAGGTTCGGGAATCGTATCGTCGAAGTTGAGCGTCCAGTCGATCGTCTCCTTCTCGATATCGGCCATCACCTCATCGGTCAGGCGCTTCATGCGCGCCTCCGTGTAACGCATAGCGGCCGCACCGTCACCGTCCATCGAGCCAAAGTTACCCTGACCCTCTACGAGCGGATAGCGCATCGACCAATCCTGAGCCATACGCACCATCGCCTCATAAACCGACGAGTCGCCGTGGGGGTGGAACTTACCAAGCACATCACCCACGATACGAGCCGACTTACGCGTCGGTTTATCGTGCGTGAGACCCAGCTCTGCGCTCATATCGTAGAGAATACGGCGGTGTACGGGTTTCAGACCATCGCGCACATCGGGCAACGCACGCGACACAATAACCGACATCGAGTAGTCGATGTAGGCCGTCTTCATCTGTTCTTCGATATTGACCTGGACAATGCGTCCGACCAAACCGCTGTTCTTTTCTTCTTCGGTTGTCATTATTTACTCTTTGCTTACTATACTTTTAACGAACAAAAGTACGATTTATTTTCGATTTAAGCAATTTTCGCAGGAAAAATTCGCGCTATTTGAAGAGGTTATTTTGCAAAAGAGGCCATTTTTGCCCCTTTTTAGGCGATTTAAGGGCATTTAACCACCCCACTCGACACCCTGACGAGCGTCGCTGAACACAACTATCGGAAATCTACCACCTCATAGCCGGAATAGGCCTGAAGCGAGAAGGGTGCAAGCGGCTGCTCGGCAGCGCGCAGGTAGGTCAGTTTCACATCGACGCCGACGCCATCCATCTCATAGCGTACCCCCTTCGGGAGCAGCTTTGCACGATCGAGCGTCAAGTGAATACGGGTCTTAGGATCGGCTTTCAACACCAATTCGAGCCGCACCGTATCACCTTCGGTAACAGTGCGTTCCACCATGTAGAGTTCGGGTGCAAAGTCAAAGGCGCGGGTCGGATTATCCAGCAGGTTGCCACTCTGCTGATCAATAGGAGTCAGGGTAATGGTTTCTCGACGATGATCCACCTCGTAGCGCATCGCAGCTTCGCCCCAGACCTCAGCCTCGGGGAGCGTGATGCGATAGCGATCGCCCGCAACCACATAGCGACCCTGCAGGGCAAACCCCTCGCCCTCCATCATAAACGAGACCTCATAGGGGTCGTAGGCTCGCATCGTAGCAGCAAGCTGCTGCAGCATGGCCGCATCATCACCCTGCGCCACGGCAGAGAGAGGAAAGAGCAAAGAGCAAAGAGCAAAGAGGACTTTACTCACAGCGACCCAATATGACCCAAAGCGACCCATCTGATCTGCAATTAGAAGATTCCCAAATCCTGCAATTTAGCCTCCAGCGACTGCATATCGTGGAAGAGAATATCGCGCGGCTTGGCACCCTGCTGACGGCCGACAATGCCGGCACGCTCGAGCTGCATCATGATGCGGCCTGCTCGGTTGAAGCCCACCTCATAGTTACGCTGAATCATCGAAGTTGAGATCGAGCCGCTCTGCACAGCATCGCGCGCGATCTCGGCAAAGAGCGAGTCGTACTTCTTCGGCGCAAGATCCTGCTCCTCACTGCCCATGGCCGGATCACCACCCTCAGGTACATAGTCGGGCAGCGCATAAGCCGACATATAGCCCTGCTGCTTGGCAATATACTCCACGATGCGCTCCACCTCCTTGGTCTCGACCAATGCACACTGAATACGCGTCACCTCACCATCCTTCGAGAAGAGCATATCTCCGCGACCAATCAGCTGGTTGGCACCCGGGCGGTCGAGGATCGTGCGCGAGTCGATCATCTGCATCACACGGAAGGCAATACGCGCCGGGAAGTTGGCTTTGATACCACCCGTGATCACCTTCACATCGGGACGCTGCGTAGCAATGATGAGGTGGATACCCACCGCACGCGCCTTCTGCGCCAGACGCATCACCGGACGCTCCACCTCGCGTGCCATCATGATCAGGTCGGCAAACTCATCGACCACGACCACAATGTAGGGCAGATAGCGGTGTCCCTTCTCGGGATTGAGGCGACGCTCGGTAAACTTCGCATTGTACTCGACGATGTTGCGCGAGGTGGCCTTGCTCAACAACTCCAAACGACTATCCATCTCCACACAGAGCGAGTTGAGCGTATAGACCGCCTTCATCGGGTCGGTTACAATCGCACGATCCTCCGACTCCATCTTGGCCAGGAAGTGGCGCTCGAGGTTGCCATAAACCGAGAACTCGACCATCTTCGGGTCGATCATCACGAGTTTGAGCTGCGAGGGGTGTTTATGGTAGAGCAACGAGGTGATGATCGCGTTCAGACCCACCGACTTACCCTGACCCGTAGCACCCGCCACCAAGAGGTGCGGCAGCTTCGCCAGGTCGAAGCAGAAGTTCTCGTTCTGGATCGTACGACCGATCACCACGGGAAGCTCGGCCTTCTGCGCAAACTCAAAGAAGCGCTTCGAGCGCACAGCCGAGAACATCGAGACGATCTGTTTATTCTGGTTCGGCACCTCAATACCAATCGTACCCTTACCCGGAATGGGGGCAATAATACGAATACCCAACGCTTTCAGGCTCTGGGCAATATCCTGCTCCAGACCCTGAATCTTCGCAATCTTCACACCCTGCGCCTGCACAATCTCATAGAGCGTGACCGTAGGGCCTACCGTGGCCTTGATCTTCTGGATCGGAATACCGAAGTTGGCCAGCGTCTCCTCGATCTTCGACTTATTCTCAAAGATCTCCTGCTCCGAGACCTCCGACGAGGAGGTGTAGTCCTCCAGAAGCGTCACAGAGGGTTTGCGGTAGGTCAGCAGATCCTTCGTCGGATCATAGAGTTCGCTCTTCAGCTCGCTCTTCGTGGCAGCCTCATCCTCCTCGGGCACCTCCACCGTTACGACCAAGCCCTCCGTTTCGGGAGCGGGCATCGGCACGGGCTGTGCGGGCTGTTCGATCGGTGTAGGGGTCGGTTGCGGTGCTACCGCCACCTCGGGAGTCGGCTCGGGGGTCGGCTCGACCAGCTTATTCAGGTCGATCTCGACAAACTCCTCCGGCTGCGTACGCGGAGCACGCTGAGCCACCTTGCGCGGAGCAAGCTCCACCAGACCGCCTCGCCCCATCACGACGCGCTCATCGGCCGTATCAATCTCGACAAAGGGGCTCTCGGGAGCAACGGCTACCGCAGGCTCGATCGACTCGGGCTGCTCTTCGGCCACCATCTCCGACGCAGCCATCGGCGCAGCGGGATCAACCTCTACAAAGGGGGACTCCCCCCAGGCATCCGCTGGCGACTCCTCCGCCACCATCGGTTGCTCCTCCACAAGGTCGGTTTCAGGCTCCGCCTCCGTCTCCTCCACGGCATGGCGATCGGCACGATGCAGAACACGCTCCACAAGCTGGCCGCTCTTATCGACCACCACCTGGCTCGCCTCGTTGACCGTATTGATAAAGTTTCGATTGATAAAGACACCCGTCAGAATCCAACCACCCACCAATAGGATCGTTGTACCCAGCCCACCAATGTGGTTGTGGAGCAGACGCGCCATCTCGATACCAAAATCACCGCCCCATCCCGTCGAGGCAATCAAGCTCCAACGCGTACCAAAGATGAAGCCCAGCGTCAGCGAGCCAAGCAGCATCACGATCAGCAGCGAGAGCGTTACATGATTGAGCAACAGCGGTTTCTGTCGGATAATCCGCACACCGAGCAGCAAGACAATCACCGGCAACAAAAGACCAAACAGACCAAACGAACGATCCACCAACTGCAAGCCCAACCAGGCACCTGCCCAGCCGCACATATTCTCCGGTGTAACACCCAGCGTCGTACGCTCCTCGGCCGTCAGCTGCAAGCCGCTCTGATCGGCCTCCCAACCCAGGAACGAGAAGAAGACCGAAGCTGCCAGATAGAGCCCCACAAAGGCGACGATCAGGCCCAAAATCCAACGGGCGCTATCGCGGTTGGAGCGCTGCACCTCTTGGCGGTTATTATACGATTGTCTATTGTTTGTTGCCATAGTCGTAGCAAATCTATTCGTTCAAGTTCTATTATCTTATAGGTGTGCCTTCGCCTCCAGCGCCTCACGATACGCCTCATCGGCAAAGGTCACAAACTCCTCCGTAGCCTCATGCGCAGGGTCGCACGCCAGGTTGTTCACCTCGAGCAACTGCCCTACCCGACGCGCCACAGCAGCCGAAGGATCGATAAAGTTCACGGCATAGCCCTCCGCCGCGCGTTGCATCGCTCCCAAAAGGAAGGGGTAATGTGTACATCCCAGCACGATCTGATCGGCACCGCGCTCGAGCATCGGTCGCAACACCGCGCCCACACACTCGACCGCCTCGACACTCGCCTCGCGCCCCTCCTCCACCAGCTCAACAAAGCCTCTGCCGGCAGCGGTCAGCACCTCAATATCGGCACCATAGCGAGCCGCTGTGCGTCGGAACAGTTCACCATCAAGGCTGCGCTCGGTAGCCAGCACCCCCACCACCCGGCTCTTCGTCTGCAGGCAGGCGGGTTTAATTGCCGGCTCCATGCCCACGATCGGCATCGGAGCGTACTTCGCTCGGAGCGCCTCGATAGCAGCCGCCGTAGCCGTATTACAAGCCACGACCACCAGCTTACACCCCAACGACACAAGATGACCCACCGCCTCATCGGCCAGGCGCGCCACCTCCTCGCGCGAACGCGAGCCATAGGGGCAATGCTTCCCATCGCCCAGGTAGATGAGCGACTCGCGGGGCAGCAGTTGCCGCACCGCACGATGGATGCTCAAGCCACCCATACCTGAGTCGTAGATGCCTATTGGTGCGTTGTTAAGCACAATTCAAAATTTAGAATCTAGAATCCAAAATTAACGCTATAATCTGGTCATCGCTCAGCGTGTCACAGTCGATCACGAGCTGCGCCTTGAGATAGTGAGGCTCGCGCTTCGCCATATCTTCCCGCATGAAGGCCACCAACTGTTCATCATTGAGGCCACGCAGACGCGGACGCTTCTGGCGACCGTGAGGGCTCAACCGCGAAGCAATATTCTCGGCCGAACGACGCAGGTAGACCGTGCAGCCCACGCGGTTCATGCACTCCATGTTATCCTCCCAAGTCGGCAAGCCGCCTCCGGTCGAGATGACACCCGCCCCCTGCTCAATGGTCTGTTCCAAGGCGGCGCGCTCCTGACGGCGGAAATAGCCCTCACCGGCATAGCGGAAGATGTCGTAGACGACAGCCCCCTCCATCTGCTCCACCTCGTGGTCCGTATCTACATACGCCACCCCCAGGCGGTGTGCCAATTTGCGACCGAGCGTACTCTTGCCGCAACCCATATATCCGACCAAAAAGAGCGGTTTCATCGCCTCGAGCCTACTCAATTAAAAGAGGTTCAACTGCGCCGGATCCAAGAGATCGTCCTCGTCACCACGCGGGCGCTCCACCTCCAGCGGAATACCCGTGGGCGGAATCGGCTTCACGGGGGTGAGATCTACCTCCGGCTCAACCCATTCAACGATCTCGGCCTCCTCAACGGCAACCTCATTCGTCGTCTCGGCAATCGGCTCATCGAGCTCCTCCGACGGCTCGTCGCCCTGCGGATCCTCCTCGATCGGCTCTTCGGGTTCGATAAACTTCACCGTAGCAACATCGAAGGTCGAAAGGCGCTTACCCTTTGCCTGCGGGCTCTTCACACCCACAAACGAGTCCACATCGAAGCGATCTGCGGGTCGATGCTCGTGAGCACCCTTGTAGGTCAGTTCCACCTCTGCACCCTCGCACTCCGTGACGCAGACAAAGCGGCTCGTCTCGTCGAGGAAGGCCTGCAGCTTCTCCGAGAGTTTGATCGAGAAGCGCTTCATGTAGTAATAGCCCTGCTCATTATCGAAGTAGCAGAGGCTGAAGATCGCCTCGGGACGATAGCGGCAGACAAAGACCGTATCATCGGGGAAGTGCTGCGCCACATCGTAGCCCGTCACATAGTATTGGTTGCGGCCCGTCCACACGAGCAGCTTATCATCTCCGGCAAACTCACCCAGCAGCGTACCGCGACCATCCGTATTCAGGCGACGGATATCCTCGTCGTACCAGATGTTCTGACCGCTCAGGGTCGAGGTGCCACGCTCCTTCAAGACAATCTTGTGGATGCTGTAGCGCGAGAAGAGGTTACCCTGGCTCTGGCGTCCCTTGATGGCCAGCGTCGAGAAGTCCAGATCGACGATCAACTTCTTCAGACGCGGACGCGGGCGGAAGTAGATCTTCAGCACCTCGGCCTCACCATTCGGGTTGACCGTCATATAGAGGATCTCGCTCTTGGGCGTACCCTTCGTCATGTCGTAGACCTTATCGCGCGTCACCGACTTGATGGCACAACGCTTCATCATGATCGGCTCACCCGGCTTACCATCGCGGTAGAGCACATTGTAGATCGTGCGCTCGTCGTTGCGCTTGAAGACGCCGATGTAGTAGATATTCTTCTCGAAGTAGGCCTTCTCCTGCACCTTCGTGATGATGTAGCGACCATCCTTCGTAAAGACAATCACATCGTCGATATCCGAGCAGTCGCAGACAAACTCGGCATCCTTCATCGACTTACCGATACCGAAGAATCCCTCGGCGCGATCCACATAGAGTTTCGCATTCGAGACAGCCACCTTCGTAGCCTCAATCGTGTCGAAGGTGCGCAGCTCCGTCTTACGCTCGCGACCCTCGCCATACTTCTCGCGGATGCGCTCGTAGTAGGCAATCGCATACTCCGTCAGGTGTGCCAGTTCGTGCTTCGTCTGCTTGATATCGAGCTCGATCTGCTTGATCTCGTTGTCCGCCTTCTCGCTGTCGTAGCGCGTGATGCGGATAAACTTCAGCTCCGTCAGGTGCTGCACATCCTCCATCGTCACCTCGCGACGCAAGAGCTTCTTGAAGGGCTCCAAGCCCTTATCTACCGCCTCATAGGCAGCCTCACGCGAGCGGCAGCTCTCCATCAGCTGGTAGAGCTTATTCTCGATGAAGATACGCTCCAACGAGGCGGTATGCCAGGCGGCATTCAACTCGTCGAGCTTGATCTCCAACTCGCGCCCCAAGAGGTATTTCGTATGATCGGCCGAGCGACGCAGGATGTCGCTCACGCCCATAAAGTGCGGCTTCTCGTCCCAGATCACGCAGGCATTCGGCGAGATCGACACCTCGCAATCGGTGAAGGCGTAGAGCGCATCGATGGTCTTATCCGACGACTCGTCGGGCGCCACCTGAATCACGATCTCCACCTTATCGGCCGTCAGGTCATCGACCTTGCGGATCTTGATCTTACCCTTCTCATTCGCCTTCAGGATCGACTCCTTGATCGACTCCGAGGTGGTCGAGAAGGGGATCTCGGTGATGGCCAGCGTACGCTTGTCGATCTTCGAGATCTTGGCACGCACACGCACGGCACCACCGCGCAGACCGTCGTTGTAGCGGCTCACATCGGCCATACCGCCCGTCGGAAAGTCGGGATAAAGTTGGAACGGCTCACCCTTCAGGTGGGCAATCGAGGCTGCAATCAACTCATTGAAGTTGTGAGGCAGAATCTTCGACGCCAGACCCACGGCAATACCCTCCGTACCCTGCGCCAGCAAGAGCGGGAACTTCACGGGGAGCGTTACGGGCTCCTCCTTACGGCCGTCGTAGGCCATCATCCACTCGGTCGTCTTCTTGTTGAAGACCACATCGAGGGCAAACTTCGTCAGGCGCGCCTCAATGTATCGGGCAGCCGCCGCGCCATCGCCCGTGAGGATGTTACCCCACGAACCCTGGCAGTCGATCAACAGGTCCTTCTGACCCAGCGTCACGAGCGCCGTCTCGATCGAGGCGTCACCGTGGGGGTGGAAGGCCATCGTCTGACCTACGATGTTGGCCACCTTGTTGTATTTGCCGTCCTCCATCTGACGCATCGTGTGCAGGATGCGGCGTTGTACGGGCTTCAAACCATCGGCCAAGTGGGGCACAGCACGCTCAAGGATTACATACGAGGCGTAATCCAAAAACCAATTCTTATACATGCCCGTCAGGCGGTGCACACCGCTCTCGTCGCGCATCAGTCGGTCGAACTTGGCCGCTTTGCCCGAGGGTACAACCTCGTCCTCTGCGCCCTCCGTCACCTGATCCGGTGCATCGATCATCGGTTCCTCCTGTCCGGGGATCATATCCTGTTCGCTTGCCATAGTCGTTTAGTTAAGTTCCTGCTCCACGAGGTCCTCCTCGACACGCAGGTTGTTAATAATGAAGCCCTGTCGCTCGAAGGTGTTCTTACCCATGTAGAACTCCAAGAGGTCGTGGATCGGGTCATCTTTCGTGATGCGCACCTTGTCCAGACGCATCTGATCGCCGATAAAGTTCTTAAACTCCTTGTCCGAGATCTCACCCAAACCTTTAAATCGGGTAATCTCGGCCGAGGCGCCACACTTCTTCACTGCGGCCTGACGCTCCTCCTCCGAGTAGCAGTAGTAGGTATCCTTCTTGTTACGGACACGGAACAACGGTGTCTGCAGCACATAGAGGTGGCCGCGGCGGATCACCTCGGGGAAGAACTGCAGGAAGAAGGTCGTAATCAGCAGACGGATGTGCATACCGTCGACATCGGCATCGGTTGCCACGATCACCTTCTCGTAGCGCAGGTTATCGACATCCTCCTCGATGTTGAGCGCCAGCTGCAGGTATTTAAACTCATCGTTCTTATAGACCACCGCCTTCGACTGCCCATAGCAGTTGAAAGGCTTACCGCGCAGCGAGAAGACCGCCTGCGTATGGGCATCGCGGCACTTCGTCACCGACGACGAAGCCGAGAGACCCTCCGTGATGAAGATCATCGTCTTGTCGGCCAGCTCGCTCTTATCGTTGCGGTGGATCTTACAGTCGCGCAGCTTGGGGTTGTTGAGCGAGACCTTCTTGGCCGTCTCGCGCGCCTGCTTCTGCACGCCAGAGATCGCCTTGCGCTCCTTCTCGTTCTCGACGATCTTCTTTTGGATCGCCTGTGCCGTATCAGGGTGCTTGTGCAGGTAGTCGTCGAGGTGCTTCGAGAGGAAGTCGCCCACGAACGAACGGATCGTCACGCCGGGCATCGCCTCCTTCGAACCGAACTTCGTCTTGGGCTGGTTCTCGAACTGCGGATCCTCGACCTTGATGGCTACAGCCGCTACGATCGAGGTGCGCACATCCGACGGATCGTAATCCTTGCGGTAGAACTCCTTGAGCGTACGGGCAATCGCCTCACGGAAAGCCGCCTGGTGCGTACCGCCGTGGATCGTGTGCTGACCGTTGACAAACGAGTAGTAGCTCTCGCCATAGCCCGTGCCGTGGGTGATCGCCACCTCGATATCCTCGCCAATGAGGTGGATCGGCTGATAGAGAGGATCCTCCGACATATTCTCATTCAATAGATCGAGCAGACCATTCTTCGAGGTGTAGCTCACGCCGTTCAGCACGAGCGTCAGACCCAGGTTCAGGTAGCTATAGTTGCGGATGCGCTGCTCGATGTACTCCATGTTGTAGGCGTAGGTGCCGAAGATCTCGGGATCGACCTCGTAGGCGATGTAGGTACCGTTCTTCTCGTTCAGACCACTCTCCCACTGCTCGCTGATCTTGATACCCTGCTCGAAGGAGACCGTGCAGGCCTCGCCATCGCGCACCGAGCGTGCCGTGAAGTGGCTCGAAAGGTAGTTCACAGCCTTCACACCGACACCATTTAGACCTACCGTCTTCTTGAAGGCCTGGCCGTCGTACTTCGCTCCCGTATTCATCTCGCTCACGGCCGCCGTAAGCGACTTGAGCGGAATACCGCGACCATAGTCGCGTACCGAGACACGGTTGTCGCGCACCTCAATCTCGATGCGTTTACCGACACCCATGATAAATTCGTCGATCGAGTTATCGATCACCTCCTTGATCAGGACATAGAGTGCCTCATCGGGCAACGATCCGTCGCCGATGCTGCCCACATACATACCCGGACGCAGGCGAATGTGTTCGCGCGGCGAGAGGGTTTTGATCGCATCATCGTCGTAGTTTGCGGTTGTATTTTTCTGGATTTCTGCCATTCAACAAAATCAAAAAAAGCGTTATCGTAGTTTCATCATTTCCTATTCGAGGCCTATCGCTGCGCCTCCAGACGCTCGTAGATGGCCACCATCTCCTCGCGCGTGGCATCTGCCAACTCACGCAACGGCTCGTTCTGCAGACGCTCGACCGAGATCGGATCGAGGATCTCGAGCGTGACGCGGTTGCGCCAGCTCCACTGCCAGCTCTTCGGGCGCATCACCGTACGCGTGCCGTGCAGCACAATGGGCAACACCTCCACCTCGTTGCGCTTTGCCAGGTCAAAAGCACCCGGGTTGAAACGACCCATCTGACCCGTTTTCGAGCGCGTGCCCTCGGGGAAGATGGCGATCGAGACACCACGCTCGAGCCACATCTTACCCTCCTCGCGCAGCTGCTCCAGCGCCTGCGTCGCACGGCCACGGTTGATCAGGATATCGCCATGCAGGAAGAGAAACTGACCGAAATAGGGAGCTTTGACCACCTCGATCTTCGACACCCAGCGATACTCCAAACGCAGGAAGTAGAGCACCACGATATCGAAGAGCGTGTTGTGGTTCATCACAATCACATAGGGCTTCTTCGGGTCGACCTTCTCCCAGCCCACCACGCGATGCGACCAGCAGGGAGGCAACACCATGAAGCTGCGCACCAAGATACGCGAGCAGAGGTGCACCACCGTACGGCGCTTATCGAAGGGGTAGCACACCACAAAGGCCACCGCCGAGAGCAGCAGGAAGAGCGTACAGAGCACAAAGGCCACCAAATAGAGCACGATCGAATAGAGGATCTTCATAGTTTTTCGTCTTTTAGCAAAAGGGGACAAAACCCCACAATAATCAACTTGCAAAATTATACATTTTTCACGGATATACCTATAATTATCGGGAATAAAGTTTTCAACATTTTTCCCGCTCCCCGCTCCCCCACCCTGCGATCCACAAAAATCGCTTGGCCGACTGCCAAAAGTGGACAGCGTCGTGTATTTTTTTCATTTTTTTTCGGAAAAATTAGTTCTTTGCATTGCAAAGTATATTTTTTTTTCCATATCTTTGCAGCGAGAAATAATAGAAAAAGCAAACAACAACCTCTAAAAACCATGAAAAAGCACCTCTTTTTACTCCTCTTTGCGCTCCTGGCCTCGGTGAGCGCATGGGCCGCACGGCAGCAGGAGACAACCGGCCGCATTGTCGACGAGCAGGGCAACGCCGTGGCTTTTGCCACCGTTGTACTGCTCTCGGACAATGAACAGGCAGCCGGCACCACAAGCGACCAGGAAGGCCACTTCGCACTCGTCGCGCCGTCGGGGCACTACACCCTCTCGGTAACCCACATCAGCTACGCCCCGCTTGAGCGCACAGTCGACCTCGTGGCAGGCAGCTCTCTGGGCGAGATCACCCTCGCGCCCGCCGCGCAGAGCATCGATGCTGTGGTTGTAAAGGGGCAACTCGTACGCCGCGAAGCGGATCGTTTCGTGGTCGATGTTGCTAACTCGCTATCGGCCGTCGGCAAGGATGGCGTAGAGCTATTGGAGCGCGCCCCGGGCGTCTGGATCAACGACGACAAAATCTCAATCAACGGCAAGAGCGGCTCGAAGGTCTACCTCAACGACCGCGAACTCAACCTCAGCGGCGAACAGCTGATCACCTACCTCAAGACACTGCGCGCCGAGGAGATTCAGAAGATCGAGGTGATCCCCACCTCGGGTGCGGACTACGACGCCGACTCGGCCTCGGGCATCATCAAGATCACGCTTCGCCGTCGCCGCGAGAACGGCTCGCAGGGGTCGGTTCAACTATGGAACTCCGCCAACAACTACGGCCGAAATTGGAACCCCTCGGCCAACATCGCACTCCACAGCGGCAAGCTCGATCTGAACGCTGCGGCCTGGTTCAGCGACCAGTACGCCGAGTCGCACGCCACCGAGCAGACCCGCTACTTTAGCAGCAACTCGCAGCTCAACTCCCAATCACACCTCGAGGAGGAGAACAACAACATCGGAGGCCGTCTCGATGCGGTCTACGAGCTGCACAAAAACCACTCGATCGGCCTGGGCGGACGCTTCACGCAATCGACCTCGGAGGAGGAGAACACCTCGCACTCGCTGTTGCGCAACGAGGCGACGCAGCGTGAGACAAACTCACTATTCAAAAGCCTTAACGATCAACAAGATATCAGAGGTAGCTTCAACTATGTCTGGAAGATCGATTCAGCGGGTTCGACGCTCAAACTTTTGGCCGATTATTTGGTGCGCAAGGATGACAGCAACCACGACAACAAGAGCGTCGTAAACGGCCTTGATTCGCTCTATCGCGACTACACCAATTCGAAGTACCGCATGGCCACCTCGTCGCTTGCCTGGGAGCAGCATCTCTCGCCCAAAGTGGTCTTGCAGGCGGGTGGAAAGTACACCTACTACCGCATGCAGACGGAGGCTCTCTATGAGTATGAGAAGAACAACGCGTGGCTCACGAACGAGCGCGAGAGCTTTCGGATCGACTACAACGAGCAGATCGCTGCAGCCTATGGTATTCTGCGTGCCAACTTCGACCGTTGGGGCGTGGTAGCCGGTCTGCGCGGCGAGTACACCCACACCGAGAGCGACGGCTCGAAGCTCGGCAAGGATTACTTCTCGCTCTTCCCGAACCTGAACCTCTCCTACAAGCTCCACAAGGAGGGCAAGCACATGCTCATCGGGCAGTATGCGCGTAAGATCTCGCGCCCCTCGTTCTGGCAGCTCAACCCCCAGCGCACGCAGATATCGGACTACACCTATCAGACGGGAAATCCGCTGCTCGATCCCTCCTACACGCACGACATGAACCTTACGCTGGTGGGCTGGTACAAATACACGCTCACGGCGGGTGTCACGCTCCACACCGACGAGATTCAGCAGAACTTTGTCACCGATCCGAACGATCCGAACATCATCTACATCAACCAGATCAACTACAAGCAGACGCACCAATACTACCTCAACCTCAATGCGCCGATGCAGCTCACCAAGTGGTGGGAGGCGAACGCCAACCTGACCTATCTGGCCTGGGAACAGCGCGTCACGGCCAACGCACCGGTAGCGCTCCGCCACATATTGACAACCTACGCCTCATCAACCTTCACACTCCCTGCGAAGTTCTACATCGACCTCTCGTGGAACTACCACAACCGCATCACGATGGGTAACGCCGTCATTCAAGCCGCACACCAAGTCAATGCGCAGATCAAGAAGCGTTTCGGCGACCACTTCACGGCAACGCTCGGCGTGCGCAACCTCTTCGATTCGCAGCAGAAACTCAGCGCCAAGAACGAGCAATTCGACCGCCGATACAACCTCGATCAATTCTGGGGCGCCCGTATGTTCCGCTTCGGTTTGACCTGGAACTTCAAGAGTGGCAAGGCCTTCCGTCAGCGCACGGTGGAGCAGAGCGACGAGAACCGCTTGTAGATCAAAACAAACAAGGGCACCCAAAATTGGGTGCCCTTGTTTGTCTAAACAAAGCAACTTTAGAAGGCAACCGCGGGTGCCTGTGCCGTACCCTCAGCCGCCTCAAAATAGGCCTTCTTATCGAAGCCGAAAGCACCGGCCAGCAGGTTGGCGGGGAAGCGACGAACCGCTACATTGTAGCGCTTAGCCACCTCATTAAACTCCTTGCGAGCCACGGCGATACGGTTCTCCGTACCCTCCAGCTGCGCCTGCAGTTCCAGGAAGTTCTGATTCGCCTTCAGATCGGGATAGTTCTCGGCAATGGCGATCAGACGACCCAAAGCCGTGCGCACCTCGCTCTGTGCAGCCTGATACTGCGCCAGCTTCTCGGGCGTAAGCTCCTCGGCCGAAAGCTTGATCGAGGTAGCAGCTGCACGCGCAGCGACCACACCCTCGAGCGTTGCGCTCTCGTGAGCGGCATAGCCCTTCACCGTATTCACCAGGTTCGGAATCAGGTCGGCACGACGCTGATACTGCGTTTCGACATTCGACCAAGCGGTCGACACCGCCTCATCCTTCGTCACCAGACCGTTGTAGGTACTAAAAGCCCAAAGAGCGGCAAGCACCACAACACCCAAGGCAATCCATTTCTTCATAACTGTTTCTCTTTTAAATTAATTTTGAATTTTGAATTCTAAATTTTGAATTTCAGATTTACCATCTCGATCCTGCTCCGCCACCACCAAAATGGCCGCCGCCGAAGCCTCCACCCATCGATCCGCCGCCAAAGCCGCGACCGCCACCAAAACCGCCGATAAAGGGGCCTCCCAGGCCACCGCTGCGGTGGTTGTTATCGAAGTGGGTGTATTCGGTTTTATCGCGTTTAACCTCCTTGCCGCAGTGTTTGCAGCGGTAGGTGTATTGCGTCAGGCGCAGCCCCTTGGTGGTCGTCACCTGCTGATCCGTCAACTGCAACGAGGGGCGATGGCAGCGCGGACAACGCACCGCCAGATACCACACCAAAAAGAGGAAGATCAGCGGCAGTGCCACAACAGCCAACAACAGCGCCCAGAGCTCCACCTCGGCCTCCTCTTCCGGCAACGGATCGGCACCCTGCAGCTGCTGCGCCACAGCCTCCACGCCGGCCACCATACCTTGGCTGTAGTCGCCACGGCGGAACCACGGGAGCATATAGTTCATCTGGATGCGTTTGCAGATGGCATCGGGGAGCACACCCTCCAAGCCGTCACCCGTCACGAACCGGATCTCGTGCATCCCCTCCACGAGCAGGATACCCAAGCCGTTATCCCCGTCAGCTCGACCCACACCCCACTCCGAGAAGAGTCGGATGGCAAACGCAAAGGGATCGCCTCCGTGGATCTCTCGCACAGCCACCACAGCCACCTCGGCCAAGCGCGCCTGGCGCAGCGAATCGCAGATGCGATCGATGGTGGCCACAGCCTCTCGGGAGAGGATGCCGTCGGGGTTCGAGACGAAGCGGGTGCGATCGACAAGCTGCACATTCGGCACTTCGCTCGTGCGGTAGGCACGCGCGAGGACAGGGGCTGCAAAGAGGAGTAGCAGACCTGCCAAAATCAGGTATCGACGCAAGTTCTTCATCCCTTATTATCGGTTTTGCACCAGCACGCGGTACTCCCACGGGCCCATCACCTCGCTCACCTCGGTCGGCAGCGTGTACTCCTTCTCGGCAAAGTAGTCGCGATAGCGGCCGGCATAGATACCCGTGTTGTACTCGGCCTGGATCGTATAGGGCGAGAAGTTCATCACCGCAATGACGCGGTTACCCTCCGTCTCGCGCACAAGAATCATCAGGCAATCCTCGGCATTGTTACGAATCTCGACCCAGTTACGCTCCTCGCCACCTGCCCAAAGTGCCGGGTTATCGTGGTGGAGAGCAATGAGTTGCGCGTAGCGTTTCGTGAACTTATTGCGGCGATATACGGGGATCGGATCGCGATCGAAGAAGGCGAAGACATGGTCGTAGCCGATCTCCTGTCCCGTGTAGAGGAGCGGCAGGCCATTCGGCACCACAAAGGTAAAGAGCGACATGATCTCATGCGCTGCACCCATGCGGGTAAACTCCGTGCCGTTCCACGAGTTCTCGTCATGGTTCGAAGTGAAGCTCAAGCGCAGTGCCGACTGCGGCATACCATCGTGGTAGAGGTAGTCGCGCAGGGCCGTTACACGCAGGTTCTGCTGTGCCACATCGTTCATCAGGTGGTGTTGACGCCAACCGTAGTAGGCATTGAAACCACCCACACAGCAGAGGGGCACCTCCTCGGCCTCCGAGAGCATAAACAGATCGGGCTTCAGGCGGCGCAACGAGCAAGAGGCATAGCACCAGAACTCGGTCGGCACCAGCATCGCCATATCACAGCGGAAGCCGTCGATGGCGTGCTCCTCGACCCAAAAACGCATAGCATCGACCTGCCCCTGCCATACGGCCGTATTCGTATAGTCGAGCTTCGCCGTATCGGTCCAACCGCAGGGAATCTTCGGCGCACCGTCCTCGTATTCATACCAATCGGGGTGCTCGGTGATCCAGCGGGCATCGCGCGCCGTATGGTTAGCCACCCAATCGAGCAGCACCTTCATCCCGAGGCGATGTGCCTCTGCCACAAAGGCATCGAGATCGGCCAGCGTACCCAGATCGGGGCTCACGGCGCAGTAATCGCGCACCGAGTAGTAGGAGCCAAGCGTACCTTTGCGTGCCTCCTCGCCCACGGGGTGGATCGGCATCAGCCAGATGGCGTCGATGCCCATCTCGTGCAACCCCTTCAACCGCTTCTGCGCCGCACGCAGCGTGCCGGCCTTGGTCAGTTGGCGCACATTCATCTCATAAATCACAGCCTTATGGCTCCATGCGGGATGTATCATTTGTATCTTTTCTGATTCGTTAATGGACTTTTTCGGAGGCCAAAGATATACTTTTTTTTACAAAAATGAGGCCGTCTAACGAAAGTTAGCGACCTCAATTCTTGAAGAAACGGGATAACGAACGGAAATCCCGACCCTACTCCCAGAGTTTTTCGGGATACTTACCTGCAGCAATATACTCTTTCAGAGCAGCCACCAGCGCCGGCTTATCCTCCTTGTAGGTCACACCGTGCCACTGCGCATCGGAGCGCAGCACGCGCAGCTCCGAAGTGCCGTCGGCGATCAGTTTGTTGACCATCGTCGGGATGTAGAACTCGCCCTTGAGGTGGTCTTCGTTCTCGGCAAACCACTGCTTGAAGTAGTTCTCCGTGTGGTCGAAATAGTCGGGCGTGAAACCGAAGAGATTCATCGATACGGGCGTATCCTCGGCCAGCGGCTCATCCTCGCCCAGGTCGTGGAACACGATACCGCCGTGCGGCATACGCTCGATCTTCGTACGCTCGACCATCGAGGTCAGGTTACCATTGGCATCCACTCCGCAGACGCCACGCGACACCGTACCATTCTCCGAGAGGGTCAGATTGAGGTTATAGGCAACCATGCAGTAGCGATCCTTCACCGTAGCGAGCTCCTTGAGGTAGGCACCGATCGTCTCGTAGGCCTCTGCACCGTAGAAGTCGTCGGCGTTGATCACCGCAAAGGGCTCATGGATCACCTCCTTAGCCATCAGCAGGGCGTGGTTCGTACCCCACGGCTTCACACGGCCCTCGGGCACCGAGCATCCCTCGGGCAGGTAGTCCAACTCCTGGAAGACAAACTCCACAGCGATCTTACCACCAAAACGCTCCGCCGAGAAGACCTCGCGGAACTCCTTCTCAAAGGCGTGACGAATCACAAAAACCACCTTGCCAAAGCCGGCGCGAATGGCGTCGTAGATCGAATAATCAATGATGGCCTCGTTGTTCGGGCCGACACCGTCCATCTGCTTCAGTGAGCCGTAGCGCGACCCCATACCCGCAGCAAGGACCAGCAGCGTAGGTTTTACCATAATATTTTTTCTTTTTAAGTGTTTCCAAACACACAAAGATAGAAAATTTCATCCATATCACACGCCAAAACAACAAAAAAAATCGACATCCGACACCTCGAACCGGCCGATAAAAAGCTCTGCAGCACGCAGATCACCGTTCGACCAGCCACAGTTCGAGGGGATAGGGCAGTGATTTTTTTATTTTTCGAGCGATTTTTTCGGCGAAAAATGGTTATCTTTGCGTTTTACAAAGTAAAACGATCAACCATGAAGCTCTTTAGCACGATCGCCGCAGCATGGCAGAACTTCTTTCGCAAGCGCCGTGTCGCCTGGCTCAATGCCCAGAGTGGCAGCGAGGAGGGACACATCCACCTTTCTCCGGCTGGCACGGTGGCGGCCTGCGTCTCGCTGCTCCTGATCCTCTTCATCGGGGTCTTAACCCTCGTGGCCTACACCCCCGTATTGGAGTTCCTACCCGGATACCGCACCGAGGCCACGCGCTCGCGCGAGAGCCTCATCCAGCATGTCATTCGCCTCGACTCGATGGAGCGCGTGATGAACGATATGCTCACCTACAATCGCAACATCGCCATGATCATGGCGGGTAAGACCCCCGTTGTGCGTACCATCGTATCGTCGGATAGTACGCGCACGAGCAAGATTCTCGTAATGCCCTCACGCGAGGACTCGATCCTGCGCGCTCAGATGGAGGGCGACGGCATCTACTCGTTGGAGCGCAGCGCAACCACGACGCGTCGCTCGTTGCGTGCGGAGATCGAGCTGATCACCCCTACCGAGGGCTTGATCAGCGAACACTTCAACATCGAGGAGGGTCGTTTCGGTGTGCGCATTACACCCCAATCGGCAGACCGCGTGATGGCGATCGACAACGGTACGATCATTGCCTCGATTTGGACGCCCGACGAAGGGTATCAACTCACGATCCAACACCGTGGAAACCTCGTAGCTCACTACAAGCACCTCTCCCAGCCCGCCGTCGTGGTGGGTCAGGCTGTGCGTGCCGGCGAGCTGATCGGTTACACGGCTACATACGGCGAGGGCGAGACGCCCAAAGCCTTCGAATTTGAACTCTGGAACAACGGAAAGGCCGTTGATCCGGAGGGTTACATTGTCTTCTAATCAGCATGAAACAACGACTTGCCATCTTAGGCTCAACGGGCTCGATCGGTGTACAGACGCTCGATATCGCCCGCGAAAATCCCGACCGATTTGAGGTTCGGGTACTCACCGCTCACCGCAACTGGGAGCAATTGGCTCGCCAGGCTCGCGAATTCGATGTAGACACGGTCGTCATTGCCGATGAGCGCCACTACCATGCGCTCTGCGAGGCATTGGCCGACACCGACACGAAGGTCTATGCCGGCGAGGAGGCCGTAGCGCAGGTAGCTGAGGCCGGCGACACGGATGTGGTGGTCAACGCCTTGGTCGGCTATGCCGGTTTAGCCCCCACCGTGGCGGCTCTGCGTGCCCGCAAGAAGCTCGCCCTGGCGAACAAGGAGTCGCTCGTCGTAGGTGGCGAGCGCGTCATGGAGCTTGCGCGCACACAGCAGGCACCGATCATCCCGATTGACTCGGAGCACTCGGCCATCTTCCAGTGTCTCGTCGGCGAGCGTTCTCCCCTGCGTCGCCTGATCATCACCTGCAGCGGCGGTTCGTTCCGCAACCTCAAGCGCGAGGAGCTGGCACATGTCACCGTAGAGCAGGCGCTGCGCCACCCCCAATGGGACATGGGCGCAAAGATCACGATCGACTCCTCGACCCTCGTGAACAAGGGCTTTGAGGTGATCGAGGCGCATTGGCTTTTCGATGTGCCGGCCGAACAGATCAGCGTCATCCAGCATCCGCAGTCGATCATCCACTCGATGGTTGAATTCGACGACGGCGCCATCAAGGCACAACTCGGCACACCCGATATGCGCATGCCGATCAGCTATGCGCTGCTCTTCCCCGAGCGTGCACACCGCCCGAGTGAGCGTTTCAACTTCTTAAATCACCCCGAGCTCACCTTCTCGGAGGTGGATCGCGTGAAGTATCCCGCGCTCGACATCGCCTACGACTGCCTGCGCCGCAAGGGCACGGCAGCTTGTGTCATGAATGGTTCGAACGAGGTGGCTGTAGCCGCTTTCCTCAACCGTCAATGTGCTTGGCTCGACATTGTGCGCACCATCGAGTATGCACTCTCGAAGGCAACCTTTATTTCGAATCCTACGCTCGACGACTACGCCGCCTCGAACGAAGAGTCGCGTCGTCTGGCCGCCGAGTTCCTCCATTTATAACCATAAACACGAACGCATTCTACACCAATGGACATAGTAATCAAAATTCTGCAATTCTTTCTCTGCTTCACGGTCATTGTCGGACTCCACGAGTTCGGCCACTACATCATGGCCCGCATCTTCAAGATCCGCGTTGAGAAGTTCTACATCTTCTTCGACTGGGGTTTCTCACTCTTTAAGTTCAACTACAAAGGTACGGAGTATGGCCTTGGTTGGCTGCCCCTGGGTGGCTATGTGAAGATCGGCGGCATGATCGACGAGTCGATGGACAAGGAGCAGATGGCTCAGCCCGTACAACCCGACGATTTCCGCGCAAAGCCCGCTTGGCAGCGCTTCCTGGTAATGATTGCCGGCGTGGTGATGAATGTGCTGACGGCCATCGTTATCTACTGCGCCGTGAGCTACTCCTGGGGCGAGAGCTACTTCTCGAACGAGGATGCACACTGGGGCTACAACTTCAACGAGGCGGGTCATGCGCTCGGATTTGAGGATGGCGACCGCTTCCTGACGATCAACGGCGAGGGGATTGACAACTACCAGACGATTGTAAACAGCCTACTGCTGGTCGATGGCGACCGCGAGGTGGTGGTGGAGCGTAAGGGTGAGCCCGTGACGCTAAACCTCTCGTTCAACGACCTGATCGAGATGCGCCGCCAGGAGGGCTACAAAAATTTCCTAACCATTCGTACCCCTTTCCTGATCGACAGCGTAGTTTCGGCCACGGCGGCTTCGCTGCAGCACGGCGACCAGGTGATCGGTGCCGGTGAGGTACGCGAGGGGCTCGACCAACTCGCCATCAAGCAGGCCTTGAAGGAGGCGGCCGGCCACGAACTGCTCCTCCACATTGTACGCGGCACCGATTCGCTCTCGTTCTCGTTGCCCGTGACTGCCGAGGGTACGCTCGGTGTGATCATCCAAAATCCGTTGCAGCTGCGCACCCGCACCTACACGCTTGTCGAGTCGATCCCGGCCGGCTTCCGTCGCACGGGTACGATGATCAGCGACTACTGGGAGCAGCTCAAGCTCATCATCAAACCCGAGACAAAGATGTACGAGGAGTTGGGTGGCTTTATCGCCATCGGTAGCATCTTCGCTCCGGAGTGGAATTGGCTCGACTTCTGGCTCAAGACCGCCTTCCTGTCGATCATCCTGGCCGTGATGAACATCCTGCCGATCCCGGGGCTCGATGGCGGACACGCCCTCTTCACCTGCTGGGAGATGATCACCGGCCGCAAGGTGAGCGAGCGCGTCTTGGAGATCGCCCAATACATTGGTCTGGGTATCCTGCTCCTGCTGCTGCTCTACGCCAACGGAAACGACATCTACCGATTCTTCATTAAATAGTAAACTCCTACACCCCGACGAGCAACCATGGCAAAGGTTAAAAAGGCGTTTTTCTGCCGCAACTGCGGTTTCGAAGCCCCGAAATGGCTGGGCAAATGTCCCTCGTGTGGCGAGTGGGACAGCTTTACGGAGGAGGTGCTTGCCCGCGAGGCTGCAACCCCCTCGATGGCTGCCGCTTCGCTGCAGCGCAACACACGCCCGCAGCCTGTCCGCGAGATCCGCGAGAACGACCATCGTCGCATCGACACGGGGAATGTGGAGGTCAACCGCGTTTTGGGTGGCGGTGTCGTACCCGGATCGCTCATCCTTTTGGGTGGTGAGCCGGGCATCGGAAAATCGACCCTCTCGCTGCAGCTGGCGCTGGCCGACAACCACCTCAAGACGCTCTATGTGTCGGGCGAGGAGTCGGCCGAGCAGATCCGTATGCGCGCCGACCGCATCGGCATCCACAACGAGCAGTGCCTGATCTACCCCGAGACGCTGCTCGAAAACATCACGGCTCAGATTGTCGAGCAGCAGCCCGACCTGGTGGTGATCGACTCGATCCAGACGATCTACACCGAGGCGATCGAATCCTCGGCCGGCAGCGTATCACAGATCCGCGAGTGTGCCGCTACGCTCCTTAAATATGCCAAGACGAGCGGCACGGCAATCTTCATCATCGGCCACATCACCAAGGACGGCACGATCGCCGGCCCGAAGATCCTGGAGCACATCGTCGATGTGGTGTTACAGTTCGAGGGCGACTCGAACAACTGCTATCGCATCCTGCGCGGCATCAAAAACCGCTTTGGTGCCACCTTCGAGATCGGCGTCTTCGAGATGCTCGATGCCGGACTGCGCAGCGTGGAGAACCCCTCCGAGATCCTCCTTTCGCACTACGAAGAGCCCCTGAGCGGCATCGCCGTGGGGGCTACGGTGGATGGTCTGCGTCCCTACCTGATTGAGGTGCAGGCGCTTGTCTGCAACGCAGCATACGGCACGCCGCAGCGTTCGGCCACGGGCTTCGATGCACGCCGTATGAGCATGCTTCTGGCCGTATTGGAGAAGCGCGTCGGGATGAAGATGTTCCAAAAGGACCTCTTCCTGAACTTTGCCGGCGGATTCAAGGTGGCCGACACGGGACTCGACCTGGCGGTCGTGGCCGCGGTGATCTCCTCCTACTTCGATCGCCCCGTTGCCGAGGGGGTCTGCTGTGCCGGCGAGATCGGCCTTTCGGGTGAGGTGCGCCCTGCCCCCCGCACCGAGCAACGCATCAGCGAGGCTGCCCGCCTCGGTTTCAAGCGCATCATTGTATCGGGCTACCTGGCCAAAAGCGGAAAAACGCCCAAGGGAATTCAGGTGATTCGCATCAACAACATCACCGAACTGCCGAAGGCTCTCTTTATGGAATAGTATTTGCAACGGTTCCCTGCCAAATCAACAACAGGGAACCAACATGCAAAAAAGAGTTGTCGTACTGGGTGGCGTGGGCTTCATCGGCTCACACCTCTGTCGCCACCTGCTCAACGAAGGGAACGAGGTCTTCTGCATCGATATCCGCGATGTCACCAATGCCCCCGTACTGCGCGAGGTGAAGCGCAATCCTGCCTTTCACTACATTCACCACAACATCATTCACCCCTTTGGAATTCGCTGCGATGAGATCTACAACCTCACCGCCCCCTCGATGGTGCGCTACAACAAGGCTTTGCCGGTCGAGACGCTCAAGATCAGCATGCTGGGGTCGATTCACGCCCTGGATACCGCACGAAACGAACGCGCACGCGTGGTGCTGGCCTCCTCGGGCACCATTCCCGCACTCATCTCCCGCAACGCTCCTGCCCTGGATGCGCGTTGTACTACCCGCCACATCGTAGCCGAGAGCAAGCGTGCAGCCGAAGTGCTCCACCATGCCTACAACACCGAGTTTGGGCTCGACACGCGCATCGCGCGCATCTTCAACACCTATGGTGGTGGTGCCGATTTGATGGATCAGCGCGTCGTGATGAAGATGGTGATGGCCGCCCTGCAAAATCGGGAGATCGTCATCGAGGGTAGTGGCGAGCAGATGCGCACCTTCTGCTACATCGGAGATATGGTGGAGGGGTTGGCCAAGTTGATGGCCATCGCAGCGAACGGCCACACACGGTTGGTGAGCTTCGGTGGCGATGAGGAGATCTCGATCCTCGATCTGGCAGAACGCATTCGCCAACTGACGGGAAGCAAATCGCGCATCGTACACACCGCCGCGCGGCGTGAAGAGAGTCGCCGCCGCATCCCCGATCTGACGACGGCACGCAACGAGCTGGGATGGAAGCCGCATACCTCGCTCGAGGAGGGGCTGAAGCAGACCATCCAATATGCCGAGCATGAGCTCAAACAACGCAGCGGAGCGATCTACACCTGGGTTGAACTCAACAACTAACGCATAAATAGAGCTGGAAGATGAAAAATTTTGATCAAATGATTTGGCAGGAGCACCTCACTTTTGTCGAGTTCTACGCCACCTGGTGTGGCCCTTGCAAGGAGATGGAGCCTGTGATTGCACGCTTCAAGGAGCGAATGAGCGACCGTACGGAGATTGTGCGCATCGATATCGAGGATGAGGCCTTCGAGCGCATAGTGCGCCGCTACAACATCATCTCCGTGCCGACACTGATGTTCTTTCGTCGTGGAGAGGTGCTGTGGCGCGAGAGCGGCGCGGTGGGTTACAATCACCTGGTGATGATTCTCGAAGAGCTGGAGCAGTACGAGTTGGCGGGACAGCGCTGTTAAAACTCCAAGCGCCAGGAGAGCTCCTCGCGGAGGTACTCCTCCCACGACTGATGGCCGAGCGTCGAGAGCGCCTCGGCCGTTTTTTTACGCTCTACCTCGCCTGCTTCGGCCAGGTGTGCCCACAAGGCCACCAAGCTGCGCGACAGGAGCGCAATCAGGGGGGAATCGGCTGCTTGACGCACCGCCTGGAGCGATGACAATAACCACGAACAGTCGGGCTGTGGGGCACGGGCTGCCGCCATCAGCAGGAGATAGAGATGGAGCGGATCGAGCTCCTCGCCACACGCCTCCATCCAGGTCGGAAGCGCTTTCGAGCGGCACACAAGGGCGAAGGCTGCCTCCTCGGCCAGCTCCGAGTTGTTGATCCCCGACCACCAGAAACGGCGCTCGGCCTCATCGCTCAACGCCTCGGGATCGGCCAGGTGGAGCGCTGCGAGTTTCAGGCAGCGAACATCCTGCACAAAGAGGTAGCGAGCAAAGGCGTGATCACGCTCCTCACCACGCACTTGAGCACGCACGGTCGGAAGGCTCACGCCATAGTTCAAGCCATAGCGCGTGCCCTCATAGTGCATCGTATCGGCCACCAGGCCGTTTCGCTCACGACGAAACGCCCCGAGCAACTGCGTCATGCGCGAGGTGTGGTTCATCTCAAAAATAGTCAATGAATATTAACGGCGACGCGGAACAGCAACCGTTACTTTACGACCAAACTCAAAGATCGGAATCACCTTCTCGGCATAGGTTGTACCGCCATGCGAGAGGTTGCAAGTCGCACGATTAGCCACCAGCACATCCATCGTCGTCAGATCCTTCGGGCCGGCCTCCACTACCGTAGCAGCCACCTGCGCCTGCGGCGTGATCTGCAGCAGCACCATATCGCCCAGCAGGTCGTCCGAAGCGAGCAGACCCTCCTCGGGGCTGAAGCGGCAGACTACATACTGTTTCTTATCAGCCTCGGGGCAGACGAAGTAGCGCTGCGACTGCGTCGTAGTGCGCTGCTTGCCCAGGAAGAGTTCGAGCAGTGCCTGCTCCTGACGAGCAATCTCGGCCAGGGCATCCTGCAAGCCTGCACCAAAGACATTCTCACCGGCCTCACCCGTGATGAGCTCCTGGCGGTGCTTGCGCAGCGAGAAGATCAGCGTAGCTGCATCGCGCGCAGCATCTTCCGTATCGGGCATCAAAATCGTCTTCTTATCGGGACGGATGCGGGCAAACTCCTCGCCACCCACTGCGTGCTGCAGCTCCGTGCGACTCTTGGCCGGCATCGGATCAATAGCCAGGTAATCAGCCTCATCTACCAGGCCAAGAGCACCCCCTACTACGCTCCACTCCACGCGATCGGTCAGCGGAGCACGCACACCCAAGTACTTCTGAGCATAGCGGGCATACGGGCCGGCAATCGTGCGATCACACGCCACCGTCACATCCACAGCCAGAATCGTATGGGGCTCCACATAGCTCACCGCCCCATCCTCCGTAACGGTCATACCCAGCGGGGCAAAATAGCGATTTTGGGCCATCAGCGCCGTTGCAGCAACAAGCAACAGCAGGGTCAGCATGCAGCGTTTCATAATCTTCGTATTGGTTTACAATAAGCAAATATAGCAGATTTCCTGCGAAAAATCAAAATTTTAGGTAAAAATCACCCGTCAAGCGACGATACTCATCTGTGTAGGTCTCGTGTTCACCCGTGCCGATCATCAGGCTGTCGCGTCGACAAGCGTCGCTCCCCTGCCCCGCCTTACAGAACTCCATCAGCAGCCGTTTGGCCGCATGGCGCGGTGTGGTGCGCACCTCCGTAGCGTGTATCAGTTGCAACTTCCCGTCGCACAAAGCCACAAATCGCTCTGCCTCGACAATCGGTAGCACCACAGCGAAGCGACCCTGCTCGCTCATCAGGCGCACCACCGCATCGCGCAACTCCTCGAATGGAAGTTCCACCGCGTGTCGCGCGGTTGTGCGTCCTGCATCGGGGCACTGCAACGCCTCGACAAAGAAGGGCGGATTGCTCACAATCAGATCGAAAGGCTCCTCCTCCAACTGCTGCACGGGCTGCCGCACAAAGCGCACACGATCGCTCCAAGGCGAGGCCTCGGCATTGGCGCATGCCTCCTCCACTTCGGCCACATCGACACCCAGGATCATCGCCTGCGGAGCACGCTGCGCCAACATCAGGGCAATGACACCCGTACCCGTACCCACATCGAGGATGCGACGCTCCGAGCCCTTCAGCTCGACCCACGCACCCAGCAGCACCCCATCGGTGCCCACCTTCATCGGGGTTTGATCCTGGCGGATGGCAAATTGTTTGAAGCGAAAAACGGACACAGTAAGACTATTTACGGATTTGACCGTCAAAGAGTTCGATGCAGCGATCAGTCGTAGCGGCCAGGCGTTCGTCGTGGGTCACGATGAGCATCGTCTGTCCCAACTGCTCGCGCAGGTCGAAGAAGAGGCGGTGGATCTCCTCACGATTCTTGCTGTCGAGGTTACCCGAAGGCTCATCCGCCAACAAGACCGCCGGACGATTGATCAGGGCACGCGCAATGGCCACACGCTGCTGCTCGCCACCGGAGAGCTGGCTCGGCTTGTGGGTCAAACGCGGCGTAAGGTTCATCAGCTTGAGCAACTCCACGGCGCGCGCTTCAGCCTCCTCGCGTCCCATGCCCCCAATAAGTGCCGGCAGCGCTACATTCTCCAGCGCCGTAAATTCAGGCAGGAGCTGATGAAACTGAAAGACAAAACCGATCTTCTGATTTCGGAAGCGCGCCAAAGCATCTTCACCTAGCTTGGTGATCTCCGTGCCATCGATCACCACACTACCCTCATCCGCACGCGAGAGCGTGCCAATGATCTGCAGGAGGGTGGTCTTTCCGGCACCACTTGCACCCACTACCGAGATCAGCTCACCACGAGCCACCTCCATCGAGATGCCCTTCAGCACCTCGACCTCGCCAAAGCGTTTGTGAATATCTGTTACCTGTATCATCTCTGTTGGATCGTCTGCTCGTAAAAGTTGTACATATCGACCACCTGTCGCGCCTCATAGACATCGTGCACACGGAGGATATCGGCTCCCTTGCGCAAGAGTTCCCAATGCAGCGCTGTCGTTGCAGGGAGTGCATCACCCTTATCGACATGGATCGCGCGGGTGATCATCGATTTGCGTGAGACCCCCACCAAAACAGGATAGCCCAACGCCACCAAACGATCGAGCCCGTGTAGCAATTCATACTCCTGCTCGAGCGTCTTGGCAAAGCCAAATCCTGGATCGAGCACAATCTGTCGATCCTTAATTCCGGCAGCGTGCATCGCCTCAATGCGCTCCTTCAACGCCTCGGCCACATCCGACACCACCTCCTCGTAATCGGTCAGCGACATCATCGTCTTCGGCGTGCCGCGCATGTGCATCGCCACATATTGTACCCCCGTTTCGGCGACAAGGCCATACATCTGCGCATCGTAGAGACCGCCCGAGACATCGTTGATCATCTCCACACCAAACTCCTCAATTGCCCTGCGTGCCACCTCGCTTCGATAGGTATCGACCGAAAGTTTCGGGTAGCGTCCCCAGGCGCGAAAGGTCGTCTCAGCAGCACGCAAGCCACGACGCACACGACGCCACTCCTCCTCAAGCGGCACCTCATCGGCACCCGGGCGCGTAGAGCAACCCCCAATATCGATGATCCCGGCACCACCCAGCAGATGGCTCACCACCTGCTTCTGCAGGGCACGCGGCGAAGGCATCCGTCCCGCACCCGTATAGAACGAGTCGGGGGTGCAGTTTACGATCCCCATGATCGTGCGGCGAGCGGCTTTATCTCCGTCGTATGGTTGCATCTCTTCGGTTGCTAGGGTTGATGATGTCTAAAACGGTAATCCAACTCCTTCACGGCCGCCTCCAGATCCTCTTCAAAGATATTGACCACCGTGATGTCGGCTCTGCGATGCAGCTCCTCATCGCTCATCTGTGCCGCCATGCGGGCACGGATCTGCTCCTCGGTAGCGCCATCGCGCTGCATGGCACGCTCCACCCGAAGGCTCTCGGGTGCCAGCACCGCCACGACACGATCCAAGTGCTCGTCGAGCCCCGCCTCGTAGAGCAGGGCGCTCTCCACGATGAGGTAATCGCTCTGCTGCTCCGAAGCCCAACGCTCGAAATCGGCCACCACAGCCGGATGTACCAGGCAATTCAGCGCCTCACGCGCCGCATCGTCCGAAAAGAGCTGCTGCGCCAGGTAAGCGCGATTCAGCACTCCATCCCGATAGCACTCCTCGCCAAAGCGAGCAGCAATGGCAGACATCAATGCGTCATCCTCCTGCATGAGGCTTTTAGCCGCTGCATCCGTATCGTAGACAGGAATACCTCGCTCGATAAAAAGGCGGCAGAGGGTACTCTTCCCACTGCCGATACCTCCCGTAACGCCAACCTTCAACATCGGCTACTCGTGTTGTTTTTCCAAGGTGGGGACATCCACCACCGAGATGATCTTGATGTCCGAGCAACGCACCGAAATCGCATTCTGCAACGACTGCGGATCGATGATCAGATAGCCGAAGGTCTCCTCCTCGGCCGAGCAGCTCGTACGCAGTTCCGAGAGCGGGATGCGCAGCACCTTATCGTTGTAGACACGGTAGGCGAAGAGGTTTGTACCCACGCCCTCCACCACGCAAGTGACAGGGATCTGCTCACCGTCGATGTTGACGCGAATAACCTGCTCGGCTGTATAGGTATAGCTGAGTTTAGCGATGTACCAGAGGATAAACGAAGCAACCAACATCACCACAAAGACGGGTGATACGGTTTGACGAATCCATTGCAAGAGTCGATTCATGGAGTTTCCTTTTTGTATGAATAGACAAAGGTAGCAAAAAAATCAGAAACAAGATCTACGGCACAACAAAAATCCGTCGCCCACACAAGGAGGGCGACGGATCATTACCTATTTATATTAGGTGTTAGCTTAGTTCTTCAGAGCCTTCTTCTTGTCAGCCTTCGCCATCAAGTCGTAAGCGATCGGCGTAGCCACGAAGATCGTAGCAGCCGTACCGATGCAGACACCGAGGATCAGGGCAAAGATGAAGCCGCGGATCGTCTCACCACCAAAGAGGAAGATGGCGATCAGCGTTACGAGCGTCGTAGCCGAGGTGTTGATCGTACGCGAGAGCGTCGTATTCACGGCGTTGTTCACATTCTCGTAGAAGTTGCGCTTCGGATAGAGTGCCAAGAACTCGCGGATACGGTCGAATACCACCACGGTATCGTTGATCGCGTAACCGATGATCGTCAGGATCGCAGCGATGAAGGCCTGGTTTACCTCCAGGTTGAAGGGCAGCAGACCGTAGAAGATCGAGAAGATACCGATGATCATGAAGGTGTTCACTGCCAGGGCGATCGTTGCACCCGAAGCCCACTGCCAACGCTTAAAGCGGAGCGTGATGTAGAGACCGATAGCGATCAGCGAGAAGAATACCGAGTAGATAGCATTCCAGGTCGTATCCTTTGCGATCGAGGGACCAATCTTGTCGGCATTCAGGATACCGTTCTCGTCGGTCTGCGTGTCGCGGAACTGCTCGAAGGTGATCTCATAGGTGTAGAGACCCTTCGTTGCCTCGTAGAGGATCTTCTCTACCTCAGCCGTAGCCTCATCCGAGGTGTCGTCGTAGCGATACTGCGTCACAATGCGCATCTGGTTCTCGCCACCGTACTGCTTCACCTCATACGAGATACCTGCAGCATCAACGCCCTCGATCTTTGCAAACTCCGTAGCCAGGTTCTGGCGTACATCCTCTGCCGAAACAGCCTGATCGAAACGAACTACATAAGCGCGACCACCCGTGAACTCTGCGCCCAGGTTCAGACCGCGAACGGCGAACGATACGCACGAGAGAGCCAATACGACAGCAACCGTGATGTAAGCAACCTTACGCTTCGAGAGGAAGTCGAACTTCGTGTTTGTAAGGAAGTTCTCCGACCACTTGCGCGAGAAAGTAACCGTACCCCACTTGGCAACTACCCACTCGAGCAGCAGACGCGTGATGAATACAGCCGTCAGGAACGAAGTTACGATACCGATAACGAGCGTCGTAGCGAAGCCCTGTACCGGACCCGTACCGAAGATGAAGAGCACGATACCCGTGATGATCGTGGTCAGCTGACCGTCGATAATTGCCGAGTAAGCCTTCGAGAAACCATCCTTGATAGCGAGCGAGAGGCCCTTACCACCACGCAGCTCCTCCTTGATACGCTCGTAGATAATCACATTGGCGTCCACTGCCATACCCATCGTCAGTACGATACCGGCGATACCGGGCAGCGTCAGTACAGCGCCAAACGATACGAGGATACCCATCAGCAGGAATACATTGGTCAAGAGGGCGATATCCGACATCCAACCGGCCGTGCGGTAGAACAGACCCATGTAGAGGAGCACGAGCAGGAAGGCGATCAGGAACGAGATCATACCCGAGTGGATCGACTCCTGACCCAGCGACGGACCAACAACCGTATCCTGGATGATCTTGGCCGGAGCGGGAACCTTACCCGAGCTCAACACATTGGCCAAGTCCTGAGCCTCCTGGATCGAGAAGTCACCCGTGATCGACGAAACGCCACGGTCGATCTTACCCAATACATTGGGAGCCGAATATACATAGCCGTCGAGTACGATGGCGATGCACTTGTTGATATTCTCACCCGTCAGGCGAGCCCAAGCCTGAGCACCCTCGGCATTCATGGTCATCGAAACCTCAGCCGTAGCACCCGTCTGAGCGTACTGCTCACGAGCCTCCGTGATCACCGAACCATCCAGCGGAGCCTTGCCGTTGGGCGTAGCCACGCGGATAGCGTAGAGCTGGTAGCGACCATCCATGCGGTCGTCGCCCTTCACAGCCCACTTGAAGTCGATGTCAGCAGGGAAGATCTCGCGTACTGCGGGCATCGACAGGTACTTCTCAACCGTGGCCATGTCAGCCTTGTAAGCAGCACCAACAGCAGCACCACCAGCATAAGCGGGATCGAGCACTGCGAAGAGCGGGTTGAGCTGACGGTCGTAGCGACCTACCTGAGCCTCAGCCTCCTCCTGTGCGCCCTCGGCAGCAACCTCTGCAAGCAGACCCTCGCCCTCAACCTTCTTCACCTCCGTCTCAACGGCCGTGTCAGCCAGCTGCGACTTGAGGTAGCTGTCGGCCTCAACCATGGCGGGGAGCACCTCGTTTGCGCTGTAGGTGGTCCAGAACTCCAACGATGCGGTACCCTGCAACAAGTCGCGCACACGCTGCGGCTCCTTCACACCCGGCAACTCGATCAGAATGCGGTGCGAGTTGGGCAGGCGCATGATGTTGGGCTGCGTAACGCCGAAGTGGTCGATACGGCTGCGCAATACATTGAACGAAGCAGCGATTGCAGCCTCGGTCTCACGACGCAGAACCTTCTCTACCTCCTCGTTCGAGCTCTCGAGCATGATGTCCTTGCGGTCGGGGCTCACGAAGAGCGTCGAGAGCGAAGCACCGTTCGTCTGGCGCTCGTAGATCTGTACGAAATCGGCGATGTAGTCCTTCGACGAACCGCTCTTGAGGTTGGCGTTAGCCTCCTCAATGGCAGCGATGAAGGCGGGATCCTGGGCGCTATCACCGGCCAGAGCCTTCACTACATCCTCCACCTGTACCTCGAGCATGACATTCATACCACCCTTGAGGTCCAGACCCAGATTCAACTCCTTCTCCTTGCACTGCTTGTAGGTAAACGACTTGAATCCCAGGTTGTAAACCGGCAGATTCTGAATCGAATCCAGGTAGTGCTGCTCCGCCCCGGCCTGATGCTCGAGGGGGAACGCGGCAGCATACTCGGCTGCCTGCTTCTCAACTCCACGGGTCTTCACCGTGAACGAGAGCTGGTAAACACATGCCAGCGCCAACAGCGCAGCGATGAGTTTAATAAAACCTTTGCTTTGCATTTTTTTGAATTGTTTGTTTATTATGTTGTTATTATCTCTGATTTGATTACAAACCATAATAGCACGCAAAGATAGAAAAATAAAGTGAAAAGAGAAAACCACACGAAGAAAAATCCGCTTTTTACCACCTTTTCTCGCTTTTTTATGGGTCAATCACTTTTTCAACCCGCTTTTTGCACCATAAAAGGGGGTCCGTAGCGTTTTTTTGCGTACCTTTGTTCGTCTATGGAGTTTCAGTTGATATCGGATTACGCCCCACAGGGTGATCAGCCCGAAGCAATCGCGCAACTTGTCGAAGCAATCCGCCTCGACAAGCAGCACCATACACTCCTGGGCGTCACGGGTTCGGGTAAGACCTTCACGGTGGCCAATGTCGTGGCCGAGCTGAACCGTCCGACACTCGTACTGAGCCACAACAAGACCCTCGCAGCGCAGCTATACGGCGAGTTCAAGAACTTCTTTCCGGAGAATGCCGTCGAGTATTTTGTCTCCTACTACGACTACTATCAACCCGAGGCCTATCTCCCATCGACCGACACCTACATCGAGAAGGATCTGGCCATCAACAGCGAGATCGAGCAGATGCGTCTGCACACGGTAGCCACGCTCCTCTCCGGACGACGCGATGTGATCGTCGTATCGAGCGTGTCGTGCCTCTACGGCTGCGGCAACCCCGAGGATTTCCACAGCACGGCCATCGAGGTCAAGGTAGGCGATCGAATCGACTACAAACGCTTCCTCTACCGCCTCGTCGAGGCGCTCTACACACGCACAGAGCGAGAACTGCAACCCGCCACCTTCCGCGTCAACGGCGAGACGGTCGATGTGATGGCCGCCTTTGGCGAGTTTGGCAACCAATGCTTCCGCGTGGAGTTCTTCGACAACGAAGTGGAGGCGATCCACTCGATCGACCCGATGACCGGCCAACGCCTTGCCACACTCGGGAGCGTCACCTTCTACCCCACGAACCTCTTTGTTACCACGCAAGAGCGCATCCGCACAGCAATCGACGAGATCTGCCTCGACCTCGGTCGACAGATCCAATTCTTCGAGCAGGAGGGCCGCACGATGGAGGCGCAGCGCATCAAGCAGCGTGTGGAGTACGACCTGGAGATGATCAAAGAGCTCGGCTACTGCCCGGGTATCGAGAACTATTCGCGCTACTTCGACGGCCGTCCCGCCGGATCGCGTCCCTTCTGTCTGCTCGACTACTTCCCGAAGGATTACCTGCTGGTGATCGACGAGAGCCATGTCACGCTACCCCAGGTGCACGCCATGTTCGGCGGCGATCGCGCCCGCAAGGAGAACCTGGTGGAGTATGGCTTCCGCCTCCCTGCCGCAAAAGATAACCGACCGCTCACCTTCACCGAGTTTGAGCAGTTGCAAGGCACTTCGATCTATGTCAGCGCTACGCCGGCCGACTGGGAGCTGAAGATGAGCGAGGGCGTCGTGGTCGAGCAGCTGATCCGCCCGACGGGTCTGGTGGATCCTCCGATGGAGGTGCGCAGCTCGCAGAACCAGATCGACGACCTGATCGCCGAGATCGACCGCTGCGTGCGCAACGAGGACAAGGTACTCGTCACCACCATCACGAAACGCATGGCCGAGGAGCTCTCGAAATACTTCGATCGCGTGGGCATCCGCAACCGCTACATCCATTCGGACATCGACACGCTGGAGCGTGTGCAGATCCTCGAAGATCTGCGCAACGGTCTCTTCGATGTATTGATCGGTGTAAACCTGCTGCGTGAGGGATTGGACCTGCCCGAGGTGGCTTTGGTTGCCATTCTCGATGCCGACAAGGAGGGTTTCCTGCGCAATGTGCGCTCCATCACGCAGATTGCCGGACGCGCCGCCCGCCACACCCACGGCAAGGCGATCCTCTACGCCGACACCTGCACCGAGTCGATGCGGTTGGCCATCGAGGAGTCGAACCGCCGCCGCGAGAAGCAGGTGCGCTTCAACATGGAGCACAACATGATCCCCACCCGTGCCAAGCGCAGCGGATCGGGGCAGAGTACACTCCTCGCCTCGAAATCGACCGAGGGGATTGACCTCACCGCGCACCGCCTCACAGAGGATCACTACGCCGTGGCGGCCGACAAAGAGGTTCCCTACACCACCGACAAAGCGCCCTCCGAGACCGAGCTGGAGCACCTCATCGCCAAGGCTCGCGAGAATATGGAGCGTGCGGCGAAATCGCTCGACTTCACCGCCGCAGCACGCTACCGCGACCAGATGTACGCTTGGCAAGAGATGCGCGAAGCGTTGCGCGGAAAACGGAAATAGCACAAAAAAACAAAGGCTGTCCAACTCGAAGTTGCGACAGCTTTTTTTTATTGACATTCAACACTTTACTCGGTACATCCGCGAAAGGTGAAGTATTTAGCAGCCAGGTAGCTGTAGATCACCGTCAGGATCGTTGTCAGCACCTTCGAGGGGGTAGGCCAGAAGTGGCAAACCTCCACAAAGAACTTCAAGCCGATGTAGGTCAGCGCGAGCGATCCTGCAATCGAAAGTGCATAACGCAGCAACTGTGTACCACCCGAAAGGGGTGAGTGTCGAAAAGCAACATAACGATTGAGCCAAAAGCCGTTGAAGAAGGTGATCGGGAAGACCAAACACATCGAGGCGATGTGCGGCGAGATCACCACCACACCCAAATCGAAGAAGCGCTCCGCCACGATATAGTGGTAGAGCACAAAGTACCACACGGCATCGAGCACCATATTGATCCCTCCGCAGCAGGCGTAGCGATAGGTCTGCAACGGGATCACTGCCGCCACAGGGCGGAGGTAGAAGAGATCCAACAGACGAGTTATCCGTTCAGCCAGGCGCATTAGCGTGCTTTATAAACCCAAAGATCGGGGAACGAGGCCTCCTGCGCACGACGGAAAGCGGCACACGACTCCTGGTCGGCTGCGCTGTAGGCCGCCACCATAAACTTCTGACCAAAATAGTAGGCGGCAGCACCCGAAAGGCCCTTCTCGGCAGCTGCCACGAGAGCACGCTCGGCGTTCTCGACCGTCGAATAGACACCTAAAACCACATAGTAATGTCCCGACTGCATCGTCTGCACACCCGTAGCACGCGGTGCGGTCGGAGCGGGGGTCGGCTTGGTCGTTATGGGCGCGGGAGTTTCCGCCGTATTTTGCTCGGCGGGTGCAACCTCTTCTGCTACGGGAGCAGAGGTTTCAGCGGGTTGCTCAGCGGTCTTAGCGACCTCCGTTACGGTCTTCTCTACTTTGGCGTATTTCCAGGGCATCTGCAGCGTGCCACCCCACTCGCGGTAACCATAGAAGCCAATCACCACGGCGGCCACCACAGCAGCTAGCCCCAGCCAGATGGGCCAATCCAACCCACGGCGGCGTGCACGCACCGCAATCGGCTTTCGCCCCTGCGGATTGAGACGGACATCGAAGGCGGGATCGAGGCGGAAGTGTTTCTGTTGCAGCACGCCTACCCCCTCAATCGTGAGCACACCCTCCTTGAGGGTATAGTTCAACCAACGGCCGTAGATCTCCTCGGCCTGCTCAATCGGACAACGGGCAGCCGCTGCCAGGTGCTCGGCCAGGGTTTGCCCCACGAGGTCGGACTTAAAATCGATCTCGCGCAACGGCGGGAGCACGGCACGCTTCGAGATGCGGCGTGCGGCACGCTTGAGCGGAAAGAGCGTTCCCACCGAAGGGAATGCTACTGACTCACCGGCCGCAAAGATATTGGCTATGAGGCGATTGACCTCCGCCACCATTGGATTCTGCGTCATTTCAATCATCGTTTTTTAGTCGTTGCCTTGCGCGGCGAGACCGGGCGCTGGTTCTGCAAAACCGGAGCCTGCTCCTGCTGCGGTACGGTGCGCAACGCCTTTACCAACATATATACACCCAGCGCAATGAAAGGGATGCTGAGCCACTGTCCCATATCGAGCGCCCACCCCTTTTCAAAAGCCTCCTGCTCGGTCTTGATGAACTCAATCAGGAAACGGGTGAGGAAGATACCGATCAATCCCACACCGAAGATCATACCCGGGCGACGGCGTGCCTCATCGCGGCCGTAGTAGAGCCAGGTAACCACTACAAAAGTGGCCAAATAGCACAACGCCTCGTAGATCTGCGTCGGGTGCACGGCTTGCGGTGCGAACTCACGCACCCACTTACCTGAACGCACAAACTCAAATCCCCAGGGCAGCGAGGTCGCCTGGCCAAAGATCTCCGAGTTAAAGAGGTTGCCGAAGCGCACCACTGCGCCACCCACCGCCACACCGATCATGATGCGATCGAGCGACCAGATGTAGGGCAATCTGTTTTTGCGCGAGAAGAGCCACAAGCCGATCAGCAGACCGATAGCAGCACCGTGGCTGGCCATACCTCCATCACGGAACTCGGTCACAATCGCCCACGGCTGGGTCAGGAAGTAGGCCGGATCGTAGAAGAGGCAGTGTCCCACGCGTGCACCGATAATCGTGGCGAGCGTTCCATAGAGGAAGACCGACTCGCTCACTTCCGGACGCAAGCCCTCGCGACGCACAAAGTTATCGAAGAACTTTGCGGCCAATAAAATGGCTACGGCCCACATCAGGCCATAGTAGCGTATCTCGAACGATCCGATGCGAAGCAGCACCGGATCGAAGTCCCAAACAATAGAGAGTGGTTCAAAAATCATCTTGAACGGAGTAATCGTTATTTATCAAGTTCGCGGAGGGGTACTTTCTTCAGCGTAAAGGAGAAGGTCGATCCCACGCCCACCTCACTGCGCACCGAGATACGCTCGCCGTGAGCCTCAATGATGTGCTTCACGATGGCCAGGCCGAGACCCGTACCACCCTGCTCGCGCGAGCGACCCTTATCCGTGCGGTAGAAGCGCTCGAAGATGCGCGGCTGATCCTCCTTGGCGATGCCCTGACCGTTATCCTCCACCTCGATCAAGATCTTATCCAGCAGATCGCGGAAGTGAACACGCGTCAGACCGCCCTCGCGGCCATAGCGGATCGAGTTCACCAACAGATTCACGAGCACCTGACCGATGTAATGCTTATCGGCCTGCACCCAGAAGGGCGACGGCAGGTTATCTGCCCCCTTCACCTGAATCTTCACGCTACGCTTATCCGCCTCAATTTCGGCCTGCTCGGCAATCTCACGCGTCAAGGCCACGATATCGAAACGGTCGGCATTCAAGGCATTCATACTGCTCTCGAGGCGGTTGATCGTCTCCAAATCGTTCACGATATTGATCAGGCGATCGATGCTCTTCTCGGCTCGCTCGAGGTATTTGCGGTTGATCAGCTCATCCTCCAAACCGCCGTCGAGCAGCGTCGAGATGTAGCCCTGAATGTTGAAGATCGGGGTCTTCAGCTCATGCGCCACATTGCCCAGGTACTGCTTGCGGAAGCGCTCAGCCTCCTTCAGGCGGGCGATCTCGCGATCGTTCGTATCGGCCCAAGCGGTCAGCTCCTCGCCCAGGTGCTCCACTCGCTTATCCTGCAGCTCGTTGAAGATCTCGCTCGTATGCACCTCGCGTGCCGAGACGATCGAATAGATCGGGCGCAGCTTGTAGGCCACATACTTGCGGATCACGAAGAGGGCTCCTACAAAGACAAGGGCAAAAGCTCCGAGCACAATCAGCAGCACGGAGAGCCACGAAAAATGGGTCACGATCAGAAGCCCGGCAACCATCGCCGCCACCAGCAGGGCGATGAGCAGTGAGGCAAACTCTTTGGTCTTGATTTTCATACGAGCAAGGCTATTTTTTTAAGTAGTTTTCCATCAGGCGGGCAATGTATTTACCCACGATATCAAATTCGAGGTTGACCACCGTACCCTCCTCGATGGCACAGAAGTTCGTGTGTTCGAAGGTATAGGGGATGATCGCCACTCGGAACGACGAGGGGGTCGGATCACACACCGTGAGGCTCACGCCATTCACCGCCACCGAACCCTTCTCCACAGTGGTCAGACCACCACCCTGGGGCTCATACTCGAAGGTGAAATACCAGCTGCCGTCGGCATCCTCGCGCTTCGTGCAGCGTGCCGTCTGGTCGACATGACCCTGTACGATGTGACCGTCGAGCAGGGCATCCGGACGCATCGAACGCTCCACATTCACACGATCTCCCACCTGCAGCAGACCCAGATTGCTGCGATCGAGCGTCTCCTTCATGGCCGTCACCGTGTAACAGTCGCCCTCGATGGCCACCACCGTCAGGCAGACGCCGTTGTGCGCTACGCTCTGGTCGATCTTCAACTCCTCGGTGAAGGGCGAGCGAAGCGTGAAATCTTTATTCTGTCGATCAACGCGAATGGCCACCACCTCGGCCATCGCCTCTACAATGCCTGAAAACATAGCGTAGAATCTATTTTAGTTGTTACAAATCAATTTACCCGGCACGGCATAGACCGCCTCAATCTCCTGCACCGAGAGGGTCATCTCGTCGTAGTGTTTCGCATCGGCAGCCACCAGGCGCACCGCATCCTCCTGTTCGGCGAGGCGTACGATACGCAAAGTTACAAAATTTTTCGTTACAATGGCATAGAGCTGCCCCGGAATAAGGGCCTGCATCTCGATCTTTTTGAGCAGAAGAATTGCACCATTGGGCACAAGCGGCTCCATGGCGTGTCCCTGATAGAGCATGGCGCAGTCGCACGGGCCGACGGGCGGCACGATCAGCGACGATTCGGGGGTAAGGGTTTCGATGCGGGAGAGCGACTGTTCGAGATCAACGCGGTAGAAGGGAACGGCAGTCGTTGCAGCCTCGGTCGAGCGCAGCATCTCGCCCTCACCGGTGAGGAGCCACAGCTGATCGATCTCCGGATAAACACGCACGATCCGCTCGGCCAGCTTGAGCGATATGCCGTTCTTGCCGCGCTTGATCTGGTAGAGGTTCTCACCACGCGACAAGCCGATATGGAGCGCGAAGGCATTGGGGGTCATATTTGCCCACCGAATGACACTCTCCAATCGTTGCCACTGAGTGTGTTTCTGCTTTTCGTCCATTTTTCTTGCTCCAATAAAAAATATTTTGCATCTTTGCACGACCGGTCCCGTAGTTCAATGGATAGAATATAAGATTCCGGTTCTTACGATTGGAGTTCGAGTCTCCACGGGATCACTAACCGCCTGGGTGTAAAACCCTTGGCGGTTTTTCTTCATCCTACGCAGAGCAACATCAGTTTGCCGCTCATCCCCGCAACTCCTCGCAAAAATGCACCTTCGGATGCTGTTACAAAGATAGATACAAAATTCGGTTTTACAAGATTTAATACAACATTTCATCCAAAACATTGCATAAACGGATAGATCAGATGCCGTTTTTCGCTCACCTGATCCCCCAAAGCGGAGCACGCTGTTGCCAATAGAGGCACACACAAGGAGAAAGCGGTACCAAAGATTCGATTTTTTTCGGCCACGGCGCGGTTATCTGATTTTTTTTTCGTTTCTTTGTTAATCGATTTATTACACGCGAACCATGTCAATTGTACGCAATACCGAGAGCGATCTCGACTTCGAAAACAAGATCCGTCCACAGGAGTTGGAAAACTTCTCCGGCCAGGATAAGATTGTCGAGAACCTACGCATCTTCATCAAGGCAGCCCTGATGCGTGGTGATTCGCTCGACCATGTGCTGCTGCACGGCCCTCCGGGTCTGGGTAAGACGACTTTGGCCAACATCATCGCCAACGAGATGGGGGCACAGCTGCGCGTCACCTCGGGTCCCGTGCTCGACAAACCGGGCGACCTGGCCGGCCTGCTGACGAACCTTGCTCCGGGCGATGTGCTCTTCATCGACGAGATTCACCGTCTGAGCCCGATCGTGGAGGAGTATCTCTACTCGGCCATGGAGGATTACAAGATCGACATCGTGCTCGACAAAGGCCCTTCGGCACGCTCGATTCAGATCGAGCTTGCCCCTTTCACGCTCATCGGTGCCACCACGCGCAGCGGTCTCTTGACCTCGCCCCTGCGTGCCCGTTTCGGCATCAACTGCCACCTCGAGTACTATGACACGCCCGTCCTGGCGGGAATCGTGAAGCGTTCGGCGCGCATCCTCGACATCGCCATTGACGACGATGCTGCCATTGAGATCGCTCTGCGTTCGCGCGGCACACCGCGTATCGCCAACGCCCTGCTGCGTCGCGTGCGCGACTTTGCCATGGTGATGGGCGATGGACACATCGAGCTGAAGATCACGAAGCTGGCGCTTGCTGCGCTCAACATCGACGCACGCGGTCTGGATCAGATGGACAACAAGATTCTGGCGACGATCATCGAAAAGTTCAAGGGCGGCCCTGTGGGTCTGAATACGATCGCCACGGCCGTAGGCGAAGATCCCGGCACGGTGGAGGAGGTCTACGAGCCCTTCCTAATCAAGGAGGGCTTCCTCAAACGCACGCCGCGTGGTCGTGAAGCCACGGAGCTGGCCTATACCCACCTGAACTATAACCCCAAGACGAACGAAGGGGAATTATTTTAGGAATTCAAAATTTAGAATTTAGAATTCAAAATTATTGAGTTTGCGGATAAAATAAGGGAAGTTAAGGAGTTGCCTTAAAATAACCCAAAAAACAAGGGCGGCTAAGGAACACCTTAGTCGCCCTTGATAGCCTTTAATAGCCCTTTCTCCCTTCCTTAGGAATTGTATAACAAGCGGGATTTCAAGGCTTGCGAAGCCCGAAAAAGCGCAGTTTACTAAGCGTAAATGAGCATTTTGAGGGCGAGCGTAACGCAGAAAGCCCCTTGTTAGACAATTTCTTCTAGCACTTGTGGGTCATAATATCCAGCACCATACGATCCGTTTCGTTCATACCGTCGCGACCGATACAGGTGAGGTTGCGAATCGACTTATCGACATCCTCCTCGATGATGCCCTCCACCGAGGTCACAGCGCGGCCCTCCATGGCCATCATGGCCGACATGAGCGCCGTCGAGACACCACTGGCTACCTTCATCGCACAGCTCGGCTTCGCACCGTCGCAGATCATACCCGTCAGGTTGGCGATCATGTTCTTCACCGCCGAAACCACCTCCGGATAACCACCGCCCATCAGGTAGGTGATGCCGCAGCTCGAACCCGTAGCAGCCACCACACAACCACACAGCGCCGAGAGACGACCGAGCGACTGCTTGATGTAGATAACCGCCAGGTGACTCAAAGCCAGCGCGCGGATCGTCTGCTCCTCGGTAGCCCCCGTATCCTCGGCATAAACCACCACAGGCATCGTAGCCGAGATACCCTGATTACCACTACCCGAGTTACTCATCACGGGCACCATAGCTCCCGCCATACGGGCATCACACGCAGCCGAAGTATAGGCCAGAATGTGCGAGAAGATACCGTCACCCATCATGCGCTGGTTTCGCAACGAGAGCATCGTGCGACCCACCGAGTGGCCATAACTACCCTGCATGGCAACCTCCGCCGCAGCCTTATTCAAACGCTTCGTCTCCAGGATAAAGCGCAACTCATCGATCGGAGACTCCAAGGCAAACTCCCAAACACGATGGAGCGTCAGCTCCACCTCGCCGCTCTCCGCCTCCTGCTCCGCCGACGGCGTACTGCAATCGAGCAACACCTCGCCATCACGCTCCTCATAGACGAAGTTCGTATGGCCACCGGCGATGATCGCCGTAGCGCGGTGTCCCGCTGCTACGACCGTCACTTCGGCGTAGAGTTTCTCCTCGATGGCCTCCTTCAGACCAATCGAAATACCTTTCTCGTCGATCAGCTGGCGCCCCTGCTCCACAGCCTCCGGCGTCACATCACGCAGCACCTCCAAACCATAGGCCGACTTACCGATCAACGCACCCAGCGCAACGGCGATCGGCAGACCAATCATGCCCGTTCCGGGGATACCTACGCCCATGGCGTTTTTCAAGATATTGGCACTGAGCAGCACCTCGATCTGCTGCGGACGCACACCCAGCAACTCCGTGGCGCGCGCTGCACAGAGGGCCACGGCAATCGGTTCGGTACAACCGATAGCGGGGATCACCTCACGCTGAATAAGGTCGATGATTTGTTTGCGTTCGGGTTTTGTAAGCATAGCGCAAAATAGGGTTTAGCAATTATTTACCAACAGATTGAGCCAAGGCGAAGTTGTAGCGCTCCTCATCCAGACCGAGCGTCTGCAAGAGCTGAGGCGAAGCGCTGCCGCGCGTAATCGAACGCAGCCCCGTACCTGCCGTATATACATTCACATTCTCGGCGTAGCCCGCAGCATCCTGGCCACAGAGATAAGTCACCTTATCCATCGGAATCGGCTTACCGGCATAGACCGAACGATCAGCCACATAGACCAGGTTCAAGGCCGCAGTTCCTACAAAGGGCTGTCCACCCGATACGGCCATGTGATCACCCTCCACAACACGCACCAGCTTGTGGCTCTTGGCCTCGTAGCGGTAGATACCCTCCTTGAAGAAGGCATAGACACGAATCGGATAGAGCGCCAGCGCCGAGGGAGCTGTCAGGTGATCGTTCTCGGGACGATTGATACCCGCAGCAGCGTACAGCACACCCGAAAGCTCCTCCATCGTGAGCGGCTCGGGGTTGTATTCACGCCACGAACGACGGTTCTGCAACGCCTCACCTACGGTCATACCGCGGCTCAGGTCGGGTGCCGGGAGAAGGATCTCCGCACCGTGTACTACGGGAGTGGCAGCCAAAGGCTCCTCCTTCGGCGTTTGGTTCGTGCAGCAAGCCGTCATCACAAGGGCTAAGACTGCCATCAAGCGTGTTTTCATCTTATTTCAGTGTTTTTAGTTGGTTTAACGATTGGATTTAAGCCATCTGGGGCTGGCCCTCGCCACTCGGCTTGCGGTGGCGGCGACCTCCGCGGTGGCGACGCTTACGGTCGCGCGTACCGCGATTACCCTCACCACGCCCCTCGGCATGACGCTCGTCGTTCGGCTGCGGAGCAGATGGTGCAGTCGGCTCGGGAGCACCCTTTTGCTCCCCCTTCGAGCGGCTCTTACTACCCTTGCGACCGCCACGGCTCTTGTTGCCGCGACCACCACGACCACCGCGATCCTTGCGCTCGGCGGGGGTATATGCGGGGCCCTCCATCCCTTCGGGAAGGGCTCGCTTGGGAATCTCGCGCTCGATAAACTTCTCAATGAGGTGGAACTTACCCTGCTCATCCTCGCTCACGAAGGTAATGGCTGCACCCGTAGCGGTAGCGCGTCCCGTACGGCCGATGCGGTGGATGTAGTCCTCCGGATCGTGCGGCACATCGTAGTTGATCACCAGACCAATATCTTCGATATCGATACCGCGCGCCACGATATCCGTAGCCACGAGGATCTTCACCTTGCCATTCTTATAGTTGAGCATCACCTCCTCACGCTTGGCCTGCTCCAAGTCAGAGTGCATGGGCGCCACATCCAGGTGCATGCGTTTGAGCGTATAGGCCAAATCCTTCACCTTCTGCTTCGAGGAGGAGAAGATCAGCGACTTGAACTCGGGGGCCTCCTTGAAGAGGTCGCGCACGATGTTCAGCTTCTGCGACTCGTAGCAGACATAGGCCGACTGGTCGATCGCCTCGTTGGGTTTCGAGACGGCGATATTGACCTCGGCAGGGTCGCGCAAGATGGTCTTGGCCAGCTGGCGGATCTTCGGAGGAAGGGTCGCCGAGAAGAGGAGCGTCTGGCGCTCCTTCGGGGTGTAGGAGATGATCTTCAAGATGTCGTCGGCAAAGCCCATGTCGAGCATGCGGTCGGCCTCGTCGAGGATCAGGTAGCTTACATGCGAGAGATCGACACCGCTGTTTTGCAGGTGCGAGATCATGCGCCCCGGCGTGGCGATCACCACATCGGAGCCCATCAGCATACCGCGCTTCTGCACATCCCAGCCCTTGCCATCGCCACCACCATAGACCACCGTGGTCGAAACGGGAAGGTAGTAGGAGAAGCCCTGGAACTGCTGATCGATCTGCTGTGCGAGCTCGCGCGTCGGCACGATGATCAACGCCTTGACCACATTCTCCTCGTTGCCCTCCAGCAAGAGGCGATTCAAGAGCGGCAGCGTGTAGGCCGCCGTCTTGCCCGTACCGGTCTGAGCACAACCGATGATGTCGTGCCCCTCCAGAATGACCGGGATGGTCTGCTCCTGCACGGGGGTCATCTCCTCGAAATTCATATCATAAAGACCATCGAGGATCTCCTCTTCGAGGTCTAATTCGTCAAAGCGCATGGTGTGTATGAATGGTATGAAATGTAAGAGTGGTATGAGTCGTATGACTTCCGTTCACTCTTTTCGTGAAAAATCTCTTGCCTCTGTTTTATCGGATCTCCTCTCCGAGCAGCGTTGCCGAGGTGCAACCCGTCACGCGTACACGGACATAGTCGCCCGCCTTGTGACCGTTGCAATCGAACACCACCACCTTATTCTGCGAGGTACGACCAAAGAGCTGTGCCTTGTTGCGGCGCGACTCGCCCTCAACCAGCACCTCGAACTCCTTGCCCACATCGCGCTTATAGCTCTCCAAGCCCAGCTCATTCTGCAGGGCTATGATCTCCTGCAGACGGCGCGACTTCACCTCATCAGGCACATTGTCAGCCAGGTGCTTCGATGCGAAGGTGCCCGGGCGCTCTGAGTATTTGAACATAAAGGCAAAGTCATAGCCCACCTCGCGCATGAGCGAGAGTGTATCCTGATGCTCCTCCTCCGTCTCGCTCGAGAAGCCGGCGATCAGGTCGGTCGTGATGGCGCAGTCGGGCATATAACGACGGATCGCAGCGATGCGATCGAGGTACCACTCGCGTGTATATTTACGGTTCATACGCTCGAGCATCGAGGTCGAGCCCGACTGTGCGGGCAGGTGGATCGCACGGCAGATGTTGGGCATCGAGGCCATCACCTCCAGCAAACGATCGCTCATATCCTTCGGATGCGAAGTAGCAAAGCGCACGCGCAGGAGCGGCGAGACCTCGGCCACACGACGGATCAACTCGGGGAAGTCAACCTCACCGTGGCGGTACGAATTCACATTCTGACCCAGCAGCGTCACCTCGCGATAACCATTCTCAAAGAGCTGGCGTGCCTCGGCCATGATCGTCTCGCAGTCGCGGCTGCGTTCGCGACCGCGCGTGTAAGGAACCACGCAGTAGGAGCAGAAGTTGTTGCAACCACGCATGATCGAGATAAAGCCGCTCACACCGTTCTTATCGATGCGTACGGGAGCAATCTCGGCATAGGTCTCTTCGGTCGAGAGGAGCACATTTGCCCCCTTCTGCCCCGCCTCGGCCGTTTTGAGCAGCGTCGGCAGGTCGCGATAGGTGTCGGGGCCTGCAACCAGATCCACGCCCGTATTTCCCTCGAGCAGCTGCTCCTTGAGGCGCTCGGCCATACAGCCTACAATACCCACCACGAGCGAAGGTTTACGCTTCTTCAGGCGACGCATCTCAGAGAGACGACCCCAGATTCGCTGCTCGGCGTTATCACGCACCGAGCAGGTGTTGATCAGGATCACATCCGCCTCGCCGATCGTCTCGGTGTAGACATAACCGTGGTTTTGCAGGATCGAGATGATGATCTCCGTATCACCTACATTCATCTGGCAACCGTAGGTCTCAATGAAGAGCTTGCGCCCCTCACCGGTCAGCGGTCGTAATTGATTGTATGATGCAGTATTCAATGGTTCTAATTTTGAATTTTGAATGCTAAATTGTGCAGACTACTCCGCCTGTAAGTCGTTCTCCTCGGGGAAGGCCTTGAAGCCCTCGCCATAGGTGTCGTAGGCGTCGGTCACCACGACAAAGGCGCGCGGATCGATCTTCTTGATCTGCTGCTGCACGCGGCGCACCTCCTTGCGGCTGACCACCAGGAAGATCATCTCACGCTCGGCATCGGTGTACATACCACGCGAACGAATGTAGGTCGCGCTTCGATCGAGGTCGTGAATAATAAACTCCTTCATCACAGCGTGTTGGTCCGAGATGATATAGAGCAGTTTGTCATACGAAGCGCCATCGAGTGCGTAAGCCAGCACGCGCGACGAACAGTAGATGATCACGAGCGAATAGATCGTCAGCAACCAACCCGACGGATCGGGCTCGCCGATCAGGAAACCGAAGCCGATCACCAACAGACCCGCCACCACGACAAAGCCGTCGGCATAGAAAATTGCCTTCGAGAATTTCACGCCCACATACTTCTGCAGGAGCATCGCCACGATATCCGTACCGCCCGTAGTTGCCTGCTGGCGCACCACGATACCCATACCGATACCCGTCAGCAAAGCGCCCAGCAAGGCCGCCATCAGCAGGTCGTTCGAGAAGTTCAGGTTACCACCCAACAGGAGCGCCGGATCGAGCGACTCGACAGCCGCCTCGTTCGGATAGACCAGATTAGTCAACACATTCATGAAACCCGGTGTGTAGGAAGCCGCCACCACGGTGCGGAATCCGAACTTGCTGCCGAAGATCAAAAGGGCGATAATCATCAGCGGGATATCGAACATGTAACTGAACGTACCGACCTGAATCGAGGGGAAGATGTTGTGCATGACGATAGCCAAACCGTAGACACCACCCGGCACGAAGTTATAGGGGTTAATAAAGAGCACATAGGCTGTACCCATGATGCTGCAACCTAAAAAGATCAGCAACATCGCACGCCAAAAGCTCCAAGTTTTCCAAGAAGGTGTATTTAAATTTGCATTCATATAAAATATGTTGTATCTTCGTATGTTGTAAGACTGCACAAAGATACGATATTTATCCGAAAACGACGGTTGCGGTGGATATTTTTTCCTTTTGTGGTCTTTAATGCTGATTTTTTAGTATATTTGCACCGATTTTTTCAGAAAAAGTTATGGTATTAACCTATTTTTTTGCTTTTGCCCTGTTGGTAATCGCCTACCTGCTCGGCTCGATCCCGAGCGCCGTATGGATTGGTAAGAGATATTATGGTGTTGACATTCGCGAGCACGGCTCGAAGAATGCCGGAACGACCAATATGTTGCGAGTACTGGGCAAGCGTGCCGCGCTGCCCGTCTTCGTACTCGACTTTTTGAAGGGTTTTGTGGCCGTTACGCTGGTCGATCTGATCAAGTATGACGACTTCTTTGCCACCGCGCCCACCGAAAACTACTTCTACATCATGCGCTTTGCCGCACTCTTCTGCGCCGTACTCGGTCATATCTTTCCGATCTTCGCAGGCTTCCGCGGCGGCAAAGGTGTCGCTACGATCGTGGGTGGCGTGATGGCACTCAACGCACCGCTCGTGTTGCTCTGCGCCGGTGTATGGCTCTTGGTGCTGATGGTAACGCACTATGTATCGCTCGCCTCGATGATCGCCGGAGCGTGCTACCCCGTATTTACGCTCATCTCACCCAAGGTGGGCCACCTGCCCCCCTTCATCATCTTCTCGTTCATCGTGGCGGCGTTGCTCATCTACACCCACCGCAAGAACATCACGCGTCTGCGTGAGGGTACCGAGTCGAAGATCTATGTCTGGAAGTCGCGCCGCGTACGCGAGGAGCAGCAGCGTCAGCAGGCTGCTATCGATGGCGACCAGTCGCTCGACGAGGTGGTAGAGGAGCTGGTAGATGAGTATTTGGAAGATAGCAATTCGGATCAACCGAAGGAATAAAATGAACTAAACCATAACAGAAAATGCAAGACAATCTGATTAAGATTTTCGAGAACAGTTTCCGCGAACACCGCGAGATGTCGGCACTGACCGACTATTTCAAGGGCGAGACCTTCTCGTATTATGAAATGGCCAAAGAGATTGCCAAGTTGCATCTGCTCTACAAAGAGGCCGGCATCAAGCAGGGCGACAAGATCGCGCTGATCGGTCGTAATACCCCCCGTTGGTGTATCACCTGGCTCGCCACGGTAACCTACGGTGCGGTGATTGTCCCCATTCTGCAGGATTTCACCCCGACGGATGTTATTCACATCATCAACCACTCGGAGAGCCGCCTGCTCTTCCTGGGCGATAACTTCTGGGACAACATCGAGCCCGAGCAAATTGAGAAGGTCGAGGCGGTCTTCTCGCTGACCGATTTCCACGCCATCTACGAGCGTAAGGGTGAGAAGCTGACCGCCTTCCAGAAGGATAGCAAGAAGGCCTACCGCAAGGCCTATCCGCGCGGCTTCAATGTCGAGGATATCAAATATGTGGAGGTGGAGAACGACCAGCTCCTCTTGCTGAACTACACCTCGGGCACGACCGGCTACTCGAAGGGCGTGATGCTCACCTGCGAGAACCTCACGGGTAATGTCATGATGGGCTTCGAGGCCGTGAACCCCGATACGGGCGAGCTCTATTTCCAGAAGGGCTTCCGCATCCTCTCGTTCCTGCCGCTGGCTCACGCCTTTGGTTGCACCTTCGACTTCATCACCTCGATGGCTCGCGGTATGCATGTGACGCTGCTGGGCAGAATGCCCTCGCCGAAGATTCTGATCGAGGCGATGAGCAATGTGCGCCCGAACATCGTCCTGACCGTCCCCCTGATCCTGGATAAGATCTACCGCAAGCAGATTCAGCCGATGCTCGAGCAGGGCCCGATGTCGATTGCCATGAAGGTACCCCTGATCAATACAGCCATCTACTCGGTGATCCGCAAGAAGTTGATGGATACCTTTGGTGGCGCCTGCTCCATCTTCATCGTGGGCGGTGCTCCGATGAACCAGGAGACCGAGGCCTTCCTGCGCAAGATCAACTTCCCGCTGACGGTGGGCTACGGTATGACCGAGTGCGGTCCGCTGATCAGTTTCACCCCCGCCCCGCTCTACAAGTCGGGCTCGTGCGGTCGCTACATTTCGGCACGCCTCGAGTGTAAGATCGACTCGGACAACCCGGAGAAGGTGGCCGGTGAGATTCTGGTGCGCGGCGGCCATGTCATGAAGGGCTACTACAAGAACCCCGAGGCCACGAAGAAGGTGCTTGAGAAGGACGGTTGGCTCCACACGGGCGATATGGGTACGATGGATCCCGACGGCACGCTCTACATCCGCGGTCGTTCGAAGACGATGATCCTCTCGGCCAGCGGCCAGAACATCTACCCCGAGGAGATCGAGGATCGCCTTAATAATATGTATATGGTATTGGAGTCGCTCGTCTTGGATTGCGGCGGCGGTCGCCTGAAGGCCCACGTGGTACCCGACTATGAGTTGGCCGAGAAGGAGGGCGTAGCCCGCGAGTCGCTTCCCGAGATTATGCAGGAGAACATGACGGAGCTCAACAAGCAGCTGGCAGCCTACGAGCGCCTGGCCGAGGTGGTGCTCCACCCAAAGGAGTTCGAGAAGACCCCGAAGCGTTCGATCAAGCGTTATCTCTACGACCAGACGCTCTTGAGCAAATAACAAAAAAGAGAGTTGTTCCCGCAGAACAGCTCTTTTTTTTATTACCTTTGTCTATCGGATGCAAACAAATCGACTATGAAAATCGGAAATAAACAAGCCATTGGTGAGAACCTCCTCTACTTTTTGGTGTGGTCGGCGGTGATTCTCGTGCCGGTGCTCAACTCGCAGATGCTGGCGCAGTACCCCATCAACCTGCAGGCTGCGTGGGTGGTGTGGCGACAGATCATCCCCTACATTTCGATCTTCATCGTACACAACTACTGGATTGCGCCCCAATTCCTGATTCGGCGCGAGTATCTGAAATACCTGGCGGCCAACATCGTGCTGGTGACGATCGTCTTCTCGATCGTAGGGCTCTACGAGCGGTTCGTCGTGGTGGATTACGCCCTCGACCCCACCCGACTCTCCTTCACGAACTATGAGGCCTACTGGAACATCCTCTTTGCCCTCTTCATGAACGGCACGAACGGCGGCATCAAGCTCCTCTACCAATCGCTGCGCGATGAGCAGCAGATGGAGCTCCTCAAGCAGGAGAGCCTGCGCGCCGAGATGGATGCCTTGAAGTACCAGATCAACCCGCACTTCTTCATGAACACGCTCAACAACATCCACGCGCTGATCGACATCGACGCCGAGGCTGCCAAGCGAGCCGTGATCGACCTCTCGAAGATGATGCGCTATGTGCTCTACGACTCGGAGCGCGAGGCGATCTCGCTCACGAACGATATCCGCTTTCTGAAGAACTACATCGATCTGATGCGCATCCGCTACACGGACGAGGTGGAGATCACGCTCGACTACCCGCACGAGCTTCCCGAGAAGGTGGCCATCCCGCCGCTGTTGCTGATCGTCTTCGTGGAGAACGCCTTCAAATATGGCGTGAGCTACAACGAACGCTCCTACATCCACATCTCGGTCTTCTACGCCGAGGGATCGCTCACGGCGCTGATTAGCAACAGCCGCCCCGCCATCGAAGAAAAGCCCCTCTCGACGGGTGTCGGGCTGGAGAATGTGCGCAAGCGCCTCGACCTGACCTATGGCCCGGGGAACTACACGCTCGCCATCCACCAGGAGGCCAGCAACTATACCATAAAATTAGTAATACCGACGCTCCATGTTGAAATGTCTGGCCATTGATGACGAGCCACTGGCGCTGCGTCAGCTGGCTGCCTACATCGCTAAAACGCCCTATTTGGAACTTGCCGCCTCGACAACCAACGCCCTGGAGGCGCAACGCATCGTGGGCACACAGCCGATCGACCTGCTCTTCTGCGACATCAACATGCCCGACCTGAACGGGCTCGATCTGGTACGCTCACTACCCCACCCGCCGATGGTGATCTTCACCACGGCCTACTCCGAGCACGCCATCGAGGGTTTCCGCCTCGATGCGATCGACTACCTGCTCAAGCCCTTCGACTTTGCCGAGTTCAGCCGCGCAGCCACCAAGGCCTACTCGCTCTACGAGCTCCGTCAGCAGGCCGCCAAACAGCAGGAAGCACCCGCCGCGGAGCCGACCATCGAGCCCGTGATTGAGCCCGCCTCGATCGAGGGCGAAGAGAAGGAGTACCTCTCGGTGAAGGCTGACTACAAGGTCTCGCTCGTGCGCACGAGCGATATCCTCTACATCGAAAGCGAGGGTGAGTATGTGCGGTTGCACCTGGCCGACGGATCGAAGATCATGACCCTCTTCCGCATGAAAAAGATGGAGGATGCGTTGCCCGCCGACTCGTTCATGCGCATCCATCGCTGCTACATCGTCAACCTAAACCGCATCAAGAGCTTTGTGCGTGGGCGTGTCTATTTAAATGAAAAGGAGTATCTACCCATCGGCGAACGCTATAAGGAAGAGTTCCGCCACCATGTGGAGCAGAAGTACAAGACCCTATAATAAATAAGTATGGAAAAAGAGGAGCCTGCGACGATCGACGCAGGCTCTTTTGCTTATTGTTCATGCAACAGAGGCATCGGACAAGGGGTTGCCACCCCATCGACCACCTCGTAACAGTAGTGGCGTTCGCCATTGGTTAGGAAGAGGTAGCGCGCTCCGAGCACCGAGTTGTAGCGCACCGCCTGATCGAGCACCGCCTGATCGATCTTCACCCCATGCGCCTTGCACTCAGCCACCAAAAGCGGCTTCCCACTGCGGCCGAGCAGCACGAGGTCTGCACGCTGAGCCTGTCCGTTGAGCTGCACGGGATACTCCTCGACAAGTTGCAGACGCTGGCAGCCATAATGTTCGATGAGGCAGGCGACCAAGTGGCGACGCACCCACTCCTCGGGCGTCAGCACCACCCACTGCTGGCGCAGTTCATCCCACACCTCCTGTCCCTGCGCGGTGCGACGCCCCCGCAGGCGAATCGGTGGAAAATTGAGTTTTGGCAAGGTCGGCATGCGCGATAAGAAAAAAATGAGTATCTTTGTCGAAAGCAAAGATACAAAACTATGCGTAAAATACTCGCTATCCTGGCATTTTTTTCGTGCTTCACCCTCGCAGCACAGCCCTATACCACCACCGAGCAGCGTGAGGCCGCTCGTGGTTTCATCATGCCCTATGCCACCGCCGAAGAGGCTGTCGCAGCCGCAGCCGAGCACCGCTACGGTGCGCTCGTCGAGGAGTGGAGCGCCGAGGGCGAGCACTTCACTGCTTCGTTCACCGTGCCCTTTGCCTGGACGAACCGCCAGGTGCTGATGCGCATCGCATCGGCCTCGGCCGACTATGAGCTTTGGATCAACGGCCGCCGTGCCGCCTACAATGCCGATGGCAACACCACGGCCGACTACAACATCACGAAGCTCGTAAAGGAGGGTCGCAACGAGGCGGAGATTCGCCTCATGAGCCCCTCGGCCATGACGCCGCTGGAGAGCTGGAAAGAGAGACAGAAGCCCGCTATCGGTCGCGTGGAGCTGCTCTCCAGCCCGACTATGGGCGTGCGCGATGTGCTGGTGGAGACTACCCGCCACGAGGCGAGCATCCTCTCCGAGATCGGCATCGTAGTCAAGAGCTACGCCCTCAACCCACGCACCGTACAGCTGCACTACGAACTCATCGACCCGAATGGGCGCAGCATCACGGCCGGCTCGAGCGAGCTGACGCTCCGCATGCGTGGCGAGGATACGATCCGCTTTGTAGCTCCCGTGGTCGACTCGCTCTGCTGGAGCCGCGAGCGTCCGCAGCACCACACGCTCCTCATCCGCACGCAGCGCGAGGGACGCAATATGGAGTTCCATCGCTATCCTCTCGGCCTGCGTTCGGTCGAGCTGCAGGAGGGCAACCTACTCATCAACGGACACAAGGAGACGCTCCACAGTGCCGTGGTTGACCCCACTACCCCGATCAGTGAGTTGCAGGCGCTGCGTGAGCGTGGTATCAATACGCTCCGCGTAAAGGCCGGCACGATCGACCCTCAGCTCTATGCAGCATGCGACACGCTGGGGCTCTACCTCATTGCACAGGCGCCGATCAACACCCACAAGAGCGGCACCTCGCGCGCCAAGGGTGGTAATCCCTCGAACAACCCTGCCTGGCGTGCCGCCTTCATCGAGCGCGTGGAGAACTGCTACCACACCACCAAGCGCCACCCCTCGGTGATCGCCTTCTCGATAGCGGAGGATTCGGCCAACGGCATCTGCCTCTACGAGAGTTACCGCACGTTGAAGCGTTTTGGCGAGGAGCGCCCCATTATTTATCCGGCGGCCGGCGGCGAGTGGAATAATGATGTTATCAAATAGATAATCAGCGAGTTGCAAACACATATTGCCTCAATGCGCCATCCTTATTAAAAATTTTTGCAATTTTTTTGCTGAAAAAATTTGCACGAACAAACTTTTGTCCTTATCTTTGCATCGCAATCGAGGGATAACCTCGGACGCAAATGCCTCTTTAGCTCAGTTGGTAGAGCACGACACTCTTAATGTTGGGGTCCAGGGTTCGAGCCCCTGAGGGGGTACGAAGCGAGAACCGAAAGGTTCTCGCTTTTTTTGTTATATGGCTTAAACTTCATCGCAAGAGATTCTAAAAAACATACAACATGGAAGCAATCATCAAGACCAATTTCCAGCTCCCCGGCCAGCAGAGCCACTATGTGGGCAAGGTACGCGATGTCTACAGCATCGAGGGCGACTATCTCGTAATGGTCGTATCGGACCGCATCTCGGCATTTGATGTCGTACTGCCGAAGGGTATTCCCTTCAAGGGTCAGGTGCTAAACCAGATCGCAGCGAAGTTCCTCGACGCGACGACCGACATCCTCCCCAACTGGAAGATCGCCGTACCCGATCCGATGGTGACCATCGGCCACAAGTGTGAGCCCTTCAAGGTGGAGATGGTGATCCGCGGCTACCTCTCGGGCCACGCTTGGCGCGAGTACAAGGCCGGCAAGCGCACGATCTGCGGCGTAGAGATGCCCGAGGGCATGGTGGAGAACCAGCGTTTCCCCGAGCCGATCATCACCCCCACGACCAAGGCCGATGAGGGTCACGATGAGGATATCTCGAAGGAGGAGATCATCGCCAAGGGTATCGTGAGCCGTGAGGATTACGAGCAGCTCGAGGCCTACACGCGTGCTATCTTCCAGCGCGGTACGGAGATTGCAGCCAAGATGGGTCTGATTCTGGTTGACACGAAGTATGAGTTCGGTAAGAAGAACGGCCAGATCTACCTGATGGATGAGATCCACACCCCCGACTCGTCGCGTTACTTCTACGCCGAGGGCTACGAGGAGCGCCTGGCCAAGGGCGAGAAGCAGAAGCAGCTCTCGAAGGAGTTTGTGCGTGAGTGGCTCATGGCAAACGGCTTCCAGGGTCAGGATGGCCAGCAGGTGCCCGAGATGACCGAGGAGATCGTAGCAAGCATCACCGAGCGCTACATCGAGCTCTACGAGCAGATTGTAGGCGAGCCCTTCGTGAAGGCTGAGGGTGAGGGTGTGCTGGCGCGCATCGAGAAGAATGTAACGGAGTGCCTCGCATCGTTGTAGTCAACTCCTTTACACCAATAAGAACGCCCGTCTGAGAGTTCAGACGGGCGTTCTTATTTCATCATAAAGCGCTACTCCACCTTGCGAATGCGCAGCAGAAGATAGGGCGCGTCGGGCAAGCGCACATCGCGGTGGTGCTTGTCATAGACGCGGTAGTCGATCACCTCCGTAGCCTCGAAGAGGTGGGGATACTCCTGGATGGTCATCTCCCAGAGGTTGATGATGTCGACCTTATACTTCGTGCCTGCCTTCGGGCGGGGGTAGTAGCCATTCGAGCGCGGCAGGTTGAAACGCCATGCCGACTGGATATTCTTGCCCAAGTTGACGAAGTAGTAACCATCGCCACAGGTGGTCGTCACCTCGTCGCGGCTGATGTCGGCCATCATCGGAGCGTTCGGCGCCTCCTCCATGATCGAGCGCAGGAAGGCGATGCGTTTCCAACTCTCGCCCTTCAACTCACCACCGTCCGACCAATAGATAAACTCCTGCTCGACGGGATCGCGGTAGCACTCTCCGTGCGTCACATAGATACCGCCCAACACGCCATTCGTCACGAAGTAGGTCATCTGCTGACCACTCAAGCGTGCCCAGCGCTCCTTGATGTTACCCTCGTAGCCGATCTCGTCGCAGATGATCGGCTTGTGGTAGATCTGACGCAGCGTAGCCGAGGCGGTCGAGGTGAAGACCGGGCCCTCATCCTGAATGCTGACATGGGTATATTCAGGCATCCAATAGTCGAAATAGACCGCCGTGCCGCCATGGATCGAGCAGAGGTGACGATAGGGGTCGGCCGCCACTACGGCACGCGTGAGGATCTTCCAATCCTCCTTGGTTTTGGTCTTCACCAAATCCCACTCGTTAGCCAGCGACCACCACACATTGCGGTAGGCGCCCACGCGGGCAATCAGATACTCCAAATAGCGGATATGCACCTCATTCGAGAAGGCATCTATGCCCCACATACCGCGGTCGTAGGGGTGGAAGAGGATCAGATCAGCCTCGATGCCGAGCGCCAGAAGCTGCTCGATACGGTGATCCAGATTCTGGAAGTAGACCGGGTCGAAGCGCTCGGTGTCCCATTCAAAACAATCCTTTCCATCGGCGTCCTTCGTGCGGCTCTTCAAGAGGAAGGGGTAGCTCATCGGCTCCTCCTCGGGACAGGGAAAATCCTTCGGCAGGATGCAGAAACGAGTTTTGTTGAAGCCCGACTTCGAGAGCGTCTCGATGGTCTTCTCCTGGGTCTTGGGACGGAACTGTGCCAGGGCGTAGTTCGTCGTACCGAAGGGCATATAGCGCGTACCGTCAGCATAGGCAAAGCCGAGCCCCTTGGTCTGCACCATACCGTGGTTATCGCCCGTAGGCGCTGTGGCCACGAGCGAGCCCTGCTGACGATTCAAGGCGCGCACCGAACTGCGCGTCGTGTAGCGCCACTCTCCCTCCGCAGTCGGCATGAAGCGGATGCGATAGGTGTCATCGCCGTCGTAGAAGCCGCGAACGGTGATCTGCTGCGCGCCGTTGGTAAAGGTAGCCGAGAGTTCCACATCGAAGGGATTACCCTTGGCTGCGTGGGTAAAGCTCACCTCGAAGCGATCCCAGCACTCGAGGGTCGCTTGGGCGCGTGCCGCAACGGCCACGCTGAGCATCAAAAGAAGAATCAGATGGCGTAGGTTCATAGTTATTGAAGGTTTTAGGTTAGGCTAAAAGAAAAAGATGGCGGTAATCGTGATCGCAAAACCACCCACAAAGCCGGCCAGCACCTGCCACGGGTTGTGGCGACCCAGATAGAGGCGAGCCGAGGCCAAGAGCCCCGTTGCGGCCACACCCCACAAGAGGGGCATAAACATCCCGGGAAGCGCCAAGAGGTTCATCACCACGAGGAGTGCCACGGCCGCACCCATACCCGTCAGGTGGAGGCTGATCTGCCATCGGGTGGTCACCAGCGCACACATCAACTCACAGCAGGCCGAAGCGATCATAAACTTACGCAGGAAGAGCGCCGAATCGATGCGTCCGATCGTCACGGCGCAGAGCACATAGCAGCAGGTGCCGATCAGCAGGGGTGTAATGCGCTGGCTACGCTCGCCAATCTTCCAATCGGGCAGGTAGCCGCGGTAGCGCAACACACAGATAGCGAAAACGGGCAACAGTACTCCATAGAGGAGCACCGAGCCCGCTAAATACCACTTCACCGCCGAGGGAAAGTGTGCAAATGCCGTCTGCGAGAAGAGCAGCAGCACCAGATATATGGGCAACACCAGCGGATGCAGCGCCCACGAAAGGGCCTGCGCCAAAGCTCCGATGATGCGCGTCGGGTGTTTCATCTACTTCTTCTCCTCTCCCCTCTTCTTACGGCGCGGCAACTCCGGCTTGGTGAAGAGGTGTTGCAGGGTTTGTTGCAAGCGCGCCGGCTCAATGTCGCGGCGCATCTGTCCATTATGCGCTACCGAGATACCGCCCGTCTCCTCCGAGACCACTACGACCACAGCATCGGTCGTCTCGCTCATGCCGATAGCAGCACGGTGGCGCGTACCATAATCCTTCGGCACATCGCTCTGCGTCACGGGAAGGATACACTTGGCTGCCACGATGCGATCGCCCTCGACGAGCACCGCGCCGTCGTGCAACGGAGCATTCTTGAAGAAGATGTTCTTCAACAGCGACACCGAGATCTTCGCCTCGATCGTGATGCCCGTCTCGGCAATGTGGCTCAGATCGCTCTCGCGGCGGATCACGATCAGGGCGCCGGTCTTCGTCTCGGCCATATCGCGACAAGCGGTGGCGATCGGAGCGAGGTTGGTCTGTGCCTGCTCATCCTCGGTGATCGAGAAGATGCGCGTGATGAAATTGAAGTGCTTCTGACGCAGGCCAATCAGCTGCAAGAATCGACGCAATTCGGGTTGGAAGAGGATGATCAGGGCGATAACACCCACCGAGATCACCTGACCCAGGATCGAGGAGAGCAGTTCCATGTTGAGCGTGCGCACCACCACCCACAAGAGGTAGATCACCACGATACCCGAGAGGATATAGGGTGCACTCGTACCGCGCGTCATGCGATAGATCCAATACATGATAGCGGCCACCAGAAAGATGTCGACCAGATCAATGAGTGTAAAGGGGATAAAACCCATATTCCGAAACCGTTTTTGTGTTTATTGGCGGAGGGATGCAATCTGCACAGCCACTCCTCATAAAAAAGCGCCGGCTCACAAGAAACCGGCGCAAAGTTCACTTCCCGTCGGGAACGACTACTTCTTCTCAGCAGCGTAGAACTCGTTCACCTTGGCCAGCACGGCGGGGGTGATGTTGAGCGTCGTGTCTGCCTGCAAGAGGGCCGAAGCGTTGACGATCATCGCGTAGTTGTTCTCCTCGTTCACAGCCTGGATAGCGCGAGCGATCAGATCCTGTGCACGGTTCGAGAAAACAACATTCTCCTCCTCAAGCGTAGCAGCCTCCTTCTGAGCCGTAGCCTGGAACGAAGCTACACGCTTCTGCAGGCTCTCCTGCTTGGTCTGGGCGTCACGCGTCGTGATCAGACCCTTCTCATACTTCTCCTGCAGCTGAGCAGCCTCGGCCTGGAACGAACGCTCCTTCTTAGCCCAGCTCTCCTGAGCCTTCTGCGTCTTCTCAGCCAGGGGCAGACCCTCCTTCTGGTAGAGGTCGCACTCGGCCATTACCTGTTCAACATGTACATAAACAATGCCCGACGAAGCGGTCGTTGCAGCTGCACCAGCAGCCTCCGTTGCGGCAGGTTTCGTATCGCAAGCGGTCAATGCGAAGGCAGCAGCCAACGCGAAAAGATAGATTTTTTTCATGTTAGGTTTATTCTTTTTATGTAAATTTTCGTTTAAAAATCGTCAAACGATTGACAAAGGTAAATAAATTTGATGATATATCCCAAAAGATAAGCAACCTTTTTTATAGATTCTTGTACGCGTTCTGCGCGTTTTTGGGCACAAAATTGTATCTTTGCATCAGCTAAACGCATAACCCGAAAATCAGATCGATCCATGTACGAATATATTAGAGGAAAAGTTGTTGAAAAGGCGCCCGCCTACGCCGTAATCGACGCCTGTGGCGTGGGTTACTACCTCCACATCTCACTCGAGACCTACTCGGCCATCGAGCACGCCGACGAGGCCAAGCTCTGGGTGCACTACATCGTACGCGAAGATGCACAGCTACTCTACGGCTTCTCCTCGCGCGAGGAGCGTGAGCTCTTCCGCCTGCTGATCGGTGTCTCGGGCGTGGGTGGCAACACCGCGCGCACGATCCTCTCGACCTACTCTCCCCGCGAGTTGCAGGGGATCATCTCGGCCGGGAACGCCGTGCTGCTCAAGAATGTCAAGGGTCTGGGCATCAAGACCGCGCAGAAGATCATCGTCGAGCTGAGCGGCAAGATGATTGAGCTGGGCGCAGAGCAGGCCACGGCGCAGATCTCGACGCAGGAGGTCGACCTGAGCGAGGCGTTGCAGGCATTGCAGATGCTCGGCTTTGCAAAGAGCGCCGCCGAGAAGGTGCTGCGCACCATTGTGCGCGAAGAGCCCACGGCTACGGTCGAGGAGCTAATCCGCATGGCGCTCAAACGACTCTAAAGCAGAGAATGGGGTCACTTCGATCCACACAAGCGATAAATATGCCCAAATTTTGGCTTAACTCGTCAAAATTTGGGTATTTCGTTTGTCAGTGCGCCCGCTTTACGCTATCTTTGTAGGCGATGTATCTGATGCGTAAAATAGCATTTCTGACGCTTTTGTTTGTTGTTCTCTTTCATGTAAAAGAGAGCGACAAGCGATCTGTTGAGTTGCCGTATGCACACCTCCAAGCCGACCATTCGGATTTGGATTTGGTCGTTGCACGCCATCATGCCAAGATGCTTCTCCCTACATCGTTCGAAGCTCCGGCCCCCTCCGTGCAGCTTGTCTCTCGAACAACAGGGAAGCACCTCACCTCGCGCAGCTATATTGGACATGCTACGCAGTTGCTATCTACGCATCACCCACCTATCCATCTTGTCGGGGGACTACTATGCCCTAAGGCCGCCATATCCGTCGCGCCTCGCAGGGCGTTCGTGCGGTTGTGTCGGTGGATTATTTAGTATGAGGAAGAGTTACTATACTTTTTCCTTTAAACACATACTATAATAATCGAAACTAACAATATGGATAAAAACTTACTGTGCGAGGCGATGTATGCCTTGCAGAGCGGTGTAGTGGTACGCCGCAAAAAGAGCCTTCTGCCCTCAATTGCTGTTTTGGGTGCAGGCATTGCGCTCATTGTTCTCTACTTTTTGATGCGTGCAAATTGGTCGAATAATTTCGCCTCGTCAATGGTGCTCCTTGCCGGAATGGTCGCTCTGATAGGGTTGTTGATGGTCATCTCTCGCCTGACCGATAGCGAAGGATGCCCCTGGTTCTCAACCACCAATGAGCCATTACGCTACATGGAGCGATACTTCCCCATAGAGCGGCGCGGCGAGATTCAGCGGCTGGTTAACGAAGGGGCTTTCAAGCGCCTTTTAGCCATGGACAGCAACGATGTCTCAGGTATTGCGGTCGCTATTTATCACTCGAAAGATGGTTCATTTGCCACCATGCAGGCTTACGAGTATATCGACTTTGAGTATCGCCCAATTACCAACATCAAGATCGTAGAGTAACCAAAGAACTGATTTAATTAGATGATCAAGGTGTGGAGTGAAGGTTTGCTTTCACTCCACCCTTAAAAAAATAGGAGGAAAGAAGCTGATGTTTAATTTAAGCGGAGAACACTTCATGTTGGTGGGAGCCCTGCTCCTGTTTGTAGCGGTGACGGCCGGTAAGGTCGCCTACAAATTTGGTGCGCCAGCGCTGTTGCTCTTCCTGGCCGTAGGTATGCTCTTCGGCTGGGAGTTCATCTCGTTCAACTCGCCCCAATTGACGCAGTTTATCGGCATGATCGCCCTCTGCATCATCCTCTTCTCGGGTGGTATGGACACCCAATTCAAGGATATCCGCCCCGTGATCGGCCCGGGTCTGGTGCTAGCCACGCTCGGTGTAATCTTCACGGCGCTGATCCTCGCCGGCTTCGTCTACCTGGCTGCCCCCTGGATCGGTTTTGAACTCTCGTTCCCCGCATCGCTGCTCCTGGCCGCCACGATGTCCTCGACCGACTCGGCCTCCGTCTTCTCGATCCTGCGCTCGAAGAAGCAGGGTCTGCAGCAGAACCTCCGTCCGTTGCTGGAGCTCGAAAGCGGATCGAACGACCCGATGGCCTACATGCTCACCGTGCTGATGGTGGCCGTACTCTCCCACTCGGGCAACACGGGCATCGGTCCCAACATCTTCTACCTCATCATTCAGCTCGTGATGGGTGCCCTGATGGGCTTCCTGATCGGACGCGCAGCCGTATGGGCCATCAACCGCATCCACCTGCAGAACACCTCGCTCTACTCGGTGCTGCTCCTGGCCTTCATCTTCTTCTCGTTCGCCTTCACCGACCTGCTGCACGGAAACGGCTACCTGGCGGTCTACATCGCCGGCCTGGTTGTGGGCAACAACCGCATCACGCAAAAGCATACGCTCACGGTCTTCTTCGACGGTTTCACCTGGCTCATGCAGATCGTTATGTTCCTCATGCTGGGTCTGTTGGTCAATACGCGTGAGCTGATCGAGCCGCGCGTGCTGCTGCTCAGCGGTATGGTGGGCTGCTTCATGATCCTCATCGCACGCCCCGCGTCGGTGTGGCTCTGCCTGCTCCCCTTCCGTCGCTTCACCTCGAAGGCGCGACTCTATGTCTCGTGGGTGGGTCTGCGCGGCGCCGTACCGATCCTCTTCGCCACCTATCCGCTCATCGCCGAGATCGAGGGGGCAGATCTGCTCTTCAATGTGGTCTTCATCTCGACGATCATTTCGCTCATGGTGCAGGGTACAACCGTTAGTGGCATGGCCAACGCCCTCGGCCTGGCCTACACCGAGCAAGAGGCCTCGTTTGAGGTCAATCTCCACGAGGATATCAGCTCAGCACTGACCGAGGTAGAGGTAGGTCACGCCATGCTCTCGTCGGGCCGCACCCTGAAGGAGATCACGCTGCCCGAGCACACGCTCGTAATGATGATCTACCGCGAGGGAAGCTACTTCGTGCCGCAAGGCAACACGGAGCTCTTCGTGGGCGACAAGTTGCTCGTGATCTCCGACCGCAGCGAGGAGCTCGCCTCCACCTATCGCGAGATGGGTATCGACCAGGTGATGAAACACCACTAATCCCCCCCCCACCCATGCAGCAGCACATCGCCCCCGCCCTGATTGCGTGGTACGCCGCCGAAGGTCGTCGTCTGCCGTGGCGTGAGACGCGCGATCCCTATCGCATTTGGCTCTCGGAGGTGATCCTGCAGCAGACCCGCGTACAGCAGGGGTTGGCCTACTACGAACGCTTCATCGCGCAATTCCCGACCATCGATCGGCTGGCTGCGGCCTCCGAAGATGAAGTGTTGAAGCTCTGGCAGGGGTTGGGTTATTACAGTCGTGCACGCAACCTACACGCCGCCGCGCGCCAGATCATGGCGCAGTTCGGCGGTCAATTTCCCACCACCTATGCCGAGATCCGCACCCTGCGTGGTGTAGGCGACTATACGGCAGCCGCCATCGCCTCGATGGCCTTCGACCTGCCACACGCTGTGGTGGATGGCAATGTCTATCGCGTCCTGGCACGCCTCTTCGACCTCGCCACGCCCATCGACTCCACCGAGGGGAAAAAGAGCTTCTCCACGCTGGCTCAATCGCTACTCGATCTGCGCCACCCCGCTACCTATAACCAGGCGATCATGGATTTCGGTGCGCTCTGCTGCACGCCACAGCGTCCCTCCTGCGATCGTTGTCCGCTGGCAGATCGATGCCTGGCCTATGCCGCCAACACCCACCTCGAACGCCCCGTGAAGCAGGGACGCACCACGCAGCGCGACCGCTACTTCCACTACCTCCACCTAAGCGATGGCCGCCATACGCTCCTTGTGCGTCGCGGAGCGAACGATATTTGGCAGGGGCTCTACGAGTTCCCGCTCATCGAGCAGGAGCATCTCTGCGAGGCCACCGAACTGCTACACAACCAATCGCGTACTCCGTGGTTGAAGGGGCTTTCCGTTCGACTCATCGAGCAGGTGAGTATGCCCTGCCACATCCTCTCCCACCAACGCATCCACGCCCGTTTCTTCCGTTTGCAGGTGGATCATCTGCCGCAGATCGAGGGGGCTGTGTGCATCGACGAGGAGGCGCTGGGCGACTACGCCATCTCGCGCCTTACGGAGCGCTATCTCGAGCGATAAGCCACCGCATCTCAACAAAAAACGACCCGAAGGTCGTTTTTTCTATCGTTTACCAAGTTGATTCTTCACCAATTGAGTCAACTCCCGCAGTGCCTCCAGGCGGAAGATCCACGAGACTCCCAGATAGGCAATCACGCCGACCAACATCTCGATCAACATGCGGAGCAACGAGCTCTCCGGCCAGAAAATCTTCACGCTGCAGACCACCAGATACATCACTATGCCAGTCGCAAAGATCGGCAGCAGCGTCCGCACCACACGGCTAAAGCGCAGCTGCGCCAACGGGAGCGAAGCCGCAAGATTCACCGCACAATCGAACACCGCCGAGACAACCAACGCCCAGATTACAGCCTCGACCGAGTGCGGAATCGAGAACGCCAGAAGCAGGGTCATCATTCCCTTTTTCAGCACCTCGAGGCGAACAATCAGACGCCCCTCAGCCTTCACCTTCAAGACATTGTAGGAGATCATGGCCAGCGGCGTAAAGATACCCGCCAGGCAGATCACCTCGAAGAGGGGCACGGTCGGCAGCCACTGCTCACCGAGCAGCACGGCAAAGAGGTCGTAGGCCACGGCCGACATGCCGAGCATCACGGGCGTAATGGCATAGGCCACCACCATCAGCACCTGCCGATAGCTCTCCGAGAATTTGGGTTGTTCGTCGGCAATCTTGGCCAACGCCGGGAAGGTCACCACCTGCACCGACTGCAAAGCCGACTGCACGGGCAGATCCTTGAGTTTAATCGCCTGATCGTAGTAGGCCAGCGTGGCATCGGGATAGATCTTGCCGAGCATCAACTGCGGTGCTTTGTTGTAGAGCGCCGTGATCAGGTCGGTGGCCATCACACTCAAGCTATAGGGTGCCATCTCCCGCAGCGCTGTCATCGAGCCTCGCTCGCGCGGACGCCAAGTGCTGCACCCCCACAGCAGAATAGCTCGCACACCCATTAGCAACACCTGCTGCCAAATAAGCGCCCAAACACCCATTCCCCACCACGCCAACGCAATGGCGGCGACGCCACTCACACACTGCGCCACGAAGGTAATCTTTGAGATCAGCGCAAAGCGAAATTCGCGTGTAAAGAGGGTCTGCTGAATCACGCAGAGGGCATTCAGCGGCACCATCAGGAAGAACACTGCCGCCACCTCGCCCAACGCCGGCATGGCGTAATAATGGGCCAGGGAGGGCATCACAGCCACCAACAGGGCGTAGATCAGCGTCGAAATCGTGATGTTGTAGAGGAAGACCGATTTCAGATCGGTCTGTGTCGGTGCACTTTTACGCACCAACATCTGCGAAAAGCCACTATCGACCAGCACCAATGCAAACGAAGCGAAGGCCATCAGGATGGCCAGCACCTTCAGATCATCGGGCATCAGGAGACGCAGGATCACAATGCGTACGACCAACTGCACAAGGGCCGTGGCGATCTTCTCGCCCAGCGTCCACTGCGTAGCGGTGGCCACACGCATTTTGAGTTGGCTCTTCACGGTCAATAGGTCTATTTATGCATCAACAGCGCCTCGACACCCAGGCGGTAGCTGTCGAGTCCGAAACCCATGATCGAGCCACACGCCACCGAAGCTAGCAGCGAGGTATGGCGGAACTCCTCACGCGCCAGGATCGACGAAATGTGCACCTCAACGACCGGCGTCGAGATGGCCGAAACGGCATCGCGCAGTGCAACCGAGGTGTGGGTGTAACCGCCGGCATTGAACACCACACCCTGCTGTACCCCGTCAGCAGCGTGCAAAGCATTGATCAACTCGCCCTCGACATTGGACTGAAAGTAGGTGAACTCCACCTCAGGATAGATCTCCTGCAGCTCCGCAAGGAACTCCTCAAAGCTCTTCGTGCCGTAGATATTGGTGTCGCGACGACCCTGCAAATTGAGATTCGGGCCGTTCAAAATCAAAATTTTCATCGGAATAAATTTTTACAAAGATAAGAATTTTTTATTTTTGTCCATCTATTTCCGTGCAAATGAAAGAATTTGATCTCATAGCCGCCATTCGGCAGATGACCACGACGCTCCCCGCCAATGGATTCGAGGGGATCGGCGATGATTGCGCTGTGCTTCCTCTGGGTGAGGAGGCCTTGGTCTTCACGACCGATGCGCTGATGGAGGGGGTGCACTTCCTGCGCCACACCACCTCGGCCTACGACCTGGGACACAAGGCGCTGGCGGTCAACCTGAGTGATGTGGCCGCCATGGGTGTTACCCCCGTGGCTGTATTGCTCTCCCTCTCGCTCACGGCCAAAGCTACCGAGCGTTGGGCTCACGACTTCATGGAGGGGTTCACCGACCTGGCACGCCAACATGGCGTCGCGCTGATTGGTGGAGATACAACCCGCTCCGAAGGGGGGATCTCCATCGCAGTGACAGCCATTGGTCGCGGTGCGCTCCGTGACCTAAAGCGCCGCAAGGATGCCCGTGAGGGGGATCTCATCCTCGTGTCGGCTCCATTGGGCGGATCGGCTCACGGCTTGCAGCAACTTATGGAGGGAATCGAGGAGGGTCACTGCGTCGAGGCGCATCGCCGCCCGCAACCCGAGATCGAGGCCGGCTGCTGGCTCGGCAAGCGCGAGGAGGTGCACGCCATGATGGATCTATCGGACGGCATTCACTCCGACCTGCGCCACATCGTGGAGGCGTCGGGCATGGATGCCGAGGTGGATGTAGCGCGGATCCCCGTGGCGGAGGGTGCTACGCGCGACGAGGCGATCGTCGGCGGCGAGGAGTACAAGCTGTTGCTCACGGCCGACGGAGCGAGCGCCGAGGCGCTCTGCCGAGCCTTTACAGAGCAGTTCGGACGCCCCCTCTACCCCATCGGACGCATCACCAACGCATCGGAGAGCCCATCCATTGCCTGGTTCGACGGCGGCGAGCCATTTAATTGCACGAAGAAGGGGTTTGAACACTTTTCCGAATGAAATAAATTTTATACCTTTGTTTTTTCAAACAAACCATTCAATACTATGAAGGAGACTATCCAACTCCATGACCGCAAATTCAAGATCATGATTCCGGCCGAAGAGATCGACCGTGCCGTAACGGCTGTAGCCGAGCGCATCAACCGCGACTATGCCGAGCGCGAGACCCCGATCTTTTTGGGTGTGCTGAACGGTTCGTTCATGTTCTTCTCTGACCTGATCAAGAAGGTGGAGTTTATGAACGAAATCTCGTTCGTTAAATTGGCCTCTTATGCCGGTACCGCCTCCACGGGTGAGGTGCAGCAGCTCATCGGTCTGAACAACTCGATCGAGGGTCGCCACATCATCATCGTAGAGGACATCGTCGATACGGGCGAGAGCATCGACCACATGTACCACACGCTGCTCGAGAAGAACCCTGCGTCGGTCGAGGTCTGCACGCTCTTCTTCAAGCCCAACTCCTACCGCAAGGAAGTGCCGATCAAGTACCGCGCCATGGAGATTGGCAATGAGTTCATCGTGGGCTACGGTTTGGACTACGACCAGCTGGGTCGCTCGTTGAAGGATATCTATGTCGTAACCGAATAATGCAGCAGTACGACCATAACACGCTGCTCGAAGGTGGTCGCAAGCTCCCCCTCGTGGAGGATTTCTACACGATTCAGGGAGAGGGATTCCACGCCGGCAAGCCTGCCTACTTCATCCGTTTGGGCGGATGCGATGTAGGCTGTCGCTGGTGCGATGCGAAGTACACCTGGAACCCAAAACTCTACCCGCCGACCGAGATCGAAACGGTGGTAGAGCGAGCCGCCTCCTACCCTGCTCAGGCCATTGTGCTGACGGGCGGTGAACCGCTACTCTATCCGCTCGATCCGCTCACCGATGCGCTCCACGCACGCGGATTGGAGATCTTTCTCGAGACCTCCGGTTCGCACCCCTTTAGCGGACGCTTCGACTGGGTGTGTCTTTCGCCCAAGCGCCAGCAGCCCCCGTTGAAGGAGGCCTATGGTCAGGCCGACGAGCTGAAGGTGATCATCGAGAGCGAGGAGGACTTCGCCTGGGCCGAGGAGAATGCCCGCGAGGTGAGCAAGCACTGTCGCCTCTACCTGCAGCCCGAGTGGAGTCGCTCGGAGCAGATGATGCCCCTGCTGGTGGAGTACGCCAAGGCGCATCCGCGTTGGAACATCTCGATCCAGACCCATAAGTACATGCACATTCCCTAATCCTGCGCCCGATGCAGATCGAATTTGGCCGCCGCTTTTGGATCACCACCACGGTGATCATCGTCCTCTTTACGCTCTTTTTCGTGGGACGAAACCTGCTGCACGCCATCGAGATTCGCTACGACATTCGGGAGTTGGAGCGCGAAGAGGAGCACTATCGCACGCGCATTGCGGCCGACAGCACACTGGTCGAACAGTTGCAGTACGACGACTACCTCGAGGAGTATGCCCGCGAGAAATTCCGCATGCAACGCTCCGACGAAAAGGTCTATCTGATCAAATAGCACACACGAGGGCTGAACTTCATCGTTCAGCCCTCGTACTTATTTAGCGGGGTCGGATGCTCGACAACCGCGATATATCTTTCACGGAGAAGTAGCCCATGATGTGGAGCACCACCTGCTCCTGTGCCCCAAAGGAGACGAGCACGAAGGTCGAGGAGCTGTAGCGCCCACCATCGACCAAATAGGTATCGGTCGTCTGCCCCTCTTCGACCACATGCGAGAGCTGCTGATCCTCTACGAAGGTGTGGTCGATCCACCAGCGGGTATCAAGCTCGAAGTCGGCGTGCAGTCTCTGTGTCGAGATGATGCGAATCGAGCGAATCCCCTCCAAGAGCTTGGCCAACTCCTTATCCTCGCCTCGCACACGATCGGCCATCATCTCCATCATGCGCTTGCCGTAGATCACCGACGAGAAGCCCTCCTGAGTGCCATAGCGATCGTAAAGTTCTGTCATTGTCGAGCAGTAGCTACGCTTCTTATCGGGAGCAGACGCAGTACGCTTCTCCCCCACAGCCGCGAAATCAACCTGCTCGCCCCGCTCCAACTGTTCGAGCATCGCCTGCTGCTCGGCGGGAGTAAACTCGCGACTCTTCACCTGTGCTTGGGCTGTCGTGCCAAGGGCAACGAGCAGCCAAATCACCATCCAACGCTTCATAGTTCGCTACCGATTTAGAAACCCCACGCGATACCGACCGAGATCGGATAGCACTTCGGGCCTACACCCGACTCGAAGAGCGGTGTGAAGGAGTGTTTGTAATAGATACCTATATTCTTCCAAGTGGCCGCTGCCTCCACGCCGAAGCGCACATCATTCAGGCCGTGAAGCTCGTTCTTCACCTTTGGTTTCTTCACCTTCGTGCGGGCATTGGTGATCAGCTCGGCGTAGCCGAAGAGCGAGAGCTCAACCTTGCGCGACGGACGGAACTTCAGCCCCACAGGGAGGCCGATGGCCGTGGTAGCCATCTTCGACTTCTTCTTGCCCGCCTCCAGGGCTACGGGGCGAATCACGCCATCAACCTTCTCGAGCGACCAGGCGGGATCGAAGCGGTAGTTGTCAAAAGATACCGAGACTCCCGTAACAAAGTTGACCGAGCGAAAGCGGTTGAGCCCCACCTCCAACTCCAAGACTCGCCAGCCGACATGGAACGACTTTCCGATGCGCTGATCCATAAATCCGTGCTCCTCGGGCGCAAAACCGGCATAGTCAATCGGAGTGAGGAGGCTGTAACCGAGCTCAAAGGCACTCAAACCAAAGGCAATGCGGTTCTTCTTCGCCTTGACGGTCGCATTCCCCTCCGCGCGCTGTTTGCTCGATGCCGAGCCGAGCGTGATCTGCTGGCTACCCACGGTGAGCACCAGCTCGCCGCGCTCTGTGCCACGGCTCAAAATGGACTCCTGCTGTTCGGCATCGATCGGGGCGGGGCTATCAGTGCCCGACTGCGTATCGACCGTTTGAGCAAAGGTTGCCACGCCCATAAGAAGGGCGGCCAAAAATAAAAGTTGCTTTTTCATCTTCACTATTCGTTCGTTTCGGTTTGTATCAGTTGATCAAAGAGCTCCATCGTGCGATCGAGGTGCTCAAGGTAGGCCAGGCACTCCGTGCTGGCCAAGGCGCGTTCGGAGTCATAGACCGCCACGCCGTCGATATAACAATAGGGCGTTGCCGTACGATCCACCACCCAAAAGAGTCCGACAACGGCTGCGGCTGCCACCGCCCAACCCCACCAACGACGACCGGCGCGTACGATCGAATGGCGTGGTGGCATTTGCTCCTCGCGAAGTGCTGCAAAGCCCTCAAAGAGCGTCGCCGCAGCCTGCAGATCGGCAGGCAGTGCCTCCACATCGGCAAGCAGGTCGCGTAACCGCAGCTCCTCCTCGGCCGTAGCCAGTCCCTCATCGTAGCGTGCAAGCAAGGCTCGTATCTCTTGTTCATTTCTCATCGCTCTCCCATCAATTTTTCCACCTCCTCGCGGAGTGCCTTGCGGCCTCGCGAAAGGATTGTTCGTACTTGGTTCTCCTCTACGCCGATCAGTTCGGCAATCTCGTGGGTCGCGTACCCCTCGATCTCTTTCAGATGCAGCACCTCGCGTTGTCGAAGCGGCAGCCGTGCCATTGCCGTGCGTACCAACTCTCGACTCGACCAACGCTCCACCGGATCCCCCGTCGTGGGAAGTTGCTCACTCGGCTCGGTGGTCATGTGCCGCCTGCGCAGCCGGTCGATACACCCGTTGCGGAGTGCCGTGAGTGCAAAGGCCTCGACGCTGCGACAGAGAGCCAGCTCCGTGCGTCGTCGCCAAAGGCGCTCGATCGTATCGTGCGTGGCATCCTCCGCCTCGATCGCATTGCCTAATAGGCTGCGAGCGAAGCGGTACAAGCGATCACACAACCGCACCAGTTCTCTATCAAATTGGGTCTCTTCCATGGGTCTTTACAGTGATAAGACGAACAAAGGTAGCAAAACGCAACACCGCAACGAAAAAAAACACAAAAAAAAGGAGCTATCCCGTGGGACAGCTCCTCGATAAAGTAGGCGATCTCTTAAACCAGACCCGAGAAACCCATGAATGCCATGGCCAAGATGCTGGCCGTGATCAAAGCGATGGGCACACCCTTGAAAGCCTTGGGAACATCCTCAAAGTCGAGGCGCTCGCGCAGACCAGCAAAGAGCACCAATGCCAAGGCGAAACCGATTGCGGTAGCCACCGCAAAGGCAACACTCTGCAGGAGGGTGAACTCCTTCTGGATCATCGTAATGGCCACACCAAGCACGGCGCAGTTGGTCGTGATCAGCGGCAGGAATACACCCAGTGCCTGGTAGAGCGAGGGCGAGACCTTCTTCAAGATGATCTCCACCATCTGTACGAGGGCTGCGATCACCAGAATGAAGACAATCGTCTGCATGTACTGGATACCAAAGGCGTTGAGCACATAGGTCTGCAAAGGCCAGCAGACGAGTGCCGTAAGAGCCATCACAAAGGTTACGGCAGCACCCATACCCAGCGAAGTCTCCACCTTCGACGAAACGCCCAAGAAGGGGCAGATGCCGAGGAACTGTGCCAGCACGACATTATTGACGAAGATGGCACCGATGATGATTGCGAAATATGTAATCTCCATAACTACTTCTTGGCTAATTTGTTAAACAATACCATCAGATAGCCCAGCGTGAGGAAGCCACCCGGAGCCAATACAAATACCAACGGCATATAGTCGGCTACACCGAGCGACACACCGAAGATAGCACCACTACCGAGGATCTCGCGCACAGCACCAATGGCCGTGAGTGCAAGCGTAAAGCCCAAACCGATACCAATACCGTCGAAGATCGAATCCACAGGCGTGTTCTTCGAAGCAAAGGCCTCGGCACGACCCAAGATGATACAGTTCACCACGATCAGCGGGATGAAGACACCCAGCGAAGCGTACAACGCCGGCACGAAGGCCTCCATCAACATCTGAATAATCGTCACGAACGAAGCGATCACCACGATAAAGGCCGGAATACGCACCTTATCGGGAATCAGGTTCTTGATGAGCGAAATCACGAGGTTTGACATGATCAATACCGCCATCGTAGCCAGACCCATACCCATACCATTCGAGGCCGAGGTGGTCGTACCCAGCGTAGGACACATACCCAACACCAGCACAAAAACGGGGTTGCTCTTCAAAATGCCATTAATGGCAATCTGTAACTTATTCATTTTGACCTCCTTCCTGAGCCGCAGGCTCCTTTTGTTCTGCATTCTCGGCCACCGTTGCCGTAGCACCCGAAGCTACATCCGTAGGCTCCGAACCCGATACCACGCTCGTCATGGCCATCCAGGCGCGATTTACAGCATCCACATAGGCACGCGACGAGATCGTCGCAGCCGTCAGTGCATCTACATCGCCACCATCCTTCTTCACAGCCAACTGCTTGTCGAGCTTACGATGCTGGATCGAGCTGATGAGCGGGTTGCCCTCATCACACATCTTCGTACCCAAGCCCGGCGTCTCGGCCTGCTGCAAGACATTGATGTTATTTACCGTACCATCGGGCAGGAAGCCTACCATCAGCTTCACCACACCGCTGAAACCCTGCTTGGTCATCGTCTCCACGGCATAACCAACAACCTCGTCGCCCGACTTGGCCGTATAGACCACGATCGGCATCTCGTCGATCAGAAGATCGGTCGTCTCCGTAGCATCGAATGCGGGCAGCACCTGACCCAATGCCTGCTGCGTAGCGGCAGCCTTAGCGGCTGCGATCGGCGCCTCGGTGATCATGTTCACTGCACCAACACCGGCCGATGCGATGAGCGTGATCGAGAAGAGCACCGCTACCATATTAAAAAGTGTACTTTTCATCTTATACCCTCCTTAGATTATTTCACGCCAAAGCGCTTGGGTTTGATATACTTGTTGATCAGGGGCACCACAGCATTCATGATCAAGATTGCGAACGACATACCCTCGGGATAAGCACCCCAGAGGCGGATGCACATCGTGATCAGACCGATACCCACGGCAAAGATCACACAACCCTTCGTCGTCATAGGCGAGGTTGCGTAGTCCGTAGCCATGAAGATAGCACCGAGCATAGCACCACCGGCCAGCACATGGAAGAGCGGGAACTGCCACAGCAACGCCGCGTCACCACCGCGCGCCAGCGCCACCACAAAGGCAAATACAGCCATCGTAGCGAGCACCGTTACGGGGATGTGCCAGGTAATGACCTTGCGCCACAAGAGGTAGATAAAGCCGAGGATCAACGCAGCAGCTGCCACCTCACCGAGCGAACCGGGCATGTTACCCAACAGCAGGTCGGTCATCGGAAGCTCACCTGCCGAAGCACCAAACTTCACAGCCGCCAGCGGCGTAGCACCCGAAAGGGCGTCGAGGTTGTCGTTAGCAACCGCAGGGAACGAGGTCATCTGCACGGGGTAGGCAATCAGCAGGAAGACACGACCCACCAATGCGGGGTTGAAGGGGTTCTTACCCAGACCGCCGAAGGTCATCTTCGCCACACCGATCGCTACGAACGCACCGATCACAACGATCCACCAGGGAATCGAGGCGGGGAGGTTGAAGGCCAGGAGCAGACCCGTAACAACTGCCGACCAGTTGTTGATCGTGCAACCACCCTTGACCACAAATTTCTGAATCAGGTACTCAAAAAGCACGCACGCAGCAATCGAGAGTGCCGTTACAAAGAGTACGCTTGCGCCAAACACCACCACCGATACGACCAGTGCGGGGAGCAGTGCGATGACTACATCGCGCATGATCGAGGAGGTCGACTGGGTCGACTGCACATGGGGCGAAGGCGAAACAATAAGTTTATTAGCCATAGTTTATCTCACTTTTTCGATTACTTTTTAGGAGCTTGTGCAGCCATGCGGGCACGAATCAAGCCCATGACGGTCTGCTTACCCAGGCGTACCCAGTCAAGCAGCGGCAGGTAGGCCGGGCAGGTCGACTGGCAGCAACCACACTCGATACACGAGGTGATCATCTGCTCCTCCATCGCCTCCCAATTCTGCTTCTTAGCCATCTTAGCCAGCCAATAGGGCTCCAGACCCATCGGGCACGCCGTAACGCACTTGGCGCACTTCATGCACTGACCGATCTCCTTACGCTCGGCATCCTTGCCACTCATGACCGTGATACCCGAGCAACCCTTCGTGACGGGCGAGTCGAGGTTGATCATCGCGCGACCCATCATCGGACCACCGTTGATCACCTTACCGGCATCCTCCGGCAGACCGCCTGCAGCCTCGATGAGCGCCGAGATGGGCGTACCCATACGCGTCAGAAGGTTCTTCGGCTCCTTCAAGCCCTTACCCGTGATCGTCACTACGCGCTCGATGAGCGGCATATTCTTCTGCACGGCACGGTATACGGCATAGGTCGTCGAGGCGTTGCATACCACCGCACCTACATCGATTGGCAGTGCCGGCGGAGGAGGTACCTGGCGGCCCGTGATGGCAGTGATGAGCTGCTTCTCACCACCCTGCGGGTACATCACCTTCAGGGGTACGATCTCCACGCCCTTGAAGTCAGCAGCGAGTTTCGTGAGGTGAGCTATGGCATCGGGCTTGTTGTTCTCAATACCAACATAGGCCTTCTCGACACCAATCGCCTTCATCAGGATCTCCACACCGATGAGCATCTCCTCGCCCAGCTCGAGCATCGTGCGGTGGTCCGAGGTGAGGTAGGGCTCACACTCTACACCATTGATGATCAGGCACTCAGCCTTCTTGCCCGGGGGAATCGAGAGCTTTACCTGCGTCGGGAAGGTAGCACCACCCATACCCACGATACCGGCCTCCTTGATAGCAGCGATGATCGCTGCGCTATCCAGCTCGCAAGCACGCTTAATCTCCGTCGAGCGGTCGATCGTCTCAACCCACTCATCGCCCTCGCGCTTGATGGTGATCATCATCTGACGCAGACCCTGACCGTTGAGCTGCATATCGACCGACTGCACCGTACCCGAAATCGGGCTGTGGATGTTCGCCGACATGAAACCCGTAGCCTCGGCAATCTTCTGACCCGTGAGCACCTTGTCGCCCTTGGCCACGATGGCCGTAGCGGGTGCTCCGATGTGTTGGCCGAGCGGGATCTGTACCACCTCGGGCAGAGGCAGCACCTCGATCGCCTTGGCGCGGCTCAACTTATTTTCCTGCGGATGAACTCCGCCTATGGGAAATGTCTTCATATCTTTTCTCTTCGTTTGTCGATGGTTAATTGATTAGGCCTTCTTGCCGCGTACTAGGATCAACGGGTTCTTACCCGACTCCTTCAACTCCACGACTGCACCGGCAACCGAGGTTGCAGCCTTCGACTCCATGACAGCCTTCTTCTTATTGACCAGCACGAGCGGGTTGTTACCCGTCTCCTTCAGGGCAATCGTCGGACGACCCTCTGCCTGCTTCGGAGCAGCCTCAGCAGCCTCGCTCTTCTTGGCAGCAGGAGCAGCCTTTGCTACCTTCGGCAGCGGCTCCATACCTACCAGCGTGATGGCACCCGTCGGGCACTCGTTCACACACTTGCGGCACAACTTACACTTCAACGGATCGATGTAGGCCAGGTTGTTCTCAACCGTGATGGCACCAAAGGCACACACCTTCTCGCACTTACCGCAAGCGATGCAACCCGCCTTGCAGGCCTTCATCACCTGAGCGCCCTTGTCCTTCGACACGCACGATACATAGACCGCACGGTTCTTCGGCCACTTCTTACGCAGCTCGATCACCAGCTTCGGACAAGCCTTCACGCAGGCACCACATGCCGTACACTTGTCGGCATCCACCTCCGGAAGACCCGTTGCAGGATTGATCTGGATGGCATCAAAGTTACATACTGCTACGCAGTCGCCGTAACCCAAGCAACCAAAAGCACACCCCGTCTCGCCTACATAGAGCGATGCAGCCACGGCGCACGACTTCGCACCATCGTACTTGTTAGTACGGGCACGCTTCTCGCACGAACCACCACAACGCACCGTAGCCGTCTGCGGCTCCTTCTCTGCCGCGGCCTTACCCAGATAGGCAGCCACAGCCTTCATCGTTTCGCCACCACCGACCGGGCAGTAGAGCGACGAGATGTCGTCGTTCTTCACCAACGCCTCCGAAAGACCACGGCAACCGGCAAAACCGCAACCGCCGCAGTTAGCTCCCGGGAGCATCTTCTCCACATCGTCGATGCGCGGATCCTCCACCACCTTGAACTTTTGAGCTACAAAGTAGAGGATTACCGCAGCGAGGACTCCCAACACACACAGCGTCAGAATCGTGTAAAGTAATACTTCCATTTAATTTTTTGTTATTGAGAATTGAATTGTGTTGTCAATCCGTTTGCGCAGCAACCACAAGAGCGCGTAGTAAAGAGCCACCGCTGCCAACGTCACCCCGACAGCTACCCCTTCATCCAAACCCAGCACCTCGATCGAAATCACCAGCGCCAAGAGCAGCACCACCAGAGCGCCGACATAGGCCAAAGCCACAGCCTTGCCACCTACACGCTTCTTCACACCCACCTGCACCGCATCACCGGCCTGAAAGTCGACCGCTGCATCGCTCCACACCTCGACCAACTTTTCGGTTGCCTCGGCCAGACCACACGCCTGGCGCGCAGCACACGAGCCGCAGGCACTGCGCGAGGTGATGCGTACGACCACCTTGCGTCCCTCGACGCGATCGACAGTACCACTATGCCAGATCTCTTGCGACATGAGTAGAAAAGAGTGCTAAGGGCTATTCGTGAAAACTCAAAAAGTTTGAATTCGCTTAGTCGCCGTACTTGTTCGTGAGCGGCATCAGACGCTCGTGGCCGAAGGCACACGACGAGAGGCGCAACACAGGCGGGAACTGATAGCGTTTCTTCTCGTTGCGCATAATCATGCCGTGGATCTTCTCCACCACCTCCGAGTCGAAACCGGCGTTGATGATCTCCTCACGGTGCTGGCTCTCCTCGATCATACGGTTCAGGATGGCATCCACCACCTCATAAGGAGGCAGGATATCGCTATCCTTCTGGCCGATGTGCAGCTCCGACGAGGGCTCCTTCGTCAGAATATTCTCGGGGATCACCTCCTCGTGGATGCGATTGATGTAGCGCGCGATGTCGTACATCTCGCTCTTGTAGATATCACCCGTCGGGCTGAATGCACCCGCCGTATCGCCATAGAGCGTACAGAGACCCAGTGCATTCTCACTCTTATTCGACGAGTTGAGCAGCATATAGCCATTCTTATTCTGCAGGGCCATCAGGAGCACGGTACGGATACGCGTCTGGATATTCTCCTCCGTAAAGTCGAACTCCGTACCACCGATCACCGGTTTGAGGGTATCGAGCACCGTATTGTAGATATCCGAAATGGGGATCACATTGTAGGAGATACCGAGGTTCTCGGCCAACGCCTTCGCATCCTCAACCGACATATCGGGCGAGAAGGGCGACGGCATCAGCAGGGCGTGCACCTGCTCCTTACCCAGCGCCTCAACGGCCATGCAGGCCACCACCGCCGAGTCGATACCACCCGACAAACCCACGCAGGCCTTGCGGTAGCCGTTCTTCACGAAAAAGTCGCGCAGACCGCAGCAGGCAGCCTCGTAGACCATCTGCGTACGATTCAACGACTCGGGCACCTCGATCGGTACACCTGCACACTCCGTATCGTAGATCTGGAAATCCTCCTCGAAGCTCTTCAGGATGATCATCAGCTCACCACGGCGGTTGAATGCGCCCGAAGTACCATCGTAGACGATCTCGGTCGAGCCTCCCACCTGATTGATCAGCACGAGGTGCTTGTTCTCCACAAACGAGATCTGACGCATCGTCTCATAGCGGTAGGTCATCGCTCCCTTGCTGTATTTGCGAGCATTGATCGATATGATCACCTCGGTCGAGGGGTCAAACTCACCCTCGCGACGAATATCGTCGCCTACCACCACCACGCACTTCGTGCCCTTGATGGTCACATACTCGTAGCCCTTTGCGGGGTTGATGAAGCCCATCTCACGGCGCGCCGTAATGGTGCGCTTCGTGGCATACTTCACCACCTCACCCCGATCGATCACCACAGCGGCACTCACCGTGCCCTCTTCGGTCAGGAGCGGCATGCCGACAATGGCTGCCACCGTATCACAGTGTGAGGCGATCTTCTCGAGAGCCTCTTCGCAAAGTTCCAGGAAGGTTGTCTTGCGCAACAGGTCAAAGGCGGGCGTACCGCTTACTGCCTGCTCGGCAAAAATGACCAAATCGGCCTGAGCCTCTTTGGCGCGTTCGATCGAAGCGATGATCTTGGCGGTGTTGCCATCAATATCGCCAATGGTATAATTCAATTGGGCCAGTGCAATTTTCATCGTCCAGCTTTTTATAAGGTCGGTTTATATCGCAACAAAGTTATAGAAAGTTTACTAAAAAAGGAAATAAAAAAGCCACTATTTATTAAAATAAGGTATGCTTTTCTGAACAAAGTTTGGACAAAATAAAAAAAAAGCCCGTTCACTTTCATGAACGGACTTCACTTTTTGAGAACAGAATGGGATCCCCCCCCCTCTCTCCAACGGATGCTACTCGGCAGCCTCCTCCTCGGCATCTGCAACCAAGATACGGCCGCAGTACTCGCAAACGATCAGTTTCTTACCCTGACGGATATCGGCCTGACGCTGGGGAGGAATGTGGTTGAAGCAACCGCCGCACGAATCACGCTTCACGGTCACCACAGCCAAACCATTGCGTACATTGCTGCGGATACGGTTGTAAGCAGCGAGCAGACGCGCCTCGATCTTCTCCTTTGCCTGAGCAGCCTGAGCCTCATACTCAGCCACCTGCGGAGCGGTCTCAGCCTCGATACCCTCGAGCTCGTTGCGCTTGAGTTTCAGGTCGGCAGCACGCTCTGCAGCAGCAGCCTCGGCCGTCTCCTGAAGGCTCTTCTTGGTCTTCATGGCTGCGGCATACTCGCGCAGACGCTTCTCGGCCAACTCGATCTCCAACTCCTGGTACTCAATCTCCTTCGTAATGGCATCGTACTCACGGTTGTTGCGCACATTGTTCTGCTGCTCCTTGTAGTTGCCAATCTGGATGCGAGCCTGATCCACCTCGCGCTTACGCTGGCGGGTCAGCGTGTTGAGCTCCTCGATCTCGGCGTTGATATTCTCAATGCGGGTCGTCAGGCCGGCCATCTCATCCTCGAGGTCCTGAACCTCCAAGGGCAGCTCGCCCTTCACCTTGTTGATCGCGTCGATCTTGCTGTCGATCTTCTGCAACTCGTAGAGCGCCTGGATCGTCGTCTGCATCGAATAATCGATTTCGGCAGTCTTCTTCTGTGTAGCCATTATATCGTATGTTTTTAGTTTGTCTTATTTGAGGTAACTGATCGGATTGCGCGTGGCTTTACTTCTCAGAACCGCAAAGGTACATAAATTTTTTGATAAAATATCAAATAAAATTTCAATTGCGCAATATTCGCTCTCAAAATGACCGATATCGGCCACCGTAAAGGCGCCATCGGGCGTCATAAAGTCGTTATACTTAAGATCGGCCGTCAGGTAAAGATCCGCTCCTGCGCTGCGCGCTGCGCCCATCAGCGAGGCTCCCGCACCCGTGCAAACCGCCACACGACGCACCTTGCGGGCAATCGGATCGCTATGGCGCACTACCCCCACCGCGAGGCGCTCCTGGATCTCGCGCAGCAGGGGAATCAGCTCACGCTCCTCGGCAAGGTTACCTACCACGCCAAAGCCTACGCCCTCGCCCTTGGCGGAGGATTCGAGCAGCTCCAAATCGCCAATGCCAAGCTGCTCGGCCAGGCGCCAACTCATCCCGTGCGGTGCACTGTCGAGATTCGTATGGCAGGCATAGAGTGCGATGCCGCTGCGAATAGCTCGCTCGACACAGCGCTCTACGGGGGTTGCCGAGTTGAAACGCTTGAGCGGATGGAAGATGATCGGATGGTGCGTAATCACCAAATCGCACTCCTCGCGCTCCGCCTCATCAAGCACCTCCTCCGTCACATCAACCGCCAGCAGGGCGCGATGCACCTCCTGATCGGGGCGACCAACCACCAACCCGGCATTGTCGTACGACTCCTGCCAGGCAAGCGGAGCAAACTGCTCGATCAGCGTTGTGATGTCACTGATTTTCATAGATCAAGATCTGTTTCAATTCGACTAAAAAAGCGACTGCTCAAAGAAGGCGAAGAGCTCCTTATCCTCACCATCACGCTTGCGACGCGGACGACGCACACGCGGTTTCTCCTCCTCGGCCGGCTTCTCCACGATGCTGACAACTGCCTTGCCTCCCTTATCAATCGTCGGAGCGGACTCGGCCATCTCCTCATCCGAAATCAGCTCTCCCTCCTCGGCCTTCAGGTCCTCACGCACCTCCTCCAAGAGGGCGCGGATGCGCTGCAGACGCTCCATCAACTCCGTGTTGCGTTGCACCTCACCCGAGCGCGACTGCTCTCGCAAGGCACGCTTCGCGCCCTCGATCTTCATGCCACGCTCCTTCACCAGGTGGTAGATCGTCTTAATCAATTCGAGATCCTGCGGCGTGTAGTGGCGATTACCCTTGCGGTTGCGCTTCGGTTTGAGCATCGGAAACTGCTCCTCCCAATAACGCAGCAACGAGGGGTTCACATCGAACATCTCGGACACTTCGCCCATCGAATAAAAGAGTTTTTCAGCCATATCTTATTCTGTTTTCAATATGCGTAATACATTGGGGTATAGATTGTTCACACGAGCCCCGATGCGCTTGGCAAATCCCAGCGGACGCCCCTCGCAGCAAACCAGATTCAACCCCTCCGCGCAGCGCTCGGCTGCAATATCCTGTTTGCGCAGGTAGGCCAACGCCTCCTCACGCTCGAGCTCCACCGCAGGCAGCGCCGCGCGATTCAGCCCGACAAAGTGAGCCAAGGCCTGATCGGGCTTCAAGCGCCCCTTGAAGAGCTGACCAAAGGCCACACCCGAGTAGACCACAGGAAGCACCTCCGAGAGGAGTTTCACCGCCTCATACTGCTCCTTATACCAGCCGTAGCAGAGTTCACCGGCCTGCGCAAAGGTCATCGCATCGGGCTCCTTCACCCAGCGACGCAACTCAGCCATTGAGGCCTTATCGAGCGGCGTCAGGAGGCTTCGCTTTGCACGCGGAAGGCGCGCTTTACCACCCTCCTCGCCCTTGCAGGCCACAGCCGCAAAGAAACCCTCTCCCTCCGCCTTATGCGGAAAGAGGCGGAAGGTCTGAAACGCCCCGACGCGCCCCGCAACCACACCCCACTCCTCCGAGAGGGCACACGCTGGCGCTTCGACCACCTCATCCCCGGCCCAGGCCAGGAAACGTTCGAGCGTACCCTCGTCCTCCTGACGATTAAAGGTGCAGGTGCTATAGATGAGTCGTCCACCCGCCTTCAGGGATCGCCACGCCTCCCGCAGGATCTCATCCTGACGCGCAGCGCAGAGGTGAACATGCTGTTCGCTCCACTCCCCGCGCGCCTCGTGATCCTTACGGAACATACCCTCGCCCGAGCAGGGAGCATCCACCGCCACCACATCGAACCACCCCTCCAGTTGGGCGATACGCGCCGCATCGCAGCAGCTCACGACCACATTGCCCGTACCCCATTTACGGACATTGTCGGCCAAGATGCGTACACGCTTGCGGTCAATCTCATTTGCCACGACCAACCCCGTACGCCCCACCTTCGAGGCATAGAGCGTGGTCTTACCACCCGGAGCAGCACAGAGGTCGAGCACGCGCCCGCCCTCCATCTCCGCAGGGAGCAACTGCTCGACAAACTGCGACGAGGCCTCCTGCACATAGTATGCACCGCTGTGAAAAGCGGGATCGAGCGTAAAGGAGGGTCGCTCGCCGAGGTAGTAGCCCAAGCTATTCCACCCGATCGGTCGCTCGGCCTTGAGCGCACGCAGCAGCTCCTCCGAATCCCCATGCGTAGGATTCAGGCGGATTGAGGTGGGAGGTACACCCTCCAGGGCAGCACAGAGTTGTGCGGCCTGCTCCTCTCCGAGTTCAGCCTCGATCGAGGCGACAAAGCGTTCGGGCAGTTGCATCGTGCTAAATCGCTAATTAAAAGAGTCGCTTCTGCACATCGAGTTTATCCAATTCGGCACAGATGCGCTCAAAGACCGCCGGATCCTCGACAAAATCCTCTGTATCCTTCTCGATGACCAGAACGGGGCCCTCGTAGATCTCCTCGATCCAGCTGTTATACTTACGGTTAAGGCGCTCCAGGTACTCGACATCGATATTCTGCTCATAATCGCGACCACGCTTGTGGATCTGACGCACAAGGGTCGGCACCGAGGCCTTCAGGTAGATCAACAGATCGGGCTTCTGCACCAGATTGGTCACCAGCTTGAAGATCTGCATATAGGTCTCAATGTCGCGCGAGGACATGAGCCCCATCTCGTGGAGGTTGCCGGCAAAGATGTGAGCATCCTCGTAGATCGTGCGGTCCTGAATGATGTGGTTCGACTTGCCGTCGGCCAACATCTGCATCGTCTGCTCGATGCGGCTGGCCAAGAAGCGGGTTTGCAAATGGAACGACCAGCGGCGCATATCCTCATAGAAATCGCCCAGATAAGGGTTGTCGATATTCTCGAGGTAGGCCTTCGCTCCGTAGCGTTCGGTCAGCATCTCGGTCAAGGTTGTCTTGCCGCTGCCGATGTTTCCTGCGATAGCTATATACATGATTTATGGGGTTTTTATCTATTTTCAGTTTTAGTTATTCGTTCCGGTCGTCTGCTCGCGCTCCTCCATAAAGCGGATCAAGTCATCAGCAATGCGGCGATCGTTAACCAGACGCGGCACCTTATTCTTGCCCCGCTCGCGCAACCAACGACGGAAGAATCCCTGCTCAACCACCGTCAGCTGCTGACGCTCGATCGTCGAGCGACGCTTCGCCTCGTAGTCCGAGTTGGCAGCACGCAACGCGCGATCAAGCTCCTCGGCAAAGTGCTCCAGGTCGTCAGGCTCGCGATCGAACTCGACAAACCACTCGTGCGCACCGCTCTGTTCGATGGTCATATAGCGCGGTGCCACCGAGTATTCGGTCACCTCCGCCCCCGTACGACGACACGCCTCAACCAGCGCTTTGTCGGCATTCTCCACCACCAACTCCTCGCCGAAGACATTGATAAACTGGCGCGTGCGCCCCGCAAAACGAATGCGATAGGGGTCGGTCGAGGTGAAGGTCACTGTATCGCCAATCTCATAGCGCCACAAGCCGTTGTTCGAGGTGATCAGCATGGCGTAGGTCTTTCCCACTTCGACACCCTCCAGCGGCACGATGCAATCGCCCTCACGGAATTCGTAGTAGGTGCCATAGTCGAGCATCAGAAGCATATCGTCGCGCGAGAGGTCGTCTGCCGCCGCAAAGAAGCCCTCCGAAGCGTTGTAGGTCTGCAGGTAGTGCATATCCGGCGAGGGAATCAGCTGTGCATAGGCCGAGCGATAGGGAGCGAACTCCATACCTCCGTAGAGAAAGAGCTCCAAATCGGGCCACACCTGCAAGAGGTGCTCCTTGCCCGTATACTCCAACACGCGGCGCATCAGTTCCAAATTCCACGAAGGCACACCGGCAAAGGCACGAATCGACTGCGTGGAGCACTCCTCGGCGATGCGGCTGAACTTGTGGTCGATATCGGCGATGAGCGCCGTCTCCGTGCGCGGAGCTCGCAGAGGCTGTCCCCAACGAGCCGTTTCGTGGAGCAGGATGCCCGAAAGATCTCCCACGATGTTCTTCCCCTCGGGGGCGCAAGTGCCACCAAAGGTGAGCGTCTTACCCGAAAGGAGCTTCGAGTGGGGGCAGTTATCCAGATAGAGCGCCACCACATCACGCATACCGAGCGTATGATTCCATAGGATCGACTGTCGCGTGATGGGTACATACTTGCTGCGATCGGAGGTCGTACCCGACGAGCGAGCATAGAAGGGAACACGCCCCCGCGTCGTCACATCGTGCTCTCCCGAGAGCATTCGCTCGACATAGGGCTTGAAAGCCTCGTAGTCGAACGCAGGAACTGCCGCTGCAAACTCCTCGGCCGTACGCACGCGTTGCAGGCCGTATTCGCGACCGAATGCGGTGTTGCGACCCTCGCGAAGGCGCTTCTCGAGCTGCTCTGCCTGCACCTCGTGCGGGTGACGGCGGAAGTGATCGATGCAGCGCATGCGATGATCGAGGTATAGACGAAATAGTTTGCTTGTCAGCGACATATCTTAATCTCCGTTAGTTAAAGAAGTGACCAACCTTCGCCACCGACGCCGGCATCGAGAAGACCACCACACGGTCATAGGGGTGGATCTCGGTATTACCCTCAGCAATGAAGACCTTGTCACCACGCACAATACCGCCCACAATCACATCGGCCGGAAGCCCCAGGTCGCGGATGCGCGCCTTGGTAGCCGGCGAATTGGGCTTGACAATAAACTCCAGCACCTCGGCATCGCTACCCGTGAGGCACTTAATCGCCTGCACATCGGTCGACATCGTGAAGCGGAAGATATTCGAGGCCGTCACCAACTTCTTGTTGATGATCGTATCGATACCCATCGACTCGGCCAGGTTGATGTAGTTCATGTTCTCCACCTCGGCAATCACCTTCTTCACACCCATACGCTTGGCCAGCATAGCTGCCAGGATATTGGTCTCGCTGCGACCCGTAACGGCCACAAAGGCGTCCATATTTGAAAGACCCTCCTCGAGCATCGCCTCCGTATTGCGGCCATCCTCATTGATAATGAGCGTCTTCTCGAGCATCTCCGCCAGGCGATAGGCCTTCTCGGCGTTGTAATCGATCAGTTTAATGTTCACCTCGTCCTGCAGCTCGAGCGCAATACGAATGGCGATGCGCGAGCCGCCCAAGATCATCAGGTTCTTCACCTCGATATTCGATTGGCCGGAGAGCTCCATCACCTGCGACACCATATCGTGACGAGCAATCACATAGGCCACATCGCCCTCCATAAAACGGGAGTTGCGATCCGGAATAATTGTCTGTCCATCGCGCATGATGGCCACCGTACGATACGAGAGCGCCTCCACGGCATCGAAGCCCGTAGGCGGACGGCCGATCAGCTGCGAAGTGGGCTCGAGGTGGAAGACCACCAACGAGAGCTTACCGCCCGAGAAATCGACATACTCGGTCGTCGAGGTGTGACCCAACAGGTTGATCACCTCGCGGGCTGCGATCTTCTCGGGATAGAAGAGGTAGTCGATACCCATGTCAATGAAGATCTCCTTGTTGTTCGGCTCGAGGTACTCGTTGTTATCAATGCGGGCGATCGACTTCTTGGCACCGAGTTTTTTAGCCAAGACAGCAGCCACAATGTTGTCGTTCTCTTCGTGGTTCACGGCGATAAAGAGGTCACACTTGCGCACGGCGGCACGACGCAACACCGCCATCGTGGTCGAGTCACCCTCCACCGTGAGCACATCGGCCAGGCTGGCCACCTCCTGCAGGAGTTTCTGGTCACTATCCACCACTGTGATGTCGTGGTTGTTTCCACTCAACATACGCGCCAGATGGCTACCCATCTCACCGGCACCTGCAATAACGATCCTCATACGCTTGAACTGTTGATTCTTGATCGGCCGAAGCGCCCAAAGCGATCCATCGGCCGAGTATTTGCATTTTAACTGACAAATGTATACATTTGTGCTCGAAAGAACAAATTTAGACCTAAAAAAAAGCTGCTTCTATGTCAAATACACTGATTGTAATCGGTATTGCGATCCTCGCAGTCGGTTTTTTCGTATTGGGACTCTCGCTGACACTCATCATCAAGGGACATCACATCGACTCGGAGATCTCCACCAACAAGGAGATGCAGCGACGCGGCATCAAATGCGCCGTGCAGGAGACACGCGAAATGGACGGTACGGCCTCCTGCTCGGAGAGTAGCTCCCCGCTGCAGGGTTGCGCCGGAAATTGCAGCGCCTGCGACATCGAAAAATAGGCGGTTTAGAGCCCATCGATCCCCTTCGGGAAGCCCCTCACCGCCTCACAAAAGCCTCCGCCCCACACAACCTTACGGATGTGTGGGGCTCTTTTGAACTTTCTATTTACTATTACCTCCTTAAAATGTCGCTTCGTCGTTACAATTTGTTACTAAACTTTGAGCAGCAGTAGAACCACGGATTGCGCAGATCCACCTCGTTGTATCGCAGCTGACGCTCCTCTCCCAGCACGCGGGTTTTTCCTCCCGCCTCGGCAAGAATCAACTCACCGGCCGCTGTATCCCACTCATAGGTGGGCGAAGTGCGTACATAGTAGTCGACCACACCCTCGGCCAACATACAAAACTTATACGAACTACCCTGCATAACCACCTCCAAATCGGGGTGTTCGGCACGCAATGTATCGATGTGCGCCAGCGTTTCATCGGTGCAATGCAGACGCGATACAGCCACCTTAAAATGAGCATGTTGACGCATTGGCTCGAGAGGCAGCTGCCGTGCTCCGGCAAAGAGCTCCTCGTAGGTAAAAGCTGCAGCCGAATCCACCGCCACACCCTCCTTCATAAAGGCGCCGGCACCCTCGCCCGCAAGGTAAATCTTCTCAAAGTAGGGGACATAAACCACCGCCCCCACACAACGATTCTCCGACATCAAGGCAATATTGACCGTAAATTCGTTGTATCCCTCGATGAACTCGGTAGTACCATCGAGCGGATCGACCAAAAAGTATAGCTCCCAATTGCGACGCTCATCGTAGAGCATCTCACGCCCCTCCTCACTCAAGATCGGGATGCGGGTCGAGCCGAGTGTCTCGCGAATAATGCGGTGCGCCTCGCGGTCGGCCATCGTGATGGGAGTATGGTCATTTTTGAGCGTAATCTGGTAGTCATCCCGACACCCATGAATGGCCATAATGGCCGCTCCGGCACGCAAGGCCGCATTGTACATCGGGGGCAACAAGATTTGAAGCACTTCGGCTTGGCTCATGATTTCGATCGTTTTTTGCACTGTGATCTGTTCGTGTAGTAAAGTTAAGCATTTTTTTTGAATAGGCAACACCCCATTGCATCTTTTTGCATTTTTTTTCATCTTTTTGACAACAAAGCGACCGAATCGGATGAACGAGGTCTATGCACTACGGTCAGGAGCGGGTCATCTGACCAATCCGCACCGCCGCCAAGAGGAGCAGCAGAAGCAGCGTCACCACCAACACCGCCGCTAAGATCCCGAAGTAGGCCGTCACCACACCAACCCCCACAGCCACCCCTAAAAGCAAGAGCGGAAGCAGGCGACGCAGTGCCGAGCGACGCGGTTCGGCACGCACCAAAATCGGTGCATGGAGCAACCGTCCGGCAAATCGACGCGGATAGTGCGCAAAACCACCCGCGCGCACCAGTGCTTCACGCGCACAGAGCAGGGTACGCACCCCCACCGTAGAGCGCAACAAGGGCGATGGCTGAGGCTCACTTGCCAAGAGGGCCGCCAGGCGTTCGATCACTCCCTCGGCCAGGCGATCGCCACACCCCACCAGCAGCAGGTAGTCACCTGCAGCCACATCGGCCGCCGCATTGCGACGCGCCGTGCGATCCCCCACACACTGATCAAGCAGCACCAACCGTCTAAAACGCCGTTTGCGCGAGCGATAGAGCCCCACCACCCCCTCAACCGGAAGATCGCCCGTAGGAAGATACTCCACGCGGATCAGGTGGTAGCGCTCCACCAACAGATCGAAGAGCGTCTGCTCGCGCAAGCGATCCAAGACCACCACTACCTCATAGCAAGCATACTCAACCGAGAGGAGGTGCAACAATTGTTCGGGATCGACCCCCTCGGCCAATAAGAGCGACACAGATATCCGATCCGGAGCGTCGCACTGCTCCCCCTGCATACGCCCGGCCAGACGCAGTCGCCGCACCGCACGCCGCACAAAGGAGAGGCGCGCAAAAAGCAACAGAAGAATTAAACTCACAATCATCATATACGCTTTATTTTTCAAATAGGATCATCGCCCGAGCGCCGCCGCAAGCGTGCGTTTATAGGTGGCAGCCATGCGCGCATAGCAGGCTCGCTCCTCCCCATCAAAAAGGGGTGCGATCTGCCGCTGGCTATACCCTTCGCGTACCAATCGCCGCAAGAGGCCGCGCCGTTCACACGGCGTCAACTGATCCAGCAACGGAGCAACCAAGCGCCTCGGCAGGGGGCGATGGAGTTGCACCAGAAGGAAGAGCGCCCGCAGCGCAGCCTCTCGATCATCCCGCTGCAAGATCGCCTGCAGATAGGGCTCAGCCTCCTCAATCCCAAACTGCGCCACCAGCGCCATCGCCAACCGCTCGAGGTTCTCGCTCCCCGACTCAAAGAGCGGCCTATACGCGATCGGCAAGAGGCTATGGCGCATCAGCGCGAGCACCTCACCCCGCTCCACCGAAGTAAAAGGATAAGCATAGCTCGCAGCAAGGCGAAGGATCTGCGCCGGCTCGGCGGCCATCTCCACCAACAGCACAGCGAAGCACACCACACGAGTCGTGCTTCGACGATGGCGCACCGCCTCCGCCACCACCCGCGGCATGGAGGGGAGATCAGCCGCCAACTTCAGGAGGAGCGCTCGCTTCGCACCATGCGCCCAACGCAGTTGCCTCGCCAGCCAACGATCCACCCCCTCGGCCAGCAACAGCGCACGCAAGGGCTCCGGATTGAGTCCATAGACCGTTACACGCAGCGCAGCAACCACCTCCGCGAGCAGCCGCTTGCGCCCAACCACAGCGCCCTGCGGCAACTCAAAGCGACACGGTTCATCGTTAAGTAGCGCCACCAACAGCGATTGCGCCACCCGGTGCGACCACTGCTTCTCCCGCTCTCGGCGTCGTGCGCGCAGCGCAGCCAGGAGCGCACCACCCGCCAGAGCGAGCAAGGCCACCACAAGCAACGCCACCGATAACCAACTAATCACCAAGCTCATGCACGCTCTAACGCCCCGATCACCTTGGCCCGCAGACGAGCCAAGTTAAGCGGGAAGGTCATATATTGATCCACGCCGCACTCCAAGAGCCCCATCACCGTCTGCTCACTCTGTTGATGGGTGATGAGGTAAATCTCCGGGCGACGCATCGGCCGCGGCCGCACCCGCCGAAAGAAGGCATCGCCCGAGAGCAGATAGCCCACCCCGACCACAATCACCAGATCGAAGATGAGCCGCTCGGTGAGTCGCCGAAAGGCAGGCGCATCGACCGCCACACGCACCTCGACATCGAGCCCCGCAAGCGCCGTCTCCACCACGGCCGTCTCGACCACACAGGTCGAAAAGATTAAAATACGCTGTTTCATACACCTCGCATTGCACCCCGAAGGGCCGCTGCTCATTGCCTAAAACCGTGCCAAAGGCGAAGATTGGAAAAAAGTTTACAGAATATTTGGCAGAGTGGGAAATATGGTCTATATTTGCAGTCCAAATTGTGTTTTAAACACGAATCATTACAAATTAAATGTACGTTATCGTAGAAATCGCAGGTCAGCAATTTAAGGCTGAGAAAGGTCGCAAGCTCTATGTTCACCGTCTCCAGGGCGATGTAGAGTCGTCCATTAGCTTCGACAAGGTCCTGCTCGCAGACAACGACGGTCAGGTTAAAGTTGGCGCACCTGTAGTAGAAGGCGCCGTAGTAAAGTGCAAGATCCTGAAGCACCTGAAGGACGACAAGGTCCTGGTGTTCAAGAAGAAGCGCAGAACGGGTTATCAGAAGTGTAATGGCCACCGCCAGTACCTGACCCAGATTCTCGTGGAGGAGATTGTTGCGTAACCCTTAAAAAACTGAGAAAACATGGCACACAAGAAAGGTGTAGGTAGTTCGAAGAACGGCCGTGAGTCGGAGAGCAAGCGACTCGGCATCAAATTGTTCGGCGGTCAGTTCGCAAAGGCGGGCAACATCATCGTACGCCAGCGCGGTACGGTACACAACGCCGGTGAGAATGTAGGTATGGGCAAGGACCACACGCTCTTTGCTCTCGTTGACGGCACGGTTTCGTTCTGCAAGAAGGGCGAGAACAAGTCGTATGTAAGCGTTACTCCGCTTGCAGAGTAAGCTTTTTAGCACTGAACAGAAAAAAAGGAACCTTTCGAGGTTCCTTTTTTTGTTCTATCCTGGGTGGATGATCTACAGATGCGCCTCCACCCACTTTGTCAGCTCTACAAACTCGGCCACCGAAAGTTGCTCGGCGCGCTTCGAGAAGAACTCGTGCTCCGCACCGCCAAAGTTACCAAAGACAGCCTTGAGCGAGTTGCGAATCATCTTGCGACGCTGACCAAAAGAGGCCTTCACCACCTTTATATATAACGCCTCGTCGCAATCCAGGTGCTCAACCCCGTTTCTGCGCAGACGAATCACCGCACTCTTCACCTTCGGGGGCGGGTTGAAGACCGACTCACTCACCGTAAAAAGGTACTCAATATCATACCACGCCTGCAGCAAGACCGAGAGAATACCATACTCACGCGAGCCGGGAGGCTCAGCGATGCGCACCGCCACCTCCTTCTGAATCATACCCACGCACTCGGGGATCAGATCGCGATTCTCCAAGAGCTTGAAGAAGATCTGCGAAGAGATATTATAGGGAAAGTTACCGATGAGCAACAAGCCATCGGGGAAAATTTCACGCAAATTGAGTTTGAGAAAGTCACCCTCAATCAGACGCGGTGTAAAATCGGGATAGTGGTTGTGGAGATACTCCACGCTCTCCGTGTCGATCTCGGCACCCCAGGTCACCAAGTCATCGCGCTGCAGCAAGAACTGCGTCAGCACACCCATACCACAACCCACCTCCAAGGCGGTCTTGGGGGCATCGGGCGTACCTCCAGAGAGGGCATTACAGATCTTACGAGAGATATTCAGATCGACCAAAAAATGTTGGCCGAGGGCTTTTTTGGCTTTTACTTCCGGCATTGGTATTTCAAATGCAAAATTTAGAATTCAAAATTCGAAATGAAGGCTTTGCAACAAAAAAGCAATTCACTTCCTGAAAATTCGTATGATGCGGGAAGTGCAAGGCTTGCGAAGCGGGAAAATGCGGAGCATACAAGCGTATGTGAGCAGTTTTCCCGCAAGCGTAACGCAGCAATTCCCCATCAGACGGATTTTAGTTACCCTGTTCGCAGATAAACTTGATACGAATCAGGCGAATCTCCTCCTCGGTGTAGTCCGAGCCGAGCTCCTCGACAGCAGCATCGAGCGAATCACTCTCGGCGTCCTCCTTGAAGTAGAGGTAGATATCTTCAGCCTTCTCCTCATCCATCACCGTATCGATGTAGTAGGAGAGGTCGAGTCGCGTACCCGAGTTGACGATGGCCTCAATCTCCGTCAGTAGCTCATCCGAATCGAGGTTCTTGGCACGAGCGATATCCTCGAGATCCATCTTGCGGTCGATGGCCTGGATGATGAAGATCTTGTTGCCGGACTTCGCGCCGACGCTCTTCACCACCATATCCTGTGGACGGATGATCTCCTTCTCCTCGACATAAGCCTTGATCAGTTTGATGAACTCGGCACCAAACTTACGCGCCTTACCGACACCGACACCCGTAATGTTCTGCATCTCCTCGATCGTGATCGGATACTGCACCGACATATCCTCCAACGAGGGATCCTGGAAGATGACAAAGGGAGGCAGACCCTGCTGCTTAGCCACCTTCTTACGCAGGTCCTTGAGCATAGCAAAGAGCTCCTCGTCGGCCGCTCCGCCACGGTTCATGGCGCCCGGCTGCTCGGAGGGGGCCTCCACCTCGTCGTAGTTATGGTCGAGTGCAATCAACACCGCGTGCGGCTTCTTAATAAAGAGTTCACCACGCTTGTTGAGCGAGATCAGACCATAGTTCTCGATATTCTTATCAATCAGGCCGAGGATCTGCGCCTGGCGCATCACCGCACCCCAGAAGCGTGCATCATGCTCCTCACCTGCCCCAAACCACTTGAGTTCGTGGTGGTCATAGCTCTTCACCATGGCATTCGAGCGACCCACCAAGACATTGATCAGGTGATCCACCTTGAACTTATCGCCCAGCTCACCCAAAGCCTCCAAGGCCATCTTAAGCTGCGCTTTGACATCCACCTTCGGTTTGGGATTCAAGCAGTTGTCGCAGTTTCCACAGTTCATCTCGGTATACTCCTCACCAAAGTAGTGCAGCAGCGACTTGCGACGGCACATCGAGCTCTCGGCATAGGAAACCGTCTCGAGCAGAAGCAGTTTACCGATCTCCTGTTCGGCAATCGGCTTACCGTGCATAAACTTCTCGAGCTTCTGGATATCCTTATAACTATAGAAGGTCAGGCAGTGCCCCTCGCCACCATCGCGGCCGGCACGACCCGTCTCCTGGTAGTAGCCCTCGAGCGACTTCGGGATGTCGTAGTGGATCACATAGCGCACATCGGGCTTATCGATACCCATACCAAAGGCGATCGTGGCCACAATCACATCGACCTGCTCCATCAGGAAGTCGTCCTGGTTAGCGGCACGCGTGGCTGCATCCATACCGGCGTGGTAGGCGCGTGCCTTGATGCCGTTGGCCAGCAGCAGTTCGGTGAGTTCCTCCACCTTCTTGCGGCTCAAGCAGTAGATAATACCGCTCTTGCCCTCGTTCTGCTTGATGTAGAGGATAATATCGTGATCGACATTGTGCTTCGGACGGATCTCGTAGTAGAGGTTCGAGCGGTTGAACGACGAGCGGAAGACCGCAGCATCGTTCATACCGAGGTTCTTCTGGATATCCATCTGCACCTTCGGCGTAGCCGTCGCCGTAAGGGCGATCAGCGGTGCCGAACCAATCTCATTGATAATCGGGCGAATACGGCGATACTCCGGACGGAAGTCGTGACCCCACTCCGAGATACAGTGTGCCTCGTCGATGGCGTAGAACGACACCTTGATCTTACGCAGGAAGGCGACATTATCCTCCTTGGTGAGCGACTCGGGAGCGAAGTAGAGCAGCTTGGTTTTGCCGTCGAGAACATCCTGACGCACCTGCTGCACGGCCGTCTTATTGAGCGACGAATTGAGGAAGTGCGCAATCCCCGGATTATCCGAGAAGGTGCGCATCGAATCGACCTGATTCTTCATCAGGGCGATCAGGGGCGAAATGACGATCGCCACGCCCTCCATAAGCAGGGCCGGCATCTGGTAGCAGAGCGATTTACCGCCTCCGGTCGGCATCAAGACAAAGGTATCGTTGCCTTCAAGCACATTGCGAATTACAGCCTCCTGGTTACCCTTGAAGGCCGAAAAACCGAAGTACTCCTTCAGTTTCGCATGCAAAAGTGCCGAATCATACTGTTTCATTTCACCCGATTTGTTCGTAAAAACTCAAATAACAATGTAAAGATAAAAATTTTTTTCGAAAAAAACTGCTATCTTTGTGAAAATTTTTATCGCAAACGAGATTATGCGCCTTTACACCAGCGAACTTGTCAAGAAATACAAATCGCGCACGGTGGTGAACCATGTTACCATCGATGTCAAGCAGGGTGAGATTGTCGGTCTGCTCGGTCCGAACGGAGCGGGTAAGACAACCACCTTTTATATGATTGTGGGTCTGATTAAGCCCAACGAGGGCGAGATCTACCTCGAGAACGACGAGGGTCAGATCACCAACCTCACAAAGTTGGCCGTCTATCAGCGTGCCCAGCTCGGCGTGGGTTATCTGGCACAGGAGGCCTCGGTCTTCCGCAACCTCTCGGTCGAGGATAACATTCGCGGTGTGTTGGAGATGACCAATTTCACGAAGGAGTACCAGCGCGAGCGCCTGGAGTCGCTCATCGAGGAGTTCCGCCTGCAGAAGGTGCGCAAGAGCTATGGTAACCAGCTCTCGGGTGGCGAGCGTCGCCGCACGGAGATTGCTCGCGCCGTAGCCATCAACCCCTCGTTTATTCTCTTGGACGAGCCCTTTGCCGGTGTCGACCCGATCGCCGTGGAGGATATCCAGTCGATTGTCGCCACCCTCAAACACAAGAATATCGGCGTGATCATCACCGACCACAATGTCGATGAGACGCTCGCCATCACCGACCGCACCTATCTGCTCTACGAAGGTAAGATCCTCAAGACCGGTTCGGCCGAGGAACTCGCAGCCGACCCCATGGTGCGCAAGCTCTACCTGGGTCAGAACTTCGAGCTCAAGAAGAGCCACCACCAGACGCAGGAGATGTTGCTGCGCGGCGGTAAATTTGAGGTAAAGTAGGCCTGCATGGAGCGAATCATCCCCCCGGGGCGCCTCCATGGCACACTAACCCCACCCTGTTCGAAGAGTTATGCCCAACGCGCATTGGCACTCTCGCTTCTGAGCGAGGGCACGAGCATTCTGCGCAACATCGAGTTCTGTCAGGACACCCGCTCGGCCTTGAGTTGCATCCGCACTTTGGGTGCACGCGTCGAGGAGTTGGACGAGTCGACCCTGCGCATTCAGGGCGGTCTGCGCCCGCTCGACCTGCGCTTGCAGGTGGGCGAATCGGGACTCGCATCGCGCCTCTTCACCCCCATTGCTGCGCTGTGGAATCGCCCGATCCGCATCGAGGGCACAGGCTCGCTCCTGCAACGCCCCATGCAGATGATGATCGACCCGCTGCGTCGCCTCGGAGCCTCCGTGAGCGACACGCTCGGACACCTTCCCTTCGAGGTGTGTGGCCCGCTGCGTGGCGGTGAGATCGAGGTGGACGGATCGCTCTCCTCGCAATTTATCACCGGCCTGCTGCTCGCTCTGCCGCTGGCCGATGAGGACACCACGCTGCATGTCGATCGGGCGGTCTCAACCCCCTACTTAGATATGACGATCGACACCGCCGCCCGTTTCGGCGTGGAGATTTTCCATAAGGAGTATCGCGAATTCTACATCCCCGGCAGCCAATGCTATGTTGCACAGGATCTGGCCATCGAGGGGGATTGGAGTGCCGCTGCGATGCTGCTCGTGGCCGGTGCAGTAGCCGGCCAGGTGCGCGTGGAGAACATCTCCGCACTCTCGAAGCAGGCTGATACGGCTATTCTCGACGCCTTGACCCATGCCGGGGCGCGCATCGAGGTGGAACCCACGGCCGTCACAGCCACCCACCGCGAACTGCACGCCTTTGAGTTCGATGCTACAAACTGTCCTGATCTCTTCCCGGCGTTGGCCACGCTGGCCGCCTGCTCGGAGGGAGAGACGATTCTGCACGGTGCATCGCGCCTGCGCCACAAGGAGTCGGATCGCGCCGAAGCCATCCAGAGCGAGTTCCGCAAGCTCGGCATTCGCGTCGAGGTGGATGGCGACACGATGCGCATCACGGGAGGCACGATCCACGGTGCACGCGTCAAGAGCCACAACGACCATCGCATGGCCATGACGCTGGCCGTCGCCGCACTCCGCTCGGAGGGCGAGGTAACCATCGAGGAGTGCGAATCGGTTGCCAAGAGCTACCCCGATTTCTTCGAAGATTTGGAACGAATCCGCGAAAAATAAGCGATATGAACACTTTTGGGAATGCATTGCGCCTCTCGATCTGGGGCGAATCTCACGGAGCCGCTGTCGGCATCACGCTCGATGGCGTGCCCGCCGGCATTGCTCTCTCGGAGGAGGATTTCGAGCACGACCTGGCTCGCCGCCGCAGTGGTGCACAGGGGACAACCCCGCGTCGCGAGAGCGACCGCCCGCAGCTCCTTTCGGGCATCTACGAGGGGGTGACAACGGGAGCTCCGCTCACGATCCTCTTTCAGAACGAGGATACCCGTTCGCGCGACTACACAGTGCTGACCCATCACTTCCGTCCTTCGCACGCCGACCGAGTGGCGCAGGTGAAGTTCGACGGCAAAAACGACCCGCGCGGTGGCGGACACTTCTCGGCTCGCCTGACCGTCGCATTGGTCGCAGCGGGCGTCGTAGCCAAGAAGATGCTTCCCGCCGAGGTGCAGTTCTCGACCCGCCTGACCGCTGTTGGCGGCGAGCGTGACGCAGAACGCTTCGAGCAGGTGATCGCTGCCGCCCAGGCCGAGGGGGACTCGGTAGGCGGCGTGATCGAGTGCCGCGTCGAGGGACTTCCGACCGGTTGGGGAGAGCCCTTCTTTGACAGTGCCGAGAGCCTCATTGCCCATCTGCTTTTTGCCATTCCCGCCATCAAAGGGGTGGAGTTTGGTGACGGCTTTGCCGTAGCCGCTCGCCGCGGTTCGGAGAACAACGATCCGATCCTCGACAGCCACGGCACAACCGCCAGCAACCACGCCGGAGGTATTGACGGCGGCATCACCAACGGCAACCCGCTCATCGTGCGCGCTGCCATGAAACCCACGCCCAGCATCGCCCGCGAGCAGCTGACCTACGACGCAGAGTGCGACTGCGTAGCCCCTTTGCAGATCAAGGGCCGCCACGACGCCTGCGTAGCCCTGCGCGGTGCGGTGGTAGTCGAAGCAGCCGTAGCTTTGGCGCTCGCTGATCTCTCACGCCGCGCCTAAGACCATGAAGGCACGCCATCTGATCAACCATTTAAGCAACGCCCTCACGCCACTCTACGATGCGCGTGAGGCGATGCAGATTGCCCGTTACATCACGGCCGACCAGGCCGGTCTGGGCGACCAAATCAGTCAACTCATCGCCGATCCTGACCGTGAGATCCCTCTCTCCGAGGAGGCACTGCAGGAGCTCACCGAACGCCTTTGTGCGGGAGAGCCGATGCAGTATGTGATCGGCTCGACCGACTTCTACGGCCGCTCGTTTCGGGTCGATCCCCGCGTACTGATTCCTCGCCCCGAGACCGAGGAGTTGGTCGATTGGATCCGTCGCGACGAACCGCAGGCACGCCGCCTGCTCGATGTCGGCACGGGAAGCGGCTGCATCGCCATCTCGCTAGCGCTCGAACTGCCCGAAGCGGAGGTGATCGCCCTCGATCGATCGGCCGAGGCTTTGTCCGTAGCGGGCGAGAATGCCCGCTTGTTAGGTGCTCACAATATCATCTTGCGCGAGGCCGATGCGCTGCACGAGTTGGAGACTACCTTTGCCGAGGAGGAGCGGTTTGATCTCATCGTCTCCAATCCGCCCTACATCCCCGCCAGCGACCGAGCCACGATGCATTGCAATGTGGTAGAGCACGAGCCGCAGATGGCGCTCTTCGTTCCCGACGAGGATTGGTTGCTCTTCTACCGCGCCATTGCCCGCGCCGGCCAAGTACTATTGTGCACGGGAGGAAAACTCTATTTTGAAATTTACAGCGAAGCCGCCGACGCGATGCACACGCTGCTCCACGACGAGGGGTACGAGGCGATCGAGGTTCGGTGCGACATGCAGGATAAAGCGCGTATGGTATGTGCCCGAAAAAGATAGAGAAGGAGCAGAAACCACGCACCCGCACCGCCGACGAGGCTGTTGCCGCCCTGATGCGTCTCTGCGCCCGTGCCGAGAAGTGCACGGCCGACGCCCGCCGTCTGATGCGCGGCTGGGGCGTAGCCGAGGGGGAGATCGAGGGGGTCGTGGCACGGTTGGTGCGCGACCGCTTTATCGACGACAGCCGCTACGCTGCGATGTATGTCCGCGAGAAGAGCCGCCTGGCCGGCTGGGGCGTCTATAAAATCCGTACGGCACTCACCCGCAAGCAGATCGACCGCACGATCATCGAGGAGGCGCTCGCCCAACTCGATGCCGCCCAAAGCCGCGAACGACTCGCCGAACGACTACAACGCAAGGTGCGCACGCTGCGGGCTAAAACTCCTTATGAACTAAAGACCAAGCTGATTCGCTACGGGCTCTCGCTTGGCTATCCCTACGAGGCTGTCATGGAGGTTGCGCCGACCTGTCTGCCCGAAAACACCGAACACGAACCATGCGACGAATACTTCGACTAATCCTGATACTCGCCCCGCTCTACGGCTTTGCGCAGACGATCGATCCGACCGCCTACCGCTATCCGATCGAGGATGTATTGGGGCTCTATGCCGCTAACTTTGGCGAGGTGCGCCCCGGCCACTTTCACGCTGGCATCGACATCAAAACCGAGCTAGAGGAGGGCAAGCCCCTCGTAGCAGCCATGGATGGCTACATCTCGCGTGTAGCGATTCAGGCCGGAGGCTATGGCCGCGCGCTCTACCTCACGCTAACAAACGGCACGACAGCCGTCTATGCCCACATGCAGCGTTTTACCGAGCCAATCGAAGCGCACATCCGATCCGAACGCTACCGCCGCCGCACCAATGCCATCGACCTCTACTTCACCCCCGACCGCTTCCCCGTGCGTCAGGGCGAGGTAATCGGCTACTCGGGCAACAGCGGCTCCTCGTCGGGTCCCCACCTCCACTATGAGATTCGCAACACGGCCGATCAGTCGCCACGCAACCTGGTGCGCGACGGGATCATCCGCCCCGTGGACTCCCTGCCGCCGCGCTTCATGAAACTGCACTACATCGAACTGGATACCCTGCCCAACGGAATTGTCCAGCGCCGCCCGATGGAGAGCTACTCGGTGCTTTGCACTGCGCCCGGCAACTACCGCCTCACCCACGCCGAACCGCTCCCCGTGGGACGCAAGGGCTATTTCATCGCCGAGGTAACCGACCGCCGCAACGGTGTGCAGAACACCTTTGCCATCTACCGCCTGCGCGGATGGCTCGACGGCAAGGCCTACTTCGAGTTCCGCATGGAGAACTTCTCCTACGCCATTTCACGCACATCGGATGCCGTGAGCCACTACCCGCTACAGCTCGACTCGCGCAACGAGGTGCTCCGCCTGGCTCGCCTGGAGGGTGCTCCCGAGTGCTTCTACCCCACGCTTGAGGAGCGCGGCCTGGTGCGCACTGAGCCCGGGCAGCGCCGCACTGTGGAGCTGCTGATCGAGGACGACTGCAACAACCAATCCACGCTCCGCTTCGAGGTGGTGGGTCGCACCGATTCCTTCACAGCCGAGCTACCCACGGACTCGCTTGCTGTGCCTCTCCACCGCAACCGAGCCACCACGCTCCGCATGGGTGAGTTCTCCGCGCACATTCCTGCAGGCGCGCTCTACGAGGGTCAATACGCCAAAGCCGAGGCTGGTCTGGTAGCCCCGGTCGATTCGGGTACTGTGGTACTCTCGCCCGCTTATCGTATCTTCGACGATCCGCGCGTAGCCCTCTTCAAGCCTGTCACGATCACCATCCATACCCATGTACCAAAGGAGCTGCAGGAGCGTACGCTGCTCGCCCTCACCAACCGCAAGGGGCGCGCTGCCGCAGCCGGTGGAAGCTACAAGGATGGGGAGGTGAGCGCCACCACCCGCTCCGTGGGTGATTGGTTTGTCGTGGCCGACACGCTTGCCCCGCAGATCACACCGCTCTTCACCCCCACAACCCCGCTCGCTCAAAACAAGCGACTTACCTTCCGCGTAGCAGATAACTTCTCGGGCATCGCCTCGTGGAGGCTGGAGATCGACGGAAAGTGGGTACCCTGCGACCGCTACCCCAGCCGCGGCCAGCTCATCTGGCACATCGACGAGCCGGCCGCCGGCAAGCAGCGTCGTGCGGTGCTCACCGTGTGCGATGCCGTCGGCAACGAACAGCGCTGGGAGGGGAAGTTTACCTGGTAAGAGCCCAAATTCAAATCGTAAATTTTGATTTTAGATTATTTTTCGTAATTTTGTGCCGCAAAATAGCGATGGTCGCGTAGCTCAGTTGGATAGAGCAGCAGCCTTCTAAGCTGCCGGTCGAGCGTTCGAGCCGCTCCGCGATCACCAAAACAGACCGTCCTCGGGCGGTCTGTTTCTCTTTCAAAATGCACTTTTTCAAGCCAAAAGCGCAAAAAAGCGGAGAAAAATTTCCTGTTCCAATTTTTTTTCGTACATTTGCGCGCTAATTAGGCCGAAAGGCTGAGCGTTTTTTATTAACCTTTTCAAAATTTTATAGCAAATGGCTGTTAAAATTCGTCTGGCACGCCACGGTAAGAAGGGCTACGCTTTCTACCACATCGTTGCCGCAGATAGCAGAGCGCCACGTGATGGTAAATTCATCGAGAAGTTGGGTACCTACAACCCCAACACGAATCCTGCTACGATCGACCTGAACTTCGAGCAAGCACTGGGTTGGTTACTCAAAGGCGCACAA
>JAFZHB010000013.1 GCA_017555105.1 Alistipes sp.
GAACTCAGAAATACGAACGGTTGCTATCTCGTTACCCAATTTTCAAGCAATCCGAATAACCGTCTAATTACAAGATAATTGCAAATTCTGCGATTTTTTTTCGTAAAAAATCGAATTTGACGGGGAAATTTTTCGAACTAAAAATCTCAACAGTGTGCTTGGTCTAATATATCAGCAAACCAATGAGTTACGAGGAGAAAATAAAAAAGCGAGGAAAGTTTTCAACTTTCCTCACTTCAGTACCCGGAGCCGGGGTCGAACCGGCACGTCATTGCTGACATTGGTGTTTGAGACCAACGCGTCTACCGATTCCGCCATCCGGGCAGGCCGAAACCTTTCGAATCGGGACGACAAAGATAAGGAGTTCTTTTCAAAAAAACAACCCACCGCCCCATTTTTTTTGATTTTTTCTTCCTTATTCCGTTTCGTTCTATTACTTTTGCCGGCGGAAACCTATTTATAAAAATTTTTAATTTCCATAAACTTATGAAGTTGCGTAATGCTATCGACTTCCAACCCAAACTTTTCGGCTGTCTGAAAACTTACAACCGCGAGACCCTTTCGCGTGACATCATGGCCGGAATCATCGTCGGCATTGTGGCCATACCGCTGGCCATCGCCTTCGGTATCGCATCGGGTGTAGGCCCTACTGAGGGTCTGGTGACGGCGATCATCGCCGGTCTGCTGATCTCGGTATTTGGTGGCTCGAAGGTGCAGATTGGCGGCCCCACGGGTGCCTTTATCGTCATCATCTATGGTGTCATCCAGCAGTTCGGCCTCGGAGGCTTGGCGCTGGCAACAATCATGGCCGGTGTAATGCTCGTCATCATGGGTGTATTCAAGCTCGGCAACATCATCAAATTCATGCCCTACCCGATCATCGTCGGCTTCACGGGCGGTATTGCCATTACGATCTTCTCGACGCAGATGAACGATCTGTTCGGTATGGGTATCGAGCAGGTGCCGGCCAACTTCATCGACAAGTGGATCTGCTACTTCCAGCACCTCGACCAGATCAACTGGTGGGCTTTTGCTGTGGGTCTGGCCAGCATCTTGATCATCTGCTACACGCCGCGCGTTTCGAAAAAGATCCCCGGATCGCTCGCAGCCATCGTACTGATGACGGGTGTATGCTGGCTCTTGAAGCGTTTTGCAGGCGTTGATTCGATCCTGACGATTGGCGATCTCTATGAGCTGCCTTCGGGTCTTCCGCGTCTGACGCTCCCCTCGCTGGGCGATCAGAGCCTCTTCGAGGCGATGCAGCAGTTGCTCCCCGTGGCCTTTACGATTGCCATGCTGGGTGCAATCGAGTCGCTCCTCTCGGCCATGGTGGCTGACGGTGTGATCGGCGACCGCCACAACTCGAACACTGAGCTTATTGGTCAGGGTATCGCCAACATCGTAGTTCCCTTCTTCGGCGGTATCCCTGCCACGGGTGCTATTGCCCGCACGATGGCCAATATCAACAACGGCGGTCGCACGCCGATTGCCGGTGTGATGCACACGGTGGTGCTGCTGCTCGTACTGCTGCTCCTGGGTGGCCTGGTGGGCGCTATTCCGATGCCCTGCTTGGCCGGTGTGCTGATCATGGTATCGTACAACATGAGCGGCTGGCGCACGATTCGCTCGATGTGTCGCCAGGAGATGTCGGGCGTACTGGTGCTCTTCACCACGCTGCTGCTGACCGTGATTTTCGACCTGACGATCGCCATCGAGGTGGGTCTGGTGATGGCTATTGTCCTCTTCATGAAGCGCATCATGGAGAGCACGCACATCTCGATCCTGCACAACGAGATGGATGTACACCACGATGGTGAGCGCGACGAGCGCCTGACGATCCCCACCCATACGGAGGTCTACGAGATCGAGGGCCCCTTCTTCTTCGGCGTAGCTACGAAGTTCGAGGAGATGGCTCGCATGCACGACGCCGAACCGATCCGCATCGTACGCATGCGCAAGGTGTCGTTCATCGACGCTACGGGTCTGCATAACCTCGAGATCTTCATCACAGCCTCGCTGCAGCAGGGTCAGCAGGTGATTCTCTCGGGTGTAAACGAGTCGGTATACCGAGAGATTGAGCGTAGTGGTCTGCTTGATATGGTAGGCCGCGAGAATGTCCTCGACCACATCCACAAGGCGATCCGCCGTGCTGAGGAGCTCTCGAAAGCGTACAAAGAGAATCTCGAAGAGTAAAGAGCCAAGAGATTTAGAAGAAATCTCCAAGAAAAAGGGCTGGTGAGGTAAAACCACACCAGCCCTTTTTGTTTATTAGTTTGCAATCTCTCCCGCCGCTCTTACATGATTGGGAACCAGATAAAGACCGCTGCGTCCCACAGCGCATGGGAGATCAGGATGGCCGTAAAGCGCTTCGGATAGAGGTAGTAGAGACCGCCCCATAGGATGCCACAGAGCATAGCAGCCATAATCAGCATAAAGTTACACGAGGGGACATGCACCAGCGTATAGGCCGCCGTAGCGAGCAGGAAGCCACGCTTGGCGCCCAACTTACGCGACAAGCGCTCCTGCACATAGCCTCTCCAATAGATCTCCTCCGCCGGTCCGATCAAGAAGAGGAGCAACAGCGAGAGCAGCACGGGCGAAACACCCTCCTTGATCGTGTAGATGGAGTCTACCTGCGGGCGTGCAAAGGCGAAGAGCCACGACGAGACCTTATCCCCCACCCAGAAGAGCAGCCACAACACCACTGCGATGGCTACACCGAGGAGGATATTCTCGCGCGTGAAGCGCAGGCGTTCCCACCACGCCGGTGCAAAGAGCGTCGCTAAACCCGTCAGGATGAGTGCCGAGCCAGCCATCATGCACCAGAAATCGAAGCGTGGCGCAGTCAGGGGGCAGAACATTAAGGCCCAAAGCACAAATGCCACGACGAGGGTGGCGGTCAGGCGTCTCATAATACCCAGGTATCAACCGCCAACGAGAGGATCATCACCAGGCAGAAGAGCATCTGCAGCTGTGCCGAGCGCTGATCGAGCGAGGCAATATCTTTCGGATCGCCGCTATCCTTGAAGGCGCGCATCATAGTGCAGTTTGCCAACGCCACACGCATCACGAAGATCGCCACCAGCGACAGGATCGGGAACTTACCGAAGGGAACACAGAAGACCACCCAGCAGAAAGGCACAAGCTGCTCGAGGATGTAGAGCACCACCGAAGCACGCAAGCCGAGGCCGTGAGCCATCGTGCGAATCGAGGCCTTACCGTCGGTAATCATGTCGCGCGTATTGTTAGCGTGGAGGATCGAATCCACCAACAGACCGATCGGAAGCGCCACCCAGAGCACACGCCAATCGATCGTGCCAAGCGCCACACACGAGGTACCGATGGCGGGCAAGAAACCGTAGGCCATCAGGATGGTCAGGTCGCCCAGGGCGCGATACTTAAAGTAGGGATAGCCCAGCGTGCAGACCAAGCCGCCGAGGCCGATCCAAAAGAGCGTCCATCCCGTGCGGAAGATCAGCCACAGACCCACACACGAGGCTACGAGGAGTACCGTGAGGGCGTAGTTGCGCAGCTGCTTGGGTTGAAATACACCACGCACAAGGCTGCTGTCAGAGCTGTAAGCCCCCTCCACGCAATCCACCCCCGAAACATAGTCGAAGTAGTCGCTCCACATATTTCCTGCGGCGTGAAAGAGGATGATACCTACTACTGCCCACAAGCCGATCTTCCAATCCACGCTGCCGGTCAGCCAATGCAGGTAGAAGAGCGCCGTCAGCACCGTCAGACCCGATGCCGTAAAGGACCAGGGGCGCATGGCCACGATCCAATCTTTCAGAGTGAGTTTCTTTTCCATTGTCTATCTATTTTGAGTTTGTTTCAAAGTAAGCCTTGATCTTGCGCGCCTTGGCAGCCCCCACCAACGCACTCACCTCCTCGAGGGGAGCGGTGCGCACCTTCTCTACCGTACGGAAGTGCGTGAGGAGCGCCTTGATTGTCTTCTCGCCTACACCCTCGATCTCTTCCAGCTCGCTGTGGATGAATCCCTTGCTGCGTTTCTGGCGGTGGAAGGTAATACCGAAGCGGTGCGCCTCATCGCGCAGGTGGCAGACCACCTTCAAGGGTTCGCCCGTACGGCTCAGGTAGTAAGGCATCGGATCATCGGGGAAGAAGATCTCCTCGATGCGCTTAGCCAGACCCACAATCGGCACGCGACCGGCAATTCCCAAGTCACACAACACGCCGTAAGCACTCGAGAGCTGTCCCTTGCCACCATCGACAATGATCAGGTCAGGCAGCGGTGCACCCTCCTCCAAGAGGCGGCTGTAGCGGCGACGGACGATCTCGCGCATCGAGGCGAAGTCGTCTGGACCCTCCACTGTCTTGATGTTGAAGTGGCGATACTCCTTCCGTGAGGGCTTACCATCGCGGAAGACCACACACGAAGCCACGGGATAGGTACCCTGCAGGTTCGAGTTGTCGAAGCACTCGATGTGGCGCGGCTGGTTGTGGAGGCGCAACTCCTTACGCATCGCCTCCATCAGGCGCTCGGTATGGCGTTCGGGGTTCTTGATCTCGAGGTTTTTGAGCTGCTCGGCACGATAGATGCGGGCGCTCTTCTGCGAAAATTCGAGTAGTTCGAGTTTCTCCCCACGCTTCGGCACGGTGAAGACCACCCCATCGAAGAGGAACGTCGTGGAGGGGAGGAAGGGCACGATCACCTCGCGCGCCAGCGCACCGCCACCCACCTCCTCCACCATGTGTTGAATGGCGAGCGTGAGCATATCGGCCTCCGTGGCGTCGACACCCGTCGAGAGGCGCACGGTCGTCACACCGACGATCGATCCGTGGCGGATGCGGACAAAGTTGCAGTAGGCCACATCGTCGTCGACCAAGAGCGAGAATACATCCGTATCGGTGATCTTTGCGCTGACAATGACCGATTTCCCGGCGTAGTGATCGAGCGCATCGAGTCGCTGCTTGTAGCGTTGCGCCTGCTCGAAGTGGAGCTGCTCGGCCTCGCGCATCATCTCCTCAGTCAAGTAGTGACGCACGGGACGGAGGTCGCCCTTGAGGATTGAGGTCACGAGTGCCACCTGTTCGGCATACTCCTCCTCGCTCTGTGCACCGATGCAGGGGGCTTTGCAGTTACCGAGGTGGTACTGCAGGCAGACCGTATAACGACCACGCGCGACGCGCTCGGGCGCGAGGTTCAGCTTACAGGTGCGCAACGGCACCACCTCGCGGATAAACTCCAAGATGCTGCGCTGCATCGAGATCGAGCTGTAGGGGCCGTAGTACTGCGAGCCGTCGCGCACCAGCTGACGAGTGGATAAGACACGCGGAAAGGGCTCGCGTTTGACCACGATCCACGGATAGCTCTTATCATCTTTCAGCAGGATGTTATAGCGCGGTTGAAGGCTCTTAATGAGTGAGTTCTCGAGCAGGAGGGCATCCTGCTCCGAGTCCACCACAATGTGGCGAATCTCGACAATCTGTCGCACCAACACCCGCACCTTGGGCGAGTGGTCGCGGCTCTCGACAAAGTAGGAGGAGACACGCTTGCGCAGCGACTTGGCCTTACCGACATAGATAATCGTCCCCGTGCGATCTACAAACTGATAGACACCGGGGGAGAGGGGCAGGAGCGCCACCTGCTCTTTCAAACTATTTTTATCGCTGCTCACACGACAAAAATAGCACGAAATTTCGGAAAAACATAATAAGTAGTGAGGATTCGAGACGGTCAGCGACAAATCACCTCATCGAGCAGCCGATCGTGCGACTCGGTGGGGAGGTTTTCTGTGAGCTGGTGGGCATACCCCACCCCGATCGTGTAGGCGCGGAAATCGTGCTGCGCCAGGTAGCGATCGTAGTACCCCTTGCCTCGTCCGAGGCGAGCACCGAGCGCCGTGAAGGCCACCCCCGGCACGATCATCAGGTCGATCTCGTGTGGAGCGCAGAGTGTGGTATCATCGGTCGGCTCGGCGATCCCGAACGAGCCCCGCACCATGCTCGAGGGGTAAAAATCGTAAAATTGCATCTCCTCTCCCTCCACGCGCGGCACAACAACCCGATGGCCACTTGCCACCCAACGCTCCAGCACCCCCGCCGTATCGGGTTCATCGGCCAGGGCGCAGTAGGCGGCCACGACCCTTGCCGAGCGAAACGCCTCATGCGCCTCAACCCGAGCAAAAAGCGCAGCCGAAGCCGCTGCTCGCTGCTCCGCACCCAACGCCCGATTGGCGCTACGCATCCGCTCGCGCAAAGATCTCTTATCCACGATTTGACTCCTTTTTTACAGTAGAAAAAGCCACCAGATGATTTGTTATTCCGCAAACAATAACTATCTTTGTAGGCGGAAAATTAATTTCATTCACAAAAATAACAAATTTAAATCAATTATGAACTGTTTTCTCTACAATTCATCGGTAGGCAAGAAGCTGGTGATGAGCATCTCGGGTTGCGCGTTGGTGCTGTTTATCATCTTCCACATGTCCATGAACATTGCGGCCATCTTCTCGGCCGAGGCCTACAACACGATCTGCGAGCTGCTCGGTGCTAACTGGTATGCACTCGTGGGCACGGCCGGCTTGGCTGCGCTGGTGGTAGTACACTTCGCCTACGCCCTGCTGCTGACCGTGAACAACTACCGTGCTCGCGGCAAGCAGCGCTACGCTGTGACGGCCAAGGAGCCCGGCGTATCGTGGGCTTCGAAGAACATGCTCGTGCTGGGTGTGATCGTGGTCGTAGGTTTGCTGCTCCACCTCTCGCACTTCTGGGCGAAGATGCAGCTCGTTGAGATCCTCGGTGGTCACGAGTCGCTGGTGGGTGATCAGATGATCGCCGCTACGGATGGCGCTGCGCTGATCCAGTACACCTTCTCGAAGTGGTACAATGTGGTGCTCTACCTCGTATGGTTTGCTGCCCTCTGGTTCCACCTCTCGCACGGTGTGTGGTCGATGTTCCAGACCGCAGGTTGGGCCAACGACACCTGGTATCCCCGCCTGAAGTGCGTGGCTAACATCGTTGCTACGCTCATCTTCCTGGGCTTCGCTGCTGTTGTAGTGGTCTTCTTCCTGAAGGCAAACTGCTGCTGCGCTCTCTGCTAATCTTTTAGTTCCGAACAAATAAACACACACAGATATGGCTTTCAAATTAGATGCTAAAATTCCTGCCGGTGCTCTGGCTGACAAGTGGAGCAACCATAAGGCAGCGATCAAGGTCGTGAGCCCCGCCAACAAGCGCAAGCTCGACATCATCGTGATCGGTACGGGTCTGGGCGGTGGCGCTGCTGCTGCTTCGCTCGGCGAGCTGGGCTACAATGTCAAGGTGTTCTGCATTCAGGACTCGCCCCGTCGCGCTCACTCGATTGCCGCACAGGGTGGTATCAACGCCGCCAAGAACTACCAGAACGACAACGACTCGGTATATCGCCTCTTCTACGATACGATCAAGGGTGGTGACTACCGCGCTCGTGAGGCCAATGTATACCGTCTGGCCGAGGTGTCGAACCTGATCATCGACCAGTGCGTGGCTCAGGGTGTTCCCTTCGCTCGCGAGTACGGCGGTCTGTTGGCTAACCGTTCGTTCGGTGGTGCACAGGTATCGCGTACCTTCTACGCCCGCGGTCAGACGGGTCAGCAGCTCCTCTTGGGTGCTTATGCTGCCCTGAACAAGGAGATCGCTGCCGGTTCGGTGAAGAGCTACCCGCGCCACGAGATGCTCGACATCGTTGTGGAGGATGGCGAGGCTAAGGGTATCATCGCTCGTAACCTCGTAACCGGTGAGATCGAGCGCCACGGTGCACACGCTGTGGTAATCGCATCGGGTGGTTACGGTAATGTATTCTTCCTCTCGACCAACGCTATGGGTTCGAACGGTTCGGCTGCATTCCAGTGCTACAGCAAGGGTGCCGGCTTCGCCAACCCCTGCTTCACGCAGATTCACCCCACCTGTATCCCCGTACACGGCACGCAGCAGTCGAAGCTGACCCTCATGTCGGAGTCGCTGCGTAACGACGGTCGTATCTGGGTTCCGAAGAAGCTCGAGGATGTAAAGGCACTGCGTGCCGGCACGCTCAAGCCGTCGGACATCAAGGAGGAGGATCGCGACTACTACTTGGAGCGCCGCTACCCCGCCTTCGGTAACCTCGTACCGCGCGATGTTGCTTCGCGTGCCGCTAAGGAGCGTTGCGATGCAGGCTTCGGCGTAAACGAGACCGGCCTGGCCGTATTCCTCGATTTCAAGACCGCCATCGAGCGTCTGGGCAAGGATATCATCAAGCAGCGCTACGGTAACCTCTTTGATATGTATGAGGAGATCACCGATGTAAGCCCCTACGAGGAGCCGATGCAGATCTTCCCCGCCGTACACTACACGATGGGCGGTATTTGGGTTGACTACAACCTCATGACCACGATCCCGGGTCTCTACGCTATTGGTGAGGCCAACTTCTCGGACCACGGCGCTAACCGTCTGGGTGCTTCGGCACTGATGCAGGGTCTGGCCGATGGTTACTTCGTGCTGCCCTACACGATTGGCGACTACCTCGCGAAGAAGATTCAGGCTCCGAAGGTAAGCACCGATACGCCGGCATTCGAGGAGGCCGAGAAGGCCGTTAAGGAGAAGATCGCCAAGCTGATGTCGATCAACGGTAAGCAGTCGGTGGATGATATCCACAAGAAGCTGGGTCACATCATGTGGGAGTATGTTGGTATGGCTCGTACGGATGAGTCGCTCAAGACGGCCATCACCGAGATCCAGGCCCTGCGCAAGGAGTTCTGGAAGGATGTGAAGGTTGTTGGCGATCCGATGTCGTTCAATGTAGAGCTGGAGAAGGCTCTGCGTCTGGCCGACTACCTGGAGCTGGGAGAGCTGATGGCTCGCGACGCTCTCAACCGCGAGGAGTCGTGCGGTGGTCACTTCCGCTCGGAGCACCAGACCGAGGAGGGCGAGGCACTGCGTCACGACGACAAGTTCGCCTATGCTGCCGTATGGGAGTACAAGGGTATGGACGAGGCTCCCGAGCTGACGAAGGAGCCGCTCGAGTACGAGTTCACGCACCGCGCACAGCGTAACTACAAAGACTAACTTTTGGCGTTCAACACTTTAATAAAATTTGAAATTATGAATTTCACCTTAAAGATATGGCGTCAGAAGGACGCAAAATCGAAGGGTGCCTTCGAGACCTATAAGGTCAAGGACATTTCGGCCGACACCTCGTTCCTCGAAATGCTCGATATTCTGAACAACGACCTCGTACACGAGGGCAAGGAGCCCGTGGCATTCGACCACGACTGCCGCGAGGGTATCTGCGGTATGTGCTCGTTGCACATCGACGGCTTGGCACACGGCCCCGGTCAGGCAGCTACGACCTGCCAGATCTACATGCGTAAGTTCCAGGACGGCGCAACGATTACGATCGAGCCGTGGCGCTCGGCAGCCTTCCCCGTGATCAAGGACCTCGTAGTGAATCGTGGTGCTTACGACCAGATTCTGCAGGCCGGTGGTTACGTATCGGTTCGCACGAACTCGGTGCCCGACGCTAACGCTATTCCGATCGCAAAGGCTGACGCCGACGAGTCGATGGATGCGGCTGCCTGCATCGGTTGCGGTGCTTGCGCTGCAACCTGCAAGAACGGTTCGGCTATGCTCTTCGTAGCTGCACGCGTTTCGTCGCTGGCGAAGCTGCCGCAGGGTCGCGTTGAGGGTGCTCGTCGCGCCAAGGCGATGGTTGCCAAGATGGACGAGTTGGGCTTTGGTAACTGCACCAACACGGGTGCTTGCCAGGCCGAGTGCCCGAAGGGTATCTCGATCGCGCATATCGCTCGCCTCAACCGTGAGTTCCTGGCTGCGAAGATTCAGGACTAATTCGATGGTTGGTTCAAAAAAAGAGAGCTCTCGGGCTCTCTTTTTTTTGTTATATATCCTACTTTCCTCACTCCTTATTCTATTCCTACTCCTCATCCCCGCTTACCCGCTACGAATTTCAAACTTTTTTACTATCTTTGCGCCCGATTATGTTGCATTACAGACTCTTTCAAAAGCATGGTGCGGAGACACCCTGGATCGTGATGTTGCACGGTGCGGGTGGCAGTAGCGAGGTGTGGTTTCGCCAGATTGGCGACTTCTCGCGCCACTACAACCTGCTCTTGATCGATCTGGTAGGCCACGGCGAGTCCTCCGTGTTGCAGATTCTAAGCAAGCATTTCAGCTTCGAGATGGTTGCCGAGCAGGTGATGGAGGTGGTCGATCACCTGAAGATCGAAAAGGCGCACTACATGGGTCTTTCGCTGGGCAGCATCGTGGTGCGTGTGTTGGCCGACCTTTACCCCCACCGTGTGGGTTCGATGGTACTGGCAGGTGCTGTAACGGAGCTCAACTGGGAGTCGCGCGTCCTGCTGCGCATGGCCGATATGGGCAAGCACATCGTTCCCTACCGCCTCCTGAAGTGGATCATCGCCAAGGCAATCATCCCGCATCGTCGTTACGGCTACTCGATGCAACTCTTCCTGCACAACGCCAAGAAACTCTCGTTCGAGAACTTCCTGCGTTGGCTCACGCTGGGCGACAAGCTCAACAGCCACATCAAAGCGCTCTTCCAGGAGAAGATCGCCATCCCCACGCTCTACCTCATGGGACAGGACGATTACCTCTTCCTGCCGCAGGTGCAGCTCGCAGCGGCCGCAGGTGGTGAGTGGGCCTCGGTGGTCATCATTCCCGAAGCGGGCCATGTCTGCAATGTAGACAACAAGAGCTACTTCAACCGCGTATCGCTCGACTTCCTGCGTCGATTGTAACACGCCACTCCAAGCAGGACCTTCCCGGCCATGTCCAAGTTCCTCAACCAACGCGAATTTACGGGGCTCATCGTCTTTCTCTTGACTGTGGGCGTGCTCGTCTTGGTCGTTCGCCAGGCCGAACCGCGTCGCAATCCGCACTTTGAGGCCACCGTGGCTCAGTTGCAAGAGCGCGACAGCGTCGCACTGCATCCTTTCGATCCCAATACCGTGAGCTACGAGGAGCTGCGCGCCATCGGCCTAAGCCGTCAGGAGGCGGTCTCACTCGTCAAGTTCCGCGCCGCAGGGAAGATCTTCCGCATTGCGGAGGATGTCGCCCTCTGCTACGGCATTAGTGACTCGGCCTACCGCGTGCTGGCGCCCTACATCACCATCGGTGCGGCCTACCGAATCCACCCCAAGAGCTATCGGGAATACACCCCTGCAAAACGCGACACCCTACCCCGCATTGCGCCCTCGCCCTTTCTGATCGACACGGTCTCGGCAGCCTATCTGCGTGCCATTGGCGCCTTTACCAAGCGTCAGGCCGAAGCCTTCATTCGTTGGCGCGATCGGAGTGGTTTTCGTGATATGGAGGAGGTCCGCGCCTGCTATGTGGTGGATGATTCGATCGCCTCGTGGCTCGAACCTTACATCCGCTTCTCCGAGCCAGAAAAGAGCCCCTGGGAGGCTCCCATAGAGCTCAACACGGCCGACTCGTCACGCCTGCGATCGGTGGTCGGCATCGGCGAAAAGAGCGTTGTTCGCATCCTCGCCTACCGCTCACGCCTCGGTGGTTTTCACCGCGTGGAGCAATTAGCAGAGGTTGAAGGGGTGACCGAGACAAATTTTGAAAAAATTTTGCAACAAATTTGGTGCGATAGCAATGAAATTCAAAAAATTGATATTAACTTTGCAACCCCGATGCGTTTGAGGGAGCATCCCTACATAGCACCCCGCACGCTGAGGCGATTATTGAAACAAAGAGCATTGAAAGGAGGTTGGAACAGCACCGGAGAGATGATTGAACAGAACATACTGACCCATGAGGAGGCCGAGAGGCTGCGTCCTTACTTGGTCTTTGGTGCTGACAGCCTGCACAGTGCACAAGGTATGGAGCCGACGATTTGAGAAATCGAACGCACCGAAAGAGGGCGACCCGCTTAAAAAGAGGTTGCAAACCAAACAGAAACAAACAAGAATTAACAACAAAAAATTTTATACAACTATGATTATTACCACGGTAAAGGAGGGCGAGAACATCGAGCGCGCCCTGAAGAAGTTCAAGCGTAAGTATGAGCGTACGGGTGTTTTGAAGGAGCTGCGTCGTCGTCAGTACTTCACGAAGCCTTCGATCGCAAAGCGCGACGCTATGGCTCACGCCATCTATGTACAGCACACCTATCACTTGGACGACTAATTTATCGTTTCGATAGAGCAATCCCCCGATCTCGGCTGAGATCGGGGGATTTGTTTTTAGGGCAATATCCTGCATGAGTGTTGTTCGTTTCAGAAAAGTTTGCTAATTTTGTCGTGCCGAGCGTTTTTCGTTCGGCAGACATATTACGAAAGTGTTTTCGCTTTTGTCTTTAATCGAAAATGTGGAAGTTTTCAAAACTGAAAGGCAAACGAACGGCACTCATTTCTTGTATAGTCGTGTGGCTATGCGCAGTTTGTGCATATACCTCATACTATCCAAGTGTGGGGTATTGCATCGTTTATTTCAGTTTAGGTCTTTCCACAACCTTCGATTAGATAAACGAAATCGGCTCCACACTTTCTGTTTTATAAAACCACCGTTCATGGGGTCGGCACGGTAACCTAAACTTTTAACAATGAAAGAAAACTATGCTGTACCCGAGATCGAAATCATCGAGGTAGAGGTTGAGCAGGGCTTTGCCGCCAGTGACTTTGAAACGAGCTCATTTGAAAATCCCATTATGGGGGAGGAACAATCGTGGTAATTTAATAGAGAAATCGCATGAAAAAAGTTTTATTATTGGCATTAATTGCCGTTGGTATCGCCTCGTGTGTGAAAGAGGAGCGTGTAGCTCCGAAGCACAAAGCACACTACCCCTCCTTCATGGCAAGCATTGAAGATCAGACGGATAGTCGTGCCTATGTAGGAAAGGATTATAAAATGTATTGGTCGGAAGAGGATGCAATCGCCATCGTCGATGGACTCGAGCCGAAATACTACGAATTCCAGGGCGAAGAGGGTGCAACGAGTGGCGTATTTAGTTACATCGGTGATTCGATTACTCCTCGCCAGTTGGATAAAATCTACGCGCTGTACCCCACTTCATTAGTTGCTTCATACGGATATGAAGTAAATCCAACCATCGAGCAATTGCAACAAGGCATGCTGCCTATCACTTTAGGTGGGTCAAGATCATCGGAAAACTCTATCATGGGAGGAGATTGGGTGCCGATGGCAGCGATGGCAACCAACGAAGATGGCAACAACTTGAAATTCAAGAATCTTTGCGGATTTTTGCTTTTACAACTGTACGGTCCAGAGATTACGATCAAGTCCGTCAGAATCAGCGACAACAACCCTTCACCGGAGCGCGCATTATGTGGCGATTTCATGTTGAAGTGGCAAGCAGGGAATGAGCCTGTATTAACTCCGATGGCTGAAAGCTCATCGATTATGTCTGTATGGTTAGGCGGAGAAGATATTACCCTGAACAATAGCGAAGTTACCGAGATCCTGATCCCAATGGCACCCACCACCTTCCCCAATGGCTTCACCGTTGAGATTGTCGGAAACTCTGATACCTGCGGAGAGGCAATCTTTAAGAAAAGCACGAATAAAGCCATCACGATCAGTCGTAACACCATCACCCCGATGGCTGCATTTACAGTTACAGAGCTTTCGCCAGCGCACGAGTTTGTCATTGAGGAGGAAACCTACTACATCGAAGCGGCTGCTAACACCTTTACCTTTGAACTGAGTTGCGACTTCGGATGTGAGATAGAAACCGAATACGAATTCTTAGGCAATGCCGACGAGTGGCTAACCTTTGTTGCGCAGGAGGGAAACACCTACACCTTCTCCGCTACAGCGAACACGACAGGAGCAACACGCTATGGTTGGATTGGTATTAAAGAGATTAATGGAGTCGCGACACAGGTCGTACCGGTTACCCAGAGTGGCACCTCCGCCGCTCAATTCAGCTCTTTCTCGCTTGTAGGAAAATGGAAATACACCCATTACGAATGGTGGGAGTTAGATGAGGGCCGAAGCGAGGAGGGAGAATGGAATCCCATCAGCGAGGGTCGTTTCGAATATCTCAACTTCAAAGCCGATGGTACAGGTTTTTGGAGCTGTATCGAAGATGAGGAGTACTATGAAGGCAGCCATTTCACCTACACCTTTAACAATGGTGTTCTAAAGCTCGTTGATTTCGAATATGAGGAAGACCGACAAACCACTCTCATCGAGATAACGCCGGAGGGCATTGTTGAAATTAACAGCTACGCTGGCGAATGGAATACGACCACCAAGAAATGCTTGTCGTATGAATATGAACACAAAACCTATGTAAAAGAGGAGTAATCCAAAACCCCCAAAGGTTGATCGACCTTTGGGGGTTTGTTTTTTTGTGGGTTTGTGGTGGTTTTGGGAGTTTTGGGAGTTTTGGGAGATTTGGGAGTATTTCGCAAAATTCCCAGTATTCCCAATCTTTGCTCTTTCCTCTTTGCTCTTGCCTCTCAAAAAAATCCCCGCCCGAATCATCGGACAGGGATTTTTTATTGCGCAAATTGCGCTTACTCTGCCAGGATCTCCAGCATCTTGATAGCTGCTACCGAAACCTTCGTACCGGGGCCGAAGATAGCGGCTGCACCATCGCGATAGAGCTGATCGTAGTCCTGAGCGGGAATCACACCACCAACAACGACGATGATATCCTCACGACCCAGTTTCTTCAGCTCATCGATGATCTGCGGAACGAGCGTCAGGTGACCGGCGGCCAGCGACGACACACCTACGATGTGTACATCGTTCTCCACAGCCTGCTTAGCAGCCTCAGCGGGAGTCTGGAACAACGGGCCCATATCCACGTCGAAGCCGATATCGGCATAACCCGTAGCAACCACCTTGGCACCACGATCGTGACCGTCCTGACCCAGCTTCGCAATCATGATGCGGGGCTGACGACCCTCCTTCTTAGCAAACTCGGCGCACATCTCCTTGGCGCGCTCGAAACTCTCGTCGTTTTTCACTGCTGAACTATAAACACCTGAAATGGAACGAATAACAGCCTTGTAGCGACCTACTACAACCTCGCAAGCATCCGAGATCTCGCCGAGCGTAGCGCGCACCTTGGCAGCCTCAACGGCCAGCTCGAGGAGGTTACCCTCACCCGTCTTCACGCACTCCGTGATAGCGGCCAGTGCCTTATCTACGGCAGCCTGATCGCGGTTAGCGCGCAGCTCCTGCAGACGCTTCACCTGGCTCTCGCGTACAGCCGTGTTATCCACAGCCAGGATATCGATCGGAGCCTCCTTCTCCAGGCGGTACTCGTTCAGACCGATGATCTTCTGCTCACCCGAGTCGATGCGAGCCTGCGTGCGGGCCGAAGCCTCCTCGATACGCATCTTCGGAATACCCGTCTCGATGGCCTTAGCCATACCGCCGAGCTTCTCTACCTCCTGGATGTGCTCCCAAGCCTTGTGTGCAATCTCGTTCGTCAGCGTCTCTACATAGTACGAACCAGCCCACGGATCGACCTGACGGCATACCGAGGTCTCCTCCTGGATGTAGATCTGCGTGTTACGAGCAATACGCGCCGAGAAGTCGGTCGGCAGTGCGATAGCCTCGTCCAGAGCGTTCGTGTGGAGCGACTGCGTGTGACCCAAAGCGGCACCCATAGCCTCGATAGCCGTACGAGCCACATTGTTGAACGGATCCTGCTCCGTGAGCGACCAACCCGAGGTCTGCGAGTGGGTACGCAGTGCCAGCGACTTGGGATTCTTCGGCTCGAACTGCTTCACGATCTTCGCCCAGAGCATACGCGCAGCACGCATCTTGGCGATCTCCATGAAGTGGTTCATACCGATAGCCCAGAAGAACGACAGACGCGGTGCGAAGGCATCCACCGACATACCGGCGTTGATACCTGCGCGGAGGTACTCCAAACCGTCGGCCAGCGTGTAAGCCAGCTCGATGTCGGCCGTAGCACCGGCCTCCTGCATGTGGTAACCCGAAATCGAGATCGAGTTAAACTTCGGCATATGCTTCGAGGTATACTCGAAGATGTCGGCGATGATTCGCATCGAGAACTCGGGCGGATAGATATAGGTGTTACGCACCATGAACTCCTTGAGGATATCGTTCTGGATCGTACCTGCCAGCTGATCGAGCGTAGCACCCTGCTCCAGACCGGTTACGATGTAGAAGGCCAGAACGGGCAACACGGCACCATTCATGGTCATCGACACCGACATACGATCGAGCGGAATACCGTTGAAGAGGACCTTCATATCCTCTACCGAGCAGATCGACACACCGGCCTTACCCACATCACCCACTACACGCGGGTGGTCAGCATCGTAACCACGGTGCGTAGCCAGGTCGAATGCCACCGACAGACCCTTCTGACCGGCAGCCAGGTTGCGGCGATAGAAGGCGTTCGACTCCTCGGCCGTCGAGAAACCTGCATACTGACGGATCGTCCAGGGACGCATTACATACATCGTCGAATAGGGACCACGCAGAAACGGAGCCACACCTGCTGCATAGTTCAGGTGCTCCATGCCGGCCAAATCCTCAGCCGTGTACATTCCCTTCACGGGAATCTGCTCAGCGGTGATCCAAGGCTGCTTCTCCTCGCAAGCCTTCTTGCTGCAGCAAGCCTGTGCCGCAGCGTCATATTTCAGTTCAGAAAATTTCGCTCTCATAATTAGATTCCCATCTCTTTAAGGTAGTACTTCAACGTATCGAGCACATTCGACTTCACGCTGATGAAGTTCGTAATGCCCTGTGCCTCGAGCTCCGGCGTGCATGCGGGAGCACCGGCAACCACCAGGATAGCCTTGCCACCCAGCAGTTCCTTCACCTTCGGAGCAACCTCGGCGTAGTCGTCGTCCGAAGCGCAGACAACCACGATCTCGGCCTTCGAAGCCAACGCAGCCTCAACGCCCTCCTCAACCGACTTGAAGAAGGTATTGTCGATAACGCGGATACCGGCGCAACCGAAGAAGTTGCACGAGAACTGTGCGCGGGCGCGTGCCATACCGAGCGAACCGCAGGTCAGCATAAATGCCTTCGGCTCCTTGCCCGAGCGATCTACCTCCAGACGCATCTGCTCGAAGGCCATCGCACCGCGGTATGCATTGAGGAGATTACCCTCCTTCACATCGCGCTCTACCGACTCCATCGTGATCTCCTCACCGGCAACCTCCGTGAAGTTGGGGAACTGGTTAGCACCCAGCAGAATCTGACGGCGCGTAGCGATGTTCTTATCCTTCTGTGCAGCCGAAGCCTCGATCTTCTCCTTGATCGTGCCTGCCTCGTAAGCGGCAGCGTAACCGCCCTGCTCCTCCAAAGCGAGGAAGAGCTTCCAAGCCTCAGCAGCGATCGAAGCGGTGAGGTTCTCGATGTAGTACGAACCACCGGCCGGGTCAACAACCTGGTCGAAGTGCGACTCGTGCTTCAGGAGCAGCTCCACATTGCGAGCAATGCGCTTCGAGAACTCGTCGGGCTTGGTGTAGGCAGCGTTGAAGGGAACAACCTCCAGCGAGTGAACACCGGCGATCGTAGCCGACATAGCCTCGGTCGTGCCGCGCAGCATGTTTACATAGGGGTCGTAAACGCTCTGGTTCCAGCGCGAGGTCTCGGCGTGGATCAGCATCTTGGCCGAGCAAAGCTTCTCCGGCTCATAGCCCTTCACAATGTTAGCCCACAGCATACGGGCAGCGCGGAACTTGGCGATCTCCATGAAGTAGTTCGACGAAACCGAGAACGAGAAACGGATTGCACGAGCAGCCTCGTCAACCGTCAGACCGGCATCGGTCAGACGCGCCATGTACTCCTGACCTGCCGAGAGGGCGAAAGCCAACTCCTCGACGATCGTCGAACCAGCGTTTCCGAAGATCTGTGCGCTTACCGTAACGATGCGTACATGCTTCCAAGCCGAAGCCTTCTTCACGAGGGCAGCCACCTTCTCCAGGCAGCAGTTGCAGAGCGTACCCTTCTTCGAGAGGCCCTTAACGATCGGGTCGATCACAAACGAGATGTGAGCATCCTCGATGCCCTCCTTCTCGAGCTTTGCCAGCACGAGCTCGGCTACCTCGCCAACGCCCTCACCACAGAAGACGATGTCGATTGCCGGAATCGTGATACCGGCCAGCAGCGTGTCGATATCCTCGGCCGTCAGCTTCTCGCAACCGCAGTTGCAGAAACCGAGCGAATCAACGCCCGAGTTGAGCAACTGCAGAGCCTCGGCATTTGCCGAAGCCGGCGTAGTGATCTGCACCGTCTGATGAATACGCCACTCGTTGTTCTTGTGCGTGCCGCGTACGAAGGGGAACTCACCCGCCTCGCTACCCAAAAACTCGATGCCCTCGAGGTTCTCGGCACGGTAGTAGGGACGCAGGTTGAAGCCCTCGCCCGTACGCCATACCAGCTTACGCTCGTAGTCGGCACCCTTCAGGTCTGCCGTAATCACCTCCTCCCACATCTCGGTCGAGACGGCGGGAAATTCGGCGAACAGCTTTTCAGATTTGGTATTTGCCATAACTGTTTTTTAGTTAATATTTTGTTAGGTTTTGCTGTCGTGCTATAAATCTCGGTAAAGGTACGAAATATTTCACAATTCACCGCTCACAATTCGTAATTATTTTAAGGATTATTTCGATGAATCCATATCTTCGTAAGCATATCTAACAAAAACGCTACATCTGCCCACAAAAACAGCCAAGCTCTTGTGTGAGAGCTTGGCTGTCTGTCTCGGATCTAGACCCTTATTTGGTCACAGGGCGAATCGGCAGACCGATCTTACGCTCATGCGTACCGACTCCGACGAAATTCTCCATAACAAGGATTGCATCTGCATCGTAATAGTGCGAATCCTTCGACGGGGTTGAAGCCCAATAGCGGCCCTGCCGATGCATCGAGGTCGGATAAGGATCCGACGACGAAGAGTTAATTTGACCCGCAGCCGGCAGGAAAATGTAGTTACCGTTGATCTTGCTGGTCGCCTTGCAACCTCGAATGCGACCCAGGTAGGTCCACTCGAAGGTGCAGTTATCCACCAGCTCCTGGAACTGCGTCTTGGTCGGAGTGTACCACCCCTCGCCCCAATAGGCCGTTGCGGCATCGTAGGCTGCGCTTCCGGCAATACCGCTCATCCAGCGGCCGCTTGTCTTGTTCTTCGATGACTCCTTATCCGTGATGGGGGTCACCTCACCCCACGAGAAGAGCAATCCGTGCTGCTCCGTAGCCGTTGCGCCTACATTGCAGGTTGCCCACTTCGTACCCGACGGCAGCCCCAGATCAACCCACTGATGGCCGTTGGTCTCGCCTTGATGCGGAGTCGAAATCATATTCTTTGCTACCGCCACGGGACGAACGGCATAGCCCGACGAGCGCTCACCGACGCCCATCTCGCCCAGCGCACCTCCGAAGTGGTATTGGTGTGCACCGGTATTCCATTGATCCTGCAGTGGGGTCGAAGTCCAATACAAGCCGCAGGTGCTGCCCTCATCCAACACAGTACCATCCTTCGAGCCCGTTGCAGGCAGGAAGATGGACTCTTTGTTCAGCGTACTGGTCAACTTTGCGCCCCAACGGCCACCCTCCTGCACATAATCCCAATTGCAGTAATAAACCAACTCATCGAACTCGGCCTTGGTCGGCATGCGCCAGCCAGTGCCCCATTTAGCCGCAGCTACATCGCTGGCCTCATTACCCGAAACATCTTGGGCGCTCTTTTTATAGTATTTGCTATTCGCTGCATCGTACGAACTCTTCGTAGCCACCTCGCCCCACGCGTAGTGACGGCCAGGCTGCGCGGGTGCCGTAGCATCGACATTGCAGGTCGCCCAAAGCGTACCCGACGGCAGACCCAAATCGACCCACTCGTGGTTGTTGATCTTACCGCGCTTGGCATACTCCTGGGGCTGCATTAAGCCCATCGTCGGAGCGATGCTACCACCCGAACGCTCCGACTGCGCGGCCGCAGGCTGCTTCGCGGGTTGTGCCGCAGGTGCAGCTTGAGATGCTTGAGGAGCTTCCGGCTCGGGTTGCGCCTGAGCAGGGCTCTCTTTCGCGGGCGATCCCTTGAGTCGATTCAGACCCTTTTGAATACCATCTTCAACACCCTTCTCGACCTCTTTTTCGATCGCCTTTCCTACCTTCTTCAGGAAACTTTGGGCATTTGCCTCGACCATACCGCCAGAGAGCAGCACAGCGAGCATCATAAGCAAAATCTTTTTCATAGGTACAATGTTTACATTCAGAACAAAATTAGTAATTTGACCAGCAACGACAAAATTTTACGCCGATTATTTTTCAACCAAAAATAAACAAGCCTTTTAGAGTAGTTTTCAACCATTATTCTCCCAATTTTACATTTTTGCAAAATTTGAAAAATTCAGCAACTCGACGATTTTTCGCACCACTTTCTCGAAAAACAACCGCAAAAATCGCCCACACCCTCAAAAAACAACCCTATTTTCCCGAAAAACAGCATAAAAATCAGCCAAAGAGCGAAAAAACTCCATTTTTGACATACAACGAAAAAAGAAAACTTTTATCTTTGCGGAAAAGAATTCACAAACCCAATAAAGAACATGTCATCACTGCTCCGTTTTAAGATGGTCGACGCGGCCATCAACCACACCGCTGTAGAGGTTACACCCCCCAAAGGTCGTCCCTCGGACTACTTTGGTGCAAAGGTCTTTTCGCAGGCCGCCATGCGCAAGTACCTCGATAAACAGACCTACGAGGTGCTCTCCAACACAATGGAGAATGGCACGCCGCTCACGCGAGAGGTGGCAGACTCGATTGCTGCCGGCATGCGTCAATGGGCACTGGAGAATGGTGCTGACCACTACACCCACTGGTTTCAGCCGCTGACGGGCGGTACGGCCGAGAAGCACGACGCCTTCGCCCAGCCCGACGGCTTTGGAGGGGTGATTGAAGAGTTCTCGGGCAAGCTGCTCGTACAGCAGGAGCCCGACGCCTCGTCGTTCCCCAACGGCGGTATTCGCAACACCTTCGAGGCGCGCGGTTATTCGGCTTGGGATCCCACCTCACCCGCCTTCATTGTCGATTCAACGCTCTGTATTCCGACCGTATTCATCGCCTACACGGGCGAGGCGCTCGACTACAAAGTACCCCTGCTGCGCTCGATCTCGGCCGTAGACAAGGCTGCGACGGAGGTGTGCCGCTACTTCGACCGCAATGTATCGAAGGTACACACCTATTTAGGATGGGAGCAGGAGTACTTCCTCGTCGACGAGAGCCTCTGGGCGGTGCGTCCCGACCTGATGCTGACCGGCCGCACGCTGATGGGCCACGAGTCGGCCAAGAACCAGCAGCTCGAGGATCACTACTTCGGTGCGATTCCTACGCGTGTGATGGCCTTTATGAAGGAGCTTGAGTATGAGTGTCTGAAGCTCGGTATTCCAGTAAAGACGCGCCACAACGAGGTAGCGCCCAACCAGTTTGAGCTCGCCCCCGTCTACGAGGAGGCGAACCTGGCCAACGACCACAACCAGCTGCTGATGACCATCATGGATAAGACAGCACGCCGCCACCACTTCCGTGTGCTACTCCACGAGAAGCCCTTCAAGGGGATCAACGGCTCGGGTAAGCACAACAACTGGTCGCTCGGCACGGATACGGGCGTCAACCTGATGAGCCCGGGCAAGACGGCCTCGGAGAACCTGCAGTTCATCACCTTCCTGGTGAATGTCATCTCGTCGGTCTACAAGCACAACGGCCTCTTGAAGGCAGCCATCATGAGCGCCACGAATGCTCACCGTCTGGGTGCCAACGAGGCTCCGCCGGCAATCATCTCGACCTTCCTCGGTACGCAGGTATCGGCCGTGCTCGACAAGCTCGCTGCAGCGACCGACGACAAGGCGATCCGCTTCGATGCGAAGGATGTATTCAAGATGAGCGGTATCGCCCACATCCCCACCCTGCTGCGCGACAACACCGACCGCAACCGCACCTCGCCCTTTGCCTTCACGGGTAACCGCTTCGAGTTCCGTGCTGCGGGCGCTTCGGACAACTGCGCCGAGGCGATCATCACGCTCAACACGGCATTGGCCGATGAGCTCACGGCCTTCAAGCAGCGCGTCGACGAGAAGATCGAGCGCGGCATGAAAAAAGAGAAGGCGATCTACGAGGAGCTGAAGGCGATGATCAAGGCCTGCCAGCCGATCCGCTTCGACGGCAACGGCTATTCGGAGGAGTGGCGCGAGGAGGCGAAGCGTCGCGGACTGGATTGCGAGACCTCTACGCCGCTGATCTTCGATCGCTACCTCGACGAGCGCACCATCGGCCTCTTCGATCGCACGGGTGTCTACTCGAAGGTGGAGCTCGAGGCACGCACCGAGGTAAAGTGGGAGACCTATGTTAAGAAGATCCAGATCGAGGGTCGCGTCTTGGGCGATCTGACGATGAACCACATCGTGCCGACTGCGTCGAACTACGAGGCGATGCTGCTCGATAAGGTCTATAAGATGTCGCACATCCCGGGGCTGAATGCCACCTCGGACATCGCGCTCATCAAGCGCATCCAGGATCACACGGCCGAGATCGTACGCCTGACCGAAGAGATGACCGAGGCTCGCAAGCGCGCCAACCGCATCGAGGCGATGCGCGAAAAGGCAATCGCCTACCACGACACGGTGGAGATCTTCTTCGACGAGATCCGCCACCATGTCGACAAACTCGAGGAGATCGTCGACGACCGTCTCTGGCCGCTGCCGAAGTACCGCGAGTTGCTCTTCCTGCGCTAAACAACCGACCAACTACCTAACCTGAAAACCTTAATCCATGAAAAAAACTGTTTTGCTCTTGCTGGGATTGCTCGTGGGCAGCTTCGCAACCATCGCGGCTGAGCATCGCATTCCGACGCGCAACGAGGTGGGTCGCGATGCCATGCCTGCCGAGATCGCTCCGATCGAGGCTCCCTTCTACATGCCGCAGCTCCAGAAGCCCCACTTCCCCGACTACACGGTGCGTATCAAGCCGCCCACGAGCCGAAAGATGGCCACACAGCGTATTCAAGAGGCGATCGATAAGACCTCGGAGCGTGGTGGTGGCAAGGTGGTGATGGCTGCCGGCGTGTGGTATTCGGGGCGCATCACCTTGAAGAGTAATGTCGAGCTCCACACCGAGGAGGGGTGCGTCGTGCGCTTCAGCGGTGAGATCGAGGACTACCTCCCCGCCGTCTTCACGACGAACGAGGGTGTCGAGGTGACCTCGCTTGGTGCCTGCATCTACGCCCACCACGCCGAGAATATCGCTCTGACGGGTAAAGGAGTCTTCATTGGCCCGACGAGCGGCTCGATCAAGGAGCGTCAGGTGAAATTTGCTGTCGAGGAGATCGACATCCACACCCCCGTCGAGGAGCGCATCTACGACGGTCGTGACGGCGGACAGGTCTTCCTGCCGACCTTCTTCGGTCCGATCGAGTGCCGCAATGTCTATCTGGAGGGGGTCCGCTTCGAGCGTGGCTTCTTCTGGAACATCGCGCCGGTCTACTGCGAGGATATGATCATTCGCGGTGTGCATGTCTCTTCGGTGGGTATTCCGCGCGGCGATGGGGTCGATATCACCTGCTGTAAAAATGTCTTGATCGAGTACTCGACGATGGACTGCGGCGACGACAACTTCGCCATGAAGGGTGGCCGCAACGAGTACGGCTACGAGCGCAACCGCGCCTCGGAGAACATCGTCATGCGTCACTGCCTCACGCTGGGTGGCCACGGCGGTATCACGATCGGCTCGGAGACGGCCGGCTGGATTCGCAACCTCTACACGCACGACTGCGTCTTCGACGGCACGCAGATCGGCATTCGCTTCAAGACGCGTCGACCGCGCTCGGGTGGTGGCGAGAACCTCTACTACGAGCGTATCCGCATGCGCACCACGAAGGAGGCGATCTGCTGGGATATGCTCGGCAACCCCGCCTGGACGGGCGAACTCGCCGCACGCCTTCCCGAGCGTAAGTGGACGACCCTCACCCCCGCCTTCCGCGGCATTTCGATCCGCGACATCATCGTGGAGGATTGCCGCGAGTTTATCAAGATGACCGCTATTCCCGAGAGCCCCGTGCGCTTCCTCTCGATCGAGAACGCCACCGTCGGCTCAACCCAGAGCGAGGCCGATGCGAAGGATCCGCGCCGCCAGACCCTCATGCAGCTGCACGATGTCGATGGCATGACGCTGCGCAACCTCACGGTTACCGCTCCGAAACAGCGCATCGCGATTCTCGACGGTCGCAACCTCCTCTTCGAGGGGGTGACGCTTGCCCCCGAGAGCACCCCTGCGGTGGAGATCAAGGGCGAGAAGAGCACCCACATTCGCTTTGCCGCCTGCGAGAAAGGGCTCGAGCAGTACAACCGATAGGCAGCCGACTTATCCACAAAAAAAATAGGTTTAATAGGGGTCAAATCCTATTAAACCTATTTTATTTATAACTGCTACTCAAACCTACTTCATGCGGTTCTTCTTGTTCTTGATCACAATCGCGATCACGGCACACGCACCCAAGATATAGGGATAGTAGAGGTAGCGGATAATCTCGAGGGGCGAGATCGAGGCCAGACCGGCCGCCATCAGGAGCTGCGCTCCGTAGGGCAGGAGACCCTGCGTGAAGCAGGAGAAGGTGTCGAGCAGCGAGGCACTCTTGCGGCGATCCACACCGTAGCGATCGGCTATCTCGCGGGCAATGCCACCCACCGAGAGGATCGCAATCGTGTTGTTAGCCGTGCAGAGGTTGGCCATGCAGACCAGCGCAGCAATCGCCGCCTGCGCCCCGCGCGTACCACGCACACGGCGCGTGAGGCGCGAGATCAGGTAGTCGATACCGCCATTGAGTCGGATCGTCTCGAGCATACCGCCCGCCAGGAGCGTGATGATGATCAGCTCGCCCATGCCGACCACGCCCTGCCCCATCTCACCGCACCAATCGAAGAGCGAGAAGGAGCCCGTCGCTACACCAATAACTCCCGTAGCCGTTACACCAAGCAGAAGCACAAGCATCACATGGACGCTCATGAGGGCCGTAATGAGCACCAAGAGGTAGGGAATCACCTTGACCCACTCAACCCGCTCGGGGGCAACAAACGAAGCCGTAGGCGCTCCGCTGAAGGTATAGATCAGGAGCGTAATCAGGGCTGCAGGTGCTACGATGCGGAGGTTAGCCCAGAACTTATCGCTCAGGGCGCACTCCTGCGTGCGGGTCGCGGCAATGGTCGTATCGGAGATAAACGAGAGGTTATCGCCAAAGAACGATCCTCCGACCACGATAGCCGAGAGGTAGGCCGGATCGAGCCCCACCTCGGAGGCGATACCCGAGGCCACGGGCATCAGCGCGACGATCGTGCCGACCGAAGTGCCCACCGAGATCGAAACAAAGCAGGCCGCCAAGAAGATACCGGCCGCCAGGAACTGCGCCGGCAGGAACTGCAGCGTGAGGTGCACGGCCGCATCCACTGCCCCCATCGCACGCGCCGACTGGGCGAAGGCGCCTGCCATCACAAAGATCCAGATCATCTGCATAATGTTCGGGTCGGCTGCTCCGGCCGAGAAGTGCTCGATGCGTTGTGCAAAGGGCATACGGCGCATGATGCAGAGCGCATAGACCGACGAGAAGATGAAGGCCACGGTGATCGGCATCTTATAGAAGTCGCCCATCACGAGCGAAGTTGCCAGGTAGAGCAACAAGAAGACCAAGAGCGGAGTTAAGGCCAAAAATCGAGGTGTGCGGGGTGTATCAGACATTACCTATATATATAACAGCGTTATTTGCGGCGCAAAAGTAGTGAAAGATTGGAAGATAGGCAAAAAAGAGAGCACCTAACACGCGGTTAAGTACTCTCTTTCGCTTCGAAAGTGGATCACGAACGGATTTTACCGGCGTATATGCCGCCGAATTCGGTTCGCGAAGCTACCCCGTTTATCGACGGTTCTTCTGCTGTTGCTGCTGCAGGAGCTCCTGCTGACGCATCAGCTCCTCATAGCGCTGTTGAAACTTCGACTTCTTACCCTTCGACTTCTTGGCGGCATTCTGCTCCATCGCCAAACGAATCTTGTTATCGTCGACCATGCGGCGCACGACGTAGGTCTGCACCATCGTCAAGATGTTCGACAAGAGGTAGTAGTAGCACAAGCCGCTGGCGTAGCTATTGAACCACAAGAGCAGCATGATCGGCATCATGTAGAGCATCATGAACTTCATACCCGGCATCTGCGGCTGCGACGAGGCCGTCTGCTGATAGTTGATGTAGGAGTATGCAAAGGTCGAAATAGCCATCAACAACGCGAAGAGCGAGATGTGATCACCATAGAAGGGGATCGAGAAGGGGAGGTTCAACACGCTGTCGTACGACGAGAGGTCATGCGCCCAGAGGAACGACTCACCACGCAGCTCGATCGAAGCGGGGAAGAAGCGGAACATCGCGATCAGGATCGGCATCTGGATCAACATCGGGAGACATCCGCCCATCGGGTTGATACCGGCCTTCTTGTAGAGCTCCATCTGCGCCTGCTGACGCTTCATCTGATCCTCCTGCTTGGGATACTTCGCCATCAGGGCATCCATCTCGGGCTTGATCAGGCGCATCTTGGCCATCGACAAATAGCTCTTGTAGGTCAAGGGCGAGATGATCAGACGGATCAATACGGCCAAAATCAGAATGATGACACCGAACGAGGCGATGTGATTGCGCAGCAGATCGAACACGGGGATCACCACCCAGCGGTTGATCCAACCAAAGATACCCCAGCCAAGCGGAATCAGGCGCTCGAGGTAGAGCTTCTCGTCGCCCACCTGCACCTTGCGCAGAATCGAATACTGGTTCGGGCCGAAGTAGAAGGCAAAGTCATACTCCTCGGTCGTGGGGGTGAAATCAACCGTAGCCTGCATCGTAAAGCGCTTGATGTAGCCCGAGCCGGCAGCCGCCGTATCGAAAGCCAAATCAGCACCAGCCAGATAGTTCGGTGCGATGAGCGCCGACGAGAAGAACTGCTGCTTGAAGGCAATCCAGTTCAAGTGCGTCGTCACGCTCTCCGACTTCTTGCCCTCACCAACACCCAGCTCCTCAATCGCCTCCTCATCGGGGAAGCGGTACGAGAGGGTCGTGTTCATATTCTCGTTCTGGAAGCCACGCTCGTTCTGATACGAGAGGCTCGTCCAATCGATCGCTACAGTTGACTGATTCGACATAAAGGGCTGCATGCCCACAAAGCGCACCTTGAAGTCGATCAGGTAATCACGCTCGGGCGAGGTGGTATTATAGAGCGTGTACTGGTACTCGATGGCAGCCATCGCATTGATCGGCAGGCGCATCGTTATCACCTGGTCACCCTCGGCCGTTCTCACCACGGGTGCAACCTCAAAGTTATAGTCAGCCGTCATCACCTTCACATCGTGAAGGCCGTTGCGCACAAAGAAAGCGAGGTTAAAACGCTCCTCCGACGGGTCGAACATCTCGATCAACTCCGTGCGGTTGTCGCGCGGACCATACTTCGTGTACTCCTTGAGCGTCACACCGGCAATCTGACCACCACGCGACGAGAAACGCACCTGCATCACCTCGTTCTCCAGCGTGATCACCTCAGCCTCGCCATCGGCAGCCTTGACCAGCTCCTCGCCGAGCATCGCCACGCGACGCGCACGAGCAGCCTCCTCGGCCGACATCGACTCCGCCTCCTGTACAATCGGGCTGATCGCAGCCTGCTCCGTCTGATCGGCGAGTGCTACGACGGGCTCATTGGCAGCCTTGACCGAATCCTGATAGGCCTGATAGATGGCCATCTGCTCCTGGTAACGCTGCTGCTCCTTGCCATTGAAATAGGCAAACAAGGCAAAGACCAAGCCCAAGACGACAAGGCCTGCTATTGATTTCTTATTCATTCTTCTTCTCTTTTCTCTCTTTTTTTGATTCAACAATTAGATTACTCCTGCTGCATAGCGGCCTTTACGAAGGCAGCAAAGAGCGGAGCGGGACGCAGTACCGTGCTCTGGTACTCGGGGTGATAGTTCACAGCGACAAACCAGGGGTGGTTCTTCACCTCAACCACCTCCACAAGACCCGTCTCGGGGTTCACACCGGTCATCTGCATACCGGCCTTCTCGAAGGTCTCGCGGTAGTCGTTATTGAACTCGTTGTGGTGGAAGTGGCGCTCAATGACCGAAGTAATGCCGTAAGCCTCGGCCGCCTTCGATGCGGGGTCGAGCGTGCAGACATAACCACCCAGACGGGTCGTTGAACCCTTTACCGAACCACCCTTCTGCTCGGCCATCGGATCAACAACGGGGTGCTTTGTCTGGTTGTTCATCTCGCGCGTAGCGGCATCAGCCATACCGAGCACATTGCGAGCAAACTCGATCACGGCGCAATGCATACCCAGGCAGATACCGAAGAAGGGGATCTGCTGCTCACGCGCATAGCGCACCGCCTCGATCTTACCCTCAACACCACGATTACCGTTACCCGGGGCTACCAAGATACCCTTCATGCCCTTCAAGAGCTCGGGTGCCGTCTCGGCCGTGATCTTCTCCGACTGGATCAGGTGGAGGTGAACCTTGCAATCGTTCACCGCACCGGCGTGTACAAACGACTCGATGATCGACTTGTAAGCGTCGGGCAGCTCCACATACTTACCCACCAGGGCGATATCTACATGCTTCGAGGGGTTCTTCACACGCTCCACAAAGCTGCGCCATGCCGTCAGATCCGACTCCGTCTCCTCGGGGTTCAAGCCGAGGCGCTGCAGGATCACCTCATCCATCTTCTGATCATACAGACGCAGGGGCACCTCGTAGATCGTCGGCACATCGACCGACTCCACCACAGCCTCCGGCATCACATTGCAGAAGAGGGCGATCTTACGCTTGATGCTCTTCTCGAGCGACTGCTCGGCACGCAGCACCAGCACATCGGGCTGCAGACCATTCTCCAAGAGCGCCTTAACCGAGTGCTGCGTCGGTTTGGTCTTCACCTCGCCCGAAGCGGCCAGGTAGGGAACCCACGCCAGGTGCACAAGCGCCGTATTCTGCCATCCGAGCGAGTTGCGGAGCTGGCGCACCGACTCGATGAAGGGCAACGACTCGATGTCACCCACCGTACCACCAATCTCGGTGATGATGATGTCGAACTTCTTGGTCTGACCATTGAGCTGGATGCGACGCTTGATCTCGTCGGTGATGTGCGGGATCACCTGCACGGTCTTACCGAGGAACTCGCCACGACGCTCCTTCTCGATCACGGCCTGGTAGATCTTACCCGTCGTCACGGTGTTGTTCTTCGAGGTAGCAATCGAGGTGAAACGCTCGTAGTGACCCAGGTCGAGGTCAGCCTTCGTACCATCCTCCGTTACATAGCACTCACCGTGCTCGTAGGGGTTCAGCGTACCGGGGTCCACATTGATATAGGGGTCAAATTTCTGAATGGTCGTCACATAACCACGCGCCTGCAACAGGCGAGCAAGCGAAGAGGAGATAATACCCTTACCGAGCGACGAGGCTACACCACCTGTCACGAAAATGTACTTGGGTTTCGAAAGTTTCATAAGGCTTACTTATTTTTTTATACGATACTCTATTATTACTAATTGGAGGGATCGTAGCGGAGGTGAGAAGCGTCGGATCGTTGCGTCGTCGGCCTCTTGCTCGTTCGCTTCGTTCCTCCTGTTTAACTATTCTACATGCTGTTGGTCGATGAGTTTCACCTTCTCGATCGTGGCCTGCATCTGCTCGCGGGCACGCTCGATCTTCTGCTTCACCTCCTCAATCAGCGACTGGGCGTTCTTCGACTTGGAGAAGAAACCGATGTTGTTCTCCAAGAGGGCGATCTCCTGCTCAAGCTGGCGCACCTTGTTGTAGAGGCGCTCGCGCTCCGAGGCCATGCGGCGATCGCCACCCTTCATCGTCGAGAGCTTCTCCTTGAAGCGACCCATCGAGCGATCACGCTCCGAGCCACGCAGCTGCTCGAAGAGCTGATCCACAGCCGCCTTGTAGCGCTTCTGAATGGCATCCTTCTGCTTGATGGGCACGAAGCCGATCTCGCCCCAGCGACGCTGGAAGTCGCGGATCACCTCGTAACCGCCCGTCTTCACATCAGCGGCAGCCATCTCATCGAGCAGGGCGAGCTTCTGTTGCAGGTGCTGCTCGTGCTCGTTATCAATCGAGGCAAAGTGAGCCGCCTTGCGCTCGAAGAACTTATCACAAGCGGCGCGGAAACGCTTCCACACCACCTCCGAGTGGCGACGCGACACAGCACCTGCCTGCTTCCAACGCGCCTGCAGGGCGATCAGTTCGTCGGTCGTCTTCTTCCACTCCTCGCTCATCGAGAGCGCCTCAGCCTCGGCACAGAGCTCGAGCTTGTGCTGGAGATTCTGCTCCATCTCGCTCTTCACATCGACATAGTAGGCACGCTTCTGCTCAAAGAAGTTGTTGCACGCCTCACGGAAACGCTCATAGATGCGGTTGTTATCCTTCTTCGGGGCGAAGCCGATCGTCTTCCAGGTCTTCTGAATCTCCAGCAGACGCTCGCTCGCCTTGTTCCACTCCTTGCGCGAGGTGAAGGGCTGAGCCGCCAACTCCTCTACCGCAGCGCAGAGCTCGCTCTTCAGCTCGAGGTTCTTCACCTGCTCGGCCTTCAGCTGCTCGAAGTGCTCCTGATGCTGCTTGTTGATACGGCTCGATGCCGCCTTGAAACGCTCCCAAAGCGTCTCCTTGTATTCGTTGGCCACGGGACCCGTCTCGCGCCACTCGTCGTGGAGTTTCTGCAATTTGTGGAACGCCTCGACAACAGAGGGCTCCATCACCAGCGACTCAGCCTGCTCGCAGAGCGAGATCTTCTGCTCATAATTCTTCTTCAGATCGAGGTCGCGCAGCTCCTTGTTGATCTTGATGAAGCTGTAGAAGTGCTCGACATGGAGGTTATAGGTCTCCCAGAGGTCCTTCACATGTGCCTGTGGCACGAGGCCCGTCTCCTTCCAGCGCTGCTGCAACTCACGGAACTTGGTGAAGGTATGGTTCAGCGTCTCATCCGAACCGACCAGCTCTTTCAGCTCGTCGATGATGGCCATCTTCACTTTCAGATTCTCCTCCTTCTCGGCATCGAGGTTGGCGATGAACGAGTCGCGGCGGTGGCGATACTCCTTGAAGAGCTCCTTAAGGCGGTTCTCGGCCTCATCAACCGGAGCCGAGAAGTTCTCCTCCGCGCCACCTGCTTCGAGGTATGCTCGGCGAGCACTCTCCACCTCGGCACGGCGAATGCGGTAGAAGGCAACTTTGAGTTGATCCACCGTGCGGCGCAACGACTGCACGGGCTTCTCCTCGAGCATCGCAGCAAAGAGGTCGAGCATCTCGCTCTTGCTCTTACCGGCGAATTCGTCCTCCGAGAGCGTCGCTACGGCAGCAGCCTCCTCGGCCGTCTCCTCATCGAGTTCCAGTCCGGCATCGCGGGCTGCGAGGGCAGCCTCCTCATCGGTAAAATCGACCTCAGCGGTCGCATCTGAAAGTTCATTTTCAGCCGCCTCTACAGCGGCAGCAGGCACATCTTGCGCATCTTCAACCTGCAGCAGGTTGACTTGCTCATCAAGAGCAGAAAGGGTTGGTTTTTCGGTAGCCATCGGTTCATTTTTTCTATGCCCTCACACGAAGGCAAACAATTGCGACAAATATAGCATTTTTTCTCGGCACAATGAAACGATTTCGAGCAATTTTTTATAACTTCGCAAAGTTGTTTTGGGGAAGTGGTACAAAAAACCTTCTCCGCAAAGTCAATAACCCGATGAGTCACCGCATTTTATTGGTCGACGACGAGGTCGACATTCTCGAATTCATCCGCTACAATCTCCAGCGCGAAGGCTACGAAGTCTTCACGGCAGAGAATGGTGCAGAGGCGCTGCGCGTGGCTGCCGAATGCCGCCCGCACCTCATCCTGCTCGACCGCATGATGCCCGTGATGGATGGAGCTCAGACCTGCGCCGAGCTGCGCCGCGACGAGCGTTTTCGCGACACGATCATCGTCTTTCTCTCGGCGCTTGGCGAGGAGGAGGAGCAGCTCATCGGCTTCGATGCCGGAGCGGACGATTACATCACCAAGCCCGTCAAGATCAAGCTCTTAATCAGCCGTTTACAAGCCAAGCTCAAACGCATTTCCGACTCCGCAGAGCCGCCCCATCGCGAGGCTTCAATCGTGCTCGATTCGACTCGCCACACGGTGCTTTATGGGGGCGAGGAGATCACCCTTCCGCGCAAGGAGTTTGCGTTGCTCGAGCTGCTGATGCAGCGCCGCGGCGAGCTCGTTACACGCGAGGAGATCTACACCCGCATCTGGGGTGCCGAGGTGGTGGTCGGCGACCGCACGATCGATGTCCACATCCGCAAACTCCGCCAAAAGATCGGCAACGACACCATCCGCACGATCAAGGGTGTAGGATATCTCTTTGAGGATTAACGGCTTCAAAGAGATAATTCAAAATGTAAAATTCAACATGCAAAATGGAAGGAGGGCTATTTTTAGCCCTCCTTCCATTTTGTACACCTCGCCTTTCCGCCACCCCTTGTCATTCCGAACGCCATCCTTCTTATCTTTCCGAACGCCACCCCTCTTGTCATTCCGAACGCCACCCCTTGTCACTCCGAACGCCTCCCTTCTTGTCATTCCGAACGCTTCCCCTCTTGTCATTCCGAACGCTTTAGCGGAGGAATCTTCCGCTGTATTATTTTCCGTTCAATCGAATATGGAAGATCCCTCGTCGCCTTTGGCTTCGTCGGGATGACACTCCGTTTTGGACAAACACAAAGAACCTGCCCAAAGGCAGGTTCTTTTCGCATCAATCAGAGTTTAGCGACTATTCAAAATCGAAGGCTACAATATCGTTTTTTCAAATGAACAACACTCTACCGAGGCATTGCTCCACATAATATATCAATCTTTCATTACCTTTAAGCATCCTTCTTCCCCCTTAATTGCCCCTCCTCCCCCACTCTCCCGACGGCCATTTTTCAGTTTCAAATCTAAATTTTGAGCGAAAATTTGTCGGTCTGCAAAATTTTGTCTAACTTTAAGGGTTAATTGTGAACAACAACAAAATAAACTTATAATTCACACTACAAAATGGTTATTTTAGTATTGAACTGCGGTAGCTCGTCGATCAAGTATCAGGTGATCGACATGGAGGCCGCATCGAGCAAGCTCCTGGCCAAGGGTTTGGTGGAGCGCATCGGTCTGCCCGAAGGCGATCTGACGCACAAGCCGGTTGGTAAGGCCAACTTCGAGTTGCACCAGCCGATCGAGAATCACACGGTAGGTATCAGCCTCGTAATGAAGGCTTTGACCGACGCTGAGCACGGCGTAATCTCGTCGCTCGACGAGGTGAAGGCCGTAGGTCACCGCGTGGCTCACGGTGGTGAATTCTTCCCCGCAAGCTGCATCGTAGATGAGGATGTAAAGGCCAAAATTGGCTCGTTGTGCGCCATCGCTCCGCTGCACAACCCCGCATCGTTGCAGGGTATCGAGGCCATCGACAATGTACTGCCGGGCGTGCCCCAGGTGACCGTTTTTGATACTTCGTTCCACCAGACGATTCCCGCCACGAACTACATGTACGCACTCCCCTACGAGTACTACGAGAAGTACCGCGTGCGCAAGTACGGCTTCCATGGCACGAGCCACAAGTATGTAGCTCGCACGGGTGCCAAGCTCGCCGGCCTGGATTTCGAGCAGTCGAAGATCGTGACCTGCCACATCGGTAACGGTGGTTCGGTAACGGCCGTACTGAATGGCAAGTCGTTCGACACCTCGATGGGTTTCTCGCCGCTGGATGGTTTGGTGATGGGTACGCGTTGCGGCTCGGTGGATGCCAGCGCAGCTACCTACATCGGTGAGAAGGAGGGTATGTCGTATGCCGAGCTGAACTCGATGATGAACAAGAAGTCGGGTGTACAGGGTCTCTCGGGTATCTCGAGCGACATGCGCGACATCGACGCTGCATACCACGCAGGCAACGAGCGTGCGATCCTGGCTCGCGATATGTACTACAACCGTGTGAAGAAGTTCGTCGGCGAGTACGCTGCCGAGATGGGCGGTCTGGACCTGATCGTCTTCACGGGTGGTGTTGGCGAGAACTCGGACGAGCTGCGCGAGGCAGTTTGCTCGGGTCTGGAGTTCATGGGTGTAGAGTTCGACGCTGCCAAGAACAAGGGTACGCGCGGCGAGGATAAGATCCTCTCGGCCGACGGCTCGAAGGTGAAGGTAGCAGTGATTGCAACGGACGAGGAGCTGATGATCGCCACGGATACCTACAACTTGGTAAAATAGTATAAATCAACAAAATAAACCTAACAAAACTATGGGAGAGATTAAGAAGCTCGCCGACATCGTTGTCGAGGCGAGAGCAAAGGGTCGCAAGCGTTTGGCTGTGGCTTATGGTCAGGATTCGCACACCTTGGAGGCTGTCTACAACGCCTACCAGGAGGGTCTCGTTGAGCCGATCATCTACGGTGAGAAGGCTGTGATCGAGGAGATCTGCGCCGAGCACGGTATCGACGCTTCGGTGTTTACGATCGTTGACGAGAAGAGCGATGTAAAGTGCGTTGCAGCTGCCGTACAGGCCGTTGTGAAGGGCGAGGCTGATGTGCTGATGAAGGGTCTGGTTTCGACCGACAAGTATATGCGCGGCATCCTGAACAAGGAGGCCGGCCTCTTCCCCCCGAAGGGTGTGTTGAGCCATGTATCGGTGATCGAGATGCCGGTATACCAGAAGCTCCTCATCGTGTCAGATATCGCTGTTATCCCGCAGCCGGATCTGGCTCAGAAGATGAAGATGATCGGCTACCTCGCCAACACGGCCAATGTACTGGGTATCAAGACCCCGAAGATCGCCTGCATCGCTCCGTCGGAGCTCGTAGCCCCGAAGATTCCGTCGTCGGCCGAGGGTGCACTGCTCGCTAAGATGGCCGATCGTGGTCAGCTGGGCAATGTGATGGTAGACGGTCCGCTGTCGCTCGATGTAGCCCTCTTCAAGGAGGTTGCCGAGCACAAGAAGGTGAAGGGTTCGGCTATCGCCGGTGATCCGGACTGCTTGCTCTTCCCCAACCTGGAGTCGGGTAATGTCTTCTTCAAGGCTTCGTCGCACCTCTGCCACGGTGAGTTGGCAGCTATGGTGGTTGGTACGAACAAACCGTGCGTGCTGACCTCGCGTGGCGACAGCAGCCAGAGCAAGCTCTACTCGATTGCACTGGCTTGCCTTGCAGCGAAGTAATCGACCCGAAAGGGCAGAAAAAAGCGGATGTTCCGAGAACATCCGCTTTTCTTTTTTTTCATCTACGCATCAAAGCGCTCTGCATCGTCTACAATTCCCTCGTGCTGAATCTGTTCGAGCAGCGCTACACGCCGCGCCTTGGGTACAACATTCAGCTTGGCGACCAGGAGGTACGAGTGGCGGATCTCCTGCTGCAGCTGCCGATCGGAGAGTCTTCCCTCGAAGGTGATGCTGTTCCAATGGCGTTTATTGAGGTGGAAAGCGCCCTTCACCTGCGGATAGCGATCGCGCAGGGCGATGGCTCGCTCGGGATCACACTTCACGACAAAGCCGACAGGGTTATCCAACCCCACGATGGAAAAGATCCTTCCCGCCACCTTGAAGACGAGCGTCACCTCATCAAAGGGCAGACACTCCTCCACCTCGGGCAGCGAGAGGCAGAACTCACGAAATTCGACAATATCCATCGCTCAAAAGATAGTATTCTCTTACAAAAAGAGGGCAAACGCCACTTTCCGGCTTCTGCGACCTATCGAGTCCACGGCTCGAGCCAGCGCTCCAACTCGGCCGTCCACTCCCGTTTATAGGGCATCCACTCCTCATAACCCCAACCGTGACCGCCCGAGGGGTAGATGTGTAGTGCTGCTGCGATCCCCTTTTCGCGCAAAGCCATGAAGTAGTCGATACTGTTCTCGCAGGGCACGGTGCGATCATCGGCCGAGCAGAGCAGGATGGCGGGCGGTGTCTGCTCCTTGACCTGCTTCGTGGGTGAATAACGATTGATCGACTCCTCGCTCTCATCGCCAGCAAGCAGGGCTGTTAACTTGCTCTTATTCATTGTCAAGGAAGCATAGAAAAGGATCTGAAAATCGGGACGATCCTCTGCGGAGGTGAATTGTGTAGCCGCCTGTGCCGCCAAATTACCACCGGCAGAAGCGCCCATGATGCCCACTTTCTGCGGAGCCACATTCCACTCCGCAGCGCGCTGACGCATCGTGCGGATCGCTTGTAGAGCGTCGCTGAGCGGAATCGAAATATCGCCATTCGGCATGCGGTACTTCAGGACGGCATAGGTGATCCCCTGCCTATTGAACCAAGTCGCCATATCGTGACCCTCGTGGTTCATGGCCAGGCGACGATAACCGCCACCCGGGCAGGCGATAATTGCCGGAGCGCCGGGCGTAGCAGCCGGATAAACATAGAGCGTAGCACGCGAGATGTTGGCTACACGGCCATTTTCCAGGAGCTGCTCTGGGCCTGTCAACCCATTCTCCTTCGGTGCGCCATCGGGCCAAAGGTCCACTACAATCGGTTTTGGCTGCGCCTGTACCACGCTGCACAGCACC
>JAFZHB010000014.1 GCA_017555105.1 Alistipes sp.
CTATAAGAACTGTTTCGTCTGATCGGGTTGGTCTTGCGACCTCCCCTGTTTTGACCGCTTATTTTCGAAGCGGAAAGTGGTGCAAAGGTAAAACCTTTTTTTGAAACCACCAAATCTTTTTGCGAGATTTTTCAAACTTTTTTCTTCAGAACCCAGCTTTCGTTTTAAGGCGAAAGCAAGTGCAAAGATAAGGCAAGTTTTTCAAATCTCCAAATAATTTGTAAACTTTTTTCAAAACTTTTTCAGAACCTTGTTTTTCGCAACTCAGAGCGTTTTCGTTCTCAATTGCGGTTGCAAAGGTAGCGACTTTTTTCGAACCTGCAAATATTTTCGGCACTTTTTTCAATGCGATATAGCACTTTTTCACTACTCCGCTGATTATCTGATAGTTGCCATTTTGGCAATCACAGATATTCCTGTCAAAAACCGAAATTGATGTAACTCCAGCCCTATATATATAAATATAGGTATACCCTTTCTTGATGAGCCCTATCCCTTTAGCTCCGCCCCACACCACCCGCAACAGCCCCGCAAACAGGCAACCGAACGCCCCGAGACCCATTCCAAAAGAAGTTCCCCTCCCCAATCCGTCGCGAGAGAACCACCTGCACTCCCGCAAATACCCACTCTCTTCCCAAGAGAGCCCCATAGACACCGAGGGAGATTCTACCGCAAAAGCCAAACTTCTCACCAAAACTCACATCTCTCGCCGAGACCGCAACGACCAAGGCTGGATAACCCACCCGAACAGCGAGGTTAAACTCAACCTCCGAGGAGTGATCTCCAAACAACGACGGGGAAACAGCACAAAAAAAATAGGGAGCAGTCGAAAGACCACTCCCCTTGTACTGCGCAAGGCGCAGATGCTATTTAACGGCGTTAACTACTGCCTCAAATGCCTTAGGCTCGTTCATGGCGAGATCAGCCAGCACCTTACGGTTCAGGGCGATACCCTTCTGGTTGAGCTTACCGATAAACTGCGAATAGGTCATACCGTAAGCGCGAACACCTGCGTTGATACGCGTGATCCACAACGAACGGAATGTACGCTTCTTGAGCTGGCGGTGTGCATATGCATACTGCAAACCCTTCTCGACCGTATTTTTCGCAACGGTCCATACGTTTCCCCTTGAACCAAAGTTACCCTTGGCAAGTTTCAAAACTTTCTTTCTGCGCGCACGAGACGCAACAGCATTGACTGAACGTGGCATAATGTAAAAGTTTTAGTAGAGCTCACAGCGATGCGGTTCTCCCGCATTCTTTGGGGCTGTTCCGCTCCCGATTAAAAAAAATGGTTTTGTGGTTAAATTCGGTCTCCCGAAGCTATTTATTTAACCAGCAAGTTCTTGATTTTGGCCTCATCAGCCGCAGAAACGGTGCTCGAATAGCAGAGGTTACGCTTCTGTTTCGTCGTCTTTTTGGTCAGGATGTGACTGTGATAAGCGTGCTTGCGCTTGATCTTTCCTGTGCCGGTGAAGGTAAAACGCTTCTTCGCCGCGGCATTGGTTTTCATTTTTGGCATTGTCGTAAATAGTTAATTAGTTAAACATAGCGCGCAAAGGTACATAAAATTTCAGAACCGACAATCATTTTTCGCAAATAAATTTACTTTCTTCGTTTGCGATAGTCGGGGAAGGTGACCGCAGCAAAGCGCCAGCTATAACGGCGACGCAGCGTCTCGTAGTCAGCCAGGTGGTCGTGCGTGAGTGAATGGGCACGCCAGGGGAGCTGCAACTTGCGCTCTGCAGGGACAAAGTTACCATAGAGCTCAAACTCCGAGAAGCCCGACAAGACCGTGCGGTCGAGCGAGGCGAGGATCGCCTGATCCCACGGCATCCCCTGCTTGCGCTCGATCTCGCTGCGCAGTTCAGCCAGCTCACTGCGGCTGAAGAGCATCTTGTGCGCCACATAGGAGAGGCGACTGTTGGCCTCGAGCCCAATCAGGCGTTTCATATTCGCATAGTAGGGGGCGTGGTACTCGCGGCTGCCGTAGAAGACCGTGCGACGATCCTCCGCGAGAAAGGTGTGCGGTCGCAGGAGGATATGGTCCGAGTCCATCGTCAGGAAGTAATCACTCGTACCGATGCATCCCGAGAGCTTCAACAGCTGCTGGAAGATCCAACCGCTACGATCGCGGCCACTCGGCGTGATCTTCACATTGAGCGAGCAAGCATCGTAGCCCAGCACCGTACGCTCATCGACAAAGTGGCAGCCATGCTCACGACAGAACGCCTCCACCACGGGCGAAGGGGCTGCCACGATGTAGATCGCCGCAATGGGGTGTTGCACCTGATGACGCACACCCTCCAAGGCCAGCGGCAAGATCTCGAGATCCTTCTCACAGACGGGCATCACCAGATCGATCGGCACCTCGGCCGGACGCGGCATGCGCCCCACGCATCGGACCAATTCCCAAGCATATAAGAGCTTTCGAAGTCGTTTGTTCATAGCAAGATGATTTATCTACAAATGTACATTTTTTTGGCGTGCAGACCAAAAAAAGTTGCGGATTTGAGCAAAAAATCCTATCTTGCCAGGAGTAAATTCAACGCGCAAGGCGATGAAATACCGACAACAAATTTACACACTGATCATTATGTCCCTCTTCTCCTTTTTCGGTTGCAGCAAGCGTCCGCACTACCCCACCGACACGATCACTACACGCGGCGGCGAGGAGCTGACCTTCCACTTCTACGCCCACGCTTCGCTGGCCATTCAGCGTGGCGAGTCCTATATTTATATAGATCCAGTGATGGAGCACGCCGACTATAGCCGACTGCCGAAAGCCGACATCGTGCTTGTCACCCACCACCACTCCGATCACCTCGACCGCATGGCGGTGGATGAGGTGACTACACGCCACTCGGAGATCGTCTGCGACCGCACCTCGGCCGAAGCCTTTGAGATGGAGTGCCACACGATGCGCCCAGGAAGCGTTGCCACCCCACGCGAATGGATCAAAATCGAGGGCGTGGCCGCCTACAATACCAGCAAAGGACACACCCAATTCCACCCCAAGGAGCGCGAGGATTGCGGCTACATCCTGACCATCGACGGCACACGCATCTACATCGCCGGTGACACAGAACTCACCCCCGAGATGAAGACACTGAAGGGGATCGACATCGCCTTTTTACCCGTCAATCAACCCTACACGATGACCGTTACGCAGGCGGTTGAAGCGGTGAAGGCAATCCGCCCCACATGCTTCTACCCCTACCACTACGGACAGGTGGAGGAGCAGACCGACTTGGAGGCACTCAAGGCCGCGCTGGAGGGTGTTTGCGAGGTGCGCATCTTCCCCATGGAGTAGTTTTTGCAGAGAGAAACAGCAGGTAGAAAGCAACGAGAATCGATCGTCGGACGATCGGTTCTCGTTTTTGTTCCATAGCGGATCAGTGTTCCGATAATGAACAACCAATATCAAAGATACACCAACAAAAAAGCGCGATTAAATGGGCGGAGGTAGCTTTTTTCCGTTTTTTTGCCGTATCTTTGCCCTCGGTTTTTTAGGTACAAAAATCAGACACGAAAAACAAGAGATGAATATGAAAAAAATCGCTCGTTCGCTGGTTGTGTGTGCATTGGCATGCATGACCCTCGCCTCGACCTATGCACAGGGAACGACATCGGCCTCCAAGCCGCTGGTTCTGGTCCTGAGCCTGGAGCAGGCGCTCGAAATCGCATTGAATGAAAATCCGACCGTCCAGATCGCAGATCAGGCTGTCGAGATTAAGCAGTACGCCAAGAAGGGGGCTTATGCCTCGCTCTGGCCCGAGATCTCCGCTTCGGCCACCTGGCAGCGCTATGTCAAGAAACAGCGCATGCACTTCCAGGGTCAGACCTTCGAGGTGGGTACAACGAATACCTACTCGGCCGGTCTGCAGGCTGTGATGCCGCTCGTGAATGTGCAGCTCTGGAAGTCGTTGCAGCTGAGCGCTGCCGATGTGGAGCTCGCCGTAGAGCAGGCTCGTGCGTCGCGCATCGACATGGTGGAGCAGGTCTCGAAGGCCTTCTACCAGGTGTTGCTGGCCAAAGACTCCTACGCCGTATACCAGCGTGTTTACAACAACGCCGTGGAGAACCACAAGATTGTGGAGAAGAAGTATGCCGTAGGCGCTGTGTCGGAGTATGACTTCATCCGCTCGCAGGTATCGGTATCGAACGCCGAGCCCAACCTGCTCAACGCCGAGAACGCCATCGTAGTGGGTCTGTGGCAGCTCAAAGCGCTGCTCGGCATGGACCTGCAACTCGATATCGACTGTGCCGGTGCGCTGGCCGACTTCGAGCAGGTGATGATGGCCGGCTTTGCCGCAGAGGGCGATCTGTCGAGCAACACCACGCTCAAGCAGATCGACCTGCAGGAGGAGATGCTCACCAAGCAGCTGGAGCTGCAGCGCGCAGCCAACCTCCCCTCGCTGGCCCTGTCGGGTAACTTCAGCTACACGGCCATGGACGAGACGATGAAATTCTCGAACTACCGTTGGAATCCCTACTCGGCTGTGGTCGTAAGCCTCGATGTGCCGATCTTTGCAGGTGGCAAGCGTCGCGCCAATATCAACCAGGCGAAGGCCAACATCAACAGCCTCCAGCTGCAGCGCGAGCAGGCCGAGCGTCAGCTCCGCACGGCGCTGATGCAGTACGAGAGCAACATGCGCACGAATGTCAAGGAGTACTACGCCTCGTCACAGAACATTGCCCAGGCTAAGCGTGGCTACGACATTGCCGTGAAGCGCTATGAGGTGGGCGGTGGCACGCTGGTCGATGTTGACAACTCGCAGTTGGCCTACACGCAGGCCGAGCTGTCGCGCTCGACGGCCATCTTCAACTACCTGCTGAACCGCACCTCGATCGAGAAGATCGTCGGTGCCGAGAACTTTGCACACTACGGAGATAAAGGTGATAACTAAAAAAATGAGAGATAATACAATGAAAATGAACGGAATGATTCGCGTGTTGCTGCTCAGCAGCGCATGTCTGGTAAGCGTAGCTTGCGGCTCGAAGAAGGCCGAGCAGACCGCAGTGGTGGTCGAGGTAGCCAAGCCCAAAGTAACAACGACGATTGCACACCTGGAGCAGGTGGAGATGCAGAGCGTTCTGACGGGTAATGTCGAGGGCTTTGCCGTGAACAATATCACCCCGCAGCAGGCTCGCCGCATCACGCGCCTGCTGGTGGATGTAGGTGACCGCGTAGAGGCCGGCCAGAAGGTTGCCGAGATGGATAACTCGGCTGTAGCTCAGGCCAAGGCTCAGTATGAGAACAACAAGGCCGCCTTTGAGCGTACGGATGAGCTCTACAAGTTTGGTGGCGAGTCGAAGGCCAACTGGGAGGCTGTGAAGACCGCCTACGAAGTATCGAAGCTCACCTACGAGAACCTGCTCGAGAACACCTCGCTCGTATCGCCCGTATCGGGTGTCGTGACGGCTCGCAACTACGACAACGGCGACATGGTAGGCGCACTGCCGATCTTTGTTGTACAGAAGATCAACCCGGTGAAGATCCGCCTCCATGTTTCGGAGAGCCTCTACTCCTACCTCCGCAAGGGGTTGCAGGTGAGTGTAGAGCTCGACGCACTGCCCGAGCAGCAGTTCAAGGGCCGCGTAAGCCGCATCACCCCCGCCATCGACGCTTCGACGCGTACCTTTGAGGTGGAGGTTACCGTAGCCAACGACCGTGAGTTGATCAAGCCGGGCATGTATGCCCGCGTAACGATGAACTATGGCAAGCGCGCCAGCGTAGTGGTCCCCGACCGCGCCGTAGTAAAGCAGCTGGGTGCCGGCACGCGCTTCGTCTACCTCTACACGCAGCAGGGTACGGTTGAGTTCCGCAAGGTGGAGCTGGGTCGTCGTCTCGACGATCGTTATGAGATCCTGAGCGGTGTGAACGACGGCGAGGAGATCCTCCTGACGGGTCACGCCGGCGTGAAGAACGGCCAGGCCGTAGAGCGCGTAGAGTAAGCCCGCGCCCCGTAAGCAAATAAACGCATTTTTCAACAAGCCAATTAGACGATGAATATCTATAAGACATCGGTAAAAAACCCGATCACGACCCTGATCCTCTTTGTGGCCGTGGCAATCATGGGTGGCGTCTCGTTAACGCGGTTGGGCATCGACCTCTTCCCCGACATCGAGTCGAACGCCATGATGGTCATCACCACCTATCCGGGTGCGAGTGCCGAGGATATTGAGAACAATGTAACCCGCCCAATCGAGAATGTGCTCAACGGTGTAGACCACCTCAAGCACATGACCTCGCAGTCGAAGGAGAACCTTTCGATCGTATCGCTCGAGTTCCAGTACGGCCACGACCTGGATGTCCTGGTCAACGATGTGCGCGACAAGCTCGACATGCTCTCCACGCTGCCCGACGGCGTAAGCCAGCCGATCATCTTCAAGTTCACGACCGACATGTTCCCCATCCTGATGATGGGTGTCACGGCCGAGGAGAGCATGGATGGTCTCTACAAGATCCTCGACGACCAGGTGGCTACACCCCTGGCGCGTGTGGGTGGCGTAGGTACGATCTCGATTGCCGGTATCCCGCAGCGCGAGATCCAGGTGGCCTGCGACCCGAACAAGTTGGAGGCCTACAGCCTCTCGATCGAGGCGATCTCGAACGCCATAGCCGCCGCCAACCGCAACACACCGGCCGGCTCGTTCGATGTGGGCTCGAACGCCTACTCGCTCCGCGTGGACCACGAGTTTGAGGACCCGAGCGAGATGCTCGACCTGGTGGTCGGCTACCGCAACGGTGCTCCGATCCTGCTGCGCCATGTAGCCTCGATCCAGGACTCGGTGCAGGAGCGTATCCAGGATACCTACAACAACGGCGAGAAGGGTGGTATGATCATCATCCAGAAGAAGTCGGGTGCCAACTCCGTAGCCATCGCCACGGAGGTGAAGAAGCACATCGAGCACATTCAGAAGACGCTGCCGTCGGATGTGAAGGTCTTCACGATCATGGACACCTCGGACAACATTATCTCGACGGTAAACTCGCTGCGCGACACGATCATCACGACCCTCGCGCTGGTGATGATCGTCGTATTCCTCTTCCTGGGTCGCTGGCGCGCCACGATCATCGTCGTGCTGACGATCCCCATCTCGCTCCTGGCAGCCGTGATCTACATCCTGGCCACGGGCGAGACGCTGAACATCATCACCATGTCGTCGCTCTCGATTGCCATCGGTATGGTGGTCGATAATGCGATTGTGGTGTTGGAGAACATCACCTCCCACATCGACCGCGGTGCATGGCCCAAGCAGGCTGCCATCTTCGCAACGAAGGAGGTGGGTGTATCGGTTATGGGTGGTACGCTGACGACGATCGCCGTATTCCTGCCGCTGACGATGGTGACGGGTATGGCCGGTATCCTCTTCAACTCGATGGGTTGGATGGTAACGATTACGCTGACCGTCTCGACCATTGCAGCCGTAACCTTCACCCCTGTACTCTGCTCGCTGATGATGAAGCAGAGCCCGAAAAAAGCCTTCTTCCAGCGCCACATCGACCGCGTGATGGAGCGTTTCAACAACTTCTACGGCGGTATTCTCGATTGGTGTGTGACGCACCGCAAGCGCACGATTTTGGGTGCTGTGGTACTCTTCGTTGCGGTGGTTGCCGGTTTGGCACCGCACCTCAAGTCGGAGTTCTTCCCCGTACAGGATAGCGCCCGCATCAGCATCAATGTAGAGCTGCCGGCCGGCACGCGTCAGGAGATTACGCGCGAGTTGGCACTCGAGCTCTCGCAGCGCTTCAAGGAGACCTACCCCGAGGAGATCAAGGTAATCAACCTGCGCGAGGGTCAGGCCGACACGGACAACACCTTCGCCTCGATCCAGAGCAACGGTACGCACATCATCTCGATGAATCTCTCGCTGACGAAGAAGACCGAGCGTGAGCTCTCGCTGACGCAGATTGGTGACGGCCTGCGCCGCATCCTGCGCGAGTACAGCGAGATCCGCAAGTTCGTCGTTACGGAGGGTGGTAGCGGCGGTATGGGTGGTAAGTCGGCCGTTGATATCGAGATCTACGGCTACGACTTCGACACCTCGGATGCCCTGGCTGAGCAGGTTGCCACCATCTTCCGCAACATGGAGAGCTGCTCGGAGGTTACAATCTCGCGCGACGAGTATACGCCCGAGTACCATGTCGATTTCGACCTGGAGAAGCTCGCCCGCAACGGTCTGGATGTAACGACTGCGTCGACCTACCTGCGCAACCGCATCAACGGTTCGGTGATGTCGTACTACCGCGAGGATGGCGACGAGTACGATATCCGCGTGCGCTACGGTCGCGAGTTCCGCGAGTCGATCGAGTCGATCGAGAACATCGTGATCTACAATGCACAGGGTCAGGGTGTGAAGATCCGCGACATCGGCACCGTGAAGGAGGCAGCTACGCCCCCGGCCATCACGCGTAAGGACCGCGAGCGTTATGTCACCGTATCGGGTGCTGTGGCTTCGGGCTACGCCCTGAGTGAGGTGGTAGAGCAGGTGAAGGCTGAACTCGACAAGATCGCCTTCCCCGCCGGCTTCGACTGGCAGATTGGCGGCACCTACGAGAACCAGCAGGAGACCTTCGGCGACCTGATTCTGCTCATGGCCCTGATGGTGCTGCTCGTATTCGTGATCATGGCTTCGCAGTTCGAGTCGCTGACCTATCCCTTCGTGATCATGTTCTCGCTGCCGTTTGCCGTGGTGGGTGTGATCATTGGTCTGGCAATCACCGGTACGCCGATGAACATCATGTCGATGCTCGGTATCCTGATGCTGATCGGTATCGTGGTAAACAACGGTATCGTGCTCATGGACTACACGATCCTCTGCCGTGAGCGCGGCATGGCCATCCGCGAGGCTGTCGTAGCAGCCGGTCGCAGCCGTCTGCGCCCGATCCTGATGACCACGATGACCACTGTCTTGGGTATGATCCCGATGGCCGTGGGTAACGGTGTCGGTTCGGAGATGTGGAACTCGCTCGGTATGTCGGTGGCATGGGGTCTGTCGTTCTCGACGCTCATCACGCTGATCCTGATCCCGACCCTCTACGCTTCGTTTGCCTACCACGGCGAGAAGCGTCAGGCAAAGAAGGCTTTGAAAAACGCATAACACTGCAAAAACAAACGCACTATGAAAGCTGTATTTATGGCATGCAACCAGTCGATGTACGACGCTGTACTCGAGCTGATGAACGATATGGGCCTGCGCGGCTTCACCGGTTGGGAGGAGCTGATCGGCAGTGGCTCGCAGACGGGCGAACCGCATCTGGGTAGCCACGCCTGGCCGACGATGAACTCGGCACTCGTCGCCGTGATGGAGGACGAGCAGGCCGCCGCATTCCTCGCCCGCCTGCGCCAGCTCGACACGGAGAACCCGCTGCAGGGTCTCCGCGCCTTCTCCTGGACGGTGGATGAGATGATCTAATCGGCTCGCAAGAGCACACGAAAAAAGGCTGTTCACAAGAACAGCCTTTTTCTATGTGTGAAGGTTATGCTTGGTTAGGCGGTGCGGGCAAATCGATCCGTCACAGCGGCACAAACCGCGTCGCCGGTGATGTTGAGCACCGTACGAATCATATCGAAGATACGATCCAACGCATAGAGCAACGGCAGTCCCTCGATCGGAATACCGGCCGAAGCCAATACGGCTACGACCATCAGCGTCGGGCCCGGAACGCCCGCCTGACCAATGCTGCCGAGCGAGGCGGTGACGGTGATGGCTACATAGTGAGCCATCGTGAGCTCAATGCCGTAGAATTGGGCGAAGAAGAGCGCTACGAGCGTGTAGTAGATCGCATTGCCCGTCATATTGATCGTAGCACCGAGCGGGATCACAAAGCCCGCCGTCTGCTTCGAGATCTGCAGTTCATCGCAGGCACGCAGCGTCACCGGAAGCGTTGCCATCGACGAGGCAGTCGAGAAGGCGATCACCTGCGGGCGCCACATAGCACGGAAGAAGCTGCGCAGGGGCACGCGCGAAAAGAGCCACAAGGAGGCGGGATAGATCAGCAGCCCCATCACCACCACGGCCAACAGATCGACCCAGAGCAGCTTACCCACCTTGAGCAGGAGCTCAAAACCGAAGGTGCCCGTAGCATCCGCCATCAGGCCAAAGACGCCAATCGGTGCCAGCCACATCACCTTGCCAATGCACCAGATCAACGCCTCGAGCAGGGCGTTGAGTCCCGCCACGACACGCGTTCGGGTCTGCTCGGCGAGCGAAGCCACACCAAAGCCGAGGAAGAGGCCAAAGACAATAATCTGCAAGATATTTCCCTCGGCAAAGGCACGAATGGGATTATCGGGAATCATCCCAATAACCACCTCCCAGAACGAGAGTTGCGGCTGCTCCCCTGCGGCGGTTTGAGCCTGCGCAGCCAAGAGCTGCACGCTCTCCGAGGAAAGGCCCGCACCGGGCTGAAAGAGCAGACCAAAGAGGATGGCAATCAGGATCGCCACCACGGTCGAGAGAAAGATATACCCCAGACTCACCGCGCCAATGCGACCTGCCGAGCGACTGCCACCGAGGGTGGCTGCTCCTGCAATGATCGAGATGCCGACGAGCGGCACAACCAGCATTTTGATGAGCTGAATAAAGAGTCCTCCAAGCGGAGCCAGGCAGGCGGCCTGCTCCCCCAGGATGCTGCCCACCAAAATACCGAGCAGCATGGCCACAAGGATCCAAGCCCCCAGATTGCGCAAGAGCTGTTTCACGATGATTTATGCGTTTTGAGTAAGGATTTGATCGATCTTCTCCACGATCATCTCGGGGGTCACGGCCTTCAGACAACGGTAATCCCCATATTGACACGGCTTAGCGCCAAAGACCGAGCAGGGACGACACTCCATTTCGACCTGCAAGGCACGATCGAAACTGCTGCCCCACCCCAAAAATCCGAGCTTGGGATGCGTAGCGCCCCAAACAGAGACAACCGGTGTTGCCACGAGCGAAGCCATGTGCATCGCCATCGAATCCATCGAGATCAGGCAGTCCTGATGTGCTATCAGCTCCATCTCACCGGCAAAACGCAACTTGCCAAAGGTGGCTGTCACATTCGGGTAGGCACGCTCCATCTCCTCGGCAAAGGCCTGTTCGGCACCTCCACCACCGTGGATAAAGACACGGTCGTAACGCGCCGCCAGCAGGGCGACCAGCGCACGGCTCTGCGCCTCGGGATAGGTCTTACCGGCGTGTGCCGAGAAGGGGGCATAACCGATCCAACGGCCACTCTTCTCCCCCATCGGATTCTCGTAAGCGGGCTTTTCGGCCGGCTGCGGATCCTCGAACTGAAAGCCCAGGCGACGAATCACATCGCAGTAGCGCACCACGCTGTGTTTCAGGGGGACAAATGCGCCACCCGAACCCAGCGCACGACGCTTCTCTCTGCGCCCTTTGCAGATCGTCGCCGTGCGAATGCCGTGCAACGACATCGCCAGACGGAAGGCCTTCGAGCGAAGCACATTGTGCACATCGGCTACGGCATCGACACCGCGCAGACGCGCCTCGCGCGCCAAACGCCACATCCCGCAGAGCGAGTGGTGCTCATCCTTGGTGCGCACCTCCAGAAACTCGACATCGAGCCCACGGAAGAAGGGGCGGAACATCGCCTGCGTGGCCACTGTAATCTTCAAATCGGGATAGGCCGCAGAAAGCGCACGAAGGGCGTGTGGCAGCATTGCCACATCGCCCATCGCCGAGGTTCTAAACACCAGGAGGTGTTTCGGTAACTGCTTATTTCTTGCCATACAACACCGGATTGAGTGCCGGATCGTTGTACATCTTCATCTGCTTGTAGGTCTTCATGTATTTGCGACCTGCCTCGATGTCCTCAATGAGTTCCTCAATGGCACGCGAGAGATCGACCTGCTGCTGCAAGAGCACATCGAGCTTCTTCTGACAAGCGGCACGGTGCTCATCGTCAACATCCGTACGCTTCGTCTCAACTGCCATGTGGTAGATCTTCAGGGCAAGGATCGAGAGACGATCGATGGCCCAAGCCGGGGTCTCGGTGTTCAGGCGAGCATCGGCTGCCACCGCTACATCCTTGTACTTGTCGAGCATGTACGAATCTACATACTCCACCATATCCGTACGATCCTGGTTCGACTTATCAATGCGGCGCTTAATGGCCAACGCCTCTACCGGGTCGATCTGCGGGTTGCGGATGATATCCTCCAGGTGCCACTGCACCGTATCGATCCAGTTCTTGTGGTAGAGCAATGCATCGAGCGATCCGGCCTCGTAGGGGTTCTCCATCGGGTGGTCTACATCGTCCCAGCGGTGATAAGCGTCGATCGCCTCGTTGAAAATTCGGTTAGCGTTTTCCGTAAACATTGTATTCCGTTTTTAATTGTATTTTCGACTAAAATGAGTACCTTTGTACTGAATGATTTAACAAAGATAATGAATATTTCCAGAAAAACAATCATTTTCGGCGGAATCTTCTTCATTTCCTGCTTCTGCACGCTGCTGACCGCATCGGCGCAGAGCCGTCAAACGCGTCAAACGCGCGAAGAGTACATCGCACGCTATAAGCACATCGCCATCGATCAGATGGAGCGCTACGGCATCCCCGCTTCGATCACCATGGCACAGGGCATCCTAGAGTCCGACTCGGGCAACAGCCTGCTGTCGCGCTCGTCAAACAACCATTTCGGCATCAAATGCAAGAAGCAGTGGACGGGACGCAAGGTCTACCACGACGACGATGAGAAGGGTGAATGTTTCCGTGCCTACGACTCGGTGGAGGAGTCCTACACCGACCACGCCGAGTTCCTCGACAACCAGCCGCGCTACGACTCGCTCTTCCGTTACGCCTCGGACGATTACCGCTCGTGGGCACGCGGTTTGAAGGCGTGTGGGTACGCCACAGCACCAGACTATGCACAGCGACTGGTGAAGATCATCGAGGAGTCGGAGCTCTATCTGCTCGACCGCCCGAACGGCGATCGCCTCTACGCCCAGCACCGCGACGAGCGCAAGAACCCTGACGAGTGGTTCTCCTCACAGAGTAGCGTGCAGACGGCCGTAGCGGCTACGGGGGTCGATGTCGACAACTACCGCGTAGCGGTCACCACCCACAAGGGGTACAGCATCTACGCCACGAACGGAGTGCACTACCTCCTGGCGAAGGAGGACGACACCTTCGAGCAGATTGGCAAGCGTCTGCAGATCCCGGCGCGCACGCTCCGCAAGTTCAACGACCTGAGCGACCCCTCGTCGCAGCCGATGACCGGCGAGGTGATCTACATCGCCCGCAAAAAGAGCCGTTGGGAGGGTGCAGAGAAGTACCATCTCTGCCGTGAGGGCGAGACGGCCTATGCCGTCGGTCAGCACTATGCCCTGCGCACGAAGGCCGTAGAGAAGATGAACAAACTCAAGAAGCACCCCGAGGCTCTGGCCGAGGGCAAACAGATTCGCATTAAATAAATAAAACAGACTATAACCATGGAGAACAGCCCGTTACGCGATGAGATCCTCACCACGATCATCCGCAAATCGACCCTCAAGCAGCATGTCTTTGACCGCACCTTCTCCTCTTTCAACCTGCTGAAAGAGACCCTTCTGGAGATGGCTTCCGAATTGGACGACGCTCTGGATGGCAAGCTCGACCGCCGCGTGCGTCTCGAGTACCGCGACCGTGGCAAGTTCGAGGCTCAGTTGCAGGTAGCCAGCGACCTGATCATCTTCCAGATGCAGACCGATGTCTTCGACTTCGAGCCCTCGCACCCCGTGCGCAAGAACCCCTATGTGGCCGAGAAGAGCACCAACGGCTATGTCGGCATGGTCAACATCTACAACTTCCTCTCCGACTCGTTCAAGTTCAACCGCAATGCCGACGAGGGTTACCTGATCGGCCGCCTCTTTATTAACCACGAGGGGCAGTACTTCGTCGAGGGCAAGGGGGAGTTCTCCACCTCGGCCGAGCAGTTCGGCAACCGCGAGCTGGGTCGCGAAGCACTCGTCACGCTGCTCGAGGAGGCGATTGCCTGCGCGTTGAACTTCGACCCCTACATGCCGCGCTATGCGGAGTATGAGCGTGTGAAGGTCGATCAGTTCAACACAAAGATGGACAACTCGAAGTTTGTCACCGGCAAGCGTTTGGGTTATGAGTTTGAGCTGTAGTTTAGCTTCAAAATTTAGCATTCAAAATTAAATCACGATCCTTTTGAAAAGAGCATTTCTTCTGCTGGCGGCAGCACTCGTTGCGCTGACCGCCACCGCACAAACCCAATACAGCGAGATTGCCCGTCTGCGTGCGATGAACGAGACGGTGCGCGGCATCCGTTCGATGGCCGACGGAGAGCACTACACGGTGCTCGAGGAGGGCGACATCCGTCGCTACAGCTACCGCACGGGTGGCAGCGGTCAGGGATTGCTGCCCAGCGCTGCACGCGAGATCCCGATCACCGATTACAGCTTCTCGCCCGACGAGCAGCGCATCCTGATCGCCTCGGGTGCCAAGACCATCTATCGCCACTCCTACACGACGCGCTACTACCTGGTCATGGAGGGGATGTTGCACCCCATTTTGAACGAGGCCACCGCACCGCGCGATGCTCGCTTCACCCCCAATGGAGAGCGCATCGTCTACTCGGATCAGAATGACCTCTACGCCTATGAGATCGCCTCGCGCAAGACCATGCGTCTGACCAACGACGGTGCTTGGAACAGCATCATCAACGGCACAACCGACTGGGTTTACGAGGAGGAGTTCGGCAACACGACTGCCTTCGCCTGCTCGCCCGACAGCCGCGAGGTGGCCTTCCTGCGCTTCGACGAGAGCGCCGTGCGCGAGTTTCAGATGATGCGCTTCGATGGCGAGCTCTACAACGAGGCCTTCTCGTTCAAGTACCCCAAGGCGGGTGAGAAGAACTCGGTCGTAACGCTCTGGACCGTGGATCTGACCACGGGCGCCAAGCGCCGCATCGATACGGGCAAGGAGAGCGATCAGTACATCCCGCGCCTGGGCTACACACCCGACGGCCGCCTGTGGTACTTCCGCATCAACCGTCGCCAAAACCTCTTTGAGATGGTGATCTGCGAGCCGAATGGCGCGCAGCATGTCGCCTACGAGGAGCGTGCCCGCCAGTATGTCGAGCGCGTCGATGATCGCACGATCACCTTCCTCGACAAGAACCGTTTCCTGGTCAAGCAGGAGAGCAATACGGGTTATATGCACCTCTACCTCTACACGATTCGTGGCGGTCTGCAGGGCGCTGTGACGCGCGGTGAGTGGGAGGTGACGGATGTAGTTGGCACCGACGGCAAGCGCGTATGGTATCTCTCGACCGAGTCGTCGCCCCTGCGCCGTGCCCTCTACAGCATCCGCCTCGATGGCAAGGATAAGCGCCGCCTCACGCCCGATGAGGGCTTCTACTCGATCGCTCCGAGCCAGGGCATGAAGTATTACATCTCCTCCTTCTCGTCGGCCACCACGCCCAACCGCGTGGAGATCGCCACGGGTGAGGGTGAGCGCGTCCGCACGCTCCGCACGAGCGAGGATCTGCGCGCCGAGTTGGCCGCTTCGCCCCGCCCCGTGAAGGAGTTCTTCACCTTCCGCACCGAGCGTGGCGACGAGCTGAACGCCTACATCGTTAAGCCCGCCGATTTCGACCCCTCGAAGCGCTATCCCGTGCTGCTGACCCAATACTCGGGTCCCGGCTCACAGACCGTGCAGGATCGCTGGTCGCTGGATTGGGAGGATGCACTCGTTGCCGAGGGTTATATCGTGGCCTGCACCGATGGTCGCGGCACCGGTTTCCGCGGCGAGCAGTTCAAGAAGCTCACCTACGGTCAGCTGGGCGCACTCGAAGTGGAGGATCAGCTCTCGTTTGCCCGCCACCTCGCCTCGCAGCCCTACATCGACGGCTCGCGCATCGGTATCTACGGCTGGTCGTATGGCGGCTTTATGGCGTTGGGGTGTGCGCTGAAGGGTCTGGGTCTCTTCAAGATGGCCATCTCCGTAGCCCCCGTCACTTCGTGGCGCTACTACGACACGATTTACACGGAGATCTACAACAACCTGCCGCAGTACAACGCCGCAGGCTACGACGAGAACTCGCCGATCAACTACGCCCGCATGCTCGACGACAAGAAGACGCGCCTGCTGCTCATCCACGGCACGGCCGACGACAATGTGCACCTGCAGAATACGATCGAGATGGGTCGTGCGCTGAACCGCGCCGGTAAGCGTTACGACATGATGATCTACCCCGACCAGAACCACTCGATGCGTCCGCACGACACGGGGAATGTGCGTCAAAAGATGATCGACTATACGCTCGAGCACCTCTAATCGCGCCGCTGAGCATGGCTCTTGGTATCGTGTGCCGCTTCCTGTTTGGGGAGCGGCACATTGTTTGCAACGGGAGGAGGAACTGATACTTTATACTATGTTTATCCACCTATTTGTTGCAATGCTTATGACAACCACCGCCATGCAGACCACACAGATCGAGGCGAAGGCTCTGCCTTACGCCTACGATGCTTTGCAGCCCTCGATCTCGGAGGAGACGCTGCGCTACCACCACGACAAACACTATGCGGGCTATGTAGCGAAGCTCAATGAGCTGATTGCCGAGACCCCCTACGCCAGCGAGTCGCTCGAGGAGATCGTGATGACCTCCGACGGCTCGATCTTCAACAATGCGGCACAAGCCTGGAACCATGAGTTCTACTTCGATCAGTTCTCCCCCACCCCACAGGCAATGCCCACCGGTGCGCTAGCCGATGCCATAGACCGCAGCTTCGGCTCGTTCTACACGATGAAGAGCGAGGTGGCTAAGGCGGCCGCCGCCCTCTTCGGCTCGGGCTGGGTCTGGCTGGTCGAAGAGCCCAACGGCAACCTCTCGATCCTCTCCACACGCAATGCCGGCACCCCGATCCGCCACGGATTACGCCCGCTGCTCGTATTCGATGTCTGGGAGCACGCCTACTACATCGACTACCGCAACCGCCGCGCCGACGCCATCGCCTCCACCTGGAATGTGATCGACTGGAAAAAGGTCGAGCACCGCTACAAGAAGCGATAAAGAAAACAGAGGCTGCCCATGTCAGAGTGCCCCCCCCAAA
>JAFZHB010000015.1 GCA_017555105.1 Alistipes sp.
AGGTGGAGGTATTTGGAACACCCGTTTGCTCCACCTCTTGCTCCACCAAAGGCGGTCGTGAACCGCACTTTTTTGCGTTTTGGGAGAAAATAAAAAATCCCGATTTTCATTGAAAATCAGGATTTTACGTTGTTTTGCTTTTCTTTGCTGTGGTGCCACCAGGAATCGACCCGTGAACACAAGGATTTTCATTCCATTGCTCTACCAATTGAGCTATGGCACATTCGTTTTTGGTGGTGCAAAGATAGGTATAAAATTTATATCTGCAAACTTTTTTGTGAAAAATACCGTTCGAAATGCAAAAAAGTGGATTTACGACACTTTTTGCTCGATAAAACACCCACTTCAGCCGGACGATTTCGCCCCTTTCCGTGTGGTAAATTGCGTTTGAATGTGTATCTTTGAGGTAAGAGAGCCTTTTTTACGCCTCCGCAACACCCCTATTTCAACTACGATGGATGTTATACTCGCCATATTGCTCGCGGCTGTGATTATCTTTGTAATCCTTCTCGGCCTTGTATCGCTCGGGGAGATCCACGAGAGCAAGCAGAATTTCCCGCTGCCCACACGCCGAGAGCAGGAGTTCAACTGCGCGGAGTTGGAGTTAGATGATCTTGACCTGGATGAGTTTGATCTCGACGACGAGGAGTTGGATGTTGAGGAAGATGAAGATGAGTGGGAGAAGTCCCAGGCACTCCCCCTGCACAAGCCGCACCCCACCCCAGCGTTATCGGCAGCACAAGCCTACTATGTAGGTGAGAAGTGCATCGGCCTAAGCCCTCGCAAGGGGTATAGCAAGCTCGCGCTGGTGGGTATGTATTTTCAGAAGTTGGGGAGCACCCACCTGGGAAAATTCGAGGGTTATGCGCAAGCCCTGACCGAACACCCCGTCGATCCGCACGCCATTGCGATCTACCGCGAGGATGGCCTCCAGCTGGGTTACCTCCCACGCGGGAACAAGGCGCTACACCAACTTATCCGCCACGAAGGGGGCAAGGTGCATTGCTACGGATACCTGGCTTGTGCGCGCATCCATCCCACTTCGGGTAAGCCCGTCAAGCACTATGCCGAGGTCTGCGTGGAGACAGATCGAAGTCAAGTGGTGCTACGCAACAAGCCCTACGACACGGAGGATAAGTTCTACCCCTACGAAACGGGGCTCCTGCAAAAGTTGTTAGAGACCTCGCAACAAGCAAAGGATTGATCCTCGCCCCCACTAAAAAATGCGTCCGCCAAGCGACTCTTTCGAGTGCGCCAGGCGGACGATCTGTTTCTTGACTGCAGACAGTCGAGCGGTTATCGGTTGCGTTTAAACTCCACCACGAGCGCCTCACGCGCGCCCACGACCGTCTGGTCGCTGATCGTGCAGGGCTCGCCCGTGAGTACATTCACGCCCTCGGCAGCCAGCGTCGAGCTCATCTCGGCGTAGTGCGACCAGGGCACCTGCTTGCGACCGCGCGAGTTGTTCACGAAGACGAAGACCGCCTCCTCATCGTTGTAGCGGAAGTAGGCGTAGGTGTTATCGCTGCCAGCAAAGTGGAGCGTGCGACCGTTATGGATCACCTCCTTCGTCTTGCGCCACTGGAAGAGCTTGCTCGTGTGGTCGAAGATCTCCTTCGCATCACCCGTACGCTCGGCCGCATCGAAGAGGTTCACCTGATCCTCCTTCCAACCACCCGGGGTATCCACGCGCAGGCCGCCATGGCCCTGCGAGGGATCAACCGAACGCAGCATCAGCTCATCGCCGGCAAACATCTGCGGAATACCGCGCATCGTAGCGAGCATCGTCATCGCCAGCTTCACACGCTTCGTATTGCTCTTCAAGACATCGGCCACGCGATCGATGTCGTGGTTTCCCACGAAGATCATCATCTTCGAGAGGTCGTGGTAGACAAAGTCATCGGCCAGCGTATTGTAGACACGGATCATACCCTCGCCCCAACGCAGTGAGTCGGTCGGCAGCGCCGCACAGATCGCATCGCGCAGCGGGAAGTCCATGATCGAGGGGAGGTGCGTGTCGAAGCCATCCTTATTGGGGTTTCCGCCCTGCCAATAGGCCAACTGCGGGATGTCGCCCGTCCAGCACTCGCCCACGATGTTGAAATTCGGGTACTCGGCCAAGACCGCCTTGCACCACTCGCTCATCGGCTCCTTCTCGTTGTAGGGATAGGTATCGACACGGAAGCCATCCAGATCGGCATACTCGATCCACCACACAGCCCACTGCTTGAAGTACTGCAACAGGTAGGGATTGTCGAGGTTCATATCGGGCATCGAGGTGTCGAACCAGCCGCTCTCGTGCAATTCCAGGTCGTACTGCGAGGCGTTGGGATCCATATTCGTCGAGAAGATGGCATTCGTGCGCGTGAAGGTGTCGAACTGGTGGATCCAGTCGGCAAAGGGCAGATCCTTGATCCACCAGTGAGCCATACCACAATGGTTCGTAACGATGTCCATCAGGATCTTGATCCCGCGCTTGTGTGCCTCCTCGACATAGGTGCGATAGAGTTCATTCGTGCCGTAGCGCGGATCGATGTGGTAGTAATCCGAGCAGGCGTAGCCGTGGTAGGAGAAGGCGGGCTCGTTGTCGAGCAGGAGGGGCGTAGACCAGATGGCCGTCATGCCGAGTTCGGCGATGTAGTCCAGGTGGTCGATGATACCCTGCAGGTCGCCACCGTGACGGCCGTGGAGGTTCTTGCGGTTTGCCTTCTCGAGCGTATCCTCTGTGCTGTCGATCGACGGATCTCCATCGGCGAAGCGGTCGGGCATCAAGAGGTAGATGGCATCCGAGGTGGTGAAGCTGGTGCGCTCGCGCGAGCCTGCACGGCGCTCGTCGAAGTTGTAGGCCACCTTGAACTCCTCCTCACCGCGCGTGAAGACGAGGTAGCGCGTGCCGGCCTTGGCATTCGCGGCTACGGCCACATCGACAAAGAGGTAGTTCGGGCTCTCAGCCTTATGGATCTGCGTGATCGCTACCCCATCGCCCTCGATGCGGAGGTCATACTCCGAGATCCCCTCTCCCTGCACAAGCAGCTGCAAGGGGGTCTGCATGCCCACCCACCAGGAGAGGGGCTCTACGCGGCTCACACGACCCTCGTGATCGGCCACCGAGGCGGGATCGAAGGCGGGGGTCTGCGTACACGATACGGCAACCATAGCGACCATAGCAAGAATAATTTGGTTGATCTTCATAGATTTTCGGTTAAAAAGGCGCATGACGGTTCTTGTAAAGTTCCGCCACGCGCCTCTGTGATTTGGTGCTTATTTCGTCAGGATAGCGTAGCCCCAAGCGGGGAGCGTGATCGGCTTACCAGCCTCAACCACCACCTGCTCACCGTTCATGGCGCAGGTGTACTCGCCGGCTACCTCGGCCGTCAGGTTCACCGTCTGCTCCTCGGTCGAGAGGTTGAAGATCGAGAGCACCTTGTTGCCCTCTACCTCACGCGTGAAGGCCAGCACCTCCTCAACTACGCCCGGCACATAGACCAGCTCACCACCGGCAGCACCTGCATAGAGGGCCGGATTGTTGTGGCGCAACGCGTTAAGCGTACGATAGAGTTCCGTGTACTCGTTCGGCTCGGTTGCCGGCATCGGATCCTTCTCGAAGAACTCGAAGCGGTGGTCGTAGCCATACTCCTGACCCGTGTAGATCAGCGGCTGACCCTGCGGCAGGACATAGGTCAAGGCAGCAAAGGTCTTCGCTGCAGCGCCCAGGCGCTCGAACTCGGTACCCGACCACGAGTTCTCGTCGTGGTTTGAGGTGAACATCAGCTGCGAAGCCTCACGCGGGTAGCGCGTCGTCAGGTCGGCGATCCACTCCTTCATCGCTGCGGTCGTCTTCTTGCCCTGTGCGATGTCGTTCATCACATCCTTCAGCGGCCATGCATAGCAGGTATTGAAACCATCGGCGTGGAAGTTCGTGCCCTCGCCCTCGGCCAAGAAGTAGAGGTTGGGGTTCTCAGCACGCAGTGCCGACCACGAAGCCACCCAGAACTCATCGGGCATCTCACCCGCCACATCGCAACGGAAACCGTCTACACCCTTCTCGATCCAGAAGCGCTGCACGGCCTGCATCTCGGTGTGTACCTCGGGGCAGTTGTAGTTCAGCTTGGCGATGTCCCACCAGTCGTACTGCACAACCGGCTCACCCTGCTCGTCGCGTACATACCACTCGGCGGGCTTCTCCGTTACCCAAGCAGCATCGGGCGAAGTATGGTTGGCCACATAGTCCAAAATCACGCGCATACCCAGCTCGTGTGCCTTCTTGAGGAAGCTCTCAAAGTCCTCCATCGTACCGAACTCGGGGTTGATGGCACGGTAGTCACGGATAGCGTAGTACGAGCCCAGCGTACCCTTGCGACCCTTCTCGCCAATGGGGTGAATCGGCATCAGCCACACGATATCCACACCCAGCTCCTTGAGGAAGGGCAAGCGTGCCTCGGCTGCAGCGAAGGTGCCCTCCACCGACTGCTGACGGACATTCATCTCATAAACCACCGAGCTCTCGATCGGCTCGAAGGCAGGCTGGCAATTGTTGCAGCAGCTCGTGAGGAGCAGACCGCAGAGTGCGCCGCACAAGACGGCAAAATTCAAAATGCGTTTCATAGAGTTGTATTTTATGTAATTATTCGTTGATTGTCAAAACTTCGAACTCGTTGGCCGGAATGGTCAGCGTCAGCTTACCCTCTGCGTCGATCGAGAAGGCCTTGCCGAAGTTGGCCTTGCAGGGCTGCTTCGGATCGATACCAAACGGCAGCTTGCACTCCACGGTCTGCTCCTCGGCGCCGTTGTTGAGTGCTACGACCACCCACTCGCCCATATAGACGCGCAGGTAGACCCACACCTGATCGGTCAGAGCGAGCGTCATCATATCGCCATAGAGCAGCGGCATGGTGCTGCGACGGAGGTGAATGAGGCGGCTCGTCAGGTCGAACTGTGCCTGCTCGGTCTCGTTGTACCCCTCGAAGCGCATCATACGGCGGTTGTCGGGATCGTTACCACCCGGCTCGCCGTACTCATCGCCCTGATAGATGCAGGGAACACCCGCCAGGGTCATATTCATGGCGTTCACCAGCGCAAGCTTCTTGTAGCCCACCGGATCACCCACCTCGATCGTACGCAACCAACCGGCTGCCTTGTGATCCTCGTCGGGGTTGAGCGTACCACCGGCCAGCGAGATCAGACGACCCTTATCGTGGTTACCCGTGATGTTACCCATCGTGTGGTGCGCACCATAGGCGGCCTGCGACTCCTCCACCACGGCAGCCATGCGACGGATCGAGTGGCCACGCGTCAGCACATCGAGCGCCGTGTGGTAGACATTGAAGTCGAACTGGGCATTGATCATACCCGAACGCACATACGAACCGATCAGCTCGGGCGATCCATAGGTCTCTCCAATCTGCCAGAGCTCGCGATCGGTCACTCGCTCGCGCAGCTTCTTGGTCAGCAGACGCCAATAGCCGAGCGGGATGTGCTTGCAGGCATCGTGGCGGAAGCCGTCGAAGTCGTATTCGGTCATCCAGAAAGTAGCCGAGTCGGTCATCGGCTGTGCCACCTCGTCGCGCTCCAGATCGAGCGACGGGATATGCTCGTCGAACCAGGTTGTCAGACGATACTCATCCCACAGGCCGAGGTTCTTTCTACCATCGGGCAGCAGCAGCGGAATGATCCAATCGGGGTGCTCCTGCAGCACGGGCGAGTTGATGTGCAGGTGGTTGGCCACATAGTCCAGCACCACATTCATGTTGGCCTCATGCGCCGTAGCGAGCATCTCCTTGAGCTCCTCTGAAGTACCAAAACGATCATCAACCTCGGTCGTGTAGATCGGCCAATAGCCATGGTAGCCCGAGAACTTCGTGCGGGGATTCAGGTTCAGTCCCCACGCATCGCGCGGATTCTGCGTGATGGGCGAGATCCAGATGGTCGAGATGCCCAGACGCTCGAAAAAGCCCTCCTTAATCTTGGCCGTGATACCCTTCAGGTCACCACCCTGGTAGTCGGCCTGCGGCAACACCTCGGACGAGTTGAGTGGCTGGTTATTCGTCGGATCGGCATCGTAGAAGCGGTCGATCATCAGCGAGTAGAGCACCTGCGCCTGCTGGTCGTGGCGTGTCAGACAATCGGTCGAACGCACCACCTTGCCCTTCGCAAGCGGAATCAACACATCGTTGAAGAGGGCGTCGTTCGTCGCAGCATAAAGGCGCAGGAACGAACGCTCATGGTCGGCCGCATCGCGCGGCAAGAGCACCTCAATCGTGCGACCATTGCAGATGATCTGCTCGGCGGGCAGGAGGCAGTTCTGCCAGAGGGCTACGATCTTCGTCGGCTCGACCGATGCGGTGAGCGCCACCGTCTGCATCATTGCGCCCGACGAAAAGAGCTGTGCAGCCTGGTTACGCGGGCCATCCAGCACCACAATCGAGAGGCACTTACCCGCACGCCAAGCCTCGATCGTCGAGACCGTCACCGCGCCGTTCGAGGTGAGCGTAAACTCGCTCCAATCCTCCTTCACGGGAGCGATCGTCAGTCCCGACTGCGGTGCTACGGTGAGCGAGTCGGCACCCTCCCAGGTGGGGAGGTAGTCGGTCAGGTAGTGGGGTTCATTCCCGGCCATCAGGCGCAGCGGAATGATCGGCGAGGAGGTTGCCTCGGCGGGCAGCTCCGTAAAGAGACGGCCTTGGCACGCGCTCAGCGTCGCGGCAGCCATCAGCATCAAAAAGAGTTTTTTCATATCGGTTAGTTTTTCGTTTGTTTTCCGCTTCATGCTACACATCGCGCATCCAATCGATGCCTTCGTGCAGGTTGTTCCCGTTGGTAAAATCCCAGTAGGAGTTATTCTCCCAGGTCGAGCCCTTTCCCCAGTCGGCCGGGTAGATGTAGAAGCCCTTTCCCACATTGTCGGGCAGTGACTCCGTACCCCAAGTGATGACACCTGCGCCACCACCCTCCTTCACCTCGGCAGCCAGCTGCCCCAATCGTTCGCGTTGCTTCTGCGGGGTGTAGTTCGCAGCGTTCTCCGCATCACTACCCCACTTCGGCCAGTTGTAGGCATTGTTACAGTCGTCGCCCTTCCAGACCCCATCGACCGAGCCCGAGGTGAACGATGCTGCCGTCTCGAGGATCAGCAGCTCCGCGCCATAGCGCGCCTTAATCTGCTCGGCCATCTTTTTGGGCGAATTGTTGAAGGCCGCCATCGAATGGTCATAGCCCGGATACCACGATACGCCCAGCAGGTCAAACGGCACACCCGCCGCCTTGGCCGCATCTGCACCATAGGTTGCACTGGCCGGATTGGCGATGTGGAGGATCTTCTGCACCTGCGGGTTATACTTCGCAGCATAGGCCTCCACCGCCTCGAAACCACGCTTGAGAAGGCGCGCTGTGCGGTTCATGTCGGGCGAGTCGGAGGCCGAAGCCTTCAGAAAGCCCAGATTGACCTCATTGCCCACGGCCACAGCACGCGGATAGATATCCTGCTCGGCCAAGCGCTCCAGGGTCGCATAGACCCAATCGTAGAGCTTCGTCGCGAGCGTGGTCTCGTTGTAACCCTTCCACACGGCCGGCAGCAGGTTATGATCCGCCCCCGAAGCCGTATATTCATCCGTGTCGGGTTTGAGCGTCAGCACCAGATCGAGCTGATTAGCCTTCGCCTTTTTAGCGTCAGCCACCACACGGTTCCACTCCGCCCAATCGATCGCCACACCTTTGTAGGTCGGGAAGGCCACCATATTGAGTTGCAGTCGCACCACCGTAGCGCCGTGGCGCTTGATCGAGGTGTAGGGGTCGGTTACCACCCCCTGCTCCCGATAGATGAGCCCCTTGTCGATGAGGTACTGGGCAAACGACATCGTGCCGCCCTTCATAAAACCCGTCGAGAAGTAGGTCGGGGTGCTCGGCGTCGGTGTAGGCGTTTCGGGCGTCGAAGGGTCGGTCGGGGTCGACGGTTCATCGCCACCACCCTCATCACCGCCTCCGCCGCAGGCAACCAGCACCACACAGCCCAACAGCCAAATCCACGCTACAAGCCACCGTTTCACGCTTCCCGCTATTTTAATTTGAACACCACGCTCGAGTGGCCCGTCATCGTGATCTTCTTACCATCACGCTTCACCTGACCGATGAGCGCCACAGCCTTATCGACCGTGTCGTTGATCGTGAAGTTGATCGTCTGACCGGCGACATTGTGCAGCACCAGCAGCTTCACGCCACTCGCCTCGCGGTAGTAGGCCGAGAGTGCGCCCGGATAGCTGCTGCTGTTGTAGCAGGGAGTCATCGTACCCGCATTGGTCATCGCCGGGTAGATGTTGCGCAGCTGACCAAACTGGCGGTAGGCATTGAGGATAGACTCGGAGTCGTTCTCCAGACCGGCCACGCTCTTGAAGCTGCTGAAATTATCGGCCAACGCACCCGTAAACTTCGGATACTCGGTCGCGCTCCAGCGCATCGGCTGGCGCACATAGATATCGCTGCTCGACTTCGTGCCCGTGTAGGCCAACTCCTCACCATAGTAGACTACAGGACGACCCGACACGGTCTGCAGGATCATACCAGCCGTACGCATGCGATTGATATTGCCCTCCAGACCCGAACCGGCACGATCCTCGTCGTGGTTGGTCATCTTCACCGCATCGACATAGTTTGCATTGACGCTCTTGAGCTGATCCTGCAGGCCCTTCAAACCCGAGGCGATGCTACGGCCGTTGCCGCTGTTGAGCGCCGACGGCAGGACATTCCACCAATAGTCGAAGTTGAAGGCCGAGAGGGGCGTATGTTGTGCAAAGCCCTTCACCACACCCGTGCTGTCGAAGATCTCGGCCACGAGGTAGAGATCCTTACCCTCGTACTGCGGTTTGGTCTTATAGTAGGCGTTTAGATCGCTGTGGAACGAGCTCCAGAAGGTGTAGTCGCGCGAGTCGATCGACCAGATGCCGTAGACATGCTTCGCTGCATCGAGGCGGAAGCCGTCGACACCCTTATCGAGCCACCCCTTTGCCGAGGCGATGATGTGCTGGTAGGAAGCATTGTTCTTTAGGTCGCCAATCACGCCGTAGTTGATCTCGGGCATCCATACACCGAAGATCGGCGCGAAGATCTTGAGCGAGCGCATATAGTCGAACTGAATGTCGGAGGCCGTCGTATTGTTGAGCGCATAGGCCTTACCCAACTCGATGTAGGAGCCATTGCCACCATACTTCGTACCTGAGGGCCACGAATCCGAGTTGCTCGTGCGCACCAGGAAACCCCAGGGCGAATTGAAGTCGCAGATCAGCTCATAAACACCATTCCCCTTGTCGTACATACGATAGGCCACACCCTCTTTGCCGTAGAAGAGGAAGATATTCACACTCGAATCCGTATTCTGGCTCTGTGCCGCCTCGCTCGTCTCGCTCACAACCACCGAGGTCGGCTTGCCATTCGAGGTCGAAACCACAAACTTGTAGCGGTGGGTCGCAGCCTCCGGCTCTGACATGCCATAGGGGGTCTTCCAATCGTCGCCATTGTAGGTCGAGACCATCGGGAACTTCCCGGCAGCCACCTCGGAGGCGGGGTTATAGGAGAGGTTGTAGTAGCGCCAATAGGGGCTCTGCTCCCCCTTCTCGAGCGTATCCGTATACCAGGGATGACCCTTACCCGTGTGGTTGACGACATAGTCGAGGTAGATCTTGATACCCCGATCGTGAGCCGCCTTAACCATATTCTCGAAGTCGGTCATCGTACCATAATCGGGATTCACGGCCGTATAATCGGTCACATCGTAACCGTGGTACGAGTCGGCCGGATGGATCGGCGAGAGCCAGATAGCGCCTGCACCGAGCGAGGCGATGTAGTCCATCTTGGCAGTGATGCCGTTGAAGTCACCGATGTTGTCACCATTGCTATCGGCAAAGGCATAGACCAACAGCTGATAGATCATATCACTGCGGCGCACGCCATCCCAACTATCGGGCTCAGCCACCACAAGCGTCGGATCTACCGGAGGTGCGGCCTGCGCCACAGCGATCTCCACCGGGTTGCAGCCCGAAGCCGAAAGGGTCAGCTTCGCCGTGCGCTCCTTGCCTTCGTTCGCAGCAGCAACCACCTCCACGGTCGTCGTGCCCTTCAGACCGGCGGTCTGCTTGGCATAGCACCAGCTGGCCGAGGAGCTGAGCGACCAACCCGTGGGCGAGGCAATCGTCAACTGCTGCGTGCCACCTGCACCCTCGAAGGAGAGCGAGGAGGGCGATGCCGCAAGCGTTGTGGGAGTTGTCGGGCCATCGGGATCATCGCCCGCACCTCCATCACCACCGCAAGCCACCATTAAGCCGGCTGCCAGCAACAGCGTCCAAAGACGCAACATATCCAAAAAGTGTTTCATGGTCTATCGTTTTTTATTTTTTACCTTTTGTTTCTTGTCATTCCGAGCGAGGGCGAAAGCCGTCTCTTCATGTCATTCCGAGTGAGGGCGAAGGCCTTCTCTGCATGTCATTCCGAGTGAGGGCTCAGCCCGACGAGGAATCTTCTCTATTCAATCGGATCCAAGAAGATCCAAAGTGGATTCATCGTAGCTATCAGTCGCTCTTTCTTTTCGCGTCGCCAACCTTTGATCTCCTTTTCTCGTGCAATGGCTGTCCTAATGTCTGTGTATAGCTCATAGTATATCAAATTCCAGACATTATACCTTGCCGTAAACGCATCTCCAATCCTCTCGCGATGTTCGCGTAAGCGCCGCTCCAAATGATCCGTCACGCCCACATACAAGACCGTTTTATTATCATTGGTCAGTATATACACCGCATACTGTTTCATCTCAATAAGGTAGATCCCTCCGCTAACGCGTTCGGGATGACAGTTTATACCATTCCAAGCGAGCGCACAAGCCCCCTCTTATGTCATTCCGAGTGAGGGCGAAGGCCTTCTCTTCATGTCATTCCGAGTGAGGGCTCTGCCCGACGAGGAATCTTCTCTATTCAATTCTTTTCGGAATATCGTAGATCCCTCCGCTAACGCGTTCGGGATGACATTGAGTATTCCGCATTCGGAATGGCTTTACTGTTCATTCACAAAAAAGCGACCGATGTGCCGATCAAAGCACATCGGCCAAGACACGACCCCGTGCCCCACTTTCGGGGCACAGGATCGAGGTGTAATCAGCAATTACTGCTTAGGCGTCCACTTAATGCTGAAGATGTGGATACCACTCTTCATGCTATAGATGGCGATGGTCGAGTTGGCAGCTGCAGTCGAGCAATCAACCTCCTTCACTGTACGAGCTTCAGGATCAGCGAAGTAGCCATTTTTGTCTACATTCGTGCCGTTGATGGCTACACCCAGGTTGCGAACCTCGTTCTCTTTGTAACCGCTGGCCTGATAGTCAACCGTCAGCGTACCGGGGCCCGAAACAGTCAGCAAGAACGCGGTCTTGCCGCTGGCATCACCCGAACCCGACAACTGAGCACGATATGCACCGCCGGTCTCGCCCAACTTGATGCCTTTGCCGCCGCCTTTGCTGAAGATCAGACCATTACCGCAATCAATTGTCTCAGCAGAGGTCTCATTGCCGCCAAGCTGATCATACAGAGCCTTCCAAACATCGTTGCTCCACTCGAGAGCAGCGCCCGGAGTCGGGGTCGGGGTCACCTGAGCCTCCGTAACGGTCAGCTTAGCCTCACCGGCAGCCGATGCGAGGTATGCCGTAGCATCAGCAGCGGGCTTAGCCACTACCGAAACCTTGTACTCACCCTTCGTCAGCGCCTTTACCGTAGCAGCGTCGATCGTGTAGGCGTTCGTCGTTACATTCACGGCAGCAGCACCGTTGAATACTACATCGTAGCTGGCAGCGTTCTCTACAGCAGCCCAAGCCACTGCAACGGCCTTCTCCTGACCCTCCTCTACCGAAGCGGGATCAACCGTTACAACCGGCGTAGCCAAAGCTACCGGGGTCGGAGCGGGAGCAGCAGCCATCACCACCTTGATCTTGGCGGGCTTGTTGCGCACCACCTTCGTACCCTCCAACTCGGGATAGAAGTAAACCGTGTAGTTGCCATCGGCCTTCACCGAGATGTTGCCACTGCCACCGCTGCAAACCAGGTCGGTCAGCACATCGTTCTCGATCGTACCAGCGCTCTCCAGACCCCAGTTGTAGTAGTCCTTCCACTCACCGGTCTTGCGCACCTTGAAGATATCCGAAGCCTTGATGGCTACATTCTCTGCAAGGTAACTACCGTCAGCCTGCTGCGTCAGCTTCAGATCGTTGCTCCAATCACCATTCAGGCCAATCAGACCAACCTCAATCTGCTCTGCCGTCGGCTCCGGAGCGGGCTCGCTACCCGTCGGATCGTCTGCACCGGCTGCTACAACGATGATCAGCAACTCCGTGGGGTTGAAGTAAACATCGTATGCGCCCTCGGCAGCCAGACCCATGTTGCCACCGCCCTTCGTTACTGCGGTCGGCACGCCCAGTTCAACCACCGAGCCCGAACCCCAGCTATTGTCCCAGGTCGTCACATCCTTAATCTTGAAACCGTCGTTCGGGATCTCAACACCCGTGATATTCACATTCTTGGCAACTACATAGCCGTTGTTAGCAGCCGCCATCACCACCTGCGTATCGGTGTTCCACTCGTTGAACTTACCAATCAGGGCATATACCACGCTTGCAGGCTCGGGCTCGCCAGCCTTCAGGATGGCGCACTCCTGCGTCTTGGGATAGAAGTAGATATCGAACGAACCGCCCTCCGACAGCACGATGTTGTTACCACCGAGCTTAATCTTCGAGCCAACCGTAAACTTCTCCATGCCCTCGGGCAGACCGAAGCTGACAGCCCAGTCGTGGTTCTTGCGAATCTTGAACTGCGTACCCTCGGGAATCTCTACATTCTTGGCCGTGAATACATCCGAGCCCTTCTCCAGATCCACATAGTCAGCATCCCAGTTCGGCGTCGAGGGGAAGCCACCAATCAGGCTGTACTCGGCATCCATCGGATCCTCCACCTCAACATCACCTACCTTCTCCAAGTTGAGCTTGAAGTTGTCAGCCGTCGAGAGGTTCATCGAAACCTTGTAAGCACCAGCCTCGGGGCTGAGGTTGCTGCCGTCCATCGTCAGGTCGTTGATGTCACCACCGAGGTTGTACTGGGCGTTGTCATCCCAAGGCTTGCCCCAACCACCGTTGACGCGTACCTTGAACTCGCCACCCGTGTGCTCGAGCGTCTCGGGAAGCTCCATAGCACCCGTCTCAGCGTTGTAGGTAAAGAGCATGTCGTTATCCCAATCGCCACCAACACCAATCAGACCGATCTTCGTTACGGGCGTCAGCTTCACCTTGCTATCTGCCAGGTTTACATAAACCAGGTAGGTACCCTCAGCGGGGTTCAGGTTGTCGTCCGAGATGGTGTAGTTTACACCGTCCTCATCGGCCGTAGCACCAACCCATACCGTATCACCCGACTTCGGATGCGTGTAGATGAGCTTCATACCCCACTCTGCACCGTAGTACGATACCAGACCGTGGTACTCACCCTTGATGTTGTCACCCTTCAGGATCGGCAGGTTACCCTCCGAATTCCAGCCGTGGCCACCGAAGTCACCACAGAGCTTAATCTGCTCGGGATACGAGGGAGTAAACGGCGTAACGGTCAGCTCAACAGCCTCCGACTCGAGCGCGGGAGCACCCTCACCATCGAGGGCAGCCGTCACGATCAGCTGCAGCGTGTTGGCAGCCTCCTTCGTGCAACCCATGGCGATCAGCTTGCCGTTGAAATCGGCGGGCTTCACCATAAGTTTCGTGGAGGTCAGACCGCTGGCCAGCTCCGTACGCTTCTCATTGAAGAGCGCCTCCACCTTGTAGGTCGGGGTCTTGCCATACTCGAAGCGGGCAGCCGTCCAGTTCAACAGCTCAACCTCGGCCGACATATCCTCCGTCAGCACCAGGCCCTCGGCAGCAGCCTCGCCAAGCGATGCCACAGCGGGTACATAGTCACCGTAGATGAAGATGTTCACCGTCACTGCCTCCGAAGCGAGCTCCAGCACACCGTTGCTGGCCTCTACCTGAAGCGAGATCGAGAAGTTGTTGTTTGCATCCAGCCCGAAGCCGTCGAGCAGCTGCGAACGCAGCGTCTCCTTCGGAGCCGTGTAGTAGAGGTTCGTCGTCGTCGTCAGCGAGATCGTCTCTGCCTCATATTCAGCGTAGAGCGTGTAGAGCACATCGCCCTCGAGGTTACGCGCACCTTTCCACGAGAAGGTAACCGACTCCACGGTCGAGTTCTCGGTCAGCAGCACCGGAGCCGGCTTGTCCATCACAGGAGCCACCGGATCGGTCGAGAAGAGGTCGGCAGCATCCTGCTCACAAGCCGTGAAGGTCATCGCTGCCGCTGCCAAAGCGGTTAAATATCTGAAAATTTTCATTGTTTGTCGTTTTGTTTAAGCCATTGGCCGGAGTTTACCCCTGCGGAGCCGACTCCGCCAATGGCTGTTTTACACTCTTTCTGTGTCGATTATTCGGCTGCTTTATAGGTTACAACCCACGGCGTGCGATCGGCGTGCAGCTCGACATAGAACTGGCCCGAACCCGGAACCCTGATGTTGTCACCGCCCTCGATCACGAAGCCCGTCGGGATCGAATCCGAAACGGTAACACCGCCACCGTAGCTCTCCGACCAACCGCCGTTCATGCGGATCTTGTACTCATCACCACCGTTTACCGTCGAAGCCGATACCCAGCAGTTCGATGCATAGTCGTAGTTCATCAGCATCGGGTTAGCCCAACCGTCGAACGAGCCCATGATATCTACCTGCGAGTAGCCCTTCGCTGCGATCGTCTTCTTGCCCAGGTCGATGCTTACCTGCCAGATACCTGCGGGCAGCTGGAGGTTACCATCGCTCGACGACGAGAACTGACCATCGTTCTCGAAGTAGTCGTAGCCCTTCTCGCCACCGTCCCAAGCGCGGTTCGGCATCACCTTGAAGCCCGAGTTACCGTCGCCCTGGTCCGTGAAGTTGTACATACCCTCGTAGATGTTCGAGCCACCGGCCGTCTCCCAAATCTCAACAGCCTGATCGATCTTCCAGCCACCTACAAATGCACCGCAGATGTAGTAGTTGCGCAGGGCAGCCTTGAAGGTCTGTACATTGAAAGTGATCAGATTCGACTGCGGCGTGCAGAGATCCGACTCACCGGCATAAGCCACTACATAAGCGCTTACATCGGCAGCCTCGTTAGCCGCTACGCCCAGCTGGTTTACCACCAGACCGTTGATCGTCTGCTTATCGATCGTAAAGATGTTACGCGTCGACTCGGCAGCGAGCGTCTCGGCGCTCTCGGTCTTGAAATAGAGCTTATAGCTCACCTGTACGGGAACACCGAAGTTGGCCTTCGTGCAGGTAAACGAAATGCTCTCGTGGCTATCTTTCTGAATGTTATCAGCATTGATAACGATATCGCTCTGCTCGGCCAGCACCAGCGCCTGAACCTCCTCGGCAGGCAGCAGCTGCTCCTTCTCAATGCCCGTCTCGCACGAAACGCAGGCAACAGCGGCAGCGACAAACAGCGATAAATATTTGATAAATTTCATAGTTGTTCTATTTTTTGCGATTTAGGCATTTTAGTGGTGGGGATAGCCTTCGTTCTGATCCAACGCACCGTTCGTGATCATATCCGACGAGATGATCGGATAAACCGTACGGTGGCTGTCGAGCGTTGCTACACCGTTAGCAATACCACCCTTGTTCGGCCAGGGGTAGGTAGCCGAAAGGAAGTAACCGTAGCGGATCAGGTCCGTACGACGGTGACCCTCCCAGTAGAGCTCGCGAGCACGCTCCTTGAGGATGTAATCCAGGTCGAGCGTCATCGGCATCACATCGTCCGTACCGTTTGCACGCTGACGGATCGCCTTGATGCGCTGGTAGCCGGCGTCGGTCGACGAGAGCGTACCGCCGTTGATGCGAGCCTCTGCCTCGGCCGAAATCAGGTACATCTCAGCCAGACGATAGATCGGGAAGTCGGCCGACGAGAAGTCGTTACCCTGCTCGATCATATACGAACGGTTGTCGGTCGTAATGGGCATCCACTTCAAGCAGAACCAGCCGTTGTTCAGCTCGCTCGTCTCGTTCGTGAAATCCTTCGACATCTTGTAGTTACAGAAGGCTGCACGCTGGTCGCTGGCCGCCACATCGTAACCCCAAGTGATTGCGTCACCGTTGTTCTCCCAATTCACACCCTTCAGGTCGAAATTCTTCATCACGAAATCATCCGACACATGGTAACCGTTCCACGAACCGTTGTAGATGGGATTAGCCAGACCGAGCAGCTCGTGAGCCTTGGTCTTCAGCGTCTCATTCACCGTAGCCACAGCCAGGTGGGTCGTACCACCGTAGCTCGGCGTGGTCTGCGTATCGTACATCGCTGCAATGATGAACTCTTTCTGAGCACCATTCGTCGTGTTATCCTGCATGAAGAGGTGCTTGTAGTTGCCGCAGAGTTCGTAGCCGCCCTCCGTAATTACCTTCTCGGCTGCCGTCTTGGCATCCGACCAGCGAGCCGTGCCCGTGTAAACCTCGGCATTGAGGTAGAGGCGAGCCAGAATAGCCCAAGCGGCACCCTTCGACAGACGCGGGTAGGCGATCGGCGTATCGGAGAGGTTCGGATCATTAACAAGCTCCTTGAGCTCCGTCTCGATCCAAGTAAAGAGCTTATCACGACCCATCTGCTTGGGCAGCGAACCGCTCTGCAGGCTCTCGAGCGTTACCACGGGAGGATTGCCAAAGAGATCCATCAGGATCGACTGGTGCAAAGCACGCAGCAGGCGCAGCTCCGAGCGGTAGGCGCGAACATCGTCGAGCACCGACTCATGACCACGAGCCGTAACAGCTGCATCGCCCGACACGGCGGGATCGAGGAACTGGTTGCACATGGCAATAGCCTTCAAACCACGCAGGTAAACAGCCATAACAGCAGCATTCGTACCGTTCCAATAGCCATACTGCAGAGGCTTCACATAGTCATCCGACCAAGCGTCGATGATCTGGAACGAGTCAGCAGCCAGCTCATTGAGAGCCATATACTGGCGAATGTACTCGCTCTGACCGGCGTTGTCCACAGCGATATCCGAGCTACCCGGATCGCCCTGCGAAACGAACGAGAAGTAGGCGTATGCGTAGTTAGCATACTGGGCGTAGCTCTCAGGAGCAGCGAAGGCCACATCGGCTGTGATCACATTCGGCGACAGGGGCTTCGTATTCAGGTCGTCCACGCACGAGGTGAACATCAGCGAACCCGCAGTCAGCAACGCCACACTATATAAAAAGATCTTTTTCATATTGTTTCGAAGCTGTTGATTAGAAATTGATGTTCAGACGCAGCGTGTAGAGGCGCGGACGAGGAATGATCTCGCCATAGACACCGTCCGGATCGCTGTTCTCGGGATCAAGACCCGAGTAGTCCGAGATAACAAATACATTCTGGCACGAAGCAGCAATGCGGATATTCATATCCGACTTGCCCACATTGCGGAAGGTGTAACCGAGGTTGATGTCATCCACGCGGAAGAACGATGCATCCTCGATGAACATATCCGAGTAGTACTGAGCCGTCGTGTTCTGACCCGTGAAGCCCGTGCGGAAGTGGTACTCGTTGAAGTTCGTCAGGTAGTTGTAACCGAGCGACGACATGAAGGTAGTCGAGTTGTCGACTGCCGTCTTGTTGATTGCCTCGTTACCAATCGAACCGTGAGCATTCAGACCGAAGTCCCAATTCTTGTAGGTCAGCTGCGTGCTGATACCGTAGTAGAAGTCGGGCGTTGCGCTGCAACCCGTCACATAACGGTCGCTCTCCGAGATCTCACCGTTGCCATCGCGGTCAACAAAGGTGTTCTGAATCGGCTTGCCGTTTGCGTCGTAGGCCTGCTGATAGAGGTAGAAGGTGTAGGGCTGGTAACCCTCGTAGTGGATTGCCGACGGACCACCCGTACCCGACATCGTCTCACCCACGCGTACATAGCCATCGTCGTTGAGCTTGCCGATCTCGGTCTGCTGCCAGGTACCGTTCAAGCCGATCGTCCAACGCCAGTTCTTCGTCTCAACGGGAACAAAGTTCAACGAGAGCTCGACACCCTGGTTCTTCATCTCACCGATGTTCGACATCAGGCGGTTCGTGAAGTTCATACCGGTCGGGATATCAACCTCGCTCAACAGATCCGTCGTATGACGATAGTAGTAGTCCAACGCACCGTTGATGCGACCCGAGAAGAAGCCGAAGTCGATACCGGCGTTGTAGGTCGTCGTGGTCTCCCACTTCAGGGCTGCATTGTAGCTGTTCGGAGCAAGCGTACCGGCAACACCGTCAAAGTACTGAGCCGTGTTGCTGTTCAGGTACGAGTAGGTCGGGATGTAGGGATAGTAACCACCCGGAACCTCCTGCTGACCGGTCTGACCCCAACCGAGGCGGAGCTTCAGAGCCGACAGTGCGCGAGCGTCCACGAGGAACTTCTCCTGTGCGAGGTTCCAAGCGAAGGCAGCCGACGGGAAGATACCCCAGCGGTTGTCCTTCGAGAAGCGCGACGTACCGTCGTTACGCAGCGTGAAGGTGAACAGGTAGCGCGAGTCGATCGAGTAGTTCACACGACCGAAGAACGATACGAGGTAGTACTCCTGCCAGGTGTGCGGGCGGCGCGACTCCTCCGTCTCGCTCGACGGGTGGTACTGCGTACGATCCGAGTTCAGGTAGCTGATGCTCTTGTTCTTCACGAAGTTGTGCTGCCACGAGTAACCGGCCATCACATCCAGGCGGTGAACACCGAACTCCTTGTTGTAGTTAGCATAGAACTCCAAGAGGGTGTTCGCCGTGTAGCTGCGCCAGTCGCTGTAGCCGTCCAACGCACCATTCTTCAGGCTGTCGAACGAACCACGCGTGTGGTAGCTCTGACCCTCGCTCTGAGCCAGGTCATAACCCAGGTTCAGGTTCAGGCGCAGATCCTCGAAACCGTGGATCTTATAGTCGAGCTGCATGTTACCGATCGAACGCAGCGTGGCGTACGAATCCTGGTAGCTGTTGAGCGTCGACATCGGGTTGGTCGTAGCGTTCGTGTTGGGCATGAAGGTGCCGTTTACGAAGCTACCGTGGTTGTAGAAACCATTCGCAACATCGTAGTTGATCGTGCGATCGGGATTGTAGAAGTAGATCGGCTTCGTGGGGTCGTATACCATAGCGGCACCCACAGCGTTGTTCGTCTTGTCGATCTTGTTGTAGATACCCTTCAAGTTGAAGGTAGCCGTCAGGTGCTCGTCGAAGAGCTTCGGAGCGATGTTTACACCCACCGTCAGGCGCTGGTTCTCACCACCCTTCACCGTACCCTCATCGTAGTTGTAACCGGTCGTTACGCGATAGGGCAGCAGGCCGCTCTCCGAGTTGCCGTAGAGCGAGAAGTTGTGGTCGGTCGAGAAGCCCGTCTGATACATCAGATCCTGCCAGTTCGTATCGTAAACATGACGATTGTAACCGATCATGCTGGCGATCTTCTCCTTATCCGAAGCCGACATGGCGGGGTACTTGTTGAGCATGTAATCAGCATACTCCGGACCGTTCATCACATCGATCTGGTTGGTGTTGGTCTTCACCGTGTAGCTCGAGTTGTAGCTCACCTGCAGACCCTTACCCTGACCCTTCTTCGTCGTGATGATGATCACACCGTTCGATGCACGCGAACCGTAGATAGCCGTAGCCGAAGCATCCTTCAGCACGGTCATCGACTCGATATCGTTCGGGTTCACCGACGAGAGCGGGTTAGCCATACCGGCACCACCCTCAGCCGAAACGGGCACGCCGTCGATTACGATCAGCGGGTCGTTCGAAGCGTTGAGCGAGGCATTACCGCGGATGCGGATCTGCGCACCCGTACCCGGCTCACCCGAAGCGGGCGTTACCAACAGACCCGGAACCTTACCCATCATGAGCTGCTCGGGCGAAGTTACGGCACCGCGATTGACCTCCTCGGCCTTGATCGCAACTACCGAACCGGTCATGTCATTCTTCTTGACACCACCGTAACCGATTACAACCACCTCGTCGAGGGCCATCAGGTCGTCCTCCAGCACCACCTGCTTCAGGAGGGTCGATGTGGCTACCACCTCAACGGTCTTGTAACCGATGTAGCTGACGCTAACGACTGCGTTGGCGTCCTTTACTTTCAGTACATACTTACCGTCGATGTCGGTCGATGTACCATTCGTCGTGCCATTCTCAATCACGGTTGCTCCGATAATGGGCAGACCGGCTGCATCCAGCACAACGCCACTCACCTCATAACCACCGCTTTGGGCGACTGCGAGGGTCGGGGTCATGATGCCTAACATCATGATACCCATGCACATTGCGAGAAATTTTCTCATAGCGCTTTAGTGTGTTAGTGAATAATTAGGTTATTGAAAAAAAAAATTGTTGTTATGTATTTCCGTTTAGGCTTGCTTCTTGATCTGGATGCCCACTACGCTCACAGCACCGAGCAGGAGCGAGACACCTGCCACAACGAGCATCATGGCCTGCGTGCCACCGACGAGCTTCAGAAGCAGACCGCCAAGCAGAGCAGCGATGATCTGCGGCAGACAGATCGTGCAGTTGAAGAGACCCAGATATGCACCCATCGAGCTACCCGAAAGCGAGTTGGTCAGCAGGGCGAAGGGCATGGCCAGCATCGCCGCCCAACCGCAACCGATGAGCAGGAAGGATATAAATAATAGGTATTGATCGTGGATGAAGTAGGTCGAGATGAAGCCCAGACCACCAATCACAAGGCTGGCAGCATAGGCGATCTTCTCGCGCTTGAACATCGGCAGAACGATGGCCCAGAGCACCGAACCGATGGCCTGCACGGCAAAGAGCACACCCACCCAGTCACCGGCCGTCTGATAGGCCTTCGAGGCGGTGTCGGTCGTCTGCCAGATCGTCTCCGCAATGGCGCCGTTCGTATAAGTCCACATATAGAGGAAGCCGACCCACGAGAAGAACTGCACGAGGCCGATCTGCCAGAACTGCTTCGGAGCGTGGATCAGCAGATGCACGAGGCCGGGCTTCTCCTCCTTCTTCTCGGCGGGCTTAATGCCGTGGAAGGCGGCATACTCCTCGGGGTTCATCTCCTTGACCGTCATGCCCGTGTAGAGCACGCAGAGGATCAGGATCGCAGCACCCACATAGAACGAGTAGATCACCGAGTCGGGCACAACGCCCTTCGGAGCTACCGACTGGATACCGATCCAGGTGAAGATGTAGGGGAAGAGGTAGCCCACGAGCGAACCGGCATTACACAGGAGGCTCTGGATCGAGTAGGCCTTGGCCTTTTGGCGCTCATTGACCATGTCACCCACCATCATCTTGAAGGGCTGCATGGCCATGTTGATCGAGGTATCGAGCAGCATGAGCATCACCAGACCGAAGATCATGGCCATCTTGACCGTCAGGCCGAGCGAGCCGGCATTCGGCAGGAAAGCCATCACGGCTACCGCCACCAATGCTCCCACATAGAGGTAGGGCTTACGGCGACCCCAGCTGCACCAGGTCTTGTCGCTCCACTTACCCACGAGCGGCTGTACGAGCATACCCATCAGCGGGGGGAGAATCCAGAAGAAGCTCAAATCGTGCGGATCGGCGCCGAGCGTGGCGAAGATACGACTGATGTTGGCACTTTGCAGTGCGTAGGCAATCTGAACTCCGAAGAAGCCGAAGCTCAGGTTCCACATTTGCCAGAATGACAATTCAGGTTTTTTCAACATGGTTCTATTTCGGTTTTTTACTTTTTAGGCAGTTTCGGTTATACAAATATAAAAAATAGCAAAGAAACAAACAACCCACCTACGACGAATGGCAATAAAAAGACGACGAATGGCGAGATAAAGCAGATGAAGCGAAAATAAAATTATCACTTACAAGAATTGAAAGAAAATTTGCAAAAACAACAAAAAGAAACTACCTTTATTCTCTCAAAAAGTGCGTAATCAAAAACAGCCGATGAAACACCGATCCATCTCCACGCCGGCCATCATCCACCTCTTTGCCGCGGCCCATGCATTCATTGCCTGCATGAGTCGTTTGGTGGATCATATCGATGACTTGCCGCTGACGGTGCTGACCATCTCGCTGATCGTGATCATCGCCCTGCGCTACCACCTAAAAACCGAGCTGATTGCCGTATGGACCCTTATCGGCACCTTCGCCGGCTACCTACTTGGTGGCTCGGGTGCTCTCCTGATCGAGATGATCCTTCCCAACCCGATCGTTGCCTCGACGATCACTACGGCGCTCTACACCGAGCTGCTCGGCTGGTGCATCTACCTCTTTTCGCGCCGACGCCAAGCGCAGCAGGAGCGACCCCTGGGTTGGAATCCGCCCCTGGCTCAGCTGCTGATGCTCATGGCGCTGATCCTGCTTTTCCGCATCTCCTATACGCTGATCTTCTCGTCGGACTACTTTGCGCAGAGCTCCATCTACCAGGAGTTCCAACGCCTCTTCAGCAACACGACTGCCGTGCTCATGCTCCTCTGCGGCAATCTCTTCCTGGTGGGTTTCCGTCGCCACCAGATCGCCCACAGCGAGGTGCGTCGACTGCTCACTACCCTCTTGATCATTGCCTACTCGGCACTGCTGGCCCTGCTCGTATACTACGATTTCCCCCACGGCAACAACTACCCCTTTGCCTGGGTTCCCTTCCTGCGGCTCTTTGCCGTGACACTCCTCTCGGACATCGTGGTCTTTGCGCTGATGAAGCTGCTCGTCTATGCTTTTACCTCGAAGGCCGCCCTCCACAGCGAGCGCGGCAAGAAGCACCTGGCGCAGTTCCGCTACAACAAGCTCAAGATGCAGATCAATCCGCACTTCCTCTTCAACTCACTCAACATCCTCGACTACCTCGTGCAGGAGCAGGAGAACGAGCGCGCCGGAGCCTTCATCCGCAAGCTGGCCGACTGCTACCGCTACATGCTCAAGACCGAGGATGAGCAGCTCGTCCCCCTGAGCGAGGAGGTGAACTTTGCCCGCAAATACATCGACCTGCTGCAGGAGCGCTTCACCAGCGGCTTTGTCGTGCACTTTGATCTCTCCGAATCGGCCATGCGCAAGCATGTGATTCCCTGCGCTTTGCAGCTGCTGATCGAGAACGCTACCAAACACAACATCGTCAGCCCCGAGCAACCGCTCGTGCTTACGATCACGGATCGCAACGAGATGCTCATCGTGGAGAACAACCTCCAGCTGCGCCTCAGCCGACAGGCCTCGACGGGTAAGGGGTTAAAGAACATCCGCGACCAATACCTCGATCTGTCGGATCGCACGATCCAGATCGAGCAGACCAAGACCCATTTCACTGTTCAAATACCGCTCTTATGAAACAATACAATGTGCTGATTATCGAGGACGAAATCCCCGCTCAAGCCAATCTCAAACGCGCCATCGAACGCCTCTTCGACGACCTCACGGTGGTCGGCGTCGAGAGCTCGGTGCAGGGGGCTGTGCGCTGGCTCGAGGCGGAGGATCACCGAGCCGATATCATCTTTATGGATGTAGAGCTATCCGACGGCATGTGCTTCGACATCTTTGCCCGCACCGAGGTCAAGGGTAAGGTGATCATCACCACCGCCTATGACAACTACGCCGTGAAAGCCTTCCGTATCAATAGCATCGACTACCTGCTGAAACCGATCTGCCACGAGCAGCTGCAGGCAGCCGTAGCACGCTGTCGCCAAGCCCTCGCAACCGAGGGGGCAAACTCGAGCCTCGACCTCGAGCGTCTGCGCGCCGCGATTGCTCCCGAGCTGGCCAACTACAAGCGTCGCTTTGTGGTGAAGTTTGGCGACCGCCTCTCGGTGATCGACACGGCGCAAGTGGCCTACATCTACGCCGAGGATAAGAGCACCCACCTAGTGACCAGCGAGAACCGCAGCTACATCCTCGACTCCTCGCTCGACACGGTTTCCGAGCAGCTCGACCCGCAGCACTTCTTCCGCATCTCGCGCCACTGCACGGTGGCCGTGACGGCCATCTCCTCAATCTCGAAGCACCCCTCCAACCGCCTGAAGGTCAGCCTCGAGCCCAAGCCAAACTTCGAGGTCTTTGTCAGCCGCGCCCGCACGGCCGACTTCGTCAGTTGGCTTGAAGGAGAACGATAGAGCAATGCAAAATTCAAAATGTAGAATTCAAAATGTAGAATTCAAAATGTAGAATTCAAAATTTAGAATTGCATATAGAAACACAAAAGAGCCTGTCCGCGGACAGGCTCTTCGCATATACACATCACCTTGTTAGGCGATTTTCTTATTTCGCACTTTTACGCACAATACGCATCGTCGATTGCGTAAACTGCTGAATAAACACCTGCGGTGTGTGAGCGTACTTCTTTTCAAGGGCGTCCGTGTAGCTACGGATAGTCAGCAGCTCCACATCGTCAACCTTCTTCACATCGAAGCCCGCCTCATGCAGCGCCGATACCGCCTCGTCAATGTACCAGTTACGATCGACGCAGAGGCTCAGGTTCACCGCCGAGTTATGGATCAGGTTGGCCTTGATACGGAAGCGCTCGAGGAGCGAGAAGATCGTGGCGAACTTCTCCTCCAGCACGAATGAGAAGTCGCGCGAGCGGATCGTCAGCAGCACCTGATCTCGCTTCAAGATCAGAATGGGGACATCGACCTTGGCCGACATACCGCGGATCACCGTGCCCGGCTTGTGCTTGTCACCGAAGGGACGCACATAGAGCGGAATGTTCTTGTTTTGCAGCGGCTTAATCGTGCGCGGGTGGATGATCTGCGCACCGCTGTAGGCCAACTCAATCGTATCGAGGTAGTTCAACTCGGCAATCTGCACTGCGTTGGAGAAGATCTTCGGGTCGGCATTCAGCACACCGTCCACATCCTTCCACACGGCCATCGACTCCGCCTCGAGGATATTGGCCACCACAGCCGCCGAGTAGTCCGATCCCTCACGACCGAGCGTCGTGGTCGTACCATCGGGCGCTCCGCCGATAAAGCCCTGCCCCACAAAGACCGAGGTCTCGGCCGCAGCGATCGCCGCCTTCAACAGTGGCTCGGAGGCTGCGAGGTTCACCTCGGCATCCTTATGGCGCTGTTCAGTGCGCAGGGCTTGGCGCATATCGATCCAGGTGTTGCTCACACCCGTCTTGTTCAGATACTCGGAGACGATGGTCGTCGAGACCAACTCGCCGTAGGCCACGATGCGGTCGTACCACGCCTCGGCCTCCTCCGAGCGATATTCATTCGTCTTTACAAAGTGTTCCAGGTCGGCAAAGAGTTCCTCCACGCGGGGCAGCACCTCCTGCTCGCTCCAGAGCTCCTCGATGATCTCCGTATGGCCAGCACGCAGCAGATCGATCTCCTGCTGTGCCGTAGCGAGATCACCCTGCTGAGCCGCCGCAAAGACGCGCTCCAGGGCGTTGGTCGTCTTGCCCATGGCCGAGACGATGATAAAGAGATCCTGCTCTCCGTCGATAATCGTGCGCAGGTTGCGCACTCCGTCGGCATTCTTCACCGACGCACCACCGAATTTATAAACTTTCATCCTTTTTGCTTTAGCTCGACAAAGTTACAAAAAAAATCGCTACCTTTGGTTCAGAAAATATAAAAACCGAATACGATGGAACAATTCCGCCAAATAATCGAGGCAGCGTGGGAGAATCGCGCGCTGCTGAATGAGCCCGAAACCCAGGCTGCGATCCGCGAAGTGGTGCGCCTGGTCGATGCCGGCGAGCTGCGCACGGCCGAGCCGATCGACCCCGAGAAGAGCCTCTGGCAGGTGAACGAGTGGGTCAAGAAGGCGATCATTCTCTACTTCCCGATCCAGCCCATGCGCAAGATGCAGGGGGGCGAGATCGAGTGGTATGATAAGATGGAGCTCAAGCACGGCTACGATGAACTGGGCGTGCGCGTGGTGCCGTCGGCCGTAGCTCGCTACGGTGCTTACATCGCGCCGGGCGCTATTCTGATGCCCTCGTATGTCAACATCGGCGCCTATGTCGACACGGGCACGATGGTCGACACCTGGGCCACGGTGGGTTCGTGTGCCCAGATCGGCAAGCATGTCCACCTCTCGGGCGGCGTCGGCATTGGTGGCGTATTGGAGCCCGTACAGGCTGCACCCGTGATTATCGAGGACAACTGCTTCATCGGCTCCCGCTCGATCGTGGTCGAGGGGGCACATATCTGCCGTGAGGCGGTGCTCGGCTCGAACACCGTGATCACCGGCTCGACCCACATCATCGATGTAACGGGCGCAGAGCCCATCACCTATAAGGGCTATGTGCCGCCCCGCTCGGTGGTTATACCGGGCAGCTACCGCAAGCAGTTCCCCGCCGGCGAATACAGCGTATCGTGCGCCCTGATCATCGGTCAGCGCAAGGAGTCGACCGACAAGAAGACGAGCCTGAACGACACGCTGCGCGAGTTTAACATCAGCTAAACAAGCGACATGGTCAAAGAGCCTTCGCACCGCCCCTGGCGTGTACTTTCGAGCGAATACCTCTCGCACGAGCCGTGGTACACGGTGCGTCGTGAGCGGGTGCAGCTTCCGTCGGGGGCTGTCGTGCCCGAGTGGTACATCTTCGAGTTCCCGACCTGGGTCAATGTCATTGCCCGCACCGAGGAGGGGCTCTATGTGATGATCTCGCAGTACCGCCACGCACTCGGCCAGACGCGCTACGAGCTGGTCGCCGGTTGTTGCGACGAGGGCGAGCAGCCGCTCGAGGCGGCGAAACGTGAGTTGATGGAGGAGACGGGCTATGGCGGTGGAAGTTGGCGCGAGCTGATGGTGACCTCCCCCAACCCGACCAACCACACCAACCGCAGTTACACTTTCCTGGCCGAGGGAGTTGTTCGCCTGCAAGAGCAGCAGGCCGAGGAGAGCGAGGATATCGACATCCACCTGATGCGCGAGGAGGAGGTGCGCGAGCTGCTGGGCGAGGATCAGATCATCCAGGCCCTCCACGCCGCACCGCTCTGGAAATACTTTGCCACGAAATAACCCGACAGACGATGATCTACCGCTTTGAGGAGCTCACCTCCACAAACGACGAGGCGCGCGAGGCGCGCTACACACACGGCGATGTGATTGTTGCCGAGCGGCAGACCGCAGGGCGCGGTCAGCGTGGCCACACCTGGATCAGTCCCGAAGGGGAGAACCTCACTTTCACCCTCATCGTGGAGCCCACATTCCTTGCCGCACGCGATCAGTTTCTCATCTCGGAGGCGGCAGCACTCGCCCTCTGCGACTGCTTCCGGGAGTTTGGTATCACGACCCACATCAAGTGGACGAACGACATCTACCACGAAGACCGCAAGCTGGTCGGCATCCTGATCGAGCACTTCTACTCGGGGATGCAGCTCCGCCGCACGCTGATCGGCATCGGCATCAACATCAACCAGACCGCCTTCGATCCCTCGCTTCCCAACCCCGTATCGATGCGACAGATTCTCGGCCACGCACTCGCACGCGAGGCGGTGCTCGACATCTTTACCCACTGTTTCGAGGCGCGCTACGCAACCCTGCAGCGAGGCGACCACGCCACCCTGGCAGCCGACTACACGGCAAAACTCTATCGCCTGCACCGCGAACAACGCTTCCGCCTACCCGACGGAGAGGAGTTCACGGCTACAATCGAGGGGGTAGAGGCCGACGGCGTGCTGCTCCTCCGCCACGCGGATGGGGAGCTGCGCGGCTACCGATTCAAGGAGGTTGAATTTGTGGTAAAAAGTTTGTTGTTAGAAAAATAACAGCTATATTTGCAGACAAATAATACATACCTTAAAAACAAGAGAAGATTATGAGCAATGTACCGGCTAATTTGAAGTATTCGAACGACCACGAGTGGTGTTTGTTGGAGGGCGATATGGCCACTATCGGCATCACGGACTTTGCACAGAGCCAGCTGGGCGACATCGTCTTTGTCGATGTTCCGACCGTAGGCGAGACACTCGAGGCAGGTGAGGTGTTCGGTTCGATCGAGGCCGTAAAGACTGTCAGCGATGCTTTCCTGCCGATGGGTGGTGAGATCGTGGAGTTCAACGAGGCGGTGGATGCCGACCCTGCATTGGTCAACAAGGACGCTTACGGCGAGGGCTGGCTCATCAAGGTCAAGGTCTCGAACCCGGCCGACTACGACGCCCTGCTCACCGCAGAGCAGTATGCCGAGCTGATTGGCTAATCGCCGCACAAGCATCGGGTAACAGCGAGCAAGGCATCGACTTTGCTCCCTGTTGTTATGAGTTAAGAGTTAAAAGTTAACGATTCAAAAGTATATTCAAACATTATGGCAACGAAAGTTACTGTGGTAGGTGCAGGCGCTGTAGGCGCAACCTGTGCCAATGTATTGGCCGCTCGCGGCATCGCCAGCGAGGTGGTTTTGGTAGATATTAAGGAGGGCCTTTCGGAGGGCAAGATGCTCGATATGTTCCAGGCAGCTGCAACCTGCGGCTACAAGACGAAGCTGACGGGTGTGACGGCAACCGACGCCGAGGGCTACAAGGCAACGGCTAACTCGGATGTAATCGTGATCACCTCGGGTATTCCCCGCAAGCCGGGCATGACGCGTGAGGAGCTGATCGGCATCAACGCCAACATCGTGAAGAGCGTAGTGGCTAACGCCAGCAAGTGGTCGCCCAAGGCGATCTATGTGATCATCTCGAACCCGATGGATACGATGACCTACCTGACGCTGAAGTCGACCGGTCTGAAGAAGAACCGCGTGATCGGTATGGGTGGTGCGCTCGACTCGTCGCGTTTCCGCTGCTACCTCTCGAAGGCTACGGGCGTAGGCATTCAGGACATCGACGGTATGGTAATCGGTGGCCACGGTGACACGACGATGCTGCCGCTTCTGTCGAAGGCCTCAATCAAGGGTGTTCCCGCTACGCAGTTCCTCTCGAAGAAGAAGCTCGAGGAGGTTGCTGCTGCCACGATGGTGGGCGGTGCTACGCTGACGAAGCTGCTGGGCACCTCGGCTTGGTATGCACCGGGCGCTGCCGGAGCATCGGTAGTAGACGCCATCATCAACGACACGAAGGCTGTTGTTCCCTGCTCGGTATACCTCGAGGGTGAGTACGGTCAGGAGGATATCTGCATCGGCGTTCCCGTAGTACTGGGCAAGAAGGGCGTAGAGAAGATCGTGAAGATCGACCTGACGAAGGAGGAGCAGGAGAAGTTCGCTGCTTCGGCCGATGCCACGCGCAAGGTAAACAACGCCCTCTACGAGATCGGCGCTTTGTAGTCCAAGCCAACTTGCATCAAGCAAAAAGAGAGGTGTCCGCAGACACCTCTCTTTTTGCTTCTTGATAACTATCAAACGATCCTACTCAATCTTGTTCCAGTAGCGCGACAGGCTGACAGGACCGAGCGATCCCTTCACGCGGAGCGTCTTGGCATCCGAGAACGAAAGCTCAACCTTGTAGGTCTTACCATTGTTGGGCTTGTAGACCTTACCACCCTCCCAGCACTGCTTCTCGGCGTTGTAACGCACACCATAGACGATCACCACCTGATCGGCAGGCACCTGGCGGAGCTTCGGATCGGGGTTCTTGGTGTCGTATTTGCGCGAGCCGTCCGGATTGTTCGGCTGCAGCAACCAGATGATCTGACCCTGGTAGGTGCCATCCTCCTGCTTCGTGAAGCGGATCTTCGACTCCTTACCCTCCTCTACGGCGTGATAGACGCCCACAAGCTTGTCAGCTGCGCTCTGCGCATAGGTCGAAACCGTTGCCACAAGCGCAACAGCAACCACCAATACTTTCATCAATTTGTTCATGATTTTCTGTTTAGTTAGTACTCGAAATCGGTGCAAATATACGAATAATTCCGAAATTCAGTACAAATAAGCATAAAAAAAGGGTTGTGCAACCAACTCGTTGCTACAACCCTTTTTTGTCAGAAGTGATATAGGTTTATTTTCCAAGCATCTTCTTCACCTCCTCGGCCACGGTTGCACCGTTGTAACCGAACTGCTCATCGAGCACCTTGTAAGGAGCCGAATAGCCGAAGTGGTCCATGCCGTGGATCACGCCGTTCTCACCTACCAGACCCAGCAGGTTCACGGGCAGACCCGAGGTCATACCATAGCGAGGAATACCTACGGGGAGGACGCTCTCCTGGTACGAACGGGGCTGATCGCGGAAGAGACCCTCGCTCGGCACATTCACCACGCGCACAGCGATACCCTCCTCGGTGAGCTTCTCAGCACCCTCCACGAGGGTTGCAACCTCCGAACCGGTAGCCACCAGCACCACCTCGGGCTGTGCAGCATCCATCACCACATAACCACCCTTCGTTACCTGGGCAGCCTCCTCGCGGCGCTGGCTGCCAAGCGTCGGCAGCGTCTTGATGTTCTGACGCGAGAGCACAAGTGCTACGGGGCGCTCCTCCTCGAGGGCGAGCTTCCAAGCCGTCACCGTCTCATCGCCGTCAGCCGGGCGCAGTACCACCATCGAACGCTCGCCGTGGTGGTTCTTCAGGTGCTCCATCAGGCGCACCTGAGCCTCGTGCTCGATCGGCTGATGCGTAGGACCATCCTCACCCACACGGAACGAGTCGTGGGTCCAAATATAGATCACATGCAGGCGCATAAGAGCCGAAAGGCGCACGGCCGGCTTCATATAATCCGAGAATACGAAGAAGGTACCGCAAGCGGGGATCACACCACCGTGCAAAGCCATACCGTTCATCACGCAGGCCATCGTAAGCTCCGAAACACCTGCCTGGAAGAACTTACCCGTGAAGTCGCCCTTCTGGAAGGCGGTCGTCTTCTTCAGGTAACCATCCGTCTTATCCGAGTTCGAGAGGTCGGCCGACGCCACCACCAGATTCTCTACCTTGTCGGCCAGAACCGAAAGTACCGTAGCCGAAGCGGCACGCGTAGCCTGGTCGGGCTTCATCTCGATCGCCTTGTAGTCGATCTCGGGAAGCTCATTCTTCAGGAAGCGGTCGAGCTTAATAGCCAGCGACTTGTTTTCCGAACGCCATGCAGCCTCGATCTCCTTCTGCTCGGCAACCCAGCCCTTCAGTGCCTCCTTACGGGCAGCAAAGGCAGCCTCCGACTCTGCGAAGATCTCAAACGGCTCCTCTACATTACCACCCAGGTTCTTGATCGTACCGGCAAAGTCGGCACCGGCAGCCGACAGCGGCTGACCGTGGGTCGAAACCTTATCCTCGAACGACGAGCCATCGGCAGCCACAGCGCCCTTACCCATGATCGTGCGACCGATGATGATCGTCGGACGCTCCGTCTCGGCGTTAGCAGCCTGCAGCGCAGCACGCAACTCATCGAAGTTGTGGCCATCTACCGTGATGACATTCCAATTCCAAGCCTTGTACTTGGCAGCTACATCCTCCGTATCTACCTCGTCCACCTTCGTCGAGAGCTGGATGTTGTTCGAGTCGTAGTACATGATGAAGTTGGCCAGACCCAGGTGACCAGCGATGCGGCCTACGCCCTGCGAGATCTCCTCCTCGACAGCACCGTCCGAGATATAGGCATAGGTCTTGTGTGCCATCCACTCACCGAAGCGAGCCACCATGAAGCGCTCTGCAATTGCTGCACCCAGCGCAATGGCGTGACCCTGACCCAGCGGGCCCGACGAGTTCTCTACGCCGCGCATCACATCCACCTCGGGGTGACCGGGCGTCACGCTACCCCACTGACGCAGGTTCTTCAGATCCTCCATCGAGTAGTTGCCGGCCAGCGACAGCGTAGCATAGAGCATCGGCGACATGTGACCCGGATCGAGGAAGAAACGATCGCGGTAGGGATAATCCATCTGCGCCGGATCGTAGTTCAAGAACTCGGTAAAGAGGATTGCCATAAAATCGGCACCTCCCATCGAACCACCGGGGTGGCCCGACTTGGCCTTTTCGACCATCGCGGCAGACAGGACACGGATGTTGTCGGCTACGCGCTTCAATTCGGTATTAGCAGCCATAATTGATTGTTGTGTTAGTTAGTTGTATGTTATTTAGTCTCTTTCTCCTAAATTCGTGTCAGCTTACCCCACCTGACGCAGCTGTGCCAAGGAAGCACGCTCGAGCTTCTCGCGGGCGTAATCGGCTGTCACCGTGAAACGCTCCTCGTCGCTCGACGGCAGTTCGAACATTGCATCGGTCATGATCGCCTCGGTAATCGAGCGCAAACCACGCGCACCGAGCTTAAACTCGGTCGCCTTGTCCACGATGTAGTCCAACGCCTCAGGCTCGAAGCGCAACTCCACACCATCCATCTCGAAGAGGCGCTCATACTGCTTGATGATGGCGTTCTTCGGCTCGGTGAGGATCGAGCGCAACGCATCGCGACCCAGGGGCTGCATAAAGGTCAACACCGGCAGACGACCCACCAACTCGGGGATCAAACCAAACGAACGCAGATCCTGCGGCAGGATATACTTCATCAGGTTCTCGCGATCGACCTGCTCACGCTGCGTACGGCCGAAGCCGAGAGCATGCGTATTGAGGCGCTGGGCGATCTTCTGCTCAATGCCATCAAAAGCGCCACCGCAGATGAAGAGGATGTTGCGCGTATTGACCTGGATAAACTTCTGATCGGGGTGCTTTCTACCACCCTGAGGCGGCACATTGACCGTCGTACCCTCCAAGATCTTCAGCAGTGCCTGCTGCACACCCTCACCCGAGACATCGCGCGTGATCGAGGGATTATCGCCCTTGCGGGCAATCTTGTCGATCTCGTCGATGAAGACAATGCCACGCTCAGCCAACTCGACATTGTAGTCGGCCACCTGCAATAGGCGCGAGAGGATGCTCTCGACATCCTCGCCCACATAGCCTGCCTCGGTCAGCACCGTGGCATCGACAATCGTGAAGGGAACCTTCAACAGCTTGGCAATCGTGCGGGCGATGAGCGTCTTACCCGTACCCGTGGGACCCACGAGCACGATATTCGACTTATCGATCTCTACCTCCTCCGTTTTCGGCGCTGCCAACAGACGCTTGTAGTGGTTATAAACCGCCACCGACATCGCGCGCTTGGCCGCATCCTGACCGATCACCCACTGATCGAGGAAAGCCTTGATCTGTACGGGCTTCATCAGATCCTCCTGACGCAACAGAGAAGCGGGGCGTTTGCCCTCGACCTTCACCTCGTTATCAAGCAGGATCTTATAGCCGTTCTCGATGCACTTGTTGCAGATGTTCGCCCCCTCGAGACCCTGAAAGAGGATCTCCACATCGGAGCGCTTCGCACCGCAGAACGAGCAGCAATCACCGCCACCTCGGCGGTTATTGTTATTCTTCGTATTCGCCATCGTCTTACTTTTCGCGTTTGAGGAGCACCTCGTCGATCAAACCATACTCACGCGCCTCGGCTGCCGTCAACCAGTAGTCGCGGTCTGCATCGTGCTCGATCTGCTCGATCGAGACTCCCGAGTGCTTCGAGAGGATCTCATAGAGTTCCTGCTTCGTGCGCAGAATCTCACGCGCCGTGATCTCGATATCCGAGGCCTGACCCTGCACGCCACCCAGCGGCTGGTGGATCATCACACGCGAATGGGGCAACGCCGAACGCTTACCGGCAGCACCGGCCGTCAGCAACACCGCACCCATCGAAGCCGCCAGACCCGTACAGATCGTGGCCACATCGCAGTTCACGAGCTGCATCGTATCGTAGATACCCAAGCCGGCCGTCACCGAACCGCCGGGCGAGTTGATATAGATCTGAATATCCTTCTCCGGGTCTACCGACTCGAGGAAGAGCAGCTGTGCCTGGATAATGTTGGCTGCATCGTCGTAGATCGGTGCACCCAGAAAGATGATGCGGTCCATCATCAGGCGCGAGAAGACATCCATCGTAGCGACATTGAGTCGGCGCTCCTCGATGATCGTAGGCGAGACATAGGCCGACGAGATCGACTGGAAGTCATGCAACTTCAGCGAGCTGATACCCATCTTTCCTCGCGCATATTTTTCAAATTCCGAAGCCATAGAATCGTTGTTTCAAAAAAAGGACTTTGCAAACATCACGCCTGCAAAGTCCAAAGATAAGTTATTTTCAGGAATTTCCCTACAACTCATTCGCAATTTTTGCAAAATCCTCCGAAGAAACGGCTTTTTCGGTTACCTTGATCTTAGCCTTTACAGCCTCAACCACCTTCACCTCAAGCAGACGCTCGTAGATCTTCTGAGCCTGCTCCTTGTTCTCCAGGATCTGCTTTGCGTAGCCCTCCAGCATATCCTCGGGAGCCGACGGCATGCCGTACTGAGCGAACTGAGCTGCTGCCAGACCCTTAGCCTCGGCCGTAGCCTCCTCAGGCGTTACGGTCAGCTTCTCGTTCTCGATGAAGTGCTTCTGCAGGTAGTTCCAGGTGAACATTACGAGGAACTGATCGAAGTCCTTCTCGATCTCCTCCATCGTGAACTTGCCCTCGTTGATCGTGTAGAGCCAACGCTTCAGGAAGGCAACCGGCATCTGCAGATCAGCCTTCTTGATGAGCATGTCGCGCAGCTGGAGCGTGAAGAGGTAGTCGCTCTCGCGGCCCAACTCCTGAGCGATCTGCTCGTCGAGCATCTTATCCAGTTCCTTCTCGTTCGTTACATTACCTGCAGGGAAGGCCATCTTGAAGAACTCCTCGTTGAGCTCGGGCTCAGCGAACTTGCGGATCTTGGTGATCTCCATCTCGAACTCGGGGTTGATCGATGCGAGCTCCTCCTCCTTCGTCTGCAGCATAGCGGCACGCTGCGAAGCGGTCTTATAGAGCTCATTTACATTCACCTGCATCTTATCACCCACCTTCTTGCCGAGGAACGGCTTGCGCTCCTCCTCGTTCATCGAGATCAGACCTACATAAGCGTCCTGAACCTGCATATCGCCGTTGTCGAGCGTTACAGTCAGCGCCTCATCCGACTCTACAGCCTCTACCTCTACCAGGCGACCATAGCGACGCAGGTAGTTCGAGCGGTAGTCCTCGTGCATCTTCTTGTCAACCTTGATGCGGTTGTAGGTCATCTTGTCCTTCTCCGTGAGCTCGAGGTTGATGGCCGGAGCCTCACCGATCTCGAACTTGAAGGTGAACTCCGTGTTGTTCTCGAAGTCGAAGTCACCCTGCTCCTCCGAGGGGATTACATCACCCAGGTAGTCGATCTTGTTCTTCTGCAGATACTCGAACACGCTGTTCGAAGCCAGACGGTACGACTGCTCGGCTACAACGCCCTTGCCATACATCTTCTTAACGATGCCCATGGGCACCATGCCCGGACGGAAGCCCGGAATGTTGGCCTTGCGACGATACTCGCGCAACGACTTCTCGACCTCGGCTGCGTAGTCCTTCTCGACCACCTTCACGCTCAGGATCGATACTCCACCCTCGCGCTGATCTCTCGTAATTTTCATAGTTAAATGTTTGTTATGTTGTTTATTTCTTGCTCTTTTATTTCCTATACGACAAATCGGGGTGCAAATGTACAAAAAAAGTTCGGTTGTTTTATAATATAAGTGCTTATTTTTAGAAAATAGTCGCTTTTCGTCGGCTGTTTCATCAGCTTTTTGTATCTTTGTAGGATAAAGAGACACGACATGCACGCTTTTAGAAAAGTACATACGCTGCTCGTCGGAGCGCTGTTGCTGCTTGCAGCCTGTTCAAGCCGCTCGACACGAGCGCTTTCGACCGCTCCTGCGCCCGTCGAGCCGACCTACTACACCTACCGCGTCAAGGCCTCCTATCCCCATGCTGTGGACGCCTACACGCAGGGCCTCCTGTTCGATAACGGCATCCTCTGGGAGGGTACGGGCGAGTATGGTCGCTCGGAGCTCCGCCGCGTGGAGCTGGAGAGCGGCCGACACACGACCCTCGTACGCCTTCCGAAGGGGGAGTTTGGCGAGGGCATTGCACTCCTGGGCGACCGACTCTACCAGCTGACCTGGGAGTCAAACACCTGCCACCTCTACGACGCCCAGACGGGGCGCAAGTTGCGCGACTTCCGCTACATGGGCGAGGGTTGGGGTTTGACGACCGACGGCGAGAAGCTCTATATGACCAACGGCACGGCGAACCTCTACACGCTCGACCCCGAGACCTTCCAGCGCGAGTCGTCGCGCACGGTGACCCTGCGCGGTCAGGCCGTGCAGTACCTCAACGAGTTGGAGTGGATCGAGGGGTGCATCTGGGCCAATGTCTACACCACCAACCAGATCGTGATCATCAATCCGCGCAACGGCATCATCGAGGGCGTGGTCGATCTGACGGGACTACTTCCCGCCTCGGAGCAGACCCCTATGACCGATGTACTGAACGGCATCGCCTACGATCCGGCCACCAAGCGCATCTTCGTAACCGGAAAGCGCTGGCCGAAAATCTATGAAATCGAACTCATCAAGCAATGACACAAACACTCTATAACGCCCTTGCAGAGCGCATCCTGCTCCTCGACGGCGGCTTCGGCACGATGATGCAGCAGAACGGCTTCACGGAGGCCGACTACCGCTCCACGCGCTTCGCCGACCATCCCCACCCCCTGAAGGGTTGTGGCGATCTGCTCTCGCTCACGCAGCCCGCTGCAGTCGAGGCGATTCACGAGAAATACCTCACGGCCGGCGCCGATATTATCACCTGCAACTCCTTCAATGCCAACGCTATATCGCTCCGCGACTACGGCGTAGAGCACCTAGCCGAGGAGATTGCCCGCACGGCGGCTCAGATTGCCCGTCGCGCAGCCGACCGCTTCACGGCACTCAATCCGCAGAAGCCACGCTTCGTAGCCGGATCGGTCGGTCCGACGAACCGCACGCTCTCGCTCTCGGCCGAAGTCGAGAACCCCGCAGCACGCGAGCTTTCGTTCAAGGAGCTCGTGGCGGCCTACACCGAGCAGATCCGCGGCCTCGTGGCCGGTGGTGCAGACCTGATCCTCATCGAAACGGTATTCGACACGCTCAACGCCAAGGCTGCGCTCTTCGCCATCGAGGAGGCGGGCTGCAAACTGCCCGTGATGGTATCGGGTACGCTGGCCGACAAGAGCGGTCGCACCCTCTCGGGTCAAACCGTGGAGGCCTTCTGCGCCTCACTCACGCACGCACCGCTCCTCTCGATCGGACTGAACTGCGCCTTTGGCGCACGCGACCTGCTCCCCTACCTCGAGCGATTGGCAGCCGTGGCCCCATGCCGCATCTCGGCTCACCCGAATGCCGGCCTGCCCAACCTTGCAGGTGGCTACGACGAGACCCCGGAGATGTTTGCCGAAGTGATCCGCACCTATCTCGAGCGTGGTCTGTTGAATATCGTGGGTGGCTGCTGCGGTACAACCCCCGCACACATCTTCGAGTTGCAGAAGATTGTCGGCGAATACTCGCCGCGTCCGCTGCCCGAGGCGAACCATACCACCCTACTGAGCGGTCTGGAGCCCCTCGCAGTAACCCCTGAAAAGAACTTTACGAATGTCGGCGAACGCACGAATGTGGCCGGCTCGGCCAAGTTTGCCCGCCTGATCCGCGAGAAGAACTATGAGGAGGCGCTCTCCGTAGCCCGCGCACAGGTCGAAGCTGGCGCGCAGATCATCGATGTCTGCATGGACGACGGTATGATCGACGGCGTAGAGGCGATGCGCACCTTCCTCCTGCTCGTGGCATCCGAACCCGAGATCGCCCGCCTACCGATCATGATCGACTCCTCGCGTTGGGAGGTGATTGAGGCCGGCCTGGAGGTGGTGCAGGGACGCGCCGTAGTCAACTCGATCTCGCTCAAGGAGGGCGAGAAGTCTTTCCTCGAGCGCGCACGCAAGATCCGCCGCTACGGCGCTGCCGTGGTGGTGATGCTCTTCGATGAGCAGGGTCAGGCCGAGAGCTACGAGCGCAAGGTCGAAGTGGCACGCCGTGCCTACCGACTGCTGACCGAGGATGGCTTCCCTCCCGAGGCGATCATCTTCGACCCGAACATTCTGGCCGTCGCCACGGGTATTCCCGAACACGACACCTACGCCAAGGCCTTCATCGATGCTGCCCGCACAATCCGCCAGGAGTGCCCGTACGCGAAGATCTCGGGCGGCGTATCGAACCTCTCGTTTGCCTTCCGCGGCAACAACACCGTGCGCGAGGCGATGCACTCGGCCTTCCTCTACCACGCCATTGCGGCCGGTATGGATATGGGCATCGTGAACCCCGAGCTGTTGCGTATCTACGACGAGATCCCCGCCGAGTTGCTCGAGCGCGTCGAGGATGTAATCCTCTGTCGCCGCGCCGATGCTGCGGAGCGACTCTCGGAGTATGCCCAGCAGATCAAGGGCGAGAGCCAGCAACGCGTCGGCGAGCAGCTCGACTGGCGCAACGACCCGCTCGAGAAGCGCCTGCACCACGCCATGCTGAAGGGCGTAACCGACCATATCGAGCAGGACACCTTGGAGGCCTACGAAAATTTGCAAAGCCCGATCGCCGTGATCGACACACTGCTGATGCCCGCTATGGAGCAGGTAGGCAAGCTCTTTGGAGAGGGCAAGATGTTCCTGCCACAGGTAGTCAAGAGTGCTCGCGTGATGAAGCGTGCCGTATCGGTACTCACCCCCTACATCGAGCAGGGGAGCGCCTCGGAGCGCAAGGCCGGGCGGGTGTTGCTCGCTACGGTGAAGGGCGATGTGCACGATATCGGCAAGAACATCGTCTCGGTCGTGATGGCCTGCAATGGCTTTGAGATTATCGACCTGGGTGTGATGGTCGAGGGCGAACGCATCATCGAGGAGGCGATTGTCCACCAGGTGGATGCCATCTGCCTCAGCGGCCTGATCACCCCCTCGCTCGACGAGATGATCCATATCTGTCGCCTGCTCGAGGAGCGTGGGTTGACAATCCCCGTAGTGGTGGGTGGTGCGACCACCTCCCCGCTGCACACGGCCGTCAAGATGGCTCCGCACTACCGCGGTGTAGTGCTCCACTCGGCCGATGCCAGCCAAAACAGCCAGCACCTGCTTCGTCTGCTGGGCGAGGAGGGGACGGCTTATGCCGAGGCGATGCGCGCCGAGCAGGAGCGCCTGCGCCAAAACTATGCACAACGCGATGCCGAGCAACCGCTTGTATCGCTCGCCGAGGCACGCCAAAAGGGGCGTCCTGCGAAGCCTCACAAGCCCGTTGCACCGCAACATATAGGACGACTTGTCTTCCCCGAGTTCGATATTGCAACCGTTGAGCCGCTGATCAACTGGAACTTCTTCTTCACAGCCTGGGGCATTAAGGGACACTACCCCGAGGTGCTCGACCATCCCGAGAAGGGAGAGGAGGCGCGCAAGCTCTGGAGCGATGCGCAGACCCTTCTGCAGCAGATCCGCGAGGAGAAGCTGCTCACCCTGCAGGGTGTCGTAGGCATTTTCCCCGCCCGCTCGGAGGGGGATGACATCTGGGTTACAAACCCCAAAGGGCGCGAGGTGCGCCTGCCGATGCTGCGCAATCAGACGCACGGTAGCGAGCATCGTTCGCTGGCCGATCTGGTTGCCCCCAAAGGGGATCACATCGGTTGCTTTGCCCTGACGGGCGGAGTAGGTCTGCAGAAGCTCACCGAGCGTTTCCGCGAGGAGGGCGACGAGTATCGTGCCATGCTGGCCAAGCTCTTGGCCGACCGCCTGACCGAGGCCTTCATGGAGAGTGTGCACAGCTTCGTGCGCCGCTCGATGTGGGGCTACGAGAGCGGTCCTCAGCTCACGCCCGAGGAGATTATCCGCGAGCAGTATCGCGGTCGCCGCATGGCCTTCGGCTATCCGGCCTCGCCCGACCACTCGCTCAAGCGCACCGTATTCGATCTGTTGGCCGTAGAGATCACCACCTCGATGAAGCTCACCGAGAATTGGATGATCGACCCGGGAGAGGCACTCTGCGGTCTGCTCTTTGCCGACGGAGAGTACTTCTCGATCGGCCGCATCGACGCCGAGCAGCTGGCCGACTACGCTGCACGCCACACCCTCTCTGAGGAGGAGATTCGAAAACTGATACCGAACAACCTATGAATGTTGTAGAACTGATCCGCGATGCGCAAGCGCACCAGACCACGCGCTTCGCCTTCGAGCTGCTCCCCCCGCTCAAAGGAGAGGGGATGGAGGGGATCTCGGCGGCCATCGAGCGACTGATGCCCTTTGATCCGGCCTATATCAATGTCACCTTCCACCGCGAAAGCGTGCAGGAGGAACGCCTCGCTGACGGGTGTCTCCACCGCCACATCGTGCGCCGTCGTCCGGGCACGGTGGGTATCTCAGCGGCCATTCAGCAGAAGTATGGCGTCACGGTGGTGCCCCACCTGATCTGCGGCGGTCTCTCACGCTACGACATTGAGGATGCGCTCATCGACCTCGACTTCCTGGGGCTGCACAACATCCTCGCACTGCGCGGTGATGCCCTGAAGGGCGAGGAGCACTTCACGCCCCACACCGACGGCCACGCCCACGCGGCAGATCTGGTACGCCAGGTGGCAGCGATGAACCGAGGTGAGTTTGTAGACGGGCAGGTCGAGGAGTGCCACCACTCCACCTTCACGATTGGCGTGGCGGGCTACCCCGAGACACACGGCGATGCTGCGTCGGCCGAGGAGGATCTCATCCACCTGAAAGAGAAGGTCGATGCCGGCGCCGAGTACATCATCACGCAACTCTTCTACGACAACAACCGCTTCTTCGACTTTGTGCGCCGATGCCGCGCCATCGGCATCGAGGTACCGATCATTCCGGGTCTCAAGCCCCTCGCCACGGTACGCCACCTCACGCTGCTGCCCGAGACCTTCGGGTGTCACATCCCCGAGGAGCTGCGCCGTGAGGTGTTGGCACACGCCGAAGATAAGGCAGCCGTGCGCCAAATCGGCACGGAGTGGGCCATTGCCCAGAGTCGCGAGTTGAAAGAGGCGGGCATCCCCGTGCTCCACTACTATCCGATGGGCAAGGCTGAAAATATCATTCAGATTGCAAAGGCAATCTTCTGATAAATTCAAAATTTAGAATTCAAAATTATTCCTGCATGAATTCGATCGAGTTTCGTCGTCATCTGCACCGCCATCCTGAGCTCTCGTTCGAGGAGCACCAGACTGCCGCCTTTATCGGCGAGCAGCTCACCGCTGCCGGCATCGCCTGGCGTCCGATTGCCCGCACAGGCATCCTGGCGCGCATCGAGGGCTCACTGACAACCCCCGAAACGGCACAGCGTGCCGTGGTGCTACGCGCCGATATCGACGCCCTGCCGATCGAGGAGCAGAGCGACCTGCCGTACGCCTCCGAGCATCGAGGGGTGATGCACGCGTGTGGACACGACCTGCACGCCGCCATGCTCTATGAGGCGCTGCTGCGTCTGCACCATCAGCCCGACTTTGCGGGGGTCGTATTCGGACTCTTTCAGCCGGGCGAGGAGTGCAACCCCGGCGGCGCATCGATCGTGCTGAGCGAAGAGCCCTTTGCCAACTACACGGTAGAGGCGGTCATCGGCCAGCATGTCGATTGGCAACTGCCACTCGGTGAGATTGGTCTGCGCGAGGGGGCACTCATGGCCGCAAGCGACGAGCTGCGCTTCTGCGTTACAGGACACGGCGGACACGGTGCAATGCGACACCTGCTGCATGACCCCGTGGCGGCAGCGGCTGCCTTCACAACCCGACTCCTGAGTCTCAACGACCCCGAGCAACTGCGCGTGCTCTCGATCGGTCGCCTGATGGCCGAGGGGGCTACGAATGTAATCCCCAACACGGTACAGATCGAAGGCACGCTGCGTACCTTCTCCGAGGAGGATCGCGCCGAAGCCCACCGCACCATTCACCGCATCGCAGAGGAGATCGACCGCGAGCACCAGACGAAGATCGAAGTGGATATCAACCACGGCTACCCAAGCGTGCAGAACGACGCGCAGCTGACGGCCTTGGCCCGCAGCGCAGCTGCCGAGCTGGCTGTTCCCTGCCACACCATTTCACAATTGATGACGGCCGAGGATTTCGGCTTTTACACCCAACGCTACCCCTCGCTCTTCTACCGCTTAGGCGTAGGCAGTGAGGCAGGGCGTTCACATACGGCCACCTATGCCCCCTCGGAAGAGGTTATCCCGACGGGTGCAGGAGTGATGGTGGCACTTACACACGAAGTGTTGAAACGATGAAAAAAGAGAAAAAACAGCGCCGCAACCGCGACCGAGCTTCGCTCATCATCACCCTCTTTCGCGAGTTCCCCAACAACCGATTCTCGCTCAAACACCTAGCAGCAGCATCGGGCGGAGCCGATCGCGACGGACGGCGTGAGACGCTGATGATCCTCGATCGTCTCTACGACGAGGGGGTCATCGAGGAGTGCGCACGCGGCAAATACCGTCTCACACACCGCCACCTGCCCCACCATGAAGGCATCGCACAGATGACCTCCGCCGGGTCACTCTATGTGGTGGTCGAGGGGCTCGAGCAGGATATCTTCGTCAATCAGCGCAATACGCTCAACGCCCTCGATGGCGACCGCGTAGAGGTGGTGGTCATGCACCGCAGCCGCGACGGCAAGCTGGAAGGCGAAGTGACGGCCGTGCGCGAGCGCAATCCGCGCCCCTATGTCGGCGTAGCGGAGGTGGGCGCGCACCAGATCTTTGTGCGTCCCGACTCGCGACGCTGCCCGGTCGACATCTTCCTGCCGAAGAAACGCTACCCCGAGGTGCGCGATGGCGAGAAAGTAGTCGTGCGCATTGTTGAGTGGGCTCACGGAGCAAAGAGCCCTGTGGGCGAGTTGATCGACCGACTCGGCATGGCGGGCGAGAACAATGCCGAAATGCACGCCATCCTGGCCGAATACGACCTCCCCTACCGCTTCGCTCCCGAGGTGGAGGCTGCTGCCGCCTCCCTGCGTGGTGAGATCACCGAACGCGAGATCGCCTCGCGCCGTGACTTTCGCGACACGGTCACCTTCACGGTCGACCCTGCCGATGCGAAGGATTTCGACGACGCGCTCTCGGTGCGCCGTCTTGGCGAGGGACGCTGGGAGATCGGAGTTCACATCGCCGATGTAACCCACTATGTGCGCCCCCACTCGACCATCGACGAGGAGGCCGTCGTGCGTGGCACCTCGGTCTACCTGGTCGATCGCACCGTACCGATGCTCCCCGAGCGCCTCTCAAACGAGCTCTGCTCGCTCCGTCCGAACGAGACAAGCCTCTGCTTCTCGGCGGTCTTCACGCTGAACGAGCAGCTCGACATCCTCGACGAGTGGTTTGGTCGCACGGTCATCTACTCGAACCGCCGCTTCACCTACGAGGAGGCACAGCAGGTGATCGAGAGCGGTCAGGGCGACTATGCCGAGGAGGTATTGACGCTCCATCGCCTGGCACAGGGGCTGCGCGAGGCGCGCTTCAAGCAGGGGGCTATCGCCTTCGAGCGCGAGGAGATGCGCTTCCGTCTCGACGAGAGCGGCAAGCCCGTAGGGGTCTATTTCAAGGTACAAAAGGAGGCGAACCAGATGATCGAGGAGTTTATGCTCCTGGCCAACCGCCGCGTGGCGGAGTTCTGTGCCCACGCCATCAGCGAGAAGGGCCGCAAAACCGCCCGCACGATGATCTACCGTGTACACGATGTGCCGAGCGAGGATAAGCTCGATCGTTTCCGCGAGTTTGCGCTCCGCTTCGGCCACCTCTTCCGCGCCGCCAAGGGGCGCGCCGTAGCCAAGGAGATGAACAAACTGCTGGGCAAGGTGCGCGGCTCGGCCGAGGAGAATGCCCTCTCGACAATGGCCGTACGCTCGATGGCCAAGGCGGTCTACTCAACCGACAACATCGGCCACTACGGCTTGGCCTTCCCCTTCTACACGCACTTCACCTCCCCGATTCGTCGCTACCCCGATATGCTCGTACACCGCCTCCTGGCGCGCTACCTCGAGCAGGGTGGCTCGGCCAACAAGGAGGAGCTCGAGGGGCTCTGCGTCCACTGCTCGGAACGCGAGGTGGTGGCTGCCGAGGCCGAGCGCGCCTCGATCAAATATAAGATGGTTGAGTTCATGAAGGAGCACCTAAACGAGGAGTTCGAGGGACACATCTCGGGCATGAGCGAGTGGGGACTCTACATCGAGTTGGAGGATACCCACATCGAGGGCATGAGCTACCTGCGCGACATCGAGGGGGATTTCTTCCGCTTCGACCCCGAGCGCTATGAGATCTACGGCCACTCGACGGGTGTGCGTCTCACGCTGGGCGACCCGGTGCGCATCCGCGTACGCCGCGCCGACCTCGAAAAGCGCCAACTCGACTTTGAGGTGGTTCGCTACGGCTCGTTGTCGCTCCCGAAGGTGATCAAAAAACGACATTAACCATGGCTCAGCACCCCCGCATCACGCTGGTCATTCCGACCTACAATCGCTCATCGTCGCTGCTGCGCACGCTCGAATCGGTCGCTCTACAGGAGCTCGATCCGACCTTGTGGTGCTGCCTGATCATCGACAACGGCTCGACCGACGACACGGCCGAGGTGGTCGAACGCTTTGCCGCCGAGCATCCGAAGCTCTCGCTGCGTCGCGTCGTAGAGCCGCAAGCAGGGGTATCCCACGCCCGCAACCGAGCCTTGCAGGAGGCAACCACGGAGCTGATCTGCTCGATCGATGACGACGAGCGCATCAACCCCGACTTCATCGAGGCCTACCTCCGATTCTTCGATACGCATCCCGACGCCGTGGTGGCCGGTGGTCGCATCATCGCTGAATATACCGAGAGCCGACCGCGCTGGCAGTCGCGCTGGAGCGAGCAACTCATCGCCAACCCGATCGACCGAGGCCCCGATCCGCACCCCTTTCCCGAGGGGAAGCTGCCCGGTGGCGGCAATATGGGTTTTCGCCGTTCGTCGGCACTACAGGTAGGCTTCGCCACCGAGCTGGGTCGCACCGGCAAGCAGTTGCTCGGCGGCGAGGAGAACGACTTCTTCCTCCGCCTGCGCGAAGCGGGAGCCACGCTCTGGTACCTGCCCGAGGCGGTCATTTGGCACATCATTCCGCCCGAAAAATGTACTTTGGAGTATCTGAAACGCTTGGCACGCAACAACGGCCTGAGCCAGATGCGCCGTGCCGTTTTGCGCGGTGAGAATCCCAACTGGATGCTCCTGCGAGAGGGGTTGAAGTGGGTCGCCACGCTCCTGCTCTGCTGCACGATGCTGCCGGCCAAGGGGCACGCCCTCTTCCTGATGCGTCGCGAGATCTCGCGCGGCATCCTGGCAGGACGGGCAACTGCAGAAAAAGAGTGATCGCCCATCTAAAAAGATAAGCGATCAACTCCATCAAAAATTAACCCTTTAAATATCTCCCGGTCGAAAGAGCTCCGATAGGTAGTGATGCAGGTAGTAGAGATCTGCCTCACCTTGAATAACCTCTCGTAGCAGGAACTCCTCATCCTCGGAGATGCCATCCATACTTACTTCGTGGTCATCTTGCTTCATAGGCGGTTGGTTTTGTCTGTTAGTACTGAACTAACGCACCACCCTCCGCGATTATTGTGCCGAATCAGTTTAAAATCAATTTTTTTTCTTTGATCAGGCGGCGCAGGTTGATCAGGGCATAGCGCATGCGCCCCAATGCGGTGTTGATGCTCACATCGGTCTGCTCGGCTATCTCTCGAAAACTCAAGCCGCTGAAGTAGCGCAGCTTGACCACCTCGCGCTGCTCCTCGGGCAACTGCTCGACCAGGGCACGCAGGTCGCGCTGGATCTGTTCGCCCACCATGCGATCCTCTACGGTCGGCTCGGCGAAGCGCAGCGTACCCAGCACATCGTAACCGGCCTCGCTCTCACTCACCAGCTTCTCCTGCTTACGCGAGCGAAAGTGGTCGATCACCTGGTTATGGGCAATGCGAAGCACCCACGAGAGAAACTTGCCACTATCAACATAGCGACCCTCGTCGATTACGCGTACGACTTTAATAAAGGTATTTTGGAAGATGTCATCGGCTAGATCACGGTCCTTGACCAGCATGCGGATGTAGTCACGCACGCGACGGCCGTGTCGCTCGATCAGTTGCGAGATAGCACTCGAATCACCTGCAAAATATTGATTCAGCAACTCCTGGTCGCTCAATACTTGCGCATTCATACTCTTCGTTTTTTAACGGTTAAAAGAGCAGAGGTGTTTCGATAGGCGTCTGTGTTTGAGTGCTTTCGCAGGTTAAAAATAGGTTCTTTTGCCGCCCTTTGGGGGCCTTATTCGAGTGCAAGATAGGCATTATTTTCCGTTTTTCCAAATTTTTGCCCAAACCCACTGCAAAGATAAGGCCAAAAGTAAAGGCAATTAAGGGCTACTAACGGCCACTAAAGGAAACCGTTAATCGCCCTTAATCGCCTTTAATAGCCCTTAATTGCGTTCGTTTCAGCCTACTCAAAATCCGCAGGGTGCGCCAGCAGCTGATACATCAGCGCCTTGGCCATGCGGTACTGACCCTCCGAGTCGGGGTGGAGGCGATCCCGATCCGCATCGCGGAAGTAGGGAGCGTGCTCGTCCAAAACGGGATAGAGACCGCAGATCGAGTTCAGATCGATGACGGGCACAGCCCAGACATTGGCGATCTGCTGGTAGATCTCGAGGTAGTCCGAGAGGTACAAACCAATCTTGTTCGAGTAGAGTTCATCGGGCTGACGACGACCACTCGACGAGCTGACAAAGAGCGCGCGGTGGATCGGCGTAAGGACGATGATCTGCTTCGTGGGGTAGTTCTTCTTAAGGAACTCCATCGCCTTGTTGATGCGGCCGCAGACCGTCGCGTTATCCATCACCGGCGTTCTGCGCCAGCGGTACTCTTTCGTACCGTCGGGCAACACCTGCAGGTGCTCGGGCGCCTCCTCATACCACTTACCGATCGGAACACCGGCATTGAAGTCGTTCGTGCCGATGAAGATCAGGATCGCATCGACCTCCTGCCCCTGCTTCTCGATCATACGCTCGGCCTGGGGAATGATGTGGTGCCACTGGTTGCCGCTGATGCCATAGACCGTCGGCACGATGCCGAGGAGCTCCTCCAGGTACTGCCAATAGACCTTTTGGGTGGTGGTCTGACGCTCATCGGTGATCGAGTCACCGAGGTAAGCTACGCGCTTACCGTACCACTGGTTCTGAATCGTGAATTGCGCAGGCTCATCGGCACGGCGCTTGGCATCGGCCTGCATCGGGGCAAGCATCAACGCAGCCAAAAGAAGCGTAAAAAGGGTTTTCATCGGATATTGGTTTTTCGGTTGAAAGGTTCGTAAAAGCAATTAAGGGCAATTAAAGACACTTTTTTGAGTCCTTAATCACCCTTAATTTTCTGTTGGTTATTCGTTAGTAACTTCTTGCGAAGAGCACACGGCGGTGCGAGGGCTTACCCGAGAAGATGCAGACGCCCTCCTCCTCCTCGGCATCCAACGGGATGCAGCGAATCGTAGCCTTCGTAGCCTCCTTGATCTTGACCTCGGTCTCTACCGTACCATCCCAGTGAGCCGAGATGAAACCGCCCTTCTCGTTGAGTACCTGCTGGAACTCCTCCCACGAATCGACCTTCGTGATCATCGAGTTGCGGTAGTCGAGCGCCTTCTGGAAGATATTCTGCTGGATGTCGGTCATCAACTGCTCGATGAGATCCTCCAGACCCTCCTGCGGCAAGGTCTGCTTCTCGAGCGTATCGCGACGCACGAGCTCGATCGTACCGTTCTCCATATCGCGGCCACCCATCGCCAGACGCACGGGCACACCCTTCAGCTCATACTCGGCAAACTTGAAGCCCGGACGCACATTGTCGCGGTCGTCGATCTTCACACTGATGCCACGCTTCTTCAGCTCAGCTGCGATCTCGTCGAAACGCTCGCAGATGGCAGCCAGCTGCTCGGCCGACTTGTAGATGGGCACCATCACCACCTGGATCGGAGCGAGCTTCGGAGGCAGCACCAGACCGTTGTTGTCCGAGTGAGCCATGATCAGCGCACCCATCAGACGGGTCGAAACACCCCACGAGGTTGCCCATACATACTCCTGCTTACCCTCCTTGGTGACATACTGCACATCGAAAGCCTTGGCAAAGTTCTGACCCAGGAAGTGCGAGGTACCGCTCTGCAGCGCCTTACCATCCTGCATCAGTGCCTCGATCGTGAGCGTATCCTCCGCACCTGCGAAGCGCTCGTTGGGCGACTTGTGGCCTACGACCACCGGCAGCGACATCCACTCCTGAGCGAAGCGCTCGTATACATGCACCATCTTCTCGGCCTCCTCGATCGCCTCCTCGCGCGTAGCGTGAGCGGTGTGACCCTCCTGCCAGAGGAACTCGGCCGTACGGAGGAAGAGACGCGTACGCATCTCCCAGCGCACCACATTGGCCCACTGGTTGCAGAGGATCGGCAGGTCGCGGTAGGACTGAATCCAATTCTTGTAGGTGTTCCAGATGATCGTCTCCGAGGTGGGACGCACGATGAGCTCCTCCTCGAGCTTTGCATCGGGATCTACGACCACACCCTTACCCTCGGGATCGTTCTTCAGGCGGTAGTGCGTCACCACGGCGCACTCCTTGGCGAAGCCCTCCACGTGGTTGGCCTCACGCGAGAAGAACGACTTGGGGATGAAGAGCGGGAAGTAGGCGTTCTGGTGTCCCGTCTCCTTGAACATTGCATCGAGAGCATCGTGCATCTTCTCCCAGATGGCATAGCCATAGGGCTTGATGACCATGCAGCCACGCACGGCCGAGTTCTCGGCCAGGCCGGCCTTCACAACCAGATCGTTGTACCACTGCGAGTAGTTATCGTCCGATTTGGTCAAATCTTTCAGTTCCTTTGCCATAAATATCTTGCGTATTTTTTTGTATTAGCACACTTTAACGCGCAAAGTTAATAAAAAAATAAGAACCCACCTATAAGTTAGGCAGGTTCTTTTCTCTTTGTTCGAACAATCCAACCGAATGTAGGCTTCAAGCTCCTCTTCGGTTAGAATTTCACCGAGAAGGTCAGTGCCACATTGTGGCGCGTATACTCGGTCGAAAAGGTGGGGCTTTCGTGGATCTCGGCTACTTCGTTCGAACCCTTTTCGGGATAGCAGTTGCCGTAGAAGAGCATATACTCACTCTGCTCGGTCGTGGCGTGGCAGTAGGCCAGATCAAGCGCACACGAGCGACCCAGCTGCACGCCTGCTCCCAGCGTAAAGTAGCCTGTCTTCGTATCCACCGGCTGTGTGAAGATCGTCGACTTCTCCTTCAAGGCCGAGCCAATCACACCGTAGCCGGCGCGCAGTGCCACCATCGGAATGGGGCGCACCTCCAGACCCACACGGAGCGTGTTCGATCCTTGGAAGTAGTGTTTGAAGTCCTGCTTGAAGTCCTCCTCGCCCTGACCATAGGGCAGGTAGGGCTGATTCTTCACGCGGATACCGTTGAACCACGAACGCTCATAATCCACCGAGAGGAGTGCTACGCGCCCAAAGGTGTAAGAGGCACCCAGCATCAGGCGAGCCGGCGAGCAGAACTCCCAGGCGTTCTGGGCGCTATCCTCCAAGAGCTCCGAGACGGCATCCGAGGTGTACTCGTGGGTCGTCGGATCGGTCGGCGAGGTCTCACCCAGCGAGCGGGTCGAGCAGGAGAGTTCATAGGTTCTATCGAGCGAGTAGAAGGTTGGTGTATGGAAGGCCAAGCCGAGGCGCAGTACCTCCACGGGGCGATAGACCACGCCCAACTTAAAATTCACACCCGCACCATCGAGGCGCATCGCCTGACGCAGACCCATCGCCTGCATCACCGACGAGAGCTCACGCCCCTCGCTATCCACAGCGTGGGTCGAGCTGTCGTAACCATTCCCACCGTTATAGGTGTAGGCCTCTCCGTAGTAGAGCGTCTTATACTGGTAGAGCGTCTGCACGCCAATCGTCACACCGAAGTAGAGCTTATTGTCGTAGTTCGCACCCATCGAGAAGCTGATCTCGCCCGCCGAGCCACGGCTGCGCAGCGTCTGTCCGCCCTCAATCGAGGCGTTTGCACCGATCTCTGCCGGATACCACACCCCCTGCTTATTACAATCCACCAGATAGGTCTTATAGCCTGCCACAGCCGGCCAGAAGAGAGGATCAATCGCCCAGTTCGGGCGGCCGTCGAGCTCCACGCCGTTATAGCCAACCACTGCCCCACCGGCCTCGAGCATCATCGCCATCGCGTCGGCAATCGAGGCATCTGCTCCGCGGTAGGAGAAAGAGCTTTGGTAGTTGTAGTCAGCCAAGCGCGTGTAGCCAATACCGGCATTCACGCTCAGGATCTTGCCCGACCCCTCGTAGAGGTTAAAAACAGCACCGAGATTACCCAAGCCAAAGCGCGAACGCGAGTTCCCCTGATAGGGATCTGAGCCTGCGCTCTCGCTCTGGGCGATGGTGACCATCGGCGTCAGGGCGAACTCGCCACTTTGGTACATACCCAGACCTGCGGGGTTCAGCGCCATCGAGGCTTGATCTGCGCCCAGCGAGGTGAAAGCACCCGCCATGGCCATCGAGCGGGCCGTGCCAAAGTTAAACTGCTGGCGCGAGAGGTTGGCCAGGTCCGCGGTCGAGAGGGCATCGTTCGAGAGCACCTGTCCGCCCACCTCGTATTCGTATCGTTGTGCCGAGACGCTGCCTGCGAAGAGCAGGAGGGTCAAGAGCCATAAGATTCGTTTCATAAATCGTCTATTATATAAAGGGTCTATCGATCAAGTTTATCGGCTACGCGAACTGCTGCCCGAATAGCCACCACGCGCACCACCGCCCGAGAGGCCCGAGCTGCCCGAGCTGCGCGAGCCACCATAGGAGTTCGACGAACCCGAGTAGCCCGACGAGGAGCTGCGACGCGTGGAGTTATTCGTATTCCAACTATTGTTGCTGTTCATGTTGTTCTGCTCGCGCTGCTGGCTGGGCTGACGGCTCACCGTGCCGCTACCACGCCCCTGCTCGGGACGCGAGCTACCTTGATAAGCTCCCGACGACCAGTTGCGGTTGCCGCTCTGGGCTCGGTTGATCGCATTGCGGCTCGAACCCCCATAGGGCTGCGTATAACGCGAAGCGCTCGGACGGTGCACCGTGGGACGACCATAGTGACCGCCGCCGTAGATCGGGCGGTGACCGCCGGCGTGCCAACCGGGATACCAATGGGGGTGATGGATGCCGTGACCCCACCAGTGCGGGCCATACCAGCCCCACCACGAATTGTGCCACGAGGAGAAGTACCAGGGATCATACCACGAGAGGCCAACATTCCAACCCCACGAGCCAAAGCCAAGCGAGAAGGAGGGGACAGACCAGCCGTAGTACCACGCGCTGTGGTAGACGGGTGCACCCCAATTGCCGAACATCGCCGTCACATACTTCGGCTCGACCCACACCTCATCGCCCATGACGATGATGTTATAGAAGGCCGGATCGTAGGCCGACACATAATGGAAGGTGGAGCTGTAGCGGGCATTCGTATAGCTCGACGGCATGCGGTAAGAGGGGGACTCGAAACCACGCAGACGACGCGCATAGGCGCTCTGGTAGTCATCGGCCAAGACGCTCTGGTAGTTCACACTGCTGCTCTGGGTCGTGGCGGTAGTTGCACGCTCGGAGAGCTGTTGCACCTCACGCTCGAGGATCAGCGCCTCGATCTCGGCACGGCGCGCCTCGGCTTCTGCCTTGCGGGCCTCGGCCTCAGCCTGCTGTTTACGAGCAATTTCCGTACGGTTATGAATGGCATACAGGTCGTTCGATGCGCTATTCGACTGCGCATAGAAGGCTGCCGAGCAGCTCGTCAGCAGCAGCGCCACGAGCAGCATCAGGGTGTTGGTTAGGCTCTTTTTCATGGTACAATGCGTTTTTGTATCACCTTCGGGAGAATCGCTGCTTGCAGCAATCGGCTCTCCCGCCTGACTATTTTTTATATAGGAAACGATTTTCGCCTCCCTTTTGGTATGGAGCAGTACAAATTATCCCCGTTTTATTCCGAAAACGAACAGCCGTTCCACACCAAGAACCATTTGCGACTACTTCTCCAATACAAAGATAGCAAACTTTTCAGAAAAATCCACACCCCCAAGGGCGATCGGGCAGAAAATGGCGGTGAAGCGACCGCTTCCTCCTCTGAAAAGGGAGCTTTCATCGGCAAAAAAGTTGCCACAATCCTTTTTCCGGATCGCACAACGCCGCACGCCGACCGTTCGAGGGAGCGCACCGCACCACCTCGAGCCCCTCAAAGCAATGGCAACCCTCCGAAACGACGCAAAAAGGGGGCTTCGAGGCTGCTTTCACCCCGTCAAAAAGCGAAATATGGGATAAAACTTAATTTTTTTAATTTTTTTCGCACCAATAGTTGCACGGTTCGAAAAATTATCTCTATATTTGCACTCGCAATTGGAGAGATGCCGGAGTGGTCGATCGGGCCGCACTCGAAATGCGGTGAACGGGCAACTGTTCCGGGGGTTCGAATCCCTCTCTCTCCGCGAAGGCAAAATGAATTGCCGGGGCTTCGATGAAAATCGAAGCCCTTTTTTGTGTTTATGGCGGAATCAAACTCGTTTGAATGACGCAAGAAACACAAAAAAAAGGAATCTCACGCAGTGAGCCCAGCAATTCATTTTCCGCGTTTGCAAGGGCCTCTGCGGCGAGCAGAAGGGAAAGGCGTCACGGAGCAGACCGCAGGTCTGCGTAGTAGCCAATCCCGGATCAATCATACAGCCCTTGCGAACCGCTGCGCAGTAGCCAATCCCATAGACTTGATGCGCCATCGAAAGCACCAAGATGCTTTGGTGGGTATTTTGTTTCAACATTTCTCTCTTTTCACATTTAATAAAAACTTAACTTTTTCTTGAAGTTCCGGAAACATTCGGGCGCTACTTTTGCGTGGTATTCATAGGAAAAGAATTAGATGTAAAAAAGATTGATGTATGGAGAAAAGATTAACCGTAGCACTGGTTGCACACGACGCAATGAAGCATGACTTGGCCGAATGGGTTGCTTGGAATTGGGAGAAGTTGCTCTCTCACCGCTTGATCTGCACAGGGACCACAGGTCGCATCGTGGCCGAGACACTCATGGAGCGACGCGGCAAAGATACCGCCAACACACGATTTGACATCACGATGCTCAAATCCGGTCCATTAGGCGGAGATCAACAGTTGGGCGCCATGATTGCAAACGGCGAAATCGATGTACTGATTTTCTTCTGGGATCCCATGTCGGCTCAGCCCCACGATGTAGATGTAAAGGCATTGCTCCGATTGGCCACGCTCTACAATGTACCGACCGCTATCAACCGCTCATCGGCCGACTTTATTATCTCGTCTTCACTGATGGCTCACGCCGACTATAAGCCTGTCATCAAGGATTATAGATCCTATATCGAAAGAACCGTAAGGTAAGTATTTCAGTCATAAAATCATTAAAAAAATATCATTATTTTTCCTTCCGTTTTAGTCTTTCGTACCCTCCGTAGGAGGAGCAAGGAAAGGTAGTCTACTGCACTCCAAGCGAGGTTATGGTCAGTAGACTACCTTTCTTTGCTATTGCCTTTGGCAATCGAAAGGCTAAACCTGCCAAATCTGCTTTTGAGGCGCTAGCTCTTCGCGTCGTGCTTTTTATCCGTTTTTTTTGGCAATGCGCTCGGCTTTCACTATCTTTGCAAGGTATTATGAGCATGAAATTTACCATACAACATACCGACCCCGCGTCGCAGGCGCGAGCCGGTGAGCTGGTGACCGACCACGGCACGATCCATACGCCGATTTTTATGCCTGTCGGAACTGCCGCTACGGTGAAGGGACTCTTCCACCGCGATGTACTCAATGAGGCACACGCCGAGATCATTCTGGCGAACACCTACCACCTCTATCTCCGTCCCGGCATGGAGATCATCGAGAAGGCGGGTGGCGTGCATCGTTTCTCGACCTGGGAGGGCCCAATGCTGACCGACAGCGGTGGTTTTCAGGTCTTTTCGTTAGCGGCTTGCCGCAAGCTCAAGGAGGAGGGATGCCACTTCCGCTCGCACATCGACGGCTCGAAGCACCTCTTCACGCCCGAGAGCGTGATCGACACCGAGCGCACGATTGGCGCCGACATCATGATGGCCTTCGACGAGTGTCCTCCGGGGGATGCACCGCGCGACTATGCAGCCCGCTCGCTGGGACTCACCCAGCGTTGGCTCGACCGCTGCTTCAATCGCTACCACCAGACCTCGCCTAAGTATGGCCACTACCAGGCACTCTTCCCCATTGTGCAGGGTTGCACCTACCCCGACCTGCGTGCCCAGGCGGCCGAGCATGTGCAGCAGTATGACGCCGACGGCTACGCCATCGGTGGTCTGGCCGTAGGCGAGCCGACCGATGTGATGTACGAGATGATCGAGGTGGTCAACGCCGTGCTGCCGAAGGAGAAGCCCCGCTACCTGATGGGTGTGGGCACGCCGACCAACATCTTGGAGGCGATCGACCGCGGTGTGGATATGTTCGACTGCGTGATGCCCACGCGCAACGGCCGCAACGGTCAGCTCTTCACGGCGGAGGGTATCATCAACATCCGCAACAAGAAGTGGGAGGATGACTTCTCGCCGATCGACCCCGAGGGCACGGCCTTCGTCGATCGCGTCTACTCAAAGGCCTACCTTCACCACCTCTGCGTCTGCCAGGAGATGCTGGCTGCCGAGATCGCCTCGCTGCACAACATCGCCTTCTACCTGCGTCTGGTACGCATGGCTCGCGAGCACATCGCGGCCGGCGACTTCCACGCCTGGAAGGAGCAGATGGTTGTCAAACTCACCAAACGACTCTAAACGCGCATGAAGCACGCACTGCCGAAAATACCCTTCCCGGGCTTTAAGATCCTCGACCGATACATCCTGGGCAAGTTCTTGGCGACCTACTTCTTCGCCATCGCGATGATCATCGTGATCGTCGTGCTGTTCGACTATGTGGAGAAGGTCGACGACTTCACGGAGCTGCACGCCCCCGTCTCGGCCATCATCTTCGACTACTACCTGAACTTCATCCCCTACTTCATCAACCAGTTCAGTGGTCTGTTCACCTTCATCGCCTGCATCTTCTTCACCTCGAAGCTCGCCTACCAGACCGAGATCGTAGCCATGCTCTCGGGCGGTATGTCCTTCCGCCGACTTATGTGGCCCTACTTCCTCGGTGCGCTGATCATCGGCTCGCTCTCGCTGGTGCTGAACCTCTGGCTGATCCCGATCACGCAATCGAACATCGTGGACTTTGAGGCCAAGTACATCAAATCTAGCCAGAATGTGCGCTTCGATCGCCACATCTACCGTCAGATCGAGCCGGGCACCTTCGCCTACATCCGCGGTTTTCAGCACTCCTCGAAGCACGCCTCCTACTTCGCCCTTGAGCACTACGAGGAGGGGTCGATGACCCACTCGCTGGAGGCTGCCGATGCCACCTTCAACCCCGACACGAAGCGTTGGACCGCGCCGCGCTACACCACACGCTCGTTCGACTCGCTGCGCATGGAGCACTTTGCCCAGCATCGCAACCTCGACACGCTTATCAACCTCGACATCAACGAGTTGGGACGCATCAATGAGCTAGTTAAGACGATGAATATCCATGTACTGAACGACTTCATTGAGCAGCAGAGCGCCAAGGGTTCCGACGACATCAACCTGATCCTGGTTGAGAAGCACGCCCGCTACGCATATCCGCTCGGTACCTTCATCTTGACACTGATCGGTGTAGCACTCTCCTCACGCAAGGTGCGCGGAGGCACGGGTCTGCACATCGGTGTGGGTATTGCCCTCTGCTTCTCCTACATCCTCTTCTACCGCTTCTTCGAGGAGTTTGCCAAGAGCGGTTCGCTGCCCGTGGGTGTGGCGATCTGGCTACCCAACCTGATCTACCTGGCCATTGGCGTTTATCTGTACCAAAAAGCCCCGAAATAATGAAAAAACGCACACCTCAACCGTCGCTCCTCGAGCGACTGAAACGCAATACGCTGCTCTACCACCTCTGCCTGATTGCGGTGATTCTCTTCTCGTTGGGTATCACGGCGCATGTGGTGATGCAGGTCGGCACACGCCACTCTGCCCGCCGTACGGTGCCCGACTTCTCGGGTATCCGCCTCCACGACGCCGAGCGACTGGCCACCAAACACGACCTCAAGCTGCACATCAACGATTCGCTCTTCGTACCCGCTTATGAGGGCGGTATCGTGCTCGATCAGCTCCCCGAGAGCGGTGTCGAGGTGAAGCCCGGCCGCACGGTCTACATCACGATCAACTCCTTCCGCCAAAAGATTGTTCCCGTGCCCTTTGTAGCGGGTCGCTCGCTGCGTCAGGCGAAGAATATGCTCGAGATTGCCGGCTTGGAGATTGCCGAGCTCGTCTACCAACCCGACATTGCAACGAACTATGTCCTCGAAGAGCTCTTTGAGGAACGCCCGATCCAAGCTGATGGCGAAGTCGAGGCCGAGATGGGCTCGGGCATCACGCTCCATGTTGGCGTAGAGGAGAGCAAAAACCATACGGCTATCCCGCAGATCATCGGTCTCTCGCTGCGCGAGGCCAAGGGTCGCGTTTGGGAGTCGGGACTCAATATCGGCCGCGTGATCTACGATGAAGGCATCAACCTCCTGAATCAGAAGGACGCCCGCGTCTATCGCCAGTCGCTTGCCGCTGAGCAGGTTGTAACGCTCGGCACGAAGGTAGACCTACGCCTGACGCTCGACCGTGAGCTCGTAGCCCGAGAGCGCGCTGCAGCCGAGAAGGCTGCCCTCGACGCAGCCAAGTTGCGCGCCGAGGAGGAACAGCGTGTAGCCGACTCCTTGGCTCAAGCAGAGCTGGAGCAGCGCCTGAGCAAAACACTCGACCGCGCCATCGAACAAAACGCAGCAGCCACTACCGACGATTTTTTTGAGTAATGAGAGCCGAACTCTATCAAGACATAGCAACCGACGAGGAGCTCCTCAACCTACCCGATGAGGCGTTCGATGAGAACGAGGAAGGGGAAGAGGGAGGTCTGTATGAGCACTTCAATGTGACGGTCGACAAGGGACAGTCGCTCCTACGCCTGGACAAGTTCCTCAAGGCGCGCATGGAGCGTTCGTCGCGCAACCGCATTCAGGCCGCCATCGATGCCGGCAATGTGCTGGTGAATGGCGGAGCCACGAAATCAAGCTACAAGGTCAAGCCGCTGGATTACATCCAGGTGGTGATGCCCTATCCGCGCCGCGATGTGTCGCTTATCCCGCAGGATATTCCGCTGGAGATCCCCTACGAGGATGATGACCTTCTGCTGGTGAACAAGCCGGCCGGCATGGTTGTACACCCTGGTGTAGGCAACCACTACGGCACGCTGGTCAACGCCCTGCTCTACCACCTGCAGGGGCCCGACGCCACGGCCGAGACGAGTGAGGAGCGCGCCGGCCTGGTGCACCGCATCGACAAGGACACCTCGGGTCTGCTGGTGATCGCCAAGAACGAGGAGGCGCACGCGCGTCTGGCCAAGCAGTTCTTCGACCACACGACCTACCGCCGCTATGTGGCACTCGTGTGGGGAAACTTCGAGGAGGACGAGGGTACGATCATCGGTAACATCGGCCGTTCGCCCCGCGAGCGACAGAAGATGTATGTCTTCGAGGATGGCTCGGACGGCAAGCATGCCGTAACGCACTACAAGGTGCTGCGTCGCTACGGCTATGTCACGCTCGTGGAGTGCCGCCTGGAGACGGGACGCACCCACCAGATCCGTGTGCATATGGCTTGGAAGGGACACCCGCTCTTCAACGATGCCCGCTACGGCGGTGATCGCATCCTGAAGGGTACGACCTTCACCAAGTACAAGCAGTTCATCGAGAACTGCTTCGAGCTGATCCCTCGCCAAGCGCTACATGCCAAGGAGCTGGGCTTCGTGCATCCGACCTCGGGGCGCGAGATGCGCTTCGACACGGCGCTGCCGGAGGATTTCAAAGCCGTATTGGCCAAGTGGGACACCTACACACAAGCGGTCGATATGGCCGAGGTGTAGCCCCATCCACACACACCGCTGACTACTAAAAAACTAACCCAGATATGCGTAGAACCCTCTGTATCCTTCTGGCGCTCTTCCTCGGCCTTCTCTCGGCCGAGGCGCAAAAGCAGTTCTCGCTGCTCATCAACGCCCCCTTCTGCATCTATGCAGAGCCCGGTGCGAAGGAGATCACTCCTCCCGCGCCTGTTCCGATGTGCATGCTCCCCAAAGGCACTCCCGTCACGGTGCTTGGCCACAGCTGGAAGAAGGATTTTGTGCAGGTGACGCTCAGCGACGGCTCGCTGGGCTATATTCCCACGATCGCCATCGCTTTTCACGATGCGCAAATCATCAGCAAATATGGCGGTGGTAACTGGACACAGGGCACCTACCGTCTGCAGTCGATCGGGGGGTGGAAGGGTATGCAACCCAAGTCGCTGGTCTTCCGCCACGACAATGGCAGAAGCTACACCTTCACACAGAGCGATAACTACCTCCAAAATACAAAATACAAGGAGGCAGTCGAGCGCATCAACTATGGCGACTTCTTCGAGCGCAACGGCCTGCCGTACTACAAGGAGGATCGCGACGAGAAGGTGCTGCGCCTGAGCCTGAAGGAGGGCGAGTTGCCCCTCTCACTCATCGGCTGCTCGAAGAGCTACATCGACGAGCTATTGAGCCCCGCCTTTGGCTATGCAGGCCCCTCGGTCAGCGAGTTCAACGGCTATGTCTACGCCTTCTACGAGAACCTCATTTGGCCGATGCCTGAAGTGAAAAAGAACCTCTGGGGTGCGGGTGTTTTGATCTACTTCAACCACGACCTGGTGGCCGTCTACATGGAAAAAATGCCGTGGACCTTCGATTTCAAGCCCGACTACTCCACCCTGCGCGCCTCGACCACGCCAAGCGAGGGATACTCGCCCGAGATTGCCTCGGCACTCGCCAAGGCTCGCATACCACTCTGCTACCGCAAGGCTGCGCCGCTCGTTGAGAAGTACAGCAAACCAAAGGGCGGTCAGGGGGCGAAGCTCAAGGCACTCTACCTCTTCGAGAACCACCTCGGCATCACGAATCGCTGGGCAATTATCGGAATTCTGCTCTGCGTGTTGCTCGTGGTGCAGGTCGCAGCCTACTACATCGTGCGTTGGTTCTACAAGGGGGCGAATGAGCGCATCGGCCTAATCGGATTCCTCTTTGTGTTGCCCTTTACGCTCTACGCACTGATCTACATCGCGCGTTTCCACATCCTCGTAGCGATCATCGCCTTCTTAGTGCTCCTTGGCGTCTCGTTCTACGCCTCGATCTTCCTCTCGGTGGGAGCAGAGACGGATCGTTGCAACAAGTGCCGCAAGTGGCTCGAGCCGTTCAAGTATATTCTCCTTGGCTCGGTGGGTGTGATACACCAAAAGCCCAAGCGCGGTCTGAGCGCAGAGATGATCCACAGCGAAGCCCGCAGCCCGATCGTCTCGACCGACATCAACATCAAGTTGGGATTAGGCCACCTGATGTCGCGTTCAAGCGCCCGAGGTACTTACGGCGGCGTGAGCCACAGCGCCGAAGCGCGCGCCTGGAACTTTAAGACGACGGTCAAAGTCACCTGGCCCTACCGCGTGAAGCTGCGTTGCCCCTACTGCGGTCACACCTGGGAGGTGCGCTTCTCACAAGAGACCGAGGAGCCAGGACCGGTATTGTACAGCGTCTACGGCGATCAGCAGGCTCAATGGAGCGAGCGCGAGCGCATCGAGTGGCGTCGCGGCCCGAATGGCGAGCTGGTACACTCCGAGGAGCACGACCGCGCCCGATCGCGTTCGAGCAGCTTCTCGGGACCCAAGCGCTACGACACGGAGCGATACAACCGCTACCTCCGACGCTTCCTCAACGGCGACCACGGGGCACTGAGCGCATACGAGCGCGAGGCCTTTGGCAACTATTGGGGTGACTAACCAGAAGAACTATTTAACAACCCATCTACCTATGAACCGTATCTTTTCTACCGCATTGGCAGGCCTGCTTCTCCTCTTGACGGGCTGTGCAGCTGGCGACACGAACTGCCCCACGCAGGAGCAGATCATTGCCAAGATTGTCCGCACGGAGTTTCCCGACCGTGTATGGAGCGTTGCGCCCAGTGAGGCGCAAGATCCGCTTGTTGCCCTGCAGCAGGCGATCGACTCCTGCTCCTACTATGGTGGCGGCATGGTGCATGTAGCCGCAGGGCACTACGCCCTGAACGGCCCGCTGAAGCTCAAAAGCAATGTCAACCTCCACCTCGACGAAGGGGCTTACCTGCAGTTTAGCGGTCGCTCGGAGGACTTCCTTCCCGTGGTGCTGACGCGCTGGGAGGGTACGGAGCTCTACGGCCACTCGCCGATGATCTACGCCTACCACGCCACGAACATCGCCCTCACGGGTAAGGGCACGATCGATGCCCAGGGCGGTCGTGAGTTTGCTGCATGGAGCGAGATCGAGGCGCCGGATCGCGATCGTCTGCGCGAGATGGGTGACCTGCTCACCCCCGTTCAGGAGCGCATCTTCGGTGCCGGTACGGTGTTGCGCCCCTCGATGGTGCAGTTCTACGGCTGCTCGCGTATCTTGGTCGAGGATATTACGCTGAAGGATTCGCCCTTCTGGACGATCCACCCCGTATTCTGTGATCATGTAATCGTGCGCGGCGTAACGATCGACACCCACTTCCCGAACAACGATGGCTGCGACCCCGAGTCGACGAGCAATGTGCTGATCGAGAACTGCACCTTCCGCACGGGTGACGATGCCGTAGCGATCAAGGCGGGTCGTGACACAGACGGCCGCGCCACGGGTCGTCCCTCGGAGAACATCGTGGTACGCAACTGCGACTTCCAATCCGAGTGCAATGGTCTCTGCATCGGCAGCGAGATGTCGGGCGGTGCAGCGAATGTCTATATGGAAAATGTCGCCATCGGCACAGTCAAGAATGCCATCTACTTCAAGTCGAACAAGGACCGTGGCGGCTACATCCGTAATGTCCGCGTGAAGAATATCACCGTCGAGCGTGCGCGCGGTGCGATCCTGCGCTTCGAGACCAACTACTTTGGTTTCCGTGGCGGCAACTACCCCGCCATCTACGAGGATTTCGAGATCAGCGGCGTGAAAGCCGGCAAGGCCGACCACTATGCGATCTTCATGGAGGGCAATCCCGAGCGCAAGATCCGCGACATCCGCATCGAAGATTTCGAGGTGGCCGAGGCGGGCAATGCCTACCACCTGCTCGATACGGAGCGCGTGGAGTTCGACCGCATCACGATCAATGGCGAGGTACTCCCCGCCACACTCACCGAGGACACGGAGAAGATCGTGCTCGATGTCTATTAATCTGAAATTATAAACACTACACGCTATGCCCTTTCTTCCAACCACCCTCAAAGAGGTGCACGCCCGCGGCTGGGATGAGCTCGATATCATCCTCTTCACGGGTGATGCCTACATCGACCACCCCTCCTTTGGTGCGGCGGTGATCGGTCGTCTGCTGGAGGCAGAGGGGTATCGCATAGCGATCGTTCCGCAGCCGAATTGGCGCGACGACCTGCGCGACTTCAAGAAGTTGGGCACGCCGCGTATGTTCTTTGCCGTGTCGGGTGGTGCGATGGACTCGATGGTCAACCACTACACGGCCAACCTCCGTCTGCGCCACGACGATGCCTACACCGCCGGAGGAGTTGCGGGTTTCCGTCCCGATCGCACGGTGACGGTCTACACGCGCATCCTGAAGGAGCTCTTCCCCCACACGCCGGTCGTGATCGGCGGCATTGAGGCCTCGTTGCGTCGCCTAACGCACTACGACTACTGGGAAAACCGACTCCACCCCTCGATCCTCACCTCATCGGGTGCCGATCTGCTGGTCTACGGCATGGGCGACCGCACCATCCTCGAGGTGGCGCGTGCCCTGCGCAATGGTTACAACGCCAAGCTCCTGCGTAAGATTCCGCAGGTAGCCTTCCGCTGCAACAGCGATTACATCGAACGCCTCGATCCTGCGCAGACGATCCGTCTCCACTCCTACGAGGAGTGTTGCGCCTCGAAGGAGGCCTTTGGCAAGAACTTCGTCGAGGTCGAGACGCAGAGCAACCTGCTCCACCCCACCGCCACGCTCGTCGAGCAACAGGGCGAGGAGTGGGTTGTAGTGAATCCCCCTACAGCCCTGCTCTCGACCGAGGAGCTTGATCGCTCGTTCGACCTGAAATATGAGCGTGCACCCCACCCGCGCTACAAGGATCGCGGTGCAATCCCCGCCTGGGAGATGATCAAACACTCGGTCAACATCCACCGCGGATGCTTTGGCGGCTGCTCGTTCTGCACCATCTCGGCGCATCAGGGTAAGTTTATCCAGAACCGCAGCGAGCGTTCGATCCTGCAGGAGGTCGAGGCCATTACGAAGATGCCCGACTTCCGCGGTTACCTCTCCGATGTGGGTGCACCCTCGGCCAACATGTACCGCATGCGGGGACGCGATGAGCAGCTCTGCAGCAAGTGTCGCCGTCCGTCGTGCCTCCACCCGAAGCGCTGCCCCAACCTGGGCAACGACCACCATCCGCTCCTGGCGCTCTACGAGCGTATCCGCAGCGTGAAGGGGATCAAGAAGGCCTTTATCGGCAGCGGCATCCGCTACGATCTGTTCGACGATTCGCCCTACCTGAGAACGGTACTCAAGCACCACACCTCGGGTCGTTTGAAGGTGGCGCCCGAGCACACCGAGGAGCATGTGCTGCAGCTCATGCGCAAGCCGCCCTTTGCGATGTTCGAGCAACTGAACCACGACTTCCACACCATCTGTCGTCAGGAGGGGCTGCCCTACCAGCTGATACCTTATTTTATATCGTCGCATCCGGGCTGCATGGAGCGCGACATGAAGGCACTCTCGGAGAAGGTGCTGGGCAAGCTCCATTTCAACCTGGAGCAGGTGCAGGATCTCACGCCGACGCCGATGACTCTCTCCTCCGTGATGTTCTACACGGGATTGAACCCCTACACCGGCAAGCCGGTCTATGTCGCCCGCACGCAAGAGGAGAAGCGCCGCCAAAAAAGCTACTTCTTCGCCGAGCGTCCACAAAAAGGAGTACCCTCGAAGCGCCCCTTCCAGAAGAAGCGCCGATAGGGAATGAATAAGAAGAGAGCCTGCCGATCGGCAGGCTCTCTTGCTTTAAGTTTACTTTGAATTAAAAAGCTCTTTCGCGATTCTCCTCATTGTCCTTCTCGTCGCGGTCGATCTCATCGCCCTCCCAATCGAACCAGGGGAACTCGGTGCGTCCACCCAGCGAGAAACGGAGGTAGTTGATCGGAAGTCCCATCTCGAGGAAGCGGCTCTCATAGGCGGTCTTGACCGAGAGCACCTCGTCGGCGAAGCCCGTGCCGTAGATATCCTCCTGTGCCACCTCGATCGGCAGGGCATAGTGCTCAGCCACCGCCTTCGTGTAAGCGTAGAGGTGCTTCGAGTCGGTTTTGAGGTTAATCACCCCATCGTCGGCCAGCAGCTGCGCATAACGAGCCAGGAAGAGCGGAGCCGTGAGGCGCTTCTTCGCACGGCGCGTCTTCAGCTGCGGATCGGGGAAGGTGATCCAGATCTCCGAGACCTCCCCACGCTCGAAGAGCGAGGTGATGAACTCGATACGCGTACGCAGGAAGCCCACATTCTGCATGCCACGCTCCGTGGCGGTCTTGGCACCTCGCCACATGCGTGCGCCCTTGATGTCGATGCCGATGTAGTTACGATCGGGATCGCGCTCGGCCAACCCTACCGTATATTCGCCCTTACCACAACCCAGCTCGAGTACAATCGGGCGATCGTTGTGGAAGAAGTCGCTATGCCAATGCCCCTTCATGGGGTGGTCGCCCGAAAAGACCGAGTCGAACTCGGGCTGTAAGAAGCAGGCGAAGGTTTCGTTTTCGCGGAATTTACGCAGTTTATCTTTTCCCATAGTGGTTTATGATTCAGTGATGATCTTCATACCGACCGCCTCCACTCCCTCGATCGGGTGTGTCGGAGTCAACGCAAAACGGTACTCACCGGCTCGCTTCAGCTGCACACCACGGCGATAGGGCACCTCCACCACGCGATGCAGCGGCGCAGCTACCCGCTTCGGCGGGAACTGCAGGCGGTGGTACTCGCTCGCACGGAGCGAATCGGGCGAAAAGGTGGTGATGCGCAGGGTGAGGCTATCGGTGGCACAACGGTCTGCCAAACGCAACACCACGCGCAATTCGGCTACGGCCGTAGTATCACGATTCGTATAGGTCACCTGCACACGCTCCTCCCACGAGGCGGGGGAGACATCGCAGACGCTGACCCGCTCCGGCGAGAGGCATCCCGCCATCAGGAGGCTCATCCAGAGCAGTGATCCTCGCAGTAGGCCACGCATCGCTCTACTCGTTGTTGCGTGGTGCCTTCGGTTTCCGCTCGCCGTTGTGGTTATTCGGACGGCGGTGGAAGCGACGGCCGCGGTGGTTCTGACCCTGACGCTGCTCGCCCTCACCCTCGGTTGCGGGGCTGGCACTCTGCTCACCCGTTGCCTCCTGCTTCGGGCGGTCGTGCTGCGGACGATCCTGCTTGGGTCGCTCCTGCTTGGGCTTGTCGTACTTCGGGCGATCGTGTTTGAGGTGCTCCTGCTTGGGGCGCTGCTCGGTAGGCTGTTCGCTCTTCGGTTCGGCCTTCTGCTCACCCTTTTGCTCGCTCTTCTGCTCGTCCTGCGGCTTCTGATCCTTCTGCTCCTTGCGGTCGCGTCCCTTGTTACGGTTCTTATTGCGGCGGCGCTTCGCCTTATCGAAGCGCGTGATGCTATCCTCCTCTGCTCGGTAGGTCGGCTCCTCGATGCGCTCGTCTACATACTCCTCGTCCTGCAACTGCTCGGGGTGCTTACCGGCACGGTTCATGGCCAAAACCTCCTTCACGCGCCATACCGGGAGCGTCTGCAGGTTCGACATCGTCTCCTTGCTCGACGAGAAGGTCATCGTGCCGGCCAGGATATCGCTCTTCACCAAGAACCACTCGCCCTCGGCCGTCTGCAACGGCTCGCGCAGGCGCGGCATCTCCTTGCGTGCCTCGGCATAGACATCATACTCGTACATCATGCAGCACTTGAGCTTCGAGCACTGTCCGGCCAGCTTCTGCGGATTGAGCGAGAGATCCTGCGTGCGCGCAGCACCGGTCGTTACGCTCGAGAAGGTTGACATCCACGAGGCGCAGCAGAGCTCACGGCCACAAGCACCCAGACCTCCGATGCGACCTGCCTCCTGGCGTGCACCGATCTGCTTCATCTCGATGCGGATGTGGAAGCGCTCGGCAAAGACCTTGATCAGCTCGCGGAAATCGACGCGCTCATCGGCGATGTAGTAGAAAATCGCCTTGATCTTATCGCCCTGATACTCCACATCGCCAATCTTCATGTTCAGCCCCATATCGGCGGCAATCTGGCGCGAGGCGATCATCGTCTCGTGCTCCAAGGCGATTGCCTCCTGCCAACGCTCAATGTCGTAGGGCTTGGCCTTGCGGTAGATCTTGCGGAACTCGCCATTCTGCGGGTTGAAACCCGTGCGACGCATCTGCTTGTGGACCATATCGCCCGTCAGCGAGATCACACCAATATCGTGACCCGGAGCAGCCTCCACTGCGACGATATCACCTCGTTTCAGATCAAGGTTGTTCACATTCTGGTAGAAGCCGCGACGCGTATTCTTGAAGCGCACCTCGAAGATATCGGTCGGTTGCGTATCGGGATAAGCCTCGAGCCAGTCCTGCTCGTGCAGCTTGAAACACCCCTCGGCAATCTCGGCCGTGAGGCCCTCGGGCTGCTCACAGAAACAGCAACCGCGTCCTACCTCGGGACGGCAGCACGCTTTGTGGTTCATATGTGGTTGTTCGAACTCCATAGTTGTCGGTATATTTTGCGTAAAGATACGAAATCGAATCGAGAAATGAAAACTTAAAAGATCAAAATTGCAGCGTGGCGATGCGTCTGCGGATGCGCCACATCAGCAACAACGCTGCAGCCGAAAGTCCCACCGAGTAGCTCAAGAAGAAGCCCGGAGCACCCATCTGCCAATGAATACCAAAGAGATAACCTGCCGGCAGGTTCAACAGCCAATAGGCCACGAAGGCGATCGGCATGATAATCTTCACATCCTGCAGCCCTCGCAGCACGCCCACCGAGATATTCTGCAAGCCATCCCACAGCTGGTAGAGTGCCACAAAGATCAGGATGTCGGCCGTCAGCGCGATCACCTCCTCGTTGTCGGTAAACAAGCGCGGGATATCGTAGCGGAAAAGGATGAAGATCAGCGAGGCGATCACCCCCCACGCCAACACCAAGTGGTAGGTAGCCTGCGTAGCCAGACGCAACTCCCCGGCATCCTTCGCACCGAAGCAGTGTGAGATGCGAATCGTGGCCGCCGAGCCAATCGAGAGGATTACCATAAAGGCGCAGTTACCGAGCGAGATAGCAATCTGGTTCGCGCTGAGCGAGATCGCACCCAGCCATCCAATCATGACTCCCGTGCCAACAAAAGCTGACGACTCGAGGAACATCTGCCCGGCAATCGGAAGTCCAATCGACAACAGACGGCGCACTTTGCTCAATTGCAACGCCCCCAACGAGAAGCCCTTGAGGTAGCGACGGTACTCCTTATGCAGGAGGAAGTAGCCAAAGATCATCGCTGCCTGTGCCACACGAGAGAGCGTGGTTGCCCAACCTGCACCCTCGGCTCCCATAGCCGGCAGACCGCAACGACCAAAAATCAACAGATAGTTCAACCCAACATTCAAGAGGTTGGCCACAAGCGTGATCACCATCACCGTGCGCGTATTACCCACCCCCTCGAGGAAGGATTTGAAGCCGAAGAAGAACATCATGAAGGGGACACTATAGGCCAATGCCCGGTAGTAGGGAATAGCGCCCGTGACGACCTCGACCGATTGTCCCATGTGGTAGAGCAAGGGAGAGATCAGGTATTGACCCATTCCGACCAAAAGTCCCAATGTCGTGTAGAAAATCAGCGCGTTATGCAGCAAGTGAGAGCACTCTCCATGCTCCTTGCGAACATAGCGCTCGCCAATAAGCGGTGTAAGACCCAGCGCCACACCAATGCAGCCAATCAGGATCAGAAAAGCGATCGCCGAGCCAAATGACACGGCTGCCAGCGGCAACGGATCCTCGCCGCCATACTGACCCACCATCATCGTGTCGGCCAGTTGCGTAAGCATCTGTCCCACCTGCGACAAGACGATCGGAATCGAGAGTTTCAGATTCCGACGGTATTGCTCCTTGTATTGCTGCCAGCGTGTCATCGAGGGTTCTTAAAAGTAAATTTCGTGGAAGGGGCGGTTGTTGATCTGCGCCGCACGGCGTGAGAAGTTTCCGCGGTACATGTGCGGCCCAACCAAGTAGAAGTGCTCCGCCGCCTCGGCCAGCACCAGGAAATCGAGAAAGGTCTTCGTGTGCACCTCGCGCTCACCGGCTCCGGCCACATCCATATGGCCAATCTTACCAGGCAGGGTGCAAACATAGGGGTGACGAGCCGTCACATACGCCAAGAAACGACCACTGTCCGAAGTGACCAGTATCGGCTGGTCGGGGTGCTCCTGGTGGATGCGCGCCAACTGCTCGCTGCAGCGCGCCAGCAGTGCCTCCTGCTCCGCCTCAGGCAGCGCCTGAGCCGCACGGTCGGCCGACTCATTAAAGTCGCCCAACGACTCCATAAAGCGGGTAGAGACGGCCAAGAAGTTTCCTGCGCCGCCCAACTTCGTCAACTCGCCATCGATGAGCTCCTGCAGCCAAGCCTGCGGGCGAAACAGCTCGTGGAAGGCCTCGCCGAAGCGTTCCTCCTCGAAACGCATATTCGTATAGGAGTGCAGCTGACGATACTCCTCGCCAAAGAAGAGCTCCGCCATCTTACGCTGAAAGGCCTTGTCGCGCTCCGGATAACGGTTCGACGAAGAGATATAGACCGGGCGTGCATCGCAGCTGTTATAGCAGATCTCCTCCGGGGCGATACGCCAATCGTAGCCATTCGGTTCGAGGTACTCCTCCAAGCGGAAGGGCGAAACGAAATGGATGCGAAAATCGAGGCCTCGTTCGCGGCAGAAGATATAGGTCGTCGCCAAACCACGCAGACGATCGGCCAAGCCGCCATGGCGTTTGCGTCCGTCGAACATCGCGATCACCTGTTTCTGTTCGTTGCAGGCACGCGGCGCATCGGCCGTATAGTAGCGCATCAGACGATGGCGCACAACACGGCGAAAACGGTATTTGTTGTAAAAGCGGTAGTTAAACTCAGCCTTGACGCGACGAATAAGCTCTTGGATGGTCATCTTACTACTCGTTTTTCGCAGGCTGCTCGGGGAAGCCCTGCGCGCGCAGGCGCATGAACTGCCCGTCGGGCGTCACCAGGTGACAACCCTCCTGCTCGTCGGTAATGTGGCCAATCACATCGATGCCGAGGCGCATCACCTGCTCCTGCATCGACAGGGGCACCGTAAAGAGCAACTCGTAATCCTCGCCACCATTGAGTGCCGCCATCACCGGATCGAGGTGCATCTCCTCGGCCAGCTCGGAGGTCTGGCGAGCGATGGGGATGCGCTCCAGGTAGATGCGAGCGCCACACTTCGAGCTCTTACAGAGCTGCATCAGGTCGCTCGAGAGTCCGTCCGAGAGGTCGATCATCGCCGTCGGAACAATCTTCTCGTCGGCCAGCATATCCAGCACATCAGTACGCAAGCGCGGTTTGAGGTACTTCTCCAGAAGGTATTCATAGCCCTTGAACTGCGGCTCCGGGTTCGCCACATCGGCCAAGACGCGCTTCTCGCGCTCGAGGAGCTGCAGACCCATAAAAGCCGCACCGAGGTTACCCGTCAGGCAGATCAGATCGTGCTTCGAAGCACCCGAGCGGCGCACCACCAGCTCCTTCGGAGCGTGACCTACAGCCGTCACGGAGATCACCAGACCGGTCATCGAGGCGCGCGTATCGCCACCCACAAGATCAATCCCCTGCTCGGCGCAAGCGAAGCGGATACCCTCATAAAGATCTTCGAGTGCCTCAACGGGAATCTTCGAAGAGAGGCCCAACGAGACCATGAGTTGCGACGGACGGGCATTCATCGCCACGAGGTCGCTCACAGCCACCGTTACCACCTTATATCCGAGGTGCTTCATCGGGAAGTAGGTCAGGTCAAAATCGACCCCCTCGAAGAGCGTCTCGGTCGTCAGCAGCAGCTGCTGACCCGCTTCGGGCTCCACCACGGCAGCATCATCGCCCACGGCGCAACGCGTCGTCGGATGCTTCGCCTCGAAGCCCTTGGTCAGCAGATCAATCAGGCCAAATTCGCCCAATGCAGCCACTTCGGTTCGTTTCTGTTCCATATATTTCAAAAAATTTTTACAAAATTAGGAAAACTTTACCTTCCTTCAAAAAAAATAGTGTACTTTTGCCGCGTCAATTACGCAAAACAGACACACTCATGATGAATATTGTCCTGTTTGGGGCACCCGGATGCGGGAAAGGCACCCAGGCAGCGCTCTTGAAGGAGCGATACGGCCTTGTACATGTCTCGACCGGTGAGATCATTCGCGATCACATCCGTCGCGGTACGGCGTTAGGCCAGAAGGTGCAGGCCTGCATCGAGCGAGGAGAGTTGGCTCCCGACGAGTTGGTAATCTCGATGATCGCCGATTTCGTGGCCGCACATAAGAATTCACCTGGTTGCATCTACGACGGCTTCCCGCGCACGACGGCGCAGGCTGAGGCCTTTGATAAGATCTTGGCCGAGCACGACTTGCAGGTAGATCAGATGATCCGCATCAAGGTCGAGGAGCAGGAGCTCATCCGCCGCATCTTGCTGCGCGGCAAGGATTCGGGTCGTGCCGACGACAGCTCGGAGGAGGTGATCCTCCAGCGCCTGGAGGTCTATTGGGCTCAGACGGCCGTGGTTGCCGAGCACTACAAGGCTCAAGGCAAGTATGTCAAGGTCGACGGCGAAGGTACGATCGAAGAGGTCTTCGAGCGCATCGTTCGTGTAATCGAGACTTTGAAGTAGATTTTTTGCACCTAAACACCTAATTTTGAATTCTAAATTTTGAATTCTGAATTTTAATCCGTACTTTTGCCGTCCCAAAAGGGAACAAACATTTTTAACAAACAAACAGTATGAACAATTACGAAACCGTTTTCATTGTCACGCCGGTTCTGTCTGAGGCTCAGGTTCAGGAGGTTGCTGACAAATTCCAGGGTGTTATCACCGAGAACGGCGGTCAGATCGTAAATCGTGAGAACTGGGGCTTGAAGAAGCTCGCATATCCGATTCAGAAGAAGACCACCGGCTTCTATTTCTTGATTGAGTTCGCCGCTGAGGGTGACATCATCAACAAGCTGGAGACCCAGTATCGCCGCGACGAGCGCGTGATCCGTTTCTTAACTTTCAAGCAGGACAAGTTCGCTGCCGAGTATGCAGCAAAGCGTCGTGCGAAACTTGCTAACAAACAGGAGGAGTAAACTATGGCACAGGAGAACAACGCAGCTCAGTCGGAGATCCGCTACCTGAACCCCGTTTCGGTAGATGTAAAGAAGAAGAAGTACTGCCGCTTCAAGAAGCTCGGCATCAAGTATGTTGACTACAAGGACGGTGAGTTCCTCAAGAAGTTCCTCAACGAGCAGGGTAAGTTGCTGCCCCGCCGTCTGACGGGTACCTCGCAGAAGTATCAGAAGAAGGTTGCCCAGGCCGTTAAGCGTGCCCGCCACCTCGCCATTCTGCCCTTCGTAACCGATTGCATGAAATAATTTAAAGTAGGAGAAGCACTATGGAAGTTATTCTGATCAAAGATATGGAGAACCTGGGCTACGCTAACGACATCGTCAATGTAAAGCCCGGCTACGCTAACAACTACCTCATCCCCCAGGGCTTCGCTAAGGCCGCTACGGCTTCGGCAAAGAAGATCCTGGCCGAGAACCTGAAGCAGCGCGCTCACAAGGACGCTAAGATCCTGGCCGACGCTCAGGCACTCGCAGAGACGATCCAGAACCTGCCCCTCACCATCACGGTTAAGGCAGAGGAGGGTAAGCTCTTCGGTACGGTTACGGCTACCGACCTGTCGGAGGCTCTGGCCGAGAAGGGCATCACCGTTGATCGCAAGGCTATCGCTGTAGAGGCTGTGAAGACCGTAGGCGAGTACATCGCAACGGCTAAGCTGCACCGCGAGGTTAAGGCCGAGATCAAGTTCTCGGTGGTAGCTGCTGCTACGGAGGAGTAAGCCAAAGGCTTTCATCTCAAAGAAAAAAGGCTGTACCGCAAGGTGCAGCTTTTTTTTGTGGGGTATGGAGAGCGAAAAATGGGCTTACTGGCGTGATGGTCAGCAAGGAGACCTAATTATGCTGCCGTGATAAGTTTCCAGCTGATTTATATAAATATACTATATCTCCATCATACACCCACTTTCACGGGACTACTTGAACCATCAAGCCTAAAACTCCATAAAGCCTAAAACTGCTGGTTATAAACAGAACGAGCCTGTCCGCATGGACAGGCTCGTTCGTTGAGGATTGCGGGAGATTACTCTGCCGAGGGGCGCATCACTACCTTGATCAGGTTGCCCTCGTTGAGGATCTTCTTCATCAAGGCCTGAATGTCGGCATTCGTGATCGCCTTGACGGTTGCCTCGTAGTTGGCCAGGGAATCCAGACCCGAAGCGCTGTACAGCGTCGAAACATAGTTCATCCAACTGGCGTTCTGCTCCAGGCTGCTCTTCCAGCTCTTCAGCAGGAACTCGCGCGTCTTCTCTACATCCTCCGTCTTCGGGCCCTCGTTGGCGATCGTCTCGATCTCCTTCAGCACGATCTCGCAGAGCTCGTCGGCCATCTGATCGTTCGTATCGAACTGGATGGTCAGCTCGTAGGTCGGCTTCGGTACAAAGCCCGTCGAGTTGCTTACATGCACACCATAGGTGCCGCCCTTCTCCTCGCGGATCGATACCAGGTAGCGGCTATTGAGTGCCTGCGTCAGGAAGGTGAGCGCCAAACGGTTCTCAAAGGTGAACGGCATGCTGCCCGAGAGGAGGAAGCGTACCGAAACCTTCGGCTGCTGCATCTCTACACGGAACATCTCGTCGATCTGACCCTTCACGGGGTAGCAGTTATCCTCTACCACCTGCATCGTCTTCTTCGATACGGGCAGCGAACCGATATACTTCTCTACGAGCGGCTTGAGCGTCTCGAGCTCTACATTACCCACAAAGAAATAGGTAAAGCTGTTGCCATCGGGGAAGAGCTTGCCATAGATCGGAGCCAGCTGCTCGAACTGCATCGAGGCCAACGCCTCCTTGGTGATGGGCTGACGACGCGGATTGTCACCGAAGACGGTCTTCGTGTAGTGCTTCTCCATCTGGAAGTCGGGGTTCTTCTCGATGTTCTCGAGCTGAGCACCGATCATCGTCATCGTCGTAGCGTAGTCCTTCTCATCGAAGCGCGGCTGCGTCAGGTGGAGGTAGAGCAGCTGCAACATCGTCTCGAGGTCCTTGGGCGAGCACGAACCGCTCAGCTGGCTGGTGTAGTTCGATACGCTAGGCGACACATGAGCAAAGATACCCGAGAGCTGCTTCTGCAGATCGATGCGCGAGAACTTACCTACGCCCGACATCTGGTTGATGAGCGGGAGCACCTCGCCATAGACCATCTCCTCGTCCTTCAGTACCGACGAGCCACCGTAAGCGCGCGCGAAGAACTGAATCTCGTCAGCCTTATACTTCGTCGGCTTCACAACGACCTTGATGCCGTTCTTGAGCGTCCACTCCGTCGTGCCGTAGGCCTCATTCGTGGCACTCTTCTTCACGGGCGAACCCTTCAGTACCACATCCTCGGCGATCAGCGGCTCCTTCACGACATTGTCCTTGTAGGGCTCAATCTCGCTCTCGATCACCTTCTTGCGGATAGCAAGGATCTCCTCCTTGGTCGGCACGGCTACACCCTCCTTCTGGGGAGCGTTGAGGATGATCACCTGATTCTGATCCGTGAGGTACTGCTTCATCACCTGGTTGATCGCCTCTACATTGAGCGACTTGATGAGCATGCTGTCGATCTTTGCCTCGTTCTCCGGACCGGGGAAGGCGGCATTTGCGCGGTAGGCGTTGAGGTAGCGCTGTACATAGTAGCCGTTCGTGTTGTCGTTGCGGTTGGCATACTGACGCTCGCACGAACGCAGCAGGTCGTTCTGCGCACGCTCAAACTCGCCGTGCGTGAAGCCGTAGCGACGCACACGCTCCATCTCGGTCAGAATGGCCTCGATACCACGCGCCAGGCCGCCATCCTTCGTTACAGCCGCCAAGATGGTCGTCTGCAGCGTCGGGATGATGCCAATCGAGCCGTTCTGCATCGCACCACCAATGAAGGGGGCATCGGGCTGCATCGTGATCTCGGTCAAACGATCCTGTGCCATCGAGCTGAAGTAGGCGTCGATGATCGACAACATCTCGGCATAGACCGTGTTGTTGGCCTCCTTCGGGAGCGCCGGACGCTTGATGAAGATCTGTGCACGGTTGGTGGTCATCTCCGGATCGGTAAAGATCGAGATGATCGGCTCCTCGTTGTTGGGAACCACGATCGTCTCCTTCTGGGCTACATCGGCCGACGAGGCGGGGATGTCGCTCATCAGCGTCTTGAGCTTACCCTCGATCTGATCCACATCGATGTCACCCACGATGACGATGGCCTGATACTCGGGGCGATACCACTTCTGGTAAAAATCCTCCAACTCGTGGTAGGCGAAGTTCTGCAGGCCGTTGAGGTGGCCGATCAGGTTGCGCTCAGCATAGCGCGTACCGTGACCAAGTGCCTTGAGCATCTCGGTCTGGGCACGCCACTGGGCACCGTCGCGCGTGCGCAACTCCTCCTTGATCACACCGCGCTCCGAGTCGATCTCCTTCGGCTGCAGGGCGATGAAGTGCGACCAATCGTGCAGAATGAGCATCGCCGAGTCGATGATGCCCTCACGCGTGGTCGGCACAGCCGAAATGTTGTAGCAGGTCTCATCCCACGAGGTGTAGGCGTTGAGGTTTGCACCAAACTTTACGCCGACCGTCTCCAGGTACTCGATGATCTGCTTACCCGGCAGGTTCTTCGTGCCATTGAAGGCCATGTGCTCCAGGAAGTGAGCCAGACCCTGCTGCGAATCCTCCTCCTGGATAGCACCTACATGGTGCAGGATGTAGAACTCGGCCTGGTTCTTCGGCTTCTCGTTGTGGCGAATGAAGTAACTCATGCCATTCTCCAGCGTACCTTTGCGCACGGCAGGATCCTCGGGCATGGGCGACATGGGGTTGAGCCCCTGTGCCGTCGCGCTGACTGCAGCCAACACGGCGACAATCCATAATGTGAGTTTTTTCATAGTCTAAAAATTATTGATTTGTTGTTTGAATCTTGTGTGTAATTCTAAATTTTGAATGTTTCGTCACTCTGCTTCGTCGGGACGGTATTCGAGAATGTCTCCCGGCTGGCAGTCGAGCTCGCGGCAGATCGCTTCGAGGGTAGAGAAACGTATCGCCTTGCCTTTTCCGGTCTTCAAAATCGAGAGGTTGGCAGGTGTGATCTCCACCCGCTCGGCCAGTGCGCCCAACGAGATCTTGCGCTTGGCCATCATGACATCGATGTTGACAATTACGGCCATCGCTCACCCCCCCCCTTGAAATCGTGTTTGTGCAGCATGTTATCTTTCTTAGTTTTAGATGGTTATCGGTTGTTATCGTGCGTTTGCTTTCACGCCAATCGATCATGCGACAGCAAAAGCGGCCGTCGATCTAACGACAAAGATAATCAAAAATCCCGAATGACGGTACGATTTTATTGTTTTTCGATAAAAGAGGGTGCTTCCCGCCGTATGATCCCCCAATCACCCATGTACACCGATTTTGGCATTCGAGAAATTAGGCCTATTTTTGTGCTCTAAAGATTGATATTAGGCAGACGATGATCGATTTGTTGACTACATTTCAGTGGGTTATTCTGGTGCTTACGGCACTTTGTATCGGTATGTCGAAGACGGGCGTGCAGGGCTTGATGCTGCTCGCCGTCCCCTATATGGCGATGGCCTTCGGTGCGAAGGCCTCTACGGGTGTTATCCTGCCGATGCTCTGTATGGCGGACATCATTGCCGTGGTCTATTACAAGCGCATTGCCGACTGGAAGGTGGTTGCGAAACTGCTTCCTACAGCCATCCTCGGATTTTTTGTGGCCATCTTTGTCGATCGGTTGATCCCCGCGAACGAATTTCGCCAACTCATGGGCTGGACGCTGGCGTTGGTCTTGGTGGTGATGGCCTGGAGCGAACTCTTTGGCAAGGAGAATCGATGGATGAAGCGGTGGTGGTACTCCGCGCTGTTTGGCCTGCTCGGAGGCTTTACTACGATGATTGGCAATGCCGCAGGTCCGGTGATGTCGATCTATTTGCTCTCGATGCGCAAGGGCAAGATGGAGTATATCGGTATCAATGCCTGGTTTTTCTTGGTGGTGAACCTGCTGAAAGTACCCCTGCAAATTTTTGTCTGGGACAATATCTCGTGGGATACCTTCTCGCTCAACCTGCTGATGCTGCCCATCATCGCTCTGGGTGCTTGGCTGGGTATTTCGATCATTAAATTATTCCCCGAGAAGGCCTTCCGCCGCTTTATTCAGTTGGTCACCATTCTGTCGGTGGCGATGATGTTCTGCTAAGTTTAGCGCACCTCTGCTGTTTTAACAGGAATTTTTCCGTATCTTTGCCTAACTAAACTTGGATACACTATGGCAGAGAAGGCCTATTTCACCTATCATGTCGAGCCGCAGTCGCTCGACTTTAATTCGCGCCTGCGCTCGGCGCAGCTCATTATGTCGGCACTCAACGCCGCAGGAGCCGATGCTCACAACAAGGGCTTCGACTATGTGGACATGGAGCAGGATGATAACACCTGGGTGATGAGCCGCATGGCCATCGAGGTGGCATTCCGCCCCAAGCAGTACTCCGACTACAAGATCGAGACCTGGATCAGCAACTACAACCGTCTGCTCTCGACGCGTAACTTCCGCATCTACGATGAGCAGGGGGTGGAGTTTGCCAAGATGACCTCGCAGTGGGCGATGCTCAATGTCAAGACGCGCACGGCGGTTGATCTGACATGCACGGCCGATGTCCACGAGCAGTATATGGTGGCCGATGAGCCTCCCTGTGCAGCACCTTGCCGCCTGCGCGGTGTGGCCACCGAGCAGTTCGAGGAGCACAAAGTGCGCTATAGCGATATCGACTTCAACCGCCACTTCAACACGGTACGCTATTTGGAGCTGATCTTCGACCGCATCCCCATCGAGCAGATTGCGGCCGAGCGACCCTATCGTCTCGATGTACACTTCCTGCACGAGAGCCGCCTGGGCGAGACGCTGCGCGTAGCATGTGTCGAGGAGGAGACGGGCTTGCAGTTCGAGATCTCAACCGAGGAGTACCCCTGCGTGCGTGCACAGCTGCGCTGGTTGTAGTTACTCGCGGGAGGAAGAGTTGGGGGATTTAGTCCAAGCGGCTAAATTCCCTCTTTTTTTGCATTTTCTCTTTCAAAATGCTATATTTACATCATGAAACTCACCATTCTTGGACCGGCACACCCTTATCGAGGTGGCTTGGCGTCGATTATGCAGACCATGGCTCGCGTCTATCAGCGGGAGGGGCATGAGGTGGATCTCTGCACCTTCACGCTGCAGTATCCTGCGCTGCTCTTCCCGGGCAAGAGCCAGACGGTCGACACACCGCCGCCTGCCGACCTGCGTATTCGTCGCGTGGTGAACACCTGCAATCCGCTCAATTGGTGGCGTGTGGGACAGATGCTGCGCAAGGAGCGACCCGACTTTGTGTTGTTGAAGTATTGGACGCCGTTCATGGCTCCCTGCTTCGGCGCGATTGCGCGTTTGGCACGCAAGAATGGCCATACGAAGGTGCTCTGCCAGATCGACAATGTCGAGCCGCACGAACACCACCTGACCGATAAACCCTTCAATCGATATTTCCTGCGTTCGGTCGACGGCTTCGTCTATATGTCCGACGAGGTGGGACAGCAGTTGCGTGCCTATACGGATGCGCCGGCGATCTTCTCGCCCCATCCGCGCTTTGAAAACTTTGGTGAACGCATCGACCGCGCGGAGGCCTGCGCAGCGCTGGGGATTGATCCTCGGGAGCGCTATGCACTCTTCTTCGGTCTGATTCGTGATTATAAGGGGCTGGACCTCCTGCTGCGAGCGTGGGGTGAGTTGCACCGCACGGGGCGCACAGAGGGTCGCAAGCTCATCGTAGCGGGGGAGTTCTACACGGCGCGTGAACCCTACCTGCAACTGATCGAGCAGGAGGGGATCGCCGATAGCATCATCCTCCACGACCATTTTATTCCCGATAGCGCCGTCTGCAACTACTTCTCGGCGGCCGACTTTGTGGTTCTGCCCTACCGCTCGGCCACGCAGAGTGGGGTGACGCAGATCGCCTACCAATTTGCGCTGCCAATGATCGTGACCGATGTGGGTGGCTTAAAGGAGATTGTGCCCGACGGCAGGGTGGGTTACCTCACGCAACCCGATCCGCAGGCCATCGCCCAGAAGATCGAGCAGATCTGGCAGGGTGACACCCTGCAACGCTTCTACGAGAACTGCCTCACCGAGCGCAACCGCTTCTCCTGGGAGGAGATGTGTGCCAAACTGATGGAGGTCTATCAACAGACGCAGTAGAGAGATATAGGCTTAATTGGTCGAAAAAGAAGAGCCGCTCGATTTTCGAGCGGCTCTTGCTGTTGGATGGCCGAAGCCACCCGAAAGTTTAATAACCGAAGATCTCCTCCTGCGATACCGTGCGGATCGGACCGAGCGTCTTCAGGTAGTTCAGGTCGAGATCCTTGATGTCGCCCAGGATACCATATACATGGACGCGATCCTTCACCCACTTCTCCTGCGTAGCCTTCACATCGGCGAGGGTCATCGCCTGCACCTGCTCGAAGATCGCCTTATTACGATCCTCCGTAATGCCCATATCCTCGGCAAAGATGCAATCCCACAAAAGGTTCTCCTTCACCGTGCGGCTGGTGCGGATGCGCTCCAGGATCGCCTTCTTGGCGATCTCGAAGGCCGCCTCCGACTCGGGCATCTCGTTGATGATCTCATCGAATGCCTCGATAGCCTGCTGCATCTTATCGTTCTGCGTAGCGATGTAGGCCATAAAGGTATAAGGAATCTCCTTGAAGGTCGGCATCGGCATATAGGCCTGTGCCGAGTAAGCCAGACCGCGTGCCTCGCGCATCTCCTGGAAGACGATGGCATTCATACCGCCACCGAAGTACTCGTTGTAGAGGCGCAGGGCGGGGTCGTTCTTCACATCGAACTGCTCACCGCGGTTCGAGAACTGCGTGTAGTAGAGCTGCTTGGCATCGTACTGCGCCAAGATCACGGCGGGCTCCTCCACCTTTACAGGCACGGCGGCCTCGTGCTGCACGGGTGCAGCATCGGCAGCCACTACATGGTGCTGCTCGAGGGCGGCCTTCACCTCCTCCTGCGAGAGCGGACCGTAGTAGAGGACGCGGTGCTGCTTAGCCAGCATCTCCTTGGCAGCCGCGAGGAGCTGCTCCGAGGTGAGTGCCTTCACCGCCTCATTCGTAAGCGTCGTGCGCTTCACATAGTCGGCGCCATAGGTGATGTAGCGGCGCAGAGCCGTGAAGTTCGACGACTGGCTGTGCTTGCCGTTCGCACGGCTGCGCAGCACATTGGCCTTCAAGTTGGCGAGAACCTGCTCGTCGGCGATCATGTTGGCCACCTTATCCTCGTAGATATCCATCACCTTGGTCATCTCCGAACCCAGACCCGAGAGGGTCACCGAGCTGCGATCGCTACCGGACGAGATGCGGTACGAGCCGGCGATGTTGTAGAGCTCAACGGCCTGCTGCTGTGCCGTGCGGTTCGTCGTAGCCAGGTAGTCCAGGTAGTTGAAAGCGTAGCTGAGCTTCGGATCGTGGTTCGAGCCCGTATCGTAAATATAGGTCAGACGGAACAGATCAGTCGTCGTGTTCTGCTTGTAGAGCACCTCCACACCATTATCAAGCGTGAAACGCGTCACCTCCTTTTTCAGATCGACCCACTTCGGCTCGATGGGCTTCACCGTGCTGTTCTGAATCTCCACGAGGAAGGCGCTCTGCATATCGCGGTTCGTCACGATCGGTGTAATAGCCGGCTTGGCGATCTTCTGCTCATTGAGGTTCTTGCCGCGGCGCTTGTACACCACCACATAGTTGTCGGCACGCAGTTTCTCGTTGGCCCAAGCCACCACCTGCTCCTTCGTAATCTTCGCCAGGCGATCGGCACGACCGACTACATCGGCCCACTCCTCACCATTAACAAAGGCATCTACGAAGAGGTCGGCACGACCCTGATTCGAGTCCATCACCTGCATCATGCTTGCCTTGAGGTTGTTGATCGAGGCCTCCAAGAGCGACTCATCCCACTCACCGCGGCGCAACAGCTCCATCTGACCGAGCATCAGGTCACGCACCTCCTCGAGCGTCTGACCCTGCTTCGGGCGACCCTGCATCATCATCGTACCGTAGTCGGGCTGCATACCGTCACCGGCAAAGACACCAAGGGTCTTCTGCTGCTGGTTTAGGTTCAGGTCCACGAGACCGGCCTTGCGGTTCGAGAGGATCGACGAAGCCACGGCTGCCAGGTCGGCATCCTCGCTCGTCGAGCCACCCAGACGCCAAGCTACCGTCACATTCTCAGCCTCGGGGCCAAAGACCTCCTTCGCCAGGGGCGAGGTGATCGGCTCCTCGGGCGTGTACTCCAAAGCGGGAAGCTCGGGGTTGGGCTTCATCTTACCGAAGTACTTATCGATCGTGCGGATCATCTTCTTCGGGTCGAAATCACCCGAGAGGCAGATGGCCATGTTGTTGGGCACATAGTAGGTCTTGTGGTAGTTCTTCACATTCGTGATCGAGGGGTTTTTCAGGTGCTCCTGCGAACCCAACACAGTCTGCTTACCATAGGGATGGTTCGGGAAGAGGAGGGCATCCACCGCCTCCGACACCTTGCGCGAGTCGCGCGTCAGCGACATGTTCTTCTCCTCGTAGATCGTCTCCAGCTCGGTGTGGAAACCGCGGATCACGGGGTTCATGAAGCGATCAGCCTCGATGCGCGCCCAATTCTCCACCTGGTTCGAGGGGATATCCTCGATGTAGCAGGTTACATCCTGCGAGGTGTAGGCGTTCGTGCCGTCAGCACCGATGGCCGACATGAGCTTGTCGTACTCGTTCGGGATGGCGATCTTCGAAGCCTCGTAGCTGATCGAGTCGATCACGCGATAGATCGCTTTGCGCTCGGCTTCGTCGGTCGTCACGCGGTACTGCTCGAAGAGCTGCTCAATCTCGTCGAGCATCGGCTTCTCAGCTGCGTAGTCCGAGGTACCAAACGACGGGGTACCCTTGAACATCAGGTGCTCGAAGTAGTGAGCCAGACCGGTCGTCTCGGCCGGGTCGTTCTTACCACCTACACGCACGGCGATGTAGGTCTGAATACGCGGAGTCTCGTCGTTGACGGCCATGTAGACCTTCAAACCGTTATCCAGCGTGTAGATGCGCGCACCCATCGGGTCGCCATCGACAGTCTCATACTTGTAGTTGGTACAAGCCGTGGTGATCATCGCTGCGAGGAGCACCACGAGGGTGAGAAATCTTCTCATAGGTTGTTAGTTAGTAATTAGAAAATAGAAAGTATCCACGCTTTGAGCGGGGCGTAGCAGGTCGAGACCAGCACCCCAAACATCCAAATTCCGACGATGAGTTTCAGTCCTGTGCCGACAATGAACGCGAGGAACGAGCCCAGACCGCTCTTCAGGGCGCGGTCCACATCCTTCTTATCGCGGCTCAACTCACCAAGCACAGCCCCAAAGAAGGGGCCCAAAATCACACCAAAGGGCGGGAAGAGGAACATACCCACCAGCACGCCTACGATAGCACCCACCTCACCGGCGCGCGAACCACCGAAGCGACGCGTCATCCAGGCGGGGAGGTAGAAGTCGGCCACCGTGACGACGATCGTCACCACGAGCCACACGGCCAACGCCGAGAGGCCGATATCGGCATAGTCGGTCAGCGAGAGCAGAACCAAGGCCAGGAAGTTGAGCACGATGCCTGGAATAATCGGAACAACGCAGCCGATCAGCCCGACAATCGCCAGCAAAAAGGCCATTATGGCGAGAAAAACATCCATTTGCACAAACTATTTATGGTGCGAAGATAATAAAAAAATGGAAACATTGTCATTGCCCCACCCTCTGAATAAAAAAGAGGGAGTCGCGATTTGCGACTCCCTCCTCAATTTGTGAAACCCGAAATTAGAAGTTCATTGCGAAATTCTGGGCCATGTGCGTCAGGGCGTAATCAACCCCCTGCTCGTCGAGCGTCACCTCTACGATCTCCTCACCAACAAAGAGGTTTGCCGTGTTGTCGTCATTGAGCTGGATGAGGTTCAGCGTCTGGTTGTCGCAAGCTGCGCTCCAAACACGCTCCTCAGCGTTGTATACAAGGTTGAGCTCCGTCTCGCCGTTCGAGAGCAGGTAGCCATTCTCGGTCGTAGCAACCTGAATCTCCTCGCCCTGTGCATTCTTAATCGTCTTCACCTCGCCAGCCTCGGCAATGGGGTTGTTGCCCGTCCAGAACTCGATCGAGTTCAGCACAACAGCATCAGCAAAGATAGCGATCGGATATACGGGAACGATGTGCATAGCAACAAATACGAGCTCGTTGATGAACTTATTATCGGTAACGCCCTCGTTCCAATCCTTGATGTTGTTCGTCAGGCGGAAAGTACCGATGCACGACGTGAACAGAATCGTAGCTGCAAGCAGCACGGCGGTAAGTTTGAACATTTTTTTCATAGTGGTAAAGTTTTAGTAAATGAAAAGTTTAGGTTATTTAAGTGTCTGATTAGTTCATAACACTAAGGCAAAATTATCTTTTTCTTCCAATAAAAGCAAATTATTCGGGCAGAAATATCGCCGGAAAAATAAAAAAATCGCACCGCAACCACCCACAGTAACTATACCTTATTTTATAATAAGGAGGGGTATCTTTGCCCTTTTTTCACTATCTTTGCACCCAAAATTCACTGCACATGCAACCACAACAACGCACACCCAACGCCTGGGTAGCAGCCATTCCGCTGGTCGTACTGACCATCCTCTTCTACCTGGTGATTCGCTGTTTCGGCAGCGACTCGATCGTCGGCGGCAGCCAGATCGCCCTCCTCTCCGCCTCGTCCGTAGCAGCAGCCATCGCTACGCTCTACTACCGCACGCCATGGAGCAAGATCGAGGATTCGATCATCGACCACATCCGCTCGGCCACGACCGCTATTCTGATCCTGCTGCTGATTGGCGCCATTGCCGGTACCTGGATGATCTCGGGCATCGTGCCGACGCTGATCTACTACGGCTTGCAGATCCTGCACCCCTCCTACTTCTTGGTGGCTACGACCCTCATCTGCGGCTTTGTATCGCTGATGACGGGTAGTTCGTGGACGACGATCGCCACGATCGGTGTAGCGTTGATGGGTGTCGGCGAAGCGATGGGACTACCCGAGGGTTGGGTGGCCGGCGCCATTATCTCGGGCGCCTACTTCGGCGATAAGCTCTCATTGCTGTCGGATACGACCGTGCTCGCCTCCTCAACCGTGGGTGTGCCGATCTTCACCCACATCCGTTATATGCTCCTGACGACCGTTCCTTCGCTCCTCGTGGCGCTGGTGGTCTTCTCCATTGCAGGTGTCACGCTGCCGCACGCTTCGAGTGCCGATGTCGAACTCTATGCCTCGACCCTGAGCGAGGTGTTCCATCTCTCACCCTGGCTGCTCGTCGTGCCCCTGCTGACGGGTATCCTGATCGCCCGCAAGCTCCCGGCGCTAGTGACCCTCTTTGCAGCGGTGCTCTTTGCCTGCATCGCCATGCTGATTGCCCAGCCGCAGCTCGTAGCCGAGGTTGCCGGCGTGGAGTCGACCGACTTCTTCACCTCGTTCAAGGGCGTGCTGATGACCTGCTACGGCCCGACGGCCATCGAGACGGGCAACGCACAGCTCAACGACCTGATTTCGACGAACGGTATGGGCGGCATGATGTATACGATTTGGCTGATCCTTTGCGCCATGGTATTTGGTGGCGTGATGACAGGTAGCGGTATGTTGCACGCCCTGACCCAGGTCTTCCTCGGTATCGTGCGCCGCACTACCCCGATTGTTGCCTCCACCGTGGGTGCGGGCCTCTTCTTCAACCTCTGCTCGGCCGACCAATACATCTCGATCATCCTAACCGGCCGACTCTTCAAGGGGCTCTATGAGGACCGCGGGCTCGAGCCGCGCCTGCTGAGCCGCGCCGTAGAGGATTCGGCCACGGTAACCTCGGTGCTCGTGCCGTGGAACTCGTGCGGCATGACGCAGGCTACGGTCCTGGGCGTAGCGACCTTCACCTACCTCCCCTACTGCATCTTTAACCTCGTCAGCCCCGTGATGTCGATTCTCGTAGCCTCGCTCGGCTGGAAGATTATCCGCAAGCGATAATGGCTACCCGACTTGTTATCTTCGATCTCGACGGCACGCTGCTCAACACGATTGGCGACCTGGCCGAGGCGGCTAACCGGATGCTCGCAGAACGCAACCTGCCGCAACACGACTACGCCACCTACCGCACCTTCGTCGGCAACGGGATCTCGCGCCTCGTTGAGCGCGCACTGCCCGAGGCGATGCGCAGCACGGAGGAGCTCGCCGCAGCACGCAATGAGTTCCTGGCCTATTACATCGAACATATCGACTGCAAAAGCTGCCCCTACGAGGGGATCCCTGCCCTGCTCGCAACACTGCAGGAGCGCGGCATACAAATGGCTGTAGCCTCCAATAAATTTCAGGAGGGGACGGAACGGCTCGTTCGCTCCTTCTTCCCCACAATCCACTTCGAGACGGTTTTCGGCCAGCGCCCCGAAGTGCCTCTCAAGCCCGATCCGGCAGTGGTGAATGAGATTCTCTCGCTGACGGCAATCGACCCAAGCGAGGCGCTCTATGTGGGCGACTCGGGGGTAGATATGCGCACCGCCCGCGCCGCAGGGGTACGCTCCGTGGGTGTCTCGTGGGGCTTCCGCCAACGCGCAGAGCTGATCGAGCAAGGTGCCGACCACCTGATCGACGGCGCGGAGGAGCTGCTCGGGCTGCTATAAAGAGGAGAAAGAGATTAGCAAGAAGAGTATGAGAGGTAAGAAGAGTAAGACCTTGTCATACTACTCATACCAAAACAACAGCGGCTGTTCAACCAAGTGTTGAACAGCCGCTGTTATTATCACCGCCTCCCTTAGTTGATATTCGGCAGGAACGAGTAGTTCGCTGCGTAGTTCAACATCTGATCGGTATAGTTGGCCGGATAGCAGATCTTCACATCCACCACCTTACCATCGGCCTCCACGAGCTGATACTCGGGGTTCACAAAACCACCGTAGGGCTCGATGTTCAGTGCAAAGTAGCGGTCGCGCACCTCCTGATGCAGGGCGGGATCCACCTGCACGGCATACTGCTCAACGAGCGCCTTTCCGGCCTCGAAATCACCCTCCGACTTGATGCGCTGAATCTCGTAGAGCATCTTACCAAAGAGCGCGCGCAGCTGCTCGAAGTCGTTGACCACGAGGTAGCGCTTGCCATCCTCAACCACCCACTCGATCACCTTCTGCTCCTTGCCCTGCTCGTAGCACCACTCGGCAATGAGCTTGCGGTTACGCATGTGCGACTCCTCGACATTCTTACCCAACTCGATGCGCGAGAGCTGCGTCATCATACCGTTCATGATGTAGTCGGCATAACCGGCCTTAGCCACATCAAACGAGGGCACCAGACCCAGCTCGACCATCTTCGGATCGCCGATGTAGTAGAGACCAAAGAGGTCGGCACGCGTCTCCTCCAGCGTCGAAGAGTAGCTACCCAGCGCCATGGGGCTTACGCCCTCAGCCAGGCGACCCGATCCGTGACCCAGGCACTCGTGCAGGTCGGTGTGCAGGTCGTCGGCCAGCTTGCCATACTTGGCAATGCGCTCACGATCCTCCGCGCGGAGCACGAACTCCTCGTTGAAGCCGTTACCCTGTGCCGCCTTGTCGTAGGCATAGGTGATGTTGTCGATCGTCACCGACTTCGAACCGTGGTCGCGGCGAATCCAGTCGGCATTCGGCAGGTTGATACCGATCGGCGTAGCGGGATAGCAGTCACCACCGAGCATCGCTACCGTGATCACCTTGGCCGATACACCCTTCACCTCCGGCTTGCGGTAAGCGGGGTTGATCGGGGCGTTATCCTCGAACCACTGCGCATTCTCCGAGATCACCTCCGTGCGGTGGCAGGCCTCCGTATCCTTGAAGTTCACATTCGCCTCCCACGACGCCTTGCGACCCAGCGCATCGCCGTAGTCCTCGATGAAGCCGTTCACGAAATCGACATTCGACTCGATATCCTTCACCCAGGCGATGTTGTAGGCATCAAAAAGCTTCAGGTCACCCGTCTTGTAGTACTCGATGAGGTGGTTGATGGTCGTCTTCTGCGGCTCAACAGCTACCGAAGCGGCCTTCTCGAGCCAATACACGATCTGCTCGATCGCCTCGCCATACATGCCACCGAGGTGCCATACGCGCTCGACGATCTTACCCGACTGATCCTTCGTCAGCTGCGAGTTCAAACCGTAGGAGATCGGCGTCGGATTGCCCTTATCGGCCGCAGCCATGCGGGCATAGAAACGCTCTGCCTCGGCCTGCGTCACGCCGTTGTAGTAGTTGCTCGACGAGGTGAGCAGCAAGTCGTCGCCCGCCTTCTGGTTGAGCTTCGTGGGATAGAGCGTCGGATCAAAGATCGCACGGCACACCTCGCCACGCAGCGAGTTCAGGTCGCCAAAGGCGCTCTCGTCGATCGTCTCGATCACCGAGAGGAGATACTCCTCCGTGAACTCGGGCACGAACTTATCGTTCGAGTAGTGGTGGTGGATACCGTTGGCAAACCACACCTTCTTGAGGTACTTCTCGAGCGCCTTCCACTCAGCCGTCGTGCGGTCACCCTCGAAGTGGGTATAGATCGTCTCCAGCGTACGGCGCACGGGGAGGTTGATGGCGCAATTCTGGTCGAAAAGGATGTCGCGGCCACACTTGGCAGCCTCGGCCAGGTAGTAGATGAGCTCCTTCTGCTCGAGGGGGAGGCTCTCGAAGCCCGGCACCTCGTAGCGAATCACTTTAATATCGTCGAAGCGATCGACGATCCAGGGCTGCTCGCTCTCGTTCGACGAGCAGGCGGTGGCTGCAACAGCCAGCAGGGGCAAAGTTGCCATTCGAATCAGGTTTTTCATCATGGGAATACAAAATTTTTGCAAAGATAGCGAAAAAAAAGCGTATTTGACCCTGTTTGGATCAAATACGCCCAAGATGTTTCGGCAATTTCCGCGTTAGTTGAAACGCATACCGACTGTGATATAGAGGCAGCAGTAGTTGCCCATATTGCCCTTCGTCTTGCCGATGTAGCGCACACCTGCACCCACATAGGCACCCATCGAGCCGCGACTTGCACTTGTTCCGTAGTTGACGCCCAGATCGCAGTAGGTGCTCTGCCAATCGTCCCCACCGAAGAATCCACCACCGCCTTTGGCAATCACCTCCAAGCGCTCGCGCTCGTTGTGGATCGCGTGGAAACCGACACCCAAACCAATCGAACCAGTATCCTCATAGCGGCCTACCCCCTCCTTCTTGTCGAAGAGAGCCAAAGTGTAGGTAATGGGGAGGTAGGCTGTCCAACGGCTATTGAAGGCATAGCCAAAATTCTCCTCCAACCCCAACAACGAGACTTCGCTGTGACCATTGATGGGTGCTGCAACCGAGAGTTGGGACATTGTAACAAAACCTTTGCTCTGCTTAGCAGGCTCTTGTGCATGCGCTGTTACGGCCACGGCCAACAGCATAACAATCATCCAAATTCTTTTCATTTTAGATAATTTAAATGGTTCATATTGAATCAACAGACTTATATCTAGTCTGCATCCCAATACAAAGTTAGCATTTTAATAATAAAATTCCAAATACTGCAGAGATAAATTAGGGGAGTAAACCAGCGTCGAGATCCTCCCAACTTCCATCTCCTTTATCCCACATCCCAGCGCTATTACCCCCAATCGAAGATCCGGCAAGAATCAATGCTTGTGCATCAGCATCCAAATCCGAAGCTCGTATGAGATTATCATGTGCGATCGAGTATTGGATGAGAGCCTCATCGCTTTCAAAATACTGCAATGTTTCACAATAATTTTTCACTACACGCAGTTCATTTTCAATATCCGGCGTCAACGCAATTGCTGCTGCAAAAATCGCATCGATATTATCCGCCTCCATTGCATTCACCAACTGTGTTACATCTTGTTTTACGGTTACAGCAAGAGGAGGATGTGCAAAAAAGCTATCATTTACATAGCCCCGAATCGCCTGCATAATTAAATCCTCACGAATCGCCTCATCATAAGAAAACAACTGTTCGCCATGTTGATCGTACAAATCACAAATAACCTGATTATGATAGTACCCTAAACTATCCAACATTCCCAAAGTGGAATCCGTTGTAGTCGACGACACATAACTAGCCGCTCGACTTGGAGTCCAAAGCATCAGACCATCAGATTCCACTCGAGTATCTGCTGCTGCTATAATCGACGCATTAACGCCTAAAAAGAAACCGGCAATAGGATGCAAACGACACCCTAAAACACCACCCAACAAATCAGCGCCGAAGATTTTCCAGAAACGACGGCGCACACCACTTCGCGCAACTGCAGTTTCACCCACACCAAATTGTTCATTTAATAATGTAATCTCCGCATACAAATTATCATATGCAGCTTGTTGTTCGTGTAAGGAATTCTCTTGACAATTCCCCTGTTCCTCCGAGCACGCATAACATCCTAAAAGGACTGCGAAAACTACGATCACAAAAAAAGTTTTTTTCATATAACTAAAATGTTTTAAGGTTTCTTCAACATACCGTGAAGAAGTCGGTTATTTATTACAGATAAAACACACCAGCATAAACACTATCATCGATCCCGATTGTGATGTCGTATTCTCCTATGTTTAGATCACCAATATTTATAGTGCATACGCCCGAACATACAGGAAAGAAGTTTGAACAAATCGCTGTTTGCTTTTCATGGAATATTGACACAAAAACCACACTCGACATTGGCTGAATTTCTAAATAAATCACGCCATTCCGACAACAACCCGAAATGTTAAATACGACATCTCTAAACTCTTGATCCGTTGACTCGGGATCAAAAGTAATTACCACATCTTTTGTCGTCTCAGATGTGGTCGTATCCCCATCCGCAAAACAAACGGCTACTGCACATAGTGCACAAAAACTTAACAATAGTTTTTTCATAGTCAAAAATATTTGTTAATGGTATCACGAAGGTATAGAGAATGGTTTTTCTTAACAACTTTTCGCAACACTTTTCGTCTTACAAATATTTTTACAATCTATTAGTTATCAGAACATTACAACAATAGAAATAAAAGAAAGTATTACAACCAGATAAAACAGAACGCAACCCTCTGAAATTCAGAAGGTTGCGCAAACTCCCCGGCAAACTCATCTTGTAAACCGCTAAATATCTGCCACTTACGGAAGATTTTCCAATATTAACGCCAAAGACGGTGGCTGCAGTTGAATCATTTTGTTGCGCAAACGGTGCTTTCTGGTGTTAATCATACTAATCGTATTCGCAAGAAAAACGCTCATTGCCTTTGTTGAAAAACCGGCATACCAATAGCACAGAATACGCAAATCCAACTCGGAAAAGGACGGAATTTCACGGCGTATAATTGCCATCACATTATTTTTATATGAATTCACAACTGACTCCAAGTCTTTATGATGCTTCTTATCATCTGACCAATAGCCGATCTCTTCTCGCACTTTCTTATAAATCGCATCCTTATCTTTTTGAAACGCATGTGTTTCGTAATAAATTGCGCTCAACTGATTCAGCAACGAAAACTGATCTGCAAATAACTTTGCAATCTGCATATTCATCTCAATCGTATCAGCATTTGACTTTTCGCGCAACTCATCCAATAATCCGACATATTGTCCAACCTCCGCCTGTTTCATTGCAATACGATGACGAAACTGCATAATTATAACAACCACCAACAATCCTAAAATTGCAAACAATGCTCCATAAAGGATTTGGGTATTTCGGATTTGTTCAGCTCGTAATTCTGCTTGGGTGCGATAAAAGTCCCGTTGTGTTGCAATAATAGGTTGTCGCAACACTCTACGCATCACGGTGTCTTGTATATGTGTTACTTTTTTATAGTGATCGAGCGCCTCTTTATAATTTCCAAGAGTCTGATGCAACCGATATCGAGTAAAAAATGTTCTTGAAATGTCTCTACTATTTGTTGCTTGTTTTTGTGCTTTTAAAATCAACTCTTGGGCTTCATTAATATTCCCTTCGGATGCCTTAATTTGCGCCAAAGCCATTGCATACAAAAATGAGGTGGAATCCACTTTCTGTTCCAATCTATCGAGCAGTACCTTGGCTTTTACATGATCCTCTTGGTTCATATATTGAGTCAGCAGAAAATCCACACATTTTTGACTCAAAAAAGCATCTTGTTCAGCAGTCGCTATATTTAACAAATCAAGAAACAACTCCTCTGACAGAGCATACTCTTGCATGTTCATATACGCTTGTGCAATATTCAACAAGGTATGTTTATGTAATTTCCAATGTTGGCCTTGTAGAAAACAACTATCCGCTAATCTCAAAGCCTTAAGAGCCGATGGATTATCATAAAATTTACTATGCAAAAACCCCTTATAGGCATATAACAACCCCACCAAATAAGAATCATCCACATAATCAACCTCTTCTTCTGCTTCTAACAAAGCTGCCATCGAATATAAATAACGACCGGCGTTATAGTGTATCCGACCCAAAAGATAGTTTGCCAACATCCGATCGTGGGCAGTTCCTCGCCCACGATTATAATAGCGCAATGCCGGCTCCAAAAGTGAATCTGTAGTCAAATCCACATAGTGTTTATCCAAAGCTTGCGAATATAGCAATGAGTAGCGCGCCTCCGCACTCTCGCTGTGTAATTGTTTCTTATTGATCGATTCAAGTATAACCAATGCTGTATCTGCTCGATTATTCATTAGTTGCGCAGACAGATCCAACTGTTGCCATACATGCTTAGGCGTGCATGCAGAACACATCATCAATAGTAGTGTAAAAATTATTTGATTGATCCGTTGCATACTCATTTCAAGAAATTTTGTCGCTTCAAACAAAGGTACAAAATTATTTGATTTTTGCTGCGTTCTAATTTTCAAGATTTAATTTTTTATTCTCACGAATTGTTTCTACTTTTGCAACGGAAAATCCGTTATTTTCAGATGAAAGTAGTTACTACCGTTCATGCGCTGCGCGAGGCGCTGCGTGAGGTCGATCCGAAGGGCGTTGGCTTTGTGCCGACGATGGGTGCGCTGCATGCCGGCCACCGTTCGCTCGTGGAGCGTGCGCGCCGCGAGTGTGAAACCGTCGTGGTGAGCGTCTTTGTCAACCCGACGCAGTTCAACGACAAGAATGACCTGACGCGCTACCCCCGCACGCCCGAGGCCGATGCGGCGCTCCTGGAGGCTGCCGGCGCAGACCTGGTGCTGATGCCCTCGGTGGAGGAGATCTACCCCGAGCCCGACACGCGTCAGTTCGACTTCGGCCAGGTGGACAAGGTGATGGAGGGTGCGACGCGCCCGGGTCACTTCAACGGCGTGGCACAGGTGGTGAGCCGTCTGTTTGCGATGGTGGAGCCTGCGCGTGCCTACTTCGGCGAGAAGGATTTCCAGCAGATCGCCGTCATCAAGGCGATGGTGGCTCAGCTTGCGCTGCCGGTTGAGATCGTGGAGTGTGCCATCGTGCGCGATGCCGACGGCTTGGCGCTCTCGTCGCGCAACCAGCTGCTGACCCCCGCACACCGTGCGGCTGCGCCCCACATCTACGCCACGCTGCAGGGCGCCGTGGAGCGTTCGCAGGCGATGACTCCCGCCGAGCTGAAGGCGTGGGTCGAGGCCGAGATCAACCGCAACGAGCTGCTGCGCGTGATCTACTTCCAGGCCGTCGATGCACTGACGATGCAGGAGGTGGAGTCGTGGGAGTGCCCCAACGGGGTGCAGGGCTGCATCGCGGTGCAGGCAGGCGAGATTCGTTTAATTGACAATATCCGTATTCGATAAGGTATGAAGTTCCAGATTGAAGTTATCAAATCGAAGATTCATCGCGTGTCGGTCACGCAGGCGAATTTGAACTATGTAGGCAGCATCACGATCGACGAGGCGTTGATGGAGGCAGCCAACATCCTCGAGGGCGAGAAGGTGCAGATCCTCGACATCAACAACGGCGAGCGCTTTGAAACCTATGTGATCAAGGGTGCGAAGGAGAGCGGCTGCATCTGCCTGAATGGTGCTGCGGCGCGTAAGGTGCAGGTGGGCGATGTGGTGATCATCGCTTCGTATGCGCTGATGGACTTTGAGGATGCCAAGGAGTTCAAGCCGTGGATCATCTTCCCCGACACCGAGACGAACCGCCTGATTAAGTAGGGAGAAGCCCCCAAAAATCGAAAGGCCGAATAAGAGAGATGCGACGCACAATCGTCGCATCTTTTTTTGTGATTTAGCGACCACATTTCGATTATTTTTGTTTAACTTTGTAAAATATCCGGTCGCATTAATGGCAGATTTGGCCACAAAGCACACCGCAAACAGCAGCGAAACAAAACAAACAATAACTAAAAACCAAACAACAAACAACATGAACTATTTTGAGAAACTGAATGGGGGGGGGTACGCAGCTCCGACCCTCGAGGTGCTCGACATTGCTGTTGAGCAGGGATTTGCTTCGTCGCCGATTGGTGATCTGGAAGGTGGTGACATCATCGGTGGTGAATGGGATAATGCAATCTAAAAAAAAGAGTACGACTATGAAAAAGATTGCATTATTGGTAAGCGCATTGGCAATGTTGGTTGCCTGCGAGAAGGAGGAGTACGGCTTTCAGCTGCAAGAGAAGGTAACGATTGGCGTAAGCCATGAGCAGGTTACCGATGGCGTAGGCCGTGTAGCAATTAATGAGAACGGTACGAAGTTCTCGCTGACTTGGGAAGGCGTCGAGAAACTGTGGATGACAACTTCGACGAATAACGCCTACACGCAAGGTGGAGGATTTGAGATGACCTCGCACGATGGGGCATCGGCTCAATTTACAGGCACTTTGCCCAAAGCTGGCGATAGTATAACAGTAACAAACTATTTTGCAGCTGTCACCTCGTTTATGAGCCGATCTATGACTGACGACCGAAATCAAATTCGTTTGGCTATTGCCACCAACCAGACCTTGAATGGTACGAACATCGCCAACTCGTGTATGTTGGTAGGCGAGCAGGCGGATTGCGCAGTAGGTGTAATTCCCAACGACTTCTCGCTGAAGACGATGAACGCCTTTATCAAGATCCCCGTAACGAAGGGCAGCGCAGCAGCCGGATCGACCAACACCTATGCAAACGGCATGAAGTTGCAGAGCGTGAAGATTGAGGCTGTGGGTGGCGAGCAGTTGGCCGGCCGCTTTGGTATTGACCTGAATGCAGATGATTGGTCGGTTGCTTACGCTACAAATACGGGTATTTCAAACAATGACAAATCGAGCAGTATTACCATCAACTGCAACGATGTAGAGTTGACCGACACGGCCATCAACCTATATGCTGCCATTGCCTTCGGTACCTATGCTGAAGGTTTGAAGGTTACCTTTAATGTGGTAGGTGACAATGACAAGGTTGGCAAGATGGAGCGTACGATTGGCGGATCGGGCATCACGATCGCTCGCAATACGATGCTTTCGATGCCTCCTGTTCCCGTATCTCCTGCTGACGCATCGACGGTTAAGTATCAGTTGATTAACCGCATCGCTGATCTTACAGCCGGTACTTATTATATGGCTGGCAGAAAAAGTGATGGAACATATGCCTTCACGACTGGCTCTTTAAACTACAACAAGATGGTAACTACGAGTCTTGTTTCATATTCGAATGAAACGATTGATGTTACCGGAGCTGTTCCCGTAACACTTGAGGCTGTTCCCGGCAAGGAGAACTTCTATTATATCAAAGCAAATGATAGCCAATATTTAAGTTCGGGTGACGGTAAAGATAAATTGACTCTTGTTGCTGCCGCCAACAAAGTAGAGTGGAAAGCCACGAATGGTTCAACTGATGGCATTGTCTTCATTTACAATAATGACACTTTTGACAATCCCAATATCTATTTAACATCATCACCCACGGCATCTTCTCAATTTGTCAGAGGATACGCCAAATCACAGAATACGGGTGTATTCTTCTTTAAACAGAAGTAATTTAAATCAAAACATCTCTTTTTCGGCCACCTTTCGGGGTGGCCGATTTTTTTTGTGTGGTAGGAGGAATAGGAAGGGAGAGGTTGAGTTTGGAAGATTGGATTAGATTGGATTAGATTAGATTAGATTGGATTGAGTTGAGTTGGGTAGAGTTAAGGGACTCCCATTAAACCCATTAAACCCATTAAACCCATTAAACCTATTAAACCTATTAAACCTATCAAACCTATCAAACCTATCTCTTTCACCCATGCGGGTATCACAAAAAAAAGAGTGTCCAAACGGACACTCTTTTCTGTTGCCTAAAGCAATCGATTAGCCTACGATACCTGCGATGAGGAAGGTAGCGGCTACCGTAAGGATGGCGTAGAGCTCGGGGAACACGGCCAAGATCAGCGTCTTACCCATCACATCGTGGCCATTACCGATGGCTGCGATACCGTTAGCGCAGACCTTACCCTGGTAGATGGCAGCTGCGAGGTTCACGATACCAACCAGGATACCGGCGCCCAGGATAGCTGCGCCCTGCAGCATCGTGGGGTTAGCGAGCAGACCCTGCACCATGAAGAAGCAGACGAAACCGTAGAGACCCTGCGAACCCGGAAGAGCCGAGAGGATCATGTAGCTACCGAATGCGCCACCGTTCTTTTTCATGGCACCCACGGCTGCCTGACCGCAGATCGAGGTACCAACGGCCGAAGCGATACCGGCCAGACCCACCATCAGTGCTACACCGACATAGGCCATTACTAATGCAGTTGTTTCCATAATTTTGTTGTGTTTTTAATTGTTTGTTGTTGTTAATTTATTCGTTATCACTCTCTTTCTGCAACGGCTCGAAGTTGCGCGAGGCCATCTCGAAGCCGGCATTCTTATAAAACTCCACAAAGGTCAATCGCAGCGGGTGCACGAACGACGAGATCGTCGACATGAAGAGGTTGATGCCGTGGCCGATCAGGAGGATCGGCAGCATCACCAGGATGCGCACCACGATGTTCGCACCCTCGGGCACGAAGCCCTCGGCCAGCGAGTTGAAGACCATAGCCAGGGCGCCACCCGAAAGACCAATGGCGAAGAGGCGGATGTACGAAAGCACATCGCTCAACACGCCCGTGACATTGTTGTAGAGGTTCCAGATACCCGAACCGATGTTCACCAACGGATTGAGGAACTTGCCCGGCGTATTCAGGAAGAGCATCAGCACCAGACCTGCACCCATCGCGCCATAGAAGGCCGGCGACGAGGTGGTAAAGCCCGGGATCACCCACGCCTCATTGAGCATCGGCAGACCACCCGCTACAGCACCCGAGGCCAAGAGAATAAGCCAACCGAGCGTAGCGAAGCAGTACTTCACGCCGAAGCAGCGGATCGTCATGTAGACATTGAGCGCAAGGCCGAAGATGATCTGCAGCACACCGATAGCCAGTGCCCACGAGAAGAACTGACCCTGGAAGTCGAAGAACGAGATCGAGGGGAAGAACTCTCCGAGGTTCATGCCGAAGAACGAACCGCAGAAGAGGCCAAAGAGCGTGGTCGAGGTGGCGCACATCGTGGCGAACCACGCAGCGCGACGCATCATGCCACCCTTGAACTTCGTCAGCATCACCAGACCGGCCATGAGCAGGATCAGACCGTAGCCCGCATCGTTCAGACAGATACCAAAGAAGAGCATGTAGAACGGTGCAAAGAAGGGGGTCAAATCGAGCGTGCCGTACTTCGGGCGGGCGTACATATCACCCACCATCTCGAAGATGCGGGCAAAGAAGCGGTTCTGCAACTTCACGGGGGTGTTATCCTCCGGCGTCGGATCGCTCTTCAGGTAGACCACATTCGGGTACTCCTCCAGGAGCTGATCCACAGCCTTCGAGGTGGCCGTCTCGGCCCAACCCTCCATCACCACCAGCGAGCCGTCGGCAGCAGCCGTAGCCGTAGCCTTCACGCGCGCACCCTGCAACTGCTCCTTCAGCGAGCCGGCATAAGCAGCCAACAGCGCATCCGAAGCCAGCACGCGACCGAAGGTCTGATCCAGCTCGGTCAGCTGTGCCTGCTCGGCAGCGATGCGGCGCTCGGCCTCCACGATATCCATCGTCGGAGCCTTCATCTCCTGGGCGTCGATCGTGATCTCCTCACCCGTGCGGGCGATGGCCACAAACCATACGGTAGCCTCCGTGCGATTGATCTCCTCGATCGTGTAGAGTGCACGCCACGCCTCCACCTCCTTATCGAAGGTAGCACGCGAGGTCGAGAGGTAGTGCAGGGCAATGCCGCGCTCGGCAATCGCCGCCAGCGCCTTCACATCGAACGCACCCCAGGGGCGCAGCTCATCGGCCTGCTTCTCCAGGCGGCCAATCTCGGCATGGGCAGCAGCAGCGAGGGCATGCGCCTTCTGATAGGCCTCAAAAGCCTCCACGCCCGAAGCGTAGGGCTGACCTGCCGTCAGGCTACCCTCTGCAGCGCGGCTCTTCAGCGCCTCACGCGCCTTGCCAATCGCCTCCACATCGAGCAGCAGCTGGCGATCCTCCTCCGAGGGCTCCCAGCCCGTGGTCGTAATATCCACCAGACCCAACTCGCGCAGGCGGGCAATGAAATCATCGCTCTGTGCCGCATAGAGCACAAAGTCGTATTTAGTCATTCGAGCAATCATAGCATGGCGCCCTCCCCGGCTTGTTGTTGTTTGGTTTTCACAATCTTCTGGGCAGACTTCGAGAGATTCTCCTCATCCTCCATGAAGCGCTTAATCTTGCGTATAGCGTCCTCGTACCCCGGTATCTGCACCTTCTCGTACAAGTTCACCTTCTGAGTGGTTTTGCGGCGGGCGTAGTCCAAGAGCTCCATCTTGCGGTTATACACCTCATACTCGATGCCCAGGCGCGCCAACTGCTCCAACACCGCCACACCGTCGGCAAACCAAACGGGCGACGAGAAGAGGTCGTAGGCCTTGCGCTCGAACTTCACCTCCTGCAAAACGGGCGTGCGCACACCCGCAATCTTCTGAACCGAAAGCTCAATGTCGGCAATGCGCACCAGCGTAGCATCAAACTCTCCCCAGAGTGCCACCATGTAGTCGTACTCGGCCTTCAGACGGTCGAGACGCGCACGGTACTCTGCTGCGGAGTCCTTCGCCCGCTTCACCTCGGAGCGCAGCGCCGACTCCTTCGACTTGATGGTCGGAAGGGCCTTCTGGCGCATTTTAAGCTGCTTGCCGAGTTCGCCGAGCGAGGTCTTGTTATATTGAAATTTGATGGCCATCTGCTCCCTATGCTTTCCAGTATTTCTCGATCAGCTCGGCCTTCACCGCAACCTCCTCCTTCGAGAAGTACTCGGCAAAGAGCTCCCAAGCCGTATCCAACATCTCCGTGATCTCGATGTTGATGTCGATCGCCAACAGCTTGCGCGAGTAGTCGCGGGCAAACTTCAGGGCGCGCTCATCGTAATCCGAAAGGTCGAAACCGTTCTCAAGCTTCGTCTTGGCATTCGCTGCATCGGCGTAGAGGCGCACGCAGGCATTCATCACCTGCGGGTGATCCTCACGCGTCTTCTTACCAATTACGAGCTGCTTGAGTCGCGACAGCGAGCGGAACGGGTCAACGATTACCTTACCCGTATCCGAGTCGTTGCGCAGGAAGAGCTGACCCTCAGTGATGTAACCCGTGTTATCGGGGATAGCGTGCGTAATGTCACCACCCGAGAGCGTCGTCACAGCGATGATCGTGATCGAACCACCGTTCGGCAGCTGCACAGCCTTCTCGTAGATCTTCGCGAGGTCCGAATAGAGCGAACCGGGCATCGAGTCCTTCGAGGGGATCTGATCCATACGGTTCGACACGATAGCCAGCGCATCGGCGTAGAGGGTCATGTCGGTCAAGAGCACGAGCACCTTCTCGCCCTTATCCACGGCGAAGTACTCGGCTGCCGTCAGTGCCATATCAGGCACGAGGAGTCGCTCCACGGGGGGATTCTCGGTCGTATTCACGAACGAAACGATGCGGTCGAGTGCACCGGCGTTCTCGAAGACCGACTTAAAGTAGAGGAAGTCGTCGTTCGTCAGACCCATACCGCCCAAGATGATCTTGTCGGCCTTGGCACGCAGGGCCACATTGGCCATCACGGCGTTATAGGGCTGGTCGGGGTCGGCGAAGAAGGGGATCTTCTGACCCGTTACGATCGTGTTGTTCAGGTCGATACCGGCGATACCCGTAGCGATGAGCTCCGAAGGCTGCAGACGCTTGAAGGGGTTCACCGTCGGGCCGCCAATCTCGCGAGCCTCACCCTCAACGGCCTCACCGCCCTCGAGCGGCTCACCATAGGCGTTGAAGAAGCGACCGGCCAGGTTGTCCGACACCTTCAACTTCGGCGGCTCACCGTGGAAGATAACCTCCGAGTTGGTGGCGATACCCTCCGTGCCGGCGAACACCTGCAGGGTCACATTCTGACCCATAATCTTCACCACCTGGGCAAGCTTACCGCCTACCGTGGCCAGCTCGTCATTGCCGACGCCCTCGGCGCGCAGCGTAACGGTGGCTTTGGTGATGTTATCGATTTTCGTATATATCTTCTGAAATGCGCGTGTTGTCATGGCTTATTTGGTTTTTTCACTCACATACTGTTCGATCTTCGCCTTGTAGTCGTGGAACTTATCCGACTGCCACTCGGCGTAGTTCATCTGGCGGAAGAGGTTGATCAGACCCTTGAAGAACTGCGAGCACTCCTCAAAGTCGGCAAAGCTAAAGTCGCAACGGCAGATGTCGAGTACCATCTTGTACATCATCTGCTGACGCTCGAGCGGGCAGTTAGCATCGATATCATCGAATGCATCCTGCTGCAGGATCACGAAGTCCAAGAGCTCCGACTTCCAGAAACGCTCGTGGTACTCCACGGGCACACCGTCGTCACCCAAGATGTTGATCTGGTCGTTGGCCTCCTTACCGCGCTGTACATAGGTCTTACCCTCGTACACGGCATCTACCCAGTTCTTCTCGATCTTACCGTCAAGGTACTCGCGCACCTCGGGGTACTCCAGATACTTCGAGTAGCTCTCCAGCGGGTCGATAGCCGGATAGCGCTTCGAGTCGGCACGACCCTGCGAAAGGGCGTAGAAGCAGCGAGCTGCCTTCTTCGTCGACTCGGTCACCGGCTCCTTGAGGTTACCACCAGCCGGCGACACCGTACCGAGGAAGGTCACCGAACCCGTCTCGCCATTGGTCAGCTTCACCAGACCGGCGCGCGCATAGAAACCTGCGATGATCGCCGAGAGGTCCATCGGGAAGGCGTCCTGACCCGGAAGCTCCTCCAGACGGTTCGACATCTCACGCAGCGCCTGTGCCCAACGCGAGGTCGAGTCAGCCATTACGAGTACCTTCAGACCCATGGCGCGGTAGTACTCACCGAGGGTCATACCCGTATACACCGAAGCCTCACGCGCTGCAACGGGCATGTTCGAGGTGTTGCAGATGATGATCGTACGCTCCATGAGCTTGTGACCCGTGCGCGGATCTACCAGCTCGGGGAACTCCTTGAAGATCTCCACCACCTCATTAGCACGCTCACCGCACGCAACAATGATGATGATATCGGCCTCGGCCTGCTTCGAAATAGCGTGCTGCAGCACCGTCTTACCGGCACCGAAGGGACCCGGGATAAAGCCCGTACCACCCTCGGCCAGCGGGTTGAAGGTGTCGATTGCGCGCACACCCGTCTCCATCACGCGACTCGGGCGCGGCTTCTCCGTATAGCAGCGAACGGCCTGCTTCACCGGCCACTTCTGCACCATCGTAATGTTGTGGTCTGCGCCCTCAGCATCCGTAACGACCGCAATCGTGTCGGTCACCTTGTAGGTGCCGGCCTCGGCTACGCTCTTCACCGTATAGCTGCCCGTCATCACGAAGGGAACCATGATCTTGTGGTTTACCCACTGCTCCTTCACCTCACCCAGCCACGAAGCAGCCGAAACCTTATCGCCTGCCTTGGCCAGCGGTTTGAACTCCCACTCGGCGTCGAAGTCGATCGGATCGGTCACCGAGCCGCGCTCGATAAACAGACCCTCCATCTTTGCGAGGTCGTTCTGCAGACCGTCGTAGTTACGCGACAGCAGACCCGGAGCCAGCGTAGCCTCGAGCATGTGACCCTCGAACTCTACCTTATCACCGATTTTCAGACCGCGCGTCGAGTCAAATACCTGGACATAGGCGTCGTCGCCAATGACCTTGATGACCTCCGCCATCATTTTCGTATCACCTGCATATACATAGCAGATCTCGTTCTGGCCTACTGCACCGTCGGCCTTCACGATCACGATGTTCGAGATGATACCGTTTACTCGTCCTGTTGTTTTCATCGTATTTTGTTATTGTTTATTGATCAATTCCTTGCCGTCGAGCTCGGCGATCAGCTGCTCAAAGAGCTCGTGTCCGCGCTGCGGATCGAGCATCGACCAGCGAGCCACCAGGTTCACCTTCACCAGGTAAGCCACCACGGCATTGATGTCGAAATAGTCGAATGACGAGAGCTCCGAAGCCTCGTTCCAGCGGATCAAGTCGATCTTGTGCTCCTTCTCGACGAGGTTCTGCTCGTCGCCCACAGCAGCCAGCAACTGATCCAGGTAGGTCAACTCACCGCGCAAGCCGAAGTCCGATGCCGAGCTGCGCTGCAGCTGCTCGACAATCTCGCCACCGCCCACGGTCACCTCCTCCACGGCACGACCCAGCGTGCGCGCCGTTACAGCCGCCGTCACATTGCGCAGGTTGCGGTCGAAGGTCGACCATGCGCGCAGGAAGCGGCTCGAAGCGTGCTCGCAGAGGGCGTAGTAAGCACCCATCAACGCCTTCTCGAAGGGCTGCGTCGTATCGACCTGCTCGGCCTCCTCGCCCTCCGGATCGTTGTAGGCTCGCACTACAAGCGCCAGCTTCGCGTGCAGACGCGACGGACGCAGCAGCTCCTCGCCCACCTCTTCGAAGGTGAGGTTGCCCAGCGGATTGTGAGCCGTACGACCGGCGCGACGCGCGCAGAGGTTCTCACAATCGTAGTAGGCATAGAGCAGCTCGACCTGACGCGCATCACCAGCCGAAAGCACCTCGAGCACCTCGGCACGAATGGCCGCAACGTCGAAGCCCTTGCGATCGGCATCGAGTGCATACTCGCGAAAACCGGCTACCAGCGTATAGTAATTCGTTGCGAACATTGTGCGTTACGCCTTAAAGAGCATGTTCGAAACCTTCTCGCGCAGATACTCCGAGATGAGCGCCTCAATGTCGGCATCCGCAAACGAGATGTAGTAGCCACCCTCCTTCGCTGCGACACGGAAGCCGCTCTTTACCTCCTTCGAGTAGCCTACCTCAACACCTGCAGCGAGGAGCTCCTTGGCAGCCTTCTCGAAAGCTGCATCGAGCTGTGCACGCTCAGCCTCGGGCAGAAGCGCCTTCAGCTCCACCTTACCGGCCGAAGCACCATTCCAGTTGCGAGCTACAGCGATCAGCATCTCCTTCAGGAAAGCAGCATCGAGCGTCGCAGCCTTCACGCCCTCGCTCGTGGTCTTGGCCACGATCAGCGATGCAATCTCCGACTTGATGCGGGCTACGGCCTGCTTGCCTGCCAGTGCGATCTCCGTATCGGTATTCTTGGCCGTATCCTCGGCCTTCATCTCAGCCTGCTTGAGGATCTCCTCAGCCTCCTTGCGAGCCTCAGCCACAATCTTTGCGGCCGTCTCCTTTGCCTCGGCCACCAACTTGTCGGCCTCCGCACGACCCTTCTCCAGACCTTCGTCGTAGAGCTTCTGGGTCAACTGTTGCAGTTTATTCTCCATGTGTGTAGATTGTATAATTATTATTGATTTGTTCGTTTTTTACGCTTCTGCACGCAAAGATAGTAAATAATACCTATTATAAAAAGAAAACTGTAAGATAAATCAGCCCCTCAAAAGCTGTTTTTCGGCAGACGACCAAATTTATCTATCGAGTGACCAATCCGACGCTCCCGCTTGCCTCCGAATATAAAAAAAACAAAGGCCAATCCAAAGGATTGACCCACAAACAGCTTATCAATGCGTGCTCGAATTACGATCTACTGCGACGCAGCGCCTTGAAGCGCTTGATCCCCTCTGCACCCAGAACAGCCAGGCCGATGTACTGCGCCGCCTTGGCCAAGCCAAAGAAGATCACCCAAAGTACCCCCTTCACAGTTGTCGAGAGAGGCAGCGCCATCTGTGCAAACGAGGCCAGATAGCAGAGCACCGCACAGCAGAGTGCGATGATACCCGTACGAAACGAGAGACGAGCCAAGAGTGTCTTGATGCGATTCATAGCGGTCGCAAAGATATAAAAAGAGAACCGTTCGACAAAAAATCGAACGGTTTCTCTGAATTTTTTTCCAAAAAAGGCTACTGGTGCTGCTCGCGCAGAAGATCCTGTACCACCTTCACGGGCGAGAAAGTCGTGATAGGCACATCGACAAAGATCGTATTCCACTTCGCCATAGCACCATTCCACAGACCGGGCAGCTCCTGCGCACGCAGGTCGCGACCACCGGCCGATTTCGACGAGATGAAGCCCGTAGCCGGATCGGTATATCCACGCAGGTCGAACTTCTCACCCTTCGAGTTCTTCACACCGCAAACCAGATCCACCGGATTGAAGTGCGTAGCCGACTGCATCAGGTGCATATCCTCGGGAGCAATCTGGCTCGACTCGGCAATCTGCAGCGACTCGGTGCCATCCTCGTTCTTCACCCAGAAGGGACCACCACCCGGCTCGCCCTCATTGCGCACCATACCGCAGAGGCGAATCGGACGATCGAGCACCGCCTTCAGCAGTGCAGCATCATACTGCTCGGGCAGCTTCACGCAGAGCTGCTGCTCGACAAATGCAGCGATAGCCTCCAGATCAGCACCACCTACCTCGAGCGCCTTCAAGTACTCGAACGAGCGCTCCTGCAGGGCGATCAACAGACCGGCCAAGATCTTCTTATAGCGTACCGTATCGCCACGACGAGCGTCGGTCGTCACATTGTCGATATTCTTGATAAAGATCACATCAGCATCGATATCGTTCAAGTTCTCGATCAGCGCACCGTGACCTGCCGGACGGAACAGAAGCGAGCCGTCGTCCTGGCGGAAGGGGGTATTGTCGGGATTCACCGCGATCGTATCGGTCGAGGTCTTCTGCACCGAGAACGAGATGTCATAACGGATGCCGTAACGCGCCTCATAGAAGGGTACCTTCTCCTCGAGCAGGCTCTTGAAGCCCTCCATATGCTCGGGCGAAACGGTGAAGTGAATGCGAGCTACACCCTTTGCCGTAGCGTAGGCTGCACCCTCGGCCAAGTGCTCCTCAACCGCCTTGCGAGCGCCCTCGGGGTAACTGTGGAAGGTTACCAGGCCCTTCGGTTTCGCACCATAGTTCAGACCCTCATTGATGATCGTATTGACCAGCGTCGTATCATCGCAACCCTCCGGCAGGAGCGCCTTCAGCTCGGGCCAAAAGGCGAAATGCTCGATCTCGCCAACCAGCTTATCGATGCCGGCCGTACGCTTGCCCTCGTTGACAAACGAGAATAGCTCCTTGAACATGCGGGTTGCAGCGCCCGAGGCGGGAACAAACTTCACCACGCCCAGCGTGTCGGTTGCCTGCTCATAACGCTTCACCGCCTCCTCGGCCGCAGCCTCATCTACGACCACCACGCCATCGGCGGGCGAAGCTGCGCGCACAATACCCAGGAAGGGAAATCCTCGGCGGAAATTTTCGATCTGATGCTCCACCGCCTCCGGGGTCAGGCCGTGAGCCGCAATCTGTTGTAAATCTTTTTCGTTAAACATGATATGGGTAGTTTTGATTGGTTCGGTTCAAATTTATCTCAAAGTTAATGAAATTTTTCTAACTTTGCACTATGATACGCGAGTTTTCCGAAATAAATCTGCTCGACCGCAATAGTTTCCATGTCGAGCAGCGTGCCGCAAGGCTCATCGAGTTCGACCGTTGGGAGGAGTTGCACACCCTCTTCACCACGCAACGCCCCGAGCGTTGGATGGTACTCTCGGGTGGCAACAACATCCTCTTCACCCAGGATTACGACGGTCTGATCCTCACCCCCGTAGCCCAAGGCATCGAGCTCCTGCGCAAGGAGGGCGATGAGGTGTTGGTGCGCGTCGAGGCGGGCGTCGAGTGGGACGACTTGGTAGCCTGGGCCGTAGCGCACGAGCTCTGGGGCATCGAAAATCTCTCGCTCATTCCCGGCAAGGTGGGCGCTGCCCCCGTACAAAACATCGGTGCGTATGGTTGTGAGGCGAAGGATATGATCGAGCGCGTGCTCGGCTACGACACGGAGCTCTGCACCTACACCGCCCTGACCCGCGCAGAGTGCGCCTTCGGATACCGCGACAGCATCTTCAAACGCGCCTTGAAGGGGCGTTGGATCATCACCGCCGTGGAGATCCGCCTCTCGCTCCGAGCCAATCCGCAACTCGGCTATGGCGATGTGGCCCGCGAGGTTGAAGCTCGTGGCGGCGCAACACTCAAGAACATCCGCGAGGCGATCTCCGACATCCGCCGCTCGAAGCTCCCCGACACAAATCTGCTGGGCAATGCCGGCAGCTTCTTCAAGAACCCCGTTGTCGAGCGCAGCGTAGCCGAGCAGCTCCTGGCCACCTATCCCGATATGCCCCACTACCCTGCAGCCGACCCCGACTGCATCAAATTAGCCGCCGGCTGGCTCATCGACCGCGCTGGCTTAAAGGGCACGCGTTGTGGCGCAGTCGGTGTACACGACCGACAAGCCCTCGTGCTGGTCAACCACGGCGGGGCTACGGGCAGCGAGGTGATCGCCTTTGCTCACCATGTAATCCGCACCGTCAAGGAGCGTTTCGGCATCGAGATTGAACCCGAAGTAAACATCATCTAATCGCTATGGCGCTGCTACATCGTTTTCAACAGCATATCACCGAGAATGGACTCTTCTCGCACGACGATCGCATCCTGCTGACCGTCTCGGGCGGTGTCGATTCGATGGTTATGCTCTCCCTCTTCGCCGCATCGGGCTATCAGGTTGCCGTAGCACACTGCAACTTTCAGCTGCGTGGCACCGAGGGCGATGAGGATGAGGCGCTGGTGATCGAGACCGCCGAGCGTCTCGGCATCCCCTGCTACAACCGCCGCTTCGACACGAAGGGCGAGATGGAGCGCACGGGTGAGTCGATGGAGATGGCTGCGCGCCGTCTGCGCTACGCCTGGTTCGACGAGCTCTGCGCCAGCGAGGGATACACCGTTATCGCGGTGGCTCACCAGGCCGACGATTCGATCGAGACCTTCTTCATCAATCTCCTGCGTGGCACGGGGCTGCGTGGTCTAACCGGCATCACCCAGCAGCGCGACCGCATCGTGCGTCCGTTGCTCTTCGCCACACGCAAGGAGATAGTGGAATATGCCGTAGCCAACCACATCGCCTACCGCGAGGATTCGTCGAACCGCTCGACGAAATACCTGCGCAACAAGATCCGCCTAGGTCTGCTGCCGCGCATCCGCGAGATCAACCCGAAATTCACGCCCCTCATGCAGCGCAATGTGGCGCGCCTGAGCGAGGCACAACACTTCATCACCGCCGCCATCGCCAAGATCCGCCACGAGGCTGTGGAGTCGCACGAAGGAATCGACACGATCTACCCCGACCGCATCGGCAGCGAATTCTCACGCAACTTTGTGCTCTACGAGTTGCTGAGTGCCGACTACGGCTTCAAGGGCGATGTAGTCGACGCCCTCACCCGCACGCTCGATCGAGGCGAGTCGGGACGACGATTCTATGCCCGCGAGTGGGTAGCCTGCACCGATCGTGGTCGGGTGGTTATCTCGCGCATCGAGCCCGAGGATGACTGCCTGGTCGAGATCCCGCGCGAGGCGATGCGTGCCTACGCCGGCAACGCGATCCTCTACTTTGAGCACCGCGACATCGGCCTGATTGACTCGTTTGGCGTACCACCCCAGCAGGCACAGCTCGATGCTGATCGCCTCGTCTGGCCGCTGCACCTGCGCCGCTGGCGCGAGGGGGATCACTTCATCCCCTTCGGCATGACCGGCAAGAAGAAGGTGAGCGACTTTTTGATCGACGAGAAGGTCTCCGTGATGGAGAAGCAGCGTCAGTTTGTGCTGCTCTCGGGCGAGGAGATCGTCTGGGTGGTCGGCCGTCGCATCGACGATCGTTATCGCCTGACCGACGAGACTGAAAATGTACTCTGTATCCACCGCGAAATCGTATAACCATGGCCAAGAGCGCTGTTAAATTCCGCGACACAGTAACCGCTTTCGAGCGTCTGAGCAAAGAGATCGCCGCCCGCAAATTTGCGCCGATCTACCTCCTGATGGGCGAGGAGAGCTACTTCATCGACCGCCTGCAAGAGCAGCTCGCCTCCTCGATCCTCGATGAGGCCGAACGCGCCTTCAACCAAATCACCGTCTACGGCAAGGATAGCGACGCCGGACAGGTGGTCAACCTCTGTCGTCAGCTCCCGATGATGGGCAACTACCAAGTGGTCATTGTCAAGGAGGCTCAACAGCTCCGTCAGATCGAGAAACTCTCCTTCTACACGCAGCAGCCCCAGAGCTCGACCATCCTCATCATCTGCCACAAGGAGAAGGCTCCCGACCGCCGCTCGGCCTTCTACAAGGGGTGTGTCGCCCATGGCGAGGTCTTCGAGTCGATCACCCCGCGCGACTACGAGATCGCAGCCTGGCTCGAGCAGTTTATCGGTGCACGCGGTTGGCGCATCGACCGCAAAGCGTTGGCCATGCTCACCGACCACCTCGGCACATCTATATCGAAGATAGCCAACGAGTTGGAGAAACTCTCCGTATCGATGCCCGAGGGCACGGAGCGCATCACCGATGTCGACATCGAGACCCACATCGGCATCTCAAAAGATTTCAATAACTTTGAGCTCTGCAAGGCCGTAGTCACACGCGACATGGGTCGCTCGCTGATGATTGCCGACCACTTCGCGCGCAACCCGAAGGAGAACCCGCTACTGGTGACCATCATGGCACTCTTCGGGCAGTTCCGCGACCTCTTCACGGTGAACTACCTCTCGTGGCTCACGCGCCACAAAGGGCGTCCCTTCCCCTCGGATCAAGAGTTGATGCGCATCCTGCGCAAGCCGAGCCCCTTCATCGTGCAGGAGATCCGCCAGCAAGCCACCCTGTGGCCCAACAAGAAGGTCTTCTCGATCCTGGGTCTGCTACGCGAATACGACGCCAAGAGCAAGGGTCTCAATGCCGGAGGTGCTCCCGACGGCGAGTTGTTGCGCGAGCTCTTGCTCAAGATCTTCCTGCTCTAACTCGTCACACGGATGCAACCCACCCTCTACCAGATCGTTCACTGTCGCCACAACCGACCGCGATGCCTCGAGGAGCACCTCACCCTGCTCGCGCGGGAGTATCATGCGCTGTGGGGGGTGCGACCGACGCTGCTCGTGGAGCAGTTTCGCGGACAGCTGACACAGCTGCTGCACCGTGAACGCTACTCCTCGGCCGTCTCCTCCTTTGTGCGGATCGACCTGGATCGTGAGGGCAACATCGCGTTCACCCCGCTGGGGAGCTCGCTCTACGACGGCTACGCCCTGCGCAGCATCCGCCCCCACGCCTGCACGCTCCCCTACGAAATACCCTTCGATCGCCCCTACACCTCCGCCGCCGAGGCTGCCTATGCGCTGGCTGAGGAGTGCGCCCGCAGCCAAGGCTTCGAGGCTGCCGTACGCTGCGATCGGGAGGGTGTGTGCTATGCAGTAGGCGCAGCACAACTCTTTGCCATTGGCGGAGGCGTGCTCTACACGAGCCTTGCGCCCTATTCAGTCGAGGCCAAGATCATCACACTCGCCGCCGAGCGTTTGCGTCTGCGCCTTGACATCCACCCCCTGAAACGCGAGGAGCTGCAGCGCTACGAAGAGCTCTTCACGGTCGATCATCGCGGTATCACCTCACTGGCTCACTGCGACGGCCACCCCTTTATGGCCCTGCGCACGGAGCGCCTGGCCGAGGCGATGGAGCTGTGCATTACCGCTCGATAAGGAGATACTCTGACCAGACAAGCCGTGTGTGCGGATTCGATAACTGCACCTCCTGGCGCACGGCCTTCGTACCCCAACGAATAAAGAGGAAACGACGCGGCACGCGATGCAGGATTTGGCGGAGCGTATCGACGCTTCGCAGCGTTGCGGTAATCGTATCTCCCTGAATCTCACCCCGCAAAGTCACCCACGGATCACACCACGAAAAGCTGCGCAGCGTGTCGTAGAGGAGCACCGTATCGCGGCGCACGACGAGCGTATCGCGCAGCGCCGTCTGCATCTCCAGACGGCTCTCGGTCACCTGCTTGGCGACCGCCTCCACTCGGCGCAGACGCACCCCCAGGGAGCGAATCGTAGCGGCATCCTCCCGATGCAAAGCCTCATACTCGCGACAGGTGAAGCGCAACACCTCCACCGAGGCTCGCGTCGAGTCGAGCTGTCCATGCGCCTGCACAAGGCGTTCGGTGAGTGCTCGGGCATTGGCTTTCAGACGATCATTCTCGGCCACCGTGCGGCGCAACCAAGCAACCGCTACACCCCCTATCAGCGTGGCCGTCAGGGCATAAATCAACAAGATCCTTTTCATACTTTTTTGGCTTTTTTCCACAAAGATAGCCCCCAAAAAAGGGGCGCTGTTTCTAAATTTTAGCAACAAAATTGTGAGGTATTGCGTTTTTATTGTTACCTTTGTATCTTATGGAACGCACAGCTATCTTCCCGGGATCGTTTGATCCCTTCACGCGCGGCCATGCCGCCATTGTCGAGGAGTCGCTCAAGCTCTTCGATCGTGTGGTTATCGGCATTGGTAACAACTCGTCGAAGCGCGGGTTGCTGACAGTCGAGAACCGCAAGCGTCTGATCGACGATGTCTACCGCAACAATCCGCGGGTCGAGGTGCACATCTACCACGGCCTGACGGGCGAATTTGCCGAGCAGATGGGCGCCGTAGCGATTATTCGCGGTGTGAGAAACACCACCGACTTTGAGTACGAGCGTACGATGGAGGCAACCAACCATCGCATCTACCCCGAGCTGACGACCGTGATGTTGTTCACCCCCGCCCCCGTGGCCGACATCGCCTCGTCGACCGTACGCGAGGTGCTCTCGTTTGGTCGCTCGGTCGAAGAGTTCCTGCCCGAGGGGGTTGATATTGCAGATTACTTGTAAAAACTTAAGATAACATGGAATTTACAGCTGAAATGATCGCCGGCTTTTTGGGCGGCGAGATCGTAGGTAACCCGCAGGCTGCCGTGCATACGGTCTCCTCGATCGAGGAGGGGAAGAGCGGTTCGTTAGCCTACCTCACGAACCTGAAATACGAGTCCTTCCTCTACACGACGGGGGCATCGATCGTGCTGGTTGACAAGACCTTCGAGCCGACGCAGGAGGTTGCAACCACGCTGGTTAAGGTGGAGAATGTGGGCGAGTGCATCGTGCGTCTGATGCAGATGTATGCCGCCTCGAAGCCTCGCCGAAAGGGGATCTCGGAGCGAGCCTCGGTGGCCGAATCGGCCACGGTCGAGGGCGATTCGTATGTAGGCGACTTTGCCGTCATCGAGCAGGGTGCCAAGATTGGCGCCAACTGCCAGATCTACCCGCAGGTTTATGTAGGCCCCGGTGTTACGATTGGCGAGGGCACGACGCTCTACGCCGGCGTAAAGATCTACGAGGGTTGCCGCATCGGCAAGAACTGCATCCTGCACGCCGGCGCAGTGATCGGCGCTGACGGCTTTGGCTTTATGCCCAACGCCGAGGGTGGCTTCGACAAGATCCCGCAACTGGGTAATGTAATCATCGAGGATGATGTGGAGATCGGCGCCAACACCTGCATCGACCGCGCAAAGACCGACTCGACAATCATCCGTCGCGGCGTGAAGCTCGACAACCTGATTCAGATCGGCCACAATGTGCAGATCGGCGAGCACACCGTATCGTCGGCACAGACCGGTATTGCCGGCACCTCAAAGGTGGGTAAGAACTGTTTCCTGGCAGGCCAGGTCGGTATCGCAGATCATGTCACGATCGGCGACCGCGTGAAGGTAGGCTCGAAGAGCGGCATCGATAAGAATGTGGCCGACGACGAGATCCGCTTCGGCTACCCCGCACTGCCGGGCATGCAATACCACCGCGCCACGGCCGTCTTCAAGCGTCTGCCCGAGATGGATCGCACGCTGCGCCAATTGGAGAAAGAGATTCAAAACATTAAAAACAACGAATAACTCACTATGAAAAAATTCTTTATCGTTGCGCTGGCTGCGGCCGCGCTGACGGCTTGCGCACAGCAGCCGAAATATGTAATCTCGGGTCAGGTCGAGGAGGCCGAGGTGATGTACCTGATTCAGGGTGGTAATGTGATCGACTCGGCTGTGGTGAAGGAGGGTCACTTCGTATTCAAGGGTGCCTACACCGAGCCGATGATCGCCTATGTAGCCGACAACCAGAACCTGCGCGCCGCCGAGGCAGGCTCGGAGGTGTTGCTGGAGGCTGGCGAGATGACCTTCGCGAAGAACGATCTGGAGCAGTATGTAGTAACGGGTACGCCCGCCAACGATGCCAACACGCAGCTCAGCGAGTTGCTCGCTACGCTCGTAGCCGAGTACAACGAAGCCACGACGGAGCGCCGCATGGAGATCCGCGCGGCCTATGACGCCGCTATGTCGGAGGCTTACGAGGCCAACAAGTCGAACCTGCTGGGCGTGAAGTTGCTGCGCCAGGAGGCCTACTCGATGTCGGGCAGCGAGCTGCAGGCTGCTGTTGCCGCCATCGCTCCCGAGTTGCAGGAGATGGAGGTTGTGAAGCAGTTTGCCGAGATGGCAGCCAAGAAGCTCAGCACCGATGTAGGTCAGCCCTACCTCGACTTCGAGCAGCCCGATGCAAACGGCAACCCCGTATCGCTCAAGTCGATCATCGAGCAGGAGGGCAACAAGTATGTCTTGGTTGATTTCTGGGCTTCGTGGTGCAGCCCCTGCATGGCAGAGGTGCCGGCACTGAAGGCTGCATACGACGCTTACCACAAGAAGGGCTTCGAGATCTTCGGTGTATCGCTCGACAACAAGAAGGAGGCCTGGGAGGGTGCCATCAAGAACAAGAAACTCAACTGGCCGCATGTAAGCGACCTGAAGGGTTGGCAGAACACGGCCGCCGATCTCTACGGCGTGCGTTCGATCCCCTCGAACTACCTGGTTGACTGCGCTACGGGCACGATCGTAGCCACGAACCTGCGTGGCGAGGAGGTGAAGGCAAAGGTTGCCGAGCTGCTGAAGTAGTTCACCACAACGGGCGCTGACGGAGTCTGCCGTGAGCGCCCGTTTTTTTTGTATCCGACGATGGAGAAGTTCCGCATCATGGGCATCGACCCCGGCACGAACTACATGGGTTATGGCGTGCTGGAGGTGGAGGGGCGCACGGTACGCTCGGTTGTGTTGGGAGAAATCGACCTGCACAAGTTGAGCGATCCGTATGCCAAGCTGCGCCATATCTTCGAGCGGGTTGGTTCGCTCATCGAGCAGTATGATCCGCGCGAGGTGGCTCTCGAGAGCCCCTTCTTCGGCGAGAATGTGCAGTCGATGCTCAAGTTGGGACGCGCGCAGGGGGTAGCCATGGCCGCTGCACTAAGCCGCGACCGCGCCGTCTTTGAGTATGCGCCCTCACGCATCAAGCAGGCGATTGCCGGCAGCGGATCGGCCACCAAAGAGCAGGTCGCCGCATTGGTCTGCCGCACACTTACGGTGGAGACCCCACCCAAGCGACTCGATGCCACCGACGGCATGGCCGTAGCGCTCTGCCACCACTACATGACCAGCAGTCCGCTCTACCGCGCCTTAGGCGAGGAGCGCACGAAGGGGTTGGGTGGCACGAAGAAAGCCGCCAAGGGAGGCTCGAAGAGTTGGGCGAAGTTCCTCTCGGAGCATCCCGAGCGGGAGATCAAATAGTCAGGATAGCACAGAGACAACAAAAGCGACCGGAAAGGGTCGCTTTTATTATATAGGCAAACGAGTGATTATGATCGCTGGAGTAAAATTTTTGCCTGCTCCATAGCCGCAGGGGTAATCTCCGCACCCGAGAGCATCTTCGCAATCTCGGTCGTGCGCTCCTCGGCCGTCAAGCGACGCAGGTGGGTGCGTCCCTCGCTCTTGTAGACCACAAAGTGACTCTCGCCCTTCGAGGCAACCTGCGGCAGGTGGGTGATATCGACTACCTGCATCGACTCCGAAAGCTCGGCAATGATCTCTCCCATAGCATCGGCAATACGACCCGAGACACCCGTATCAATCTCATCGAAGAGGATCGTCGGCAGCTGCATGCGGCGGGCCAACATCGCTTTCAGGGCGAGCATCACACGCGAGAGCTCACCACCCGAGGCGATGCGCTCGATCGCTTGCGGACGCGCATGGGGATTTGCCGAGAAGAGGAACTGCACCCCATCGGCACCGCGACGCATCGGCTCACGCGGCGTAAGTTCTACCGTGAAGGTGGTCTCCACCATACCCAGACGCGCCAGCGTGGCCACAATCTCCGAAGCAAAGGCCGGAGCGGCAGCCTCACGCGCAGCGTGCAGCTGATCGGCCAACTTACGGGTCTGCTCCTCGGCCGCACGCACTGCCTCCTCGGCCGCGCGCACCGCTTCGTCGCTATGGTTGATGGCGGCCAGGCGTTCGAGCGATTGATCGCGCAGGGCAATCAGCTCGGCCTCCTCCTTCACACGGTATTTCTGTTGCAGGGAGATCAAATTATCCAGACGCGTCGTAAGGCGCTGCAGACGCTCGGGATCGGCATCGATCCGCTCGCTATCGGCTGCCAGCGTACGCGTCAGGTCCTTCAACTCCTCAAGCACCGAACGCAGACGATCGGCGTACTCACCCGCCGGAGCGTAGTGGCTACGCACGCGCGTCAGCGCCTGCTCGCCCGCCTTCAAGCGGCTCAAGATGCCTGTCTCGTCGCTATCCAGGTCGTTGCGCAGTTCGGCAAAAGCCTCACCGATGCGATCGGCGTGCTCCAAGACGGCCAACTCTTGCTCCACTTCGGCCTGTTCACCGGCACGCAGCTTGGCTGCCGTGAGCTCATCGCACTGAAAGCGAAGCCACTCCTCATCGCGGCGGTTTGCCTCAGCCTCGGCACGCAACGTAGCGAGCTCGCTACGCCTCTGCTGCATCTGCTCATACGCCTCGGCATAGGTCGCCAACAGCGCACAATTACCGGCCAGGGTATCGAGGGCGTGGATGCGAAAATCCTCCGAAGAGAGGATCAGATTCTGATGTTGGGAGTGAATATCGACCAGGCGCGCACCCAGCTCGCGCAACTGCGTCAACTGCACAGGCAGGTCATTGACAAAGGCACGGCTCTTGCCGGCCGGCGTAATCAGGCGCGTGAGCGTCGTCTCGGCAGCATAGTCGAGTTCGTGCTCCTCGAAGAAGGGCTCCAAGCCCAAACCCGCAAGGTCGAAAACGCCCTCCACGCGGCAGTTACGCGTCATATCCTTGATGGCCGAGCCCTCATTTTTTGCACCCAGCAGGAGCGACAAAGCACCCAGCAGGATCGACTTACCGGCACCCGTCTCACCCGTAATGATATTCAGGTGCGGATCCAGTTCCAACTCCAACGAGTCGATCAGGGCATAATTCTCAACCGAAAGGCGGCGTAACATGATCTGCTTATTTGGATAAGATTTTTACGATGCGCTCGACGATGCGCACTGCCACCTCCTGCTTCGAGAGCAGCGGCAGCTCCTCGCTTCCTGCAGCATCGACAAAGGTCACCTTGTTCGTGTCGCCACGAAATCCGGCACCGGCATCGCGCAACGAGTTCAACACCACAAAGTCGAAGTGCTTCTTCGCGAGCTTCTCCTCAGCGTGCGCCTGCTCGTTGTCGGTCTCCAGGGCAAAGCCCACCAGCACACGGCCACCCTTCTCGGCACCGAGCGTAGCGGCAATATCCTTCGTGCGGCGCAGCGTCAGCGTGAGGTCGCCCTCATCGCTCTTTTTGATTTTCGAGGCGGCCACCTCACGCGGCGTGTAATCGGCAACAGCCGCGCACATCACACCACCATCGGCCTCCGCAAAGGCCTTCGTCGTCGCCTCATACATCTCCTCGGCCGTGAGTACATCGACACGCTCCACGCCTGCCGGAACAGGCAGTTCGGTGCGACCGCTCACAAGCGTCACGCGTGCACCGGCACGCGCCAACTCCCCGGCAATGGCATACCCCATCTTGCCCGACGAGTGATTCGTAATGTAGCGCACGGGGTCGATCGGCTCGATCGTAGCGCCCGCCGTCACCACAAAATGTCTATCGGTCAGCGGCTTTTTTTTTTCGCTGAAGTGCGCCTTGAGCGCCTCGACGATCTCTTCCGGCTCGGCCATACGACCCTTGCCCTCCAAACCGCTCGCCAACTCACCCGAATTGGGCTCGATGATCGCTACCCCATGCTGGGCAAGCTCCTCGAGGTTGCGCTGCGTGGTGTAGTGGGCATACATATCGAGGTCCATGGCCGGAGCAACCATCACCGGACAACGCGCCGAGAGGTAGGTCGTCAGCAAGAGGTTGTCGGCCACGCCACCGGCCATCTTTGCCAGCGTATTGGCCGTAGCGGGAGCGATCAGGTAGCAGTCGGCCCACTCACCCAACGAGACATGCGAGTTCCACTGCCCGTTCTCCGGATCGAAGAACTCGACCAAGATCGGACGGCGCGAGAGCGTTGCCATCGTCAGCGGCGTGATGAACTGCTTGGCCAGCTGCGTCATGACCACCTGCACCTCGGCACCCTCACGCTTCAATAAACGACAGAGCATGGCGGCCTTGTAGGCTGCTATGCTCCCTGTAATACCCAGCAATATGTGTCGTCCCTGCAAGGGGCGATCCTGAACCGTTGCCATTGGGGTTGATGGTTAGTGGTTGGGCTTCGAACTATTTCGAAGCCTTACCATCGCGGTAGTAGATCTCGTCGTCGAGGAACTCCTCCGTAGCGATGATTGCCGGCTTCGGCAGACGCTCGTAGTAGCGCGAGATCTCGATCTGCTCACGGTTCTCGAAGGTCTCCTCCATCGTATCCGTGGGCGACGAGAAGTCGGCCAACTTACGGTTCAACTCACTCTTCAGCTCAGCCGAGATCTGGTTAGCACGACGAGCGATGATGTTGATCGACTCGTAGATGTTACCCGTCTCATGATCCAAATCCGCCAACTTACGCGTTACGGTGTTGTTCGGAATGTTTTTCTTAATCTCCATATCTGTAATGTGTGTTATTTTACTTCTTCTTTCACGTGTTGATCGAGGTAGTCGCGTGCATGCTTGGCCATGCGATCCACCTCCTTGCGGTACTTCGACTCGGGGAACTCCTCACAGAACGAGAGGTAGGAGTCCATCATCGAGAGGTAGCGGTCGGTCTGCTTCGAGGCCACCGAGTTATCGGCGAGCTCGTAGGCCGAATCGACGATCAGGAACATGATCTGCTCACGATACTTCGAATTCGGATAGGTACGCAACGCATTCTTCAGTGCCACGATGGCCGACTTATAGCGCCCGATCTTGTAGTAGGTGTAGGCGTTCAGGTAGGTCTTCTCGTGCAGACGCTCGGTGAGCTCCTCGTTGATCTGCTTAAACTGCTCGATGCGGTCGCTCTCGGGATAGCGCGAGATAAACTCGTTGATGGCGATCAAGGCGCGACTGGTCATCGTCTGATCGCGCTTCGCGTCGGGCGACATGTAGTAGTGGCACATGGCATACATACCCTCGGCATCCTCCAGGAAGGGGCTGCGGCCATAGCTCTTGCGGAAATCGTCGAAGAGCATCGAGGCCATCTCGTAGTCTTGGCCCTTATACTTACAGTGGGCGTTGTAGAACTTGATGCTATCCTCGCGCGTCGTATTGCGGTAGTAGTGCTCAACACCCTCGAAAAGGGTCGATGCACGCGACCACTTCGCCTTGCCGTAGTACTCCAACGCCTTGGTGTAGATCTTCTCAGGCTGCTCGCTTTTGAGCAGGGCATTGATGCCGCTGCAGCCAGAGAGAGCCACCAGCACAACCACAAGGGTCACCAAAGATAAAATTGTTCGCTTCATTCGATTTTGATATTCTGTTACAGCGCAATATCGCGCAAAGTTACACAAAAAGTAACGATTTGCCAAATAAATTTAGTATTCCGCCCGCAGAAGATTTTCCGAGTCCTCCCTTGGAGGGGACGACAGCCACCACCGTACCCACACACCAAACAAAGCCGACCGTCCCATTCGGCAAACAGAGTATCCCAGAAGAGCACTTTCATCACAGCTTAAACGCCTCTTACAATGGATTTTCACAAAAAGCACCTCCGCCTCACCCCCTTCTGGCAAAAAATTTGGAGATTCGGTTTTTTCGCCGTATCTTTGTCAAAGATTTGATGGGGTTCTGACCTTTTTACGAGGTCGGGATTCTTGTTTTTTGTTGCATTAGAAAACTTAAAAAAACTAAAAAATACCGTTATGGCACAAGAACTGATCTATTTGACGGCCGAAGGCTACAAGAAGCTGAAAGAGGAGCTCGACCACCTGCGTTCGGTGGAGCGTCCCGCAGCCGCAGCAGCCATTGCCGAGGCACGCGACAAGGGCGACCTGTCGGAGAATGCCGAGTACGACGCTGCGCGTGAGGCTCAGGGATTGCTCGAGATGCGCATCGCCAACCTCGAGGCTACGATGACCAACGCCCGCGTAATCGACGAGTCGAAGATCGACCGCTCGAAGGTGCAGATCCTGAGCAAAGTGACGCTGCTCAACAAGAACAACAACAAGGAGGTAACCTACACGATCGTTGCCGAGCATGAGGCCAACCTGCGCGAGGGTAAGCTCGCCATCGGCACGCCGATCGCCAAGGCGCTGCTCGGCCACAAGAAGGGCGAGGAGGTTGAGGTAACCGTTCCGGCCGGTGTATTGCGTTTCGAGATCCTCGACATCTCGATCTAAGCAACACCCGCACGCTGTTTTCATCGGTAGGGCTGCCCGCGGGCAGTCCTACTTTTTTTTACCTACATTTAGGTATTGCCCCACCTTTCAGGCTGTTCTACTTTTGCAGCGCAAAACAAAACAGAAAGAACAGCAGATGAAACAGATTTTTCTCACACTCCTCCTCGCCACGCTGGCCGTGAGCGTCACGGCACAGCACCACACCAAAAGCGATATCCACCTCTTCGGACATATCATCGACAGCAAAACGCGCCAACACATCCCCTACGCCACGGTGATTTTGGAGGGCACGCTGATCGGCACCACAACCGACGCCTCGGGGCACTACCTCTTCGAAAACCTCCCCGAGGGCGACTACACGGTCGAGGTCGGCACTTTGGGTTACCATCCCGCACACCAAACGGTCTGCCTCCACAAGCGGGGAATGACCGAGCTAAACTTTGAGATTCAGGAGGCGGTTGTAGCGCTTGACCAGGTGGTCGTATCGGCCAACCGCAGCGAAACGCTCAAGCGCGAAGCTCCTTCATTGGTGAACGTACTCGACGATGATCTTTTCACGCGCGTAGCAAGCAGCTCACTTAGTGGCGGACTCTCCTACCAGCCGGGCGTACGCATCGAAAGCACCTGCCAGAACTGCGGCTTCCCGCAGGTGCGTATCAATGGTCTCGATGGCCGCTATTCACAGATTCTGATCGACTCCCACCCGCTCTTCTCGGCGCTGACAGGCGTCTATGGGTTGGAGCAGATCCCGGCCAATATGATCGAGCGCGTGGAGGTATTGCGCGGTGGATCGTCGGCGCTCTACGGTTCTTCGGCCATCGGTGGTACGATCAATGTTATCACCAAAGAGCCCACTCGCAGCATGGCTGAGCTCAGCCACATGATCACCTCGCTCGGATGCAGCAACGCTTTCGACAACACCTCGACACTCAACGCTTCACTCCTCTCCGAGAGCGGTAAGAGCGCCATCGCCATCTTTGGACAGAGCCGCACCAGCAGTGGCTACGACGCCAACGGCGACGGATTCACCGAGCTGCTCACCCAAAACTCCGAAGCACTCGGTATGCGCGCCTACTTCCGCACAAGCAGCTACTCGCGCATCACGGCTCAATACCACCGCATCAAGGATTTCCGTCGCGGAGGTGACCACCTCAACCTCCCACCCCACGAGGCGATGACCTGCGAACAGGCCGACCACACCATCGACGGCGGAAGCCTCTCGTTCGATTGGTCGGCTCCCGACCGTTCGAACCGCATCAGCACCTATTTCTCGTTTCAAAACACCGCACGCCAAAGCTACTACGGCGCAGGACAAGATCCGAATGCCTACGGTGCGACGGATGACCTGACAGCCGGCGGCGGTCTGCAGTATGTGCATACCTTCAAGCGCCTCCTCTTCCTCCCCGCGGAGCTGACTCTCGGCCTTGAATACAGCCATAACAATCTGCACGACACCTCGATTGGCTACGCTATTGACACACGCCAGCGTGCCGACATCTACGGCAGCTACTTCCAAAACGAGTGGAAAAACAAGCGCTGGTCCATCCTTATCGGCGGCCGTCTCGACAAGCACAATCTGGTCGACAATCCGATCTTCTCACCCCGCATCAATCTGCGCTACAACCCGAACGAAGAGTTGAGTCTGCGCCTAAGCTACGCCGGCGGATATCGCGCCCCGCAGGCTTACGACGAGGATCTGCACATTGCCATCGTGGGCGGCGAGCGCACACGCATCCGCCTGGCCGACAACCTGTGCGAGGAGCGTTCTACCTCGTGGAGTGCCTCGGCTGAGTGGTACCACACCTTTGGCAATGTCGCTACAAGCTTTGTCGCCGAGGGCTTCTACACCTCGCTCGACGATGTCTTTGCTCTGCGCACCATCGGCTCAGACTCAGACGGCGCCACCATCCAGGAGCGCTACAACGGTTCAGGTGCCACCGTAGCGGGCATCAACCTCGAGGCTCACGCCACGCTGACCCGCTGGTGGGAGCTGCAGGGAGGCTTCACCTGGCAGCGGAGTCGCTACAACGCCCCGGAGTATTGGAGCGAGGAGGAGGATACTGCCCCCTCGAAGCGGATGTTCCGCGCCCCCGACACCTACGGTTACTTCACGCTGCTCTTCACACCGTTACGCAAGTTCGAGGTTGATCTGACAGGCAACTACACGGGTAGTATGCTCGTACAACATTTCGCAGGATCGGGCACGGAGCACGATATCGCAGTAGAGACACCCCGATTCCTCGAAGCCAATCTCCGCTTGGCCTACACGCTCGACCTCTACCGCGATGTGCAGTTAGAGCTCTTCGGCGGTGTAAAGAACCTCTTCGACGCCTACCAAAAGGATTTCGACAAGGGTGAAGAGCGCGATTCGGGCTATTTATACGGACCACAGCAGCCGCGCAGCTGGTTTATCGGGGCAAAGATTCGCTTCTAATGCAATTTTTTTCGCGATTTATTTGGAGCATCGAAAAAAAACCTTTACATTTGCACTCCGATTTACCACAGGTAGGTCGTATATGGTGGATGTAGCTCAGTTGGTTAGAGCGTCGGATTGTGGTTCCGAAGGTCGTGGGTTCGAGCCCCATCTTCCACCCTTAAGACAGAAAACGCTTGGATTTAGATCCAAGCGTTTTTTTTGTTTTTCGAGGATACTTCCGTCGCATTCGCGCCCTATCGCCCCTATCCTGCTGTCAGTTTGTCATTTTTTTTGACAGAAAAACCTGCCAAACGCGCGTTGGCATACCTATTGTTATTATCTTTACCGTCGCAAACAAGCCTAAACGCGAAAAAAAATAAAAACAATATAACAACTAAAAACTAAAAGACTATGCATGTAAAACCGTTATCGGATCGGGTATTGATTCTCCCGAATCCCGCAGAAGAGAAGACCGCAGGTGGTCTGTTTATTCCCGACACGGCCAAGGAGAAGCCGCTAGCAGGTAAAGTAGTAGCCGTAGGTCCGGGCACGAAGGATGTGAAGATGGAGGTCAAGGAGGGCGACACGGTCCTCTATGGAAAGTACTCGGGTCAGGAGCTCCAGATCGATGGCACGGAGTATCTGATCATGCGCCAGAACGACATCCTGGCAATCATCTAATTGTTGAACTGCAGAAAAAGAGATTGAAGCAATGGCAAAAGAGATTAAATACAATGTAGAGGCGCGCGAGCTCTTGAAGGTGGGTGTTGACGCCCTCTCGAACGCCGTGAAGGTTACCCTCGGCCCGAAGGGTCGCAATGTGATCATCGACAAGAAGTTCGGTGCTCCGCAGATCACCAAGGATGGTGTATCGGTAGCAAAAGAGGTCGAGCTCGAGGATCCGTTTGCAAACATGGGCGCCCAGATGGTCAAGGAGGTAGCCTCGAAGACGAACGACGACGCCGGCGACGGCACGACGACCGCTACGGTGCTGGCACAGGCCATCATCGGCGTAGGTCTGAAGAATGTGACGGCAGGCGCAAACCCGATGGACCTGAAGCGCGGTATCGACAAGGCCGTTTCGACGGTGGTAGCTTCGCTGCGCGAGCAGTCGCAGGAGGTGGGTTCGGACTACGCCAAGATCGAGCAGGTAGCCACCATCTCGGCCAACAACGACTCGAACATCGGTAAGCTGATCGCCGAGGCTATGGCCAAGGTAAACAAGGAGGGTGTAATCACGGTTGAGGAGGCCAAGGGCACCGAGACGCATGTCGAGGTGGTTGAGGGTATGCAGTTCGACCGCGGCTACATCTCGGCCTACTTCATCACCGACACGGAGAAGATGGAGGCGCAGATGGACAAGCCCTTTATCCTGATCACGGACAAGAAGATCTCGACGATGAAGGAGCTGATGGGCGTTCTGGAGCCCGTAGCACAGAGCGGTCGCTCGCTCGTGATCATCGCAGAGGATGTAGACGGCGAGGCACTCTCGGCACTCGTAGTGAACAAGCTGCGTGGTGCGCTGAAGATTGCAGCCTGCAAGGCTCCGGGCTTCGGTGACCGCCGCAAGGAGATGTTGGAGGATATCGCTACGCTGACCGGTGCAACGGTGATCTCGGCAGACAAGGGTATGAAGCTCGAGGATGCCTCGCTGCAGATGCTCGGCACAGCCGACAAGGTGACGCTCAATAAGGAGAACACGACGATCGTGGACGGTGCCGGCTCGAAGGAGGCCATCGCTGCTCGCGTTGCCCAGATCCGCGCTTCGATCGAGAAGTCGACCTCGGACTACGACCGCGAGAAGCTGCAGGAGCGCCTGGCCAAGCTGGCCGGCGGTGTTGCCGTGCTCTATGTAGGTGCTGCCACGGAGGTGGAGATGAAGGAGAAGAAGGACCGCGTCGACGATGCATTGGCCGCTACGCGTGCCGCTGTCGAGGAGGGTATCGTACCGGGTGGTGGTGTAGCCTACATCCGCGCTACGGCTGCGCTCGAGGGCATGAAGGGTGCCAACGACGACCAGACGACGGGTATTCAGATCATCAAGCGCGCCATCGAGGAGCCGCTGCGCCAGATCGTCGCCAATGCCGGTGGCGAGGGCTCGGTAGTAGTGAACAAGGTACGCGAGGGTGAGGGTACCTTCGGTTACAACGCCCGCGACGACAAGTACGAGGATATGCTCGCAGCCGGTATCATCGACCCGACGAAGGTATCGCGCGTAGCGCTGGAGAACGCTGCGTCGATCGCTTCGATGTTCCTGACGACCGAGTGCGTCTTGGCCGAGAAGAAGTCGGAGCAGCCCGCCATGCCGGCTATGCCCGGCGGTGGAATGGGTGGCATGATGTAGTAGCCGCTCCATCCGATCATTTTGCCCTCGATCCATCCGATCGGGGGCTTTTTTTGGAAGCCTTATATTTGTGAGCGTCAGAGCTATGACACAAATACAGCGCGCCTCCCCTCCCGATAGATCCCACTTATACCCTCATCAAACAATACAATGGCTTATTTATTGCTTTCCCGCAATCGGAGATTATCTTTGCAATAAGGAGAATTTAAAAACCGAATGCGTATGAAAAAGTTAAGTTTACTGACCATGCTGGGGCTGCTGCTCTTTACGCCGGTGATGGCCGACGAGTACCTCACCATCAGCGAGCGTGAGCTCCCGCGTGCGGCGCGCGAGCTGCTGATGCTTCACTTCCCCGACCAAAGCGTCAGCCGCATCCTGATCGATCGCGAGCGTTTCGACCACGACTACAAGATCTACCTCGCCGACGGCACCTCGATCGAGTGCGACAAGCAGGGGCTCTGGCAGGAGATCCACTGCAAGGGGCGAGCTGTTCCGTCGGAGCTGATCCCCGGGGCGATCCGTCACTCGGTCGAGGAGCGCTTTGCAGCACGGCCGATCGTGAAGATCGAACGCGACCGCCACGGCTACGAAATCGAGCTTGAAGGGGGCATTGACCTGGAGTATTCACACCGCGGTCGCCTGCTCGAAATCGACAACTAAACACCCTGCAAGCGAGCTATCAGCGAAACAAATAGCAGCATAAAATAAGATGATCGAGAAAATGATTGTTTTTGAAAAATGTGTTGTATATTTGTATAGCGAACAACGCAAAACACGATTAAAAACACACTAAAACAATACAACTATGTTAAGCGCAAAATTACACGCTGCTATCAATGAGCAGATCAACGCCGAGTTGTGGTCGGCTTATCTCTATCTCTCGATGTCGATGGACGCCGAGGCTAAGGGTTACAAGGGTGTTGCCAACTGGTTCTTCGTGCAGTGGCAGGAGGAGCAGGATCACGCCCGCATCCTGATGAACTACCTCAATTCGCGCGACTGCAAGGTTGAGCTCAAGCCGATCGCCGAGGTGCGCACGGAGTGGAATTCGGTACTCGAGATGTACCAGGAGACCCTCAAGCACGAGAAGGTGGTTACGGGCCTGATCAACAACCTGGCTGCTATCGCCGCTGAGGACCGCGACTTTGCATCGTCGAACATGCTCGTATGGTTCATCGACGAGCAGATCGAGGAGGAGGAGTCGGCTCGCGATATGATCTTCGCTACCGAGTCGGTAGAGGGTGACAAGTATGGCATGTACCAGCTCGACAAGGAGCTTGCTGCCCGCACCTACACGCAGGCATCGCCCCTGGCTGCCAGCGCCGAGTAAGGGAGTAATCTCTGCATAACAAAAAAACCGAGGATCACTCCTCGGTTTTTTCGTTTCTACCCCTCACCTATCGTGCCGACACATTGCGGGCAATGAGGCGGAAGAGCCACGGGATGTAGCGGTAGAAGGGCACCATGATCGTATCGAAGCCGCCGATCACCTTCTCGTGCTTACAGCGAGCAATGGCGCGCAGTGCCACGCGAGCGCACTTCTGCACATCGTAGCCGTTGGCCTGACCCGGATCCATGATGCCGGTCGCCTTGCCTGTGCCGTCGAGCGCATTCTTCGAGACATCGGTGTGGATGCGACCCGGGATGAGGATCGTGGTCTTGATCTGCGGATACTCGAGCGCAATCGTCTCGTAGAAGCCGTGGATGGCGTGCTTCGAGGCGCAGTAGGCCGAGCGCACAGGGAAGCCAAAGACACCCGACACAGACGACACGAGTGCGATGTGCACACCACGCTCCAGGAACATCTCCTTCAACGCCTTCACCAGGTAGATACCTCCGAAGTAGTTCACCTCCATCAGGCGGCGATCCACCTCGATCGAGGTCTCGAGCGTGAGCGAGCGCTGTGAGATACCGGCATTGAGCAGCAGGAAGTCGATCTGATGTCCCTCGGCATAGATCCAGGCCACCAGCTCGTCGATCGTCGCCGGCTGCTCCATATCCACCGTCTTACACCAAGCCTTCACGCCCAGCGCACGGCACCCCTCGGCTACCTGCTCGAGCGTCTCCATGCGGCGCCCCGTGAGGATCACATGCGCACCACGCTTGGCATACTCGTAGGCCATCGCCTCACCAATACCACTGCCACCGCCCGTCACCAGCACGGTCTTATCCTTGAATTGCAACTTCATAATTGTCGTTTGTTTTAACGCTGTTTCGTATTTCGGAAATATTTATCGAGCACCAAGAGCGAGATCAGCTTCTCGCGGCGCTTGTCTCGGAACTGATCGATCCAGGCATGGGCGTTGCGAATAATCTGCTCGGCCTCCTCCGGGTGATCAATATAGTACTGCAGGCGCTCCTCCAGGTCGGAGAAGTCCTCCTTGATCTCCACATAGTGGACATTGGGCTGCAGGCGTCCCTCCATAAACCAGGTTTCATAGGTCGGACGCGGCATCACGGCCAGCGAGTTGCTCGACATGACCCATTTGAGGTTCGTCGCCACATCATTGCCCTCCAGGCAGATCACGAACTTATAGTCCAGGTGGTCATACTCCGTGATGCGATCCACCAGCCACTCGGGCTGAATGCGCGGGTGGTTGTTGATGACCCCCACATCGCAGATCTTCGAGCCAAACCACTGTTTGACGAAAGACTCGCGCTTGACATAGTTCGGGTGGTGATAGTTGATGTTGCTGCGGAAGATCGCCTGATCGCGCTTCTCGCGGAAGGGGATGCTATCCTTCAAGAAGAGGAAGTGGCGATACTTATTGAGCTTCAACACCACCGAGTTGGCCACATCGCCCGCAATCGGACGGCTTTTGAGAATCGCCGGCACGGGCGGCACCTCCGTCACATCGCCCTGATCAATGCGCCACAGGAGGCGATCATCGAAGTAGCGCGTGTGCTCGTAGGCATCGACAAAGTAGGCCGACTGCAGCGTACCCGGACGCAACTCACCCAGCGGCGTAAGCCCCTCGGGGGTCGCCGCAAGCGGCTGCAGTTTGCAGTAGTAATCTACACGATCACGGATGTAGTCCCAATCCGCACGCTCCTCTGCCTCCTTCAAGAGGGCCGGCAGGCGGTATCTCGTCCAACCCTTCGGTGTGATGTAACGCAGAAATGCCTGTGCAAAGTAGAGCGGCTTGGGCACCTTGCGACGCAGGAGGTTGTTCCAAAAATTCTTCGATTTCATCTTGAATCCAATCCAATGAAAAAGCCTCGCAACCCATCTACTGATCAGCAGCGGGCCGACGAGGCTCTTTGTTTGTGGCTATTCGGCCTTCTGCTCGGCGGCCAAGGCGGCACGCAACTTAGCAGGGAAGTTACCCTTGATGTCACGCTCCATCGAGCAGATCATGCTGCAGATGGCACGCGCCGACGAGCTACCGTGACCGATCATTACCGGCGCATTGATACCGATCACCTGCGTACCACCGATGCTCTCGGCGTTCATGGCATCCCAGAAATCAAACTGGTAGTAGAGCTTCGGGATGATGCGGCCCAATACCGGGCGCAAGAAGTTCATCAGGCGCGGCTTGCCACCACCGAGTTTGAAGTTGATGCGGTAGAGCGCCTCCGCCATCTTCAGGATCGTATTGCCCACAAAAGCATCCGTCACCACAACATCGGGATCCGGACCGCCATAGGTACCCGTAAAGATGTACGCAGACTCGACATTACCCACGAAGTTCAGGCGCTTATCCGCCTTCAGCAGATCGTAGGTGGCCTTCGCCTGGGCATTACCCTTGCCCTCCTCCTCGCCGATGTTGAGCAGCGCCACACGCGGGTTCTCAATACCGAGTACCGACTGTGCATAGATCGAGCCCAGCAGACCATACTGCGCCAGCACCTCGGGCTTGGCGTCTACATTCAGACCGACATCGAGCACAATGCCGCGGCGGTTGATCAACTTCGGAATGAGCGCCGAAATCACGGGGCGGATCACGCCCTCCACGGGCTTAATGACCTGCACCGAGCCCACGAGCATAGCACCCGTCGAACCGGCACTTGCAAAGCCGTTGATCTTACCCTCGGCCAGCTGCTTGAAACCGACCACGATGCTCGAATCGCTCTTCGAGATAAAGGCCTTTGCGGGATGGTCACCCATCTCGATTACCTGGGTCGTGGCCACAATATCAAACTTCTCGGCCGGGCAGTTGTGCTTGGCGAGCAGTTCGCGGATGCGGGCCTCGTCGCCAAAGAGAACGATGCGGCTCTCCGCCTCGATCTTCTCCAATGCCATCACGGCACCCTCTACGGCCACCTCAGGGGCGAAGTCGCCACCCATGGCATCAATACCAATCTTTATCATAGCGTTGTAAAGTTTCTTCCTTAAAAAAATGAGCTGTCAAGCGTTGATACGCTGACAGCTCGTTTGGTCGAGGTCATCACCTCGGCAGCGATCGTTCGGAAAGGAGCCCTGCTCCTCCGACCTTACTCTGCCTTCTTCTCGATTGCCAGCTTACCACGGTAGAAGCCGCACTCGGGGCAAACACGGTGGTAGAGGACTGCGCTACCGCAGTTCGAGCAGGTTACAACCGTCGGAACGACAGCCTTGTAGTTCGTTCTTCTCTTGTCTCGGCGGGTCGACGAGACTTTGTGTTTAGGATGTGCCATTTTTCAATGTACTTTTATTAGTTTAACTTTTGTTTGCTATCAATTTTTCGGGTCGGAGAAACCCTGCTAATCTTCCTTCTCCATCTGTTGTTTGAGCGCAGCGAGCTTCTCCCACTCACTCCCCTTGACGGTCTCCTCCTCATCGGCTGCCTCCGCCTCAATGGCCGAGAACTCCTCCGCCGACACGATGCGGAAACGCTCCAACATCTCGGGGTTGCACTCACCCTCGGCGTGCACACGCTGGTAGGGCAGCGACAGGATGACACTCTCGTAGATGTAGTGCGAGAGGTCCACCTCCGTATCACCCGGATAGAGCCACATCACCTCACCGTCATACTCCTGCTCCTCGGTCGAGAACTTCACAACGAGTTCGCCGGCATAATCGATCGGCAGCGTGCACTCCTCCAGACAGCGGTCGCAGAGCGTCGTCACCTCGCCCTCGATCTTCACATCGAGCACGAGCTGCTGCTCCGAACGGTGGAGCTGCACATCAACCGTGCAATCTGCATCGTTAATCTCGCTTCCCTCGAAGGCGGCAAAAAGCGATCCGTCGACCTTGAACTGAAAGTCGTGAATCCCGTTCGAGAGGCCCTTGTAGGCGATTTTGCAGCTGTCCATACTCGTTGTTAATAGAGGCATTGCGCACAATTAGTCCGCAAATTTACGAAAAGTTTGTCTATTTGCAAACTTTCTTGCCGAGTTTTCAATGCTTTATGCTTCATATTGATACAAATGCATCCTCACACACCCTCGACAATTGAAGAAAAATGCTTATCTTTGTGAAAATGGAGTCCATGAAACGATATACAATCGAGGTGCAGTGTAACGACGCCGAGTGGTGGCGTTACAATGTGGAGATGATGTGCGAAGAGCTCGATGCTTCGGGCGCGCGCCTCGGTATCAGTACCGCCTCGTCGCGCATTGCCGAGGTGGGTGCCAACCTAAGTGAGCCCCCGACCGGGGTCACCATTGCCCGCAAGATCCGCCTCAAAACAAACCCCTGCCACACCGCACGGCTGCTGCTCTACCTGCTCCCCCACTCGCTCCCCAAAGAGCCCTCGGTCGAGGAGAACAAAGCGCCGAAGCTCTCCGTCAAGCTCTACTGCGGCGAGCTGCTGCTGCGCACCGAGCGCCACAGCATCAATCCCTGGGGCGGCCTCTCGCTCTCGATTCCCATCAGCGAGCTAAAGTAAGTAAGATAGGTTATAATGGGGGTGACAAGAGCATCCCCTATTGGCGCTACCACCAACAAAAAAAAAGAGTTCTCATTGCTGAGAACTCTTTTTCGTTGTGGCTTGTAAAGACTACTTGTTGTAAGCCTTCATCACCGAGATCAGGTCCAGAACCTTGTTCGAGTAACCCCACTCGTTGTCGTACCACGAAACAACCTTTACGAAGGTGTCCGTCAGTGCGATACCAGCCTTAGCATCGAAGATCGAGGTGCGAGCGTCGCCCAGGAAGTCCGACGAAACAACAGCCTCGTCCGTGTAGCCGAGAACGCCGTTCAACTCACCCTCCGAAGCAGCCTTCATGGCAGCGCAGATCTCCTCATACTTAGCGGGCTTAGCCAGGTTAACCGTCAGGTCAACAACCGATACATCGAGCGTAGGAACGCGCATCGACATACCCGTCAGCTTACCGTTCAGCTCGGGCAGAACCACGCCTACAGCCTTAGCAGCACCCGTCGACGAGGGGATAATGTTGCCGGCAGCAGCGCGGCCACCACGCCAGTCCTTCAACGAGGGACCGTCTACGGTCTTCTGCGTAGCCGTCGTAGCGTGAACCGTCGTCATCAGACCGTCCGTAATACCGAAGTTGTCATGCAGTACCTTTGCGATCGGAGCCAAGCAGTTCGTCGTGCACGAAGCGTTCGAAACGATCGTCTGACCAGCGTAGGTGTTCGTGTTTACGCCGCAAACGAACATCGGGGTCTTGTCCTTTGCAGGAGCCGACATTACGACATACTTTGCACCAGCCTCGATGTGAGCCTGAGCCTTCTCCTCGGTGAGGAACAGACCCGTCGACTCAACTACATACTCAGCCTCAACCTCGTTCCACTTCAGATCAGCCGGGTTGCGCTCAGCCGTTACGCGGATAGCCTTACCGTTTACGATCAGGAGGTTCTTCTCCGTATCGAAATCGATCGTACCCTTGAACTGACCGTGCATCGTGTCATACTTGAGCATGTAAGCCAGGTAGTCTACCGGGCAGAGGTCGTTGATACCTACGATCTCATACTTGTCCGTCTGCGTCTGGGCAGCGCGGAAGACCATACGGCCGATACGACCGAAGCCATTGATACCAATTTTGATTGCCATAGTTGTTTGTTGTTTTATTTGTGTTAAACCTAATAACCTTATCCATCACAACCACCCTCAAAAATAGGGCCGGTTGTTATTTTTTTCACAGCGCAAAAATAGAGAGATTCTGCGGAATACGCAAATATAAATTAAATTTTTTTAGAAAAAACTCTATGCACTGCTTTTCAGTCTATTTCAGCACCTTCAGGATCACCTTGCGGATCATACCCTCACCTACGAGCGGAGCGTGTGCATCCTCAGGCAGGAGGATCGTAAACTGACCCGGACGCAGCGTGTAGTAGGTCTGCGGAGCGTCGTCGAAGAACTGAATATCCTTCTCGGCGTTAAAGGCATCCTTCGGAGCAGTGAGCGTCGAACGATCTGCCCAGCCAAAGGCCTCCTCGGCACCCGATACCAAGATCTGGATATCGATGTACTTGTCATGCACCTCGAGCTTCGCCTCCTCCTTCGTCTTCAGGCCGCGCTCCTGCACATTTGCAAAGATCGTGCGACCATCAAGCTCGTGTACTCCGGGCTCAGCCTTCGTCCAATCAACCGTAGCATAGAGCTCAAATGCCTGCTGGATGCGCGGCGAGAGTGCGTAGTAAGCCGCGCTGTTCTTCAAAGAATCGAAAATCATAGTTGTAAGTAGTTTTAGTTATACGGTGTTTGTTTTTTCAAGCGTACAAAGATCGGCAAGTGATCCGACCAATCAACCGGCAAGACCTCGTAGGAGAGGGTCTCAAAGTTATCCGACGAGAGCACATAATCGATGCGCAGCGCCTCGAAAAAGCCGCGGAAGGTGTGCGAATAGCCCGTACCACACTCCGAGAAGGCATCGTTCAACCCGCGCGCCATGCGACGGTAGGTGTAGGAGATGGGCGTATCGTTGAAATCGCCACAGACAATGCGGTGGCGCGGACGAACCGTCTTTAGGTGTGTGCGAATCGAGTCGACCTGATCGGCACGCAGCACGCTGTTCTCATGGAAACGGCTCACGATGCTCTTAATCTTGCTCTCGCGCGCCGTATCGAGCAGGTACTCGTGCTCGGTGATGTAGGCGTTATCGACCGCCGTAATACCGGTTGATTGGAGGTGGTTGCTCACCACATGTACGGTATCCTCCCCCACCAAGAGATCGGCCCACACCGAGGTGCGTGGCGTAGTGATCACACCCGAACGCACGATGCGATAGCGGCTCAGGATCATCTGCGGGAGATGTTCCTGACCGGGCAGGCCAAACGAAGCCTGCCGATAACGATCGAGCACCTCGGCAAAGAGTTTGCTCTCCTCGGCCAATGCCGCGTTGTACTCTTGCAGGCAGATAATGTCGGGGCGCAACGAGTCGATCAGTTTGGCCACCCCATCGGCGGCGCTACCACCCTGATCGCTGTAGAGTTGGCGGATATTGTACGAGAGGAGTTTAATGCTCGAACGGCCATAGGAGTCGACCGGGTAGTGGCGACGCACCTCCGGTCGCCAGAAGAGCGAGATGGAGAAGGAGCTGATGAAGATCATCAGTGCCATCAGCGCTGCACGCTTCAGACGCCAGCGCACCACCCAATAGAGTCCCAAAAGGAGTGTCAGCACATAGACAGCCGGCGCCACCAAGCCCAACATCGGCAGGGCCCACATATAGGCGGGATGAAAGCGCGGCACGATCAACACCAATAGCATCAACGCCACAGCTAACCCCGAAAGCAGTGTAAGCACCCCATCCACCGCCAACGAGAGCAGGCTCGGGCGCTGGGGCGTTTCGCGGCTGTATCCGCCGTTGTAGTAGTCGTTGTATGCCATTGCAGCGTTGCGTTGTGTTTAGAAGTAGAGTTTCCCCTTGCGACGCCAATAGTGGAGCAGCAAGAAGCCCCACGCCATACCGCCCACATGGGCGAAGTGTGCCACCTGTCCCACGCCTCGCCAGCCCAGGAAGAGTTCGATGAGGGCGTAGATGATGACAAACCACTTGGCCTTCATCGGGATCGGCGGGATGAGCAACATGATCGTTGCATTGGGATAGAGCACGCCAAAAGCCAGCAAGAGGCCCATCACCGCACCCGAAGCACCCACCAGGAAGAGGGGCAGCTCACCCAGCAACCACGCCACCCCCCACTGAATGAGGGCTGCACCCACACCGCAGGCCATGTAATAGACCAGGAATCGCTGTGAGCCGAGGCGATACTCCAAGGTTCGCCCAAACATCCAGAGAGCGAACATATTGAAGAAGAGGTGCTCGAAGTTCGAGTGTAGGAACATATAGGTGATAAACTGATAGGTGTGGAACCAGCGCGAACCAAGCGCCAAAGCACCATACTCCATCAGACGATCACCAACCGGGAGCATGGCTGTTGCCATGAAGACCAGCAGGTTGATGATCAGCAGGTTTTTAACCACCGGCGGGGTTTGAAATTGTCCATTCATCGTCTAAACGGTTCTTCTACAAAGGTAGTGATTCTTTTCGACTATCCCAACTTCTCGCGCAACTCTTCGAGCGTGAGTTCGGCAAAGATTGCCTTACCGCTCGGTGTGTAGCTATAGGCCTCGGTGGCCAGCAGCTGTTCGAGCAGCTGCTCGATCTGCTCGCGCGGCAGGCGTTGCGGGGTCGATTTTGCTCCGCGCACGGCCAGGATGCGCGCCGTCTCGCGGCGACACTCCTCCTCGGCATCAAGCGACTCGGCGAAGCACTGCATCAGTTCATAGAGCACCCCCTCCAACTGGTCAGGCGAGAGGTTGGGCGGCAGGGCATGCACCTCCACGCGCCCCTCCCCCGCAAAGCGCAGGTCGAAGCCCAGCGAGGCCAAGACCACCTCTTGCTCCTCGAGCAGGCGATACTCCTCGTGCGAGAGGGTCAACTGCTCGGCAAAGAGCAGCTGCTGCCCGACAGCCACAGCACCCGAAAGTTGTGCCAGGTACTCCTCGTAGAGGATACGCTCGCGCACACGACGCAGGTCGACCACCACGGGGCGACCGCCATAGAGCGCCACAACCATCGACCCACCCAACGACAAGGGCTCGGCGAAGGTGGCCTGCGGCTCAATCTCCAAGCGCTGCTGCACCAGCGTCTCCTCTTCACTCGACTCGAAGTCGATGAAGCTCTCCTCTTCCTCCTGTTCCGAGGAGAGGAATTCCACGAACTGCTCGCTCGGCTGCTCCACGAGGGGCTCGCTCTCACTCGACATAAACTCCTCGAACTCTTCGGAGGGTTCGAGCAATTCGCGCCAAGCGGCACGCGTACGCGGCACGGCGGTCGGCGTCACACTCGGAACGCTCGACACACTCGACATGCGGGGCGCAACCGATCCCCCACCCAAGTCGCTGACGCACATCGAATCAGGATCGCGATAAGGCACATCGAATCCGCAGAAATCCTTATTCGGATCGGGAGCCGAAGGGTCGATATAGCTGTCACTAAAGGGGTTATAATCCTCGCGTGAGATTGCTCTGGGCTCGTGATAAACTGCACCGCTTCTCAACACAGGGATCTCGACATCGGTCGTACGGTCAAAATCCATCATCGGCACCGCACCCGATTTAGCGAGGGTCTCGCGTACCGCCGCATTGATAATCTGCCACACAGCCTCCTTATCGGCAAAGCGCACCTCGGTCTTCTTCGGGTGGATATTCACATCGATGCGGGCAGGATCAATCTCCAGAAAGAGGAAATAGGAGGGCTGTGCCGTCTGCGGAATCAGCTTCTCATAGGCGCGCATCAGTGCGCTGGTCAGGTAACTGCTCTCGAAGTAGCGTCCGTTGACAAAGAGGAACTGCTCCGTGTTGCGACGCTTGGCTGCGGCCGGTCGGCCAATGTAACCACGAATCGAGGCAATCGAGGTCGATGCCTCGACCTCCAAGAGGTTCTGCTTAATCGAGCGACCCACCAGGTCGACGATGCGTCCTGCGAGGCTCGTAGCCGGCAGCTGATAGACCAGCGCATCGTTCGAGTAGAGCTCGAACTCAATCTCGGGATAGCAGAGCGCCACGCGCTGGAATTCACTCTTGATCTGGCTGCCCGATGTCGTGCGTTTCTCGAGCATCGAGCGACGCACCGGCATATTAAAGAAGAGGTTACGCACAAAGAACTGCGTACCCACGGGAGTCATCACGGGCTGCTGGCCGATGAATGATCCGCCGTGGATCTCCACCTGCGTGCCAATCTCATCCTCTGCCTGGCGCGTGCGCAACTCCACCTGCGCCACCGCCGCAATCGAGGCTAAGGCCTCGCCACGGAAACCGAAGGTGCGCAGGGCATAGATATCCTCGGCCGAACGGATCTTCGAGGTGGCGTGTCGATCGAAAGCCAGACGGGCATCGATGGGCGACATACCACAACCGTCATCGACGATCTGGATCAACTCACGACCTCCGTCGCGGTAGTTGACCTTCACGGTGCGTGCACCGGCGTCGATGGCGTTCTCCATCATCTCCTTGACCACCGAAGCGGGGCGATCGACCACCTCTCCGGCAGCGATCTGGTTGGCCACAACCTCGGGCAGCAAACGAATCTTATCGGCCATAGCGTCTCTGTTGGGTTACTCCTGATAATCGTTCGGGACAATCGTAATGGGCTGTGCCTGCCACTGCACATCGCTAATCCCCGACTGATCGAACGGATCCTGCGCATTAGGCGCAACCCACTCAATCGTCTCTTGGCGGGCAGCATTTCGCTTGGCCGTGACAAAGATCTCGGCCAAACGCGGATAGAGCAGGGCGATCACGAGCAGCATCACGGCTGCTCCCAGCACCAGCTTCCACACCGACTTACCACGCTGTTCCTCGGCATCAGCCCGACGGGCAGCACGCGCCTCGCGCTGCGTACGGATATACTGACCCGGGGTGTACTCCTCGGTCATATCCGATCGCTGTCCGCGCAACTCAGCACGACGCTGCTCACGCCGCTCCTTCTCCGAATCGAAAAAGCGCGGAATGTAGTTGAAGCGGTTAGCGTGGCGCTTATAGGGTGAAAAAAGTCCCATATTCTTTAAAAAAAGTATTTCGAAGGCTATCTAAAGAAGCTCTTCATGCGCTCAAAGATGTTCTGATCCTTAACCGACGAGGCCTTCTTGAAGTTGGGCTGCTCGGCGAGCTTCTCCACCAGACGCTTCTCCTCCGACGAGAGCTTCGAGGGAATCGTGATATCCACCACCACCAACTCATCGCCACGGCCGTAGCCGTTCACATCGGGCAGACCCTTGCCTCCCAGGCGCAACACCTTACCGGCATGCGTACCTGGAGCGATCTTGATCTTGGCACGGCCATCGACCGTCGGCACCTCAACCGTACCACCGAGCAATGCGGTCGTCACGGTGATATTGAGGTTGTGGATCAGGTCGTTGCCATCGCGCAGCAGCTCCTCGTGCTCCTCCTCTTCGATCAGCACCTGCAGGTCTCCGTTCACACCGCCACGGCGGGCTGCATTACCCTTGCCCGAGACGGTCAACACCATACCCTCGCCTACACCGGCCGGGATCTTGATCTCAACCACCTCCTGGCCGCGCTCGGTACCCTCACCGCCGCACTTATCGCACTTATCGGTGATCACCTTACCCTCGCCACCACAGGTCGGGCAGACCGTCTGCACCTGCATACGGCCAAAGAAGGAGTTCTGCATCGTCACCACATAGCCCGATCCGTTGCAGTTCGGACAGGTGCTATACGACGAGCTATCCTTGGCACCCGTGCCGCCACACTTATCGCAGGCAACCGTCTTATTGATCTTGAGCTTCTTCGTGACGCCCTCGGCAATCTCCTGCAACGAAAGGCGCACCTTGATGCGGATATCCGAACCGCGGTTCACCGTACGGCCGCCGCCCGACGAGCGGAAACCGCCGCCGAAATGGCCACCGAAGATATCGCCAAACTGCGAGAAGATATCCTCCATCGAGAAGCCTCCGAAGCCTCCGCCAAAGCCACCTGCGCCACCCGCAGCACCGTGCATACCGGCATGGCCAAACTGGTCGTAGCGGGCACGCTTGTCGGGATTCGACAGCACATCGTAGGCCTCTGCAGCCTCCTTAAACTTCTCCTCGGCCTCCTTATCACCCGGATTCTTATCGGGGTGGTACTTGATCGCCGCTTTGCGGTAGGCCTTCTTTATCTCATCGGCATTGGCGTTCTTCTCGACGCCCAACACCTCGTAGTAGTCTCTCTTTTCTGCCATCTTCTTACTCTCCTACGACCACCTTTGCGAAACGCAGCACGCGCTCACCCAGACGGTAACCCGTCTGCACGCAGTCGATCACCTTACCCTTCTGCTCCTCACCCGCAGCAAAGCGAGCCACAGCCTCGGCTACCTCCTCGTCGAACTCCGAGCCGATCACCTCGATCTCCGTCACACCACGCTGCTTGAGCGCCTCGGTGAACTTCTGGGCGATGAGCTGCACACCCTGGCGCACCGAATCGATATCCTCGGTCTTCTCCATCGCGGCTACCGCACGCTGCATATCATCGCGCACAGGCAGCATCGCCAAAAGCACATCCTTGCCACCCGTCTCTACGAGTTCCATTTTCTCGCGCAGCGTACGCTTGCGGTAGTTGTCAAACTCGGCCTGCAGGCGCACGAACTTATCCTTCCAAGCGGCCACCTCGGCCGTCAGCTGCGCGGTCGAATCCTCCGCCGCGGGCTCTGTCATTGTGTCAGCCTGTCCCTCCGTTTCGTCTGCCACATTGGCACAGGGCTCACCCTCACAAGCGGGATAGCCCTCGCGGCCATCGAAGCCCTCATCGCCATTAACGGCCTCATTATAAATCTTTTCCTTCTCCATATCTGATATTTTTCTTTGTTTCCACCACATAAAAAGCACAAATTATATACCAACTACCCGATACCGAAGATCGCCGGTCGTCGTTGCAGATCGGGCAGGGTCGTCTTACGCCAATCGGCCACACGGCGCGTAGCAATCCACTCGGTAGGGGCAGTCAAATCCATCGCCACCAAGAGGCGGGTTTCGGGCTGCAGGGTCTGCAGCAGCTCGGCCATCAGCTTGGCATTGCGATAGGGAGCCTCGATGAAGAGCTGCAGTTGGCGCTCCTGTGCGGCACGGCGCTCATAGAAGCGAATGGCTCGCTGACGCTCGGCCGGCTTCACCGGCAGGTAACCGTTGAAGGCGAACGACTGTCCGTTGAGTCCCGAAGCCATCACCGCCAAGATGATGGACGAAGGGCCTACAAGCGGTACCACACGAATCCCTCGGCGGTGTGCCGCTTCGACAACCAACGCTCCCGGATCGGCCACACCCGGCACGCCGGCCTCAGAGATCACTCCGGCCGAGCGACCCTCCATCAGCGGGGCGATGAGCGCCTCCACCGCGGCACCGGCTACCGTGTGCTCGTTCAGCTCACGGAACTCCAGTTCCTCGATACGTCGCTCGACACCCGCCTTCGAGAGGAAGCGGCGCGCCGAACGCAGGTTCTCGACAATGAAGTAGTCGAGCCCGTTCATCACAGCTCGATTGCCCTCGGGCAGCACCTCCCAGGGAGTTGTCTCGTCCGAGATCGGGCAGGGAATTAAATATAGTGTTCCTAAATTCGACATACAAATTTGCTACTCCTTGATATATACGCGTTTCACTCGGCCTGCAATGGCGGTCAGCACCTCATAGGGAATCGTGCCGAGTCGCTCGGCCATCGCCTGCGGGTCGTGACCCGATGCTGCGGAGAAGATCTCCACCTCATCGCCCACCTTCACGCCCTCCACAGCCGTGACATCGATCATGCAGCTATCCATGCAGACGCGTCCCAAGATCGGGGCATCCACCCCCTTGACACGCATCGACCAGACGCCACAACCGAGTCGACGGTTCAGGCCGTCGGCATAGCCGATCGGAATCGTGGCCACCACCATAGGCTGCTCCACCACCCCACAACGGCCATAGCCGATCGTCTCGCCCACAGCGAGGTTTTTCAGCTGCACGATGCGGGTCTTGAGCGTAGCCACCGGGATCAACGACCCCTCCTCGGCATAGCCCAATCCATAGAGACCGATACCCAAACGGCAGAGGTCGTAGTGCGCCTCAGGGAAGCGCAACATAGCAGCCGAAGCGGCCAAATGGCGCTGTACGGGGTAGTCGAGTGCCGCCATCACCGCGCCCGAGAGCTGCTCGTATCGAGCAATCTGCTCACGCGTAAAGTCATCCTCCGAGGGGTCATCCGCACAGCAGAGGTGCGAGAAGATCGTTGCCACCTGCACCTCCTGATGCTCGCTCAAACGCGCGATGAGCTGCGGCAGGTCCTCCTCCACGAAGCCCAGACGGTGCATACCCGTATCGAGTTTCAGATGGATCGGATAGCGCTTCTCGCCGCTGCGCGCCACTGCTCCGATAAAGGCATCGAGCGAGTGGAGGCTGTAGATCTCTGGCTCAAGGCGGTAGGCGATCATCTGCTCGAAGCTGTCAGCATCGGCATTGAGCACCACAATCGGCATCGAGATACCTCGCTCGCGCAGTTGCACACCCTCATCGGCAAAGGCCACCGCCAGGTAGGCTACCCCCTCGTGTTGGAGGAGCTGCGCCACCTCGTAGTCGCCCATACCGTAGGACGAAGCCTTAACCATCGCCACCACGCGCACCCCCTCGCGCAGTTGGCTGCGGAAGTAGTTCAGGTTGCGGGTCATCGCGTCGAGATTAACCTCCAAGAGCGTCGTGTGGCTCTTCTCGGAGAGAGCGTGTGCCAACTTCTCGAAGCGGAACGAACGAGCCCCCTTCAACAAGACGGCTCGACCGGCCAACAGGCTGCGGCTAAGTTGCGCCATACAGGCCTCGGTCGTCGGGAAGAAGAGCTTCTTGCAACCGAACTTCGCCCCATGGAGCGCCATCTTCTCACCAATACCGATCAGAAGGTGGATACCGGCGCGCTGCACCATCTCTGCCACGCGGCCATAGAGCACCTCGTCGTCCAGACCGCTCTGGGCGATCTCCGAGAGGATCAGCACCTGCTCGCGTTCCATGGCCATCGTATGCAGGTAATCGAGTGCCAAAGCCAGCGAGTTGATGTCGAGGTTATAGGCATCGTTTACGAGCAACGAGCCGTGGATACCCTCCTTTACCTCCAGGCGCATCGCCACCTGCGGCACTGCCGCAAACGACGGCGCGGGGCAGCCCATCGCCAGGAGGAAGGCCTCGACCAACTGCGCATTGCGCTGCGAGGCGGCACTGCCAATCAGCTCCAAAGCCGGCGGTGTGCAGTGTGCCGCATCGACGAGCGTGCGCTCGCCATATCGCTCGAGGAGCAACTCCCCAAGCGGTTGGTAGTAGCTGTGGTAGACGATCTTGCGGGCACTACGCGCCAAGATCATCTTCTCCAGAGCCTTCTGTTTCATATCTGCAAAGTGCTCCTGATGCGCATCGCCCAACGAGGTGAAAACCACCACATCAGGACGAATAATGCGCTCCAGGCGCTCCATCTCACCCACCTCCGAGATACCCGCCTCAAAGAGAGCCACCTGCTCGTCACCCTCCAACATCAAGACCGAAAGCGGCACACCGAGCTGCGAGTTGTAACTCTTGGGCGAGCGATAGAACTTCACCCCCTCGGGCATCTCCTCGGCAATCCACTCCTTGATGACGGTTTTACCGTTCGAACCGGTGATGCCGACCACCGTACCGCGGAAATGGGCACGATGATACGCCGCCCACTGCTGCAACGCCTCGATGGCATTGCGCACCACTACACAACCACACCCCTCGGCCGGTTCGATCGTTTGCTCGACCAGGAAGGCCGTAACGCCACGCCCGGCCATCTCGTCGAGGTAGTCGTGCGAGTCGTGATGCGCACCGCGCATCGCCACAAAGAGCGGAGCTGCCCCCAGTTCACACGAGAGCGAGCGCGAGTCGGTGACCACGGAGCGCACCTCCTGATCGCGACCCACGAGCCGTCCGCCCGTAATGGCTGCCAATTGTGATAAGCGGTAGTTCATATCCTATGCGTGAAATGTAACAATCGTAATACCTGCGCCTCCGCGGTCGGCGTGTTCATCCTTGGCCGAAGCGACCTCCTTCACCGAGCGCAGGTAGCTGCGGATCTCCTCCTTCAGCGCACCCGTACCCTTACCGTGGAGAATCGTCACCGAGCCAATGCCCAGCATGATTGCATCGTCGACCAGGTCACGAACCTCCTCCAAAGCCTCCACGGCGCGCATACCGCGCACATCGATATTGTCGCGGAATTGGAGTTTGCGTGCCGAGATATCCGATGAATAGACCGTGCGTGCCGTGGTCGGGCGCGTTGCCTCGCGGTATTCGGCATTCGAGACCACCGTAAGCAGCCCCACCGATACGGTCGTAAGCATCTGGCCAAAGGCCACTTGGGCTCGCTTGCCCTGCACACTCTGCACCACACCAACGACATCCTGCCCCATCATGCGCACCTTCGAGCCCACCTCCACCGCTTTGGGTTTCGGTGCGGCGCTCTCCGCAGCGGGAGTTTTGCTTTGCTCGCCCTGTTGCGCCTTGCGCTCCTCGCGGCGCTGACGACGGCGCTCGATGCGCTCGATCTCGCGCTGCACATCGACCCCGCGCGTAGCGGCATCGGCCTTCTCAACCTCCTCGCGGAAGCTCTCCAGCTCCTTGCGCGCCAGGCGCGTGAGCTCCTTCTCGGCCTGCGCCTCACGGATCGTCTTGATCGTATTTTCAATCTGGCGGTTTGCCCCAGCTATGAGTTCCTGCGCCTCCTGCTTCGCACGACGCAGGATCTCCTGGCGCTCGGCACGAATCTTCTGCAGCTGCTCGGAGTAGTTCTGCTCGAGTTCCTCGACCTTGCGGTCGGTCTGGCGGATGCGGTCGCGCTTCTGCTCCCAATAGTGCTTATCGCGGGCAATCTCACGCAACTGCTTCTCAAGGTTGATCTGATCGGAGCCCACCTTCTCGCTGGCAGCACGAATCAACTCCTCCGGAAGACCGATCTTGCGGGCTATCTCGATGGCAAACGAGCTGCCCGGCTTCCCCTGCTCGAGGCGGAACAAGGGACGAATATGTTGCACATCGAAGGCCATAGCACCATTCGAGATGCCGGCATTCGACGAAGCGTAGTATTTGATGTTGGCGTAGTGGGTCGTGATCACGCCATAGGCGCCACGCTGCACCAGTCGATCGAGGATCGCCTCGGCGATCGCACCACCAATGTTGGGCTCAGTACCCGAACCGAACTCATCGATCAAGACCAGCGTGTCTGGCGAAGCGAGCGAGAGCATCTGCTTCATGTTGTGCAGGTGTGACGAGTAGGTCGACAGGTCGTTATCCATCGACTGCTCATCGCCGATATCGATCGAGATTGAACGAAAGAGCGGCAGCTCGCTATTTTCGGAGGTCGGCACCAGGAATCCGCACTGGCACATATACTGCACAATGCCGGTCGTCTTCAAGCAGACCGACTTACCGCCCGCATTCGGACCCGAGATCACCAGGATACGCTTCGAGCTATCGAGCGTCAGGTTCAGCGGCACAATCTCGCGTCCCTGCGCCGTGAGGCTCTGCTCCAAGATCGGATGGCGAGCATCGCGCAACACCATGCGGTCGTCGAGCGAGAGGATCGGCTTCACGCAGCGATTCTCGATGGCCCAACGCGCCTTCGCACGCAACATATCCACCTCGGCCAGGTAGTCGGCCGAATCCGCGATGAGCGGGGCTTCGGGGCGAATCTCCTCCGTCAGTTCAGTCAGGATGCGCACGATCTCGCGACGCTCGGCATACTCCAGTTCACGCAGCTCGTTGTTCAGTTCGACCACCTCGACCGGCTCGATGTAGAAGGTACGACCCGTAGCCGACTCATCGTGGATAAAACCGGCCAGTTTGCGTTTGTTGGCCGCCGAGACCGGAATCACCGTCTTACCATCACGCACCGAGAGTTGCGCCTCGGCCTCCACAATACCGGCTCGCTTGGCGGCCTGCAAAACCTGCTGCAGGCGTTTGGCAGCCTGTCCCTCACGCTCGCGGATCGAGTGACGGATGGCATAGAGCTCCTCCGAGGCGCTGTCGCGCACCTCCTCACGCTCGTCCACCACGCGGTCGATACGCTCGACCAAGTGCGGGAAGAGCGCCACGCTCCGCGTCACGGCGTAGAGCGCCGGATAACTGTTGGCACGCTGACGAATAAAGGCTGCAACGGCTCCCACCGTACGCAGGGCACGCTGCAGCAGTGCAATCTCTGCCACATCGAGAAAGGTTCCCTCGATGCGCAATTTGGCAGCCACCCCCTCCACATCGGGATAGTCGCCCGACGGGAAGTCGTACTCCATCATGAGCAAGCTGCGCATCTCATCGGCGAGCGTCAAGCGACGCTCGACTTCGCGGGGCGAGGTCGAGAACTGCTGTTCGGCGATCTTACGCTGCGCCGCGGGCATCGTGCATCGCGCCGACACCTGCTCACGCAATCGATCAAAACCGATCTTGCTCTCAAACGAGGAGGGGTAGATCATCTTCACCGAATTATTGGTTGTTAGCCTGCTTTGCAGCAGCCTTTGCGGCACGCTTCTCGGCCTTGGCCTGCTGTTTCTCGGGATCCTTACCGAAGAGCGAGAGGTGCACATAGCGCGCCGGACGAGCCTTCAGATCGGCCAACAGGGCCGCCAGGTGCTCGCTCGTAGCCGTCAGGTTGGCGTAAAGTTGCTCGTCGTACATCAGACGACCAACCGTACCCTCGCCGCTGTTGATCTGCTGCATCACCGTATTGAGCTGCTCGACCGTCGAGGCCAGCTTCTTCACCACGGCCTCCTCTTCGAGCTCGGCAACGAGCGTATTCACGCCACTAATGATGCTATCTACACGCATAGAGTTCTCACCCAACATCGACGAGAAGGCAGCCAGGTTCTCCATGGTGGTTGCGAGCGCCTGCTTCTCCTGCGTGAGCAGGTCGGCCACATCGCCCGAAATCGACTCCACATGCCCCATCGTCGCCTCCACATGAGCAGCATTCTGCTCCATGATCCGGTTCAGGTTACCCAGCGTGCGGTGCAACTCGTCGGTGAGCTGTACAAACTGCTGCTTGAAGAACTCGAACTCCGAGCCGGCCATCGTCATCAGATCGCGGTCGTAGCTCGAACGAATCGTATCGCCCTCCTGCAGGTAGCTATCCGCCGTGCCGTAGATGATCTCCACGGCCTTTCCGCCGAGCAGTCCGTCGCTGAAGATGCGCGCCTCGGAGTCGGTCGGGATGCGGTACGAGCTGCGCACGGTGAGGTGGATAAAGACCTTATCGCTCACTGCCGGGTTCAACTCGATGCGACGCACCGAGCCAATCTTCACGCCCTTCATCACCACAGCCGAAGCCTCCTGCACGCCACTCACCTGGTCGTATTGGGCCACATATTCTACCTCTCGGCTCAAGACATCCAGCCCGCTCAAAAAGCGAACACCACCCCAAGCCAACAGAATCATTGCTACGGCAAAAATGCCGATTTTAACCTCTCTTTTCATCTTGTTTCTCTTCGTTTATTGCTATTTCGATGTTGCGGGGAGCTCGACAGCCACTACAAAAGCCGACGGAAACTCCTTGCGTACCACAGCCGCAGCATCAATTGCTTCGTTTCTTGTTTTATACTTTCCCACGCCGTACTTATAACGGAACTCGCCGCTCGTCTCGTATTGGTGCACACGACCACGATAGCTCTTAAATTCCGACGCATTGAGCGACAAAGGCTTACGCGAGGCCATCACCTGCACCGTATAGATCGTATGCCCCGTCAGGTTGCGCTCGACGGGCTTCGGTGTCTCAACCGGTGCTGCAGGCTTGCGTTGCTGATCCTCGATCACCGCCTGGGCAGCTGCGTAGAGGCGCGGATCGTAGAGCTTCTTATCCTCCGCACTCGCCCCCTTGGCCAGCTCCTTGACTGCCGGCTTCACGGCCGGCTTGGCCGTCGGCTTTGCGGCTGGCGTTGCCGGTTTGGCGGCCGGCTTCGGGGTCTCACCCCCTACACCCGGCACAGAGACCTGCACCATACTCCCCTCCTCGGCCATACGCGTGCCGAGCACATAGTTCGAGTACTCGCAGATCGACTGGTAGAGCGCTCGCACAATCTGGTTGATACCCTTCTCCGAGCGGAGGTAGGCGGCATCCTCACTATTCGACAGGAAGCCGATCTCGGTCAGCACACCGGGCATATTTGTCGCATAGAGTACGCGAAGCAGCTGCGGTTTCACACCGCGCGAGCTGCGCCCCGCCTTCACATAGTTGTTCTGGATGCAGCGTGCCATCGTCTCGCTGTACTCGCCATAGGTGAACTGCAGATTTTGGATGTAGGCACGGATGATTGCCGCCTGGCGCTCATCCGACATATCGAGCAGGTCATCACGATTGCTCTCGAAGAGGGCATTCTCGTTGTAGCGCTGCTCTTTGGGACTCTCACCCATAATGAGCGTCTCAACACCCTTGGCCGTCGTCGAGCGAGCGGCATTGACATGCACCGAAATGAAAAGGTCACCCTCGGCCTTATTGGCCACATCGGCTCGTTTCTGCAGATCCTCCACCTTGGTCGGAGCGAGCGCCTTGTCCGTCTTACGCGTATAGACCACCTTCACGCCCGGCATCTCCTGCTCGATCATCTTACCCAGACGCAGCACCACCTTCAGCGTAATATCCTTCTCGCGAAGGTCGCCATACACGGCACCCGGATCGTTTCCGCCATGGCCTGCATCGAGCACCACCACGCGAACACCATAGGGGTGATTTTCGCCTTGCACGGTGGGTGCAAGCACCAGAAAAAGGGTCGTCAGCAACAAGAGAATACGCGCGCGCATATTTTTAACGGACTAAAATGGGTTCTATCTACAAATTTTTCACTATCTTTGTCGGTCGTACATCCCCCCGTTGGGGAGCAGCAAGCTCTCCCGTGAGGTGGTTTGCCGACTTTGTCGGCAAAAGTACAGAAAAAAATCGGTATTTGCGTTGATTTTGGAGAAAAGAACCACAAAATATCTGCTTTCAGCACTGATGCTGGCCCTCTTTGCAGAGTGTCTGTTCGGTTATGCCATGCCGCGTGAAGTGGGCGGGCGTTTCCGCGACGACACGCTGCACCGCACCGTATCTGAGCTCCTCGCCATCCCTGCCGACTCGGCAGTGGGCACAGAGAAGCTCTCCACCGAGCCGCGACGCTTGCGTCGTCGCGAGCGTATCGTTGCGCCTCAGATCCGGGCCGTTGACACCCTGGCGACCGACACGCTCTCCTCGGCAGAGCTGCTCCCGTCCGACACGCTGCTTGCACCGCGCCAATCGGAGCGCCAACCCCGTCCGGCGCGCAAACTGCTCGATGCCCCGATCACGGGTAAGAGCAACGACTCGCTCGTCTACGATGTCCGCAACAAGCTCGTCTATATGTACAGCGGAGGCGATGTCTCCTACAACACGAGCAACCTGAAGGCCGACTACATGCGTATCGACATGAATTCGCGTCTGGTACACGCCTATGGCAAGGCCGACACCATCGACGGCCAGTACACGCTCACCAAGCCCGAGTATAGCGAGGGCGAGGAGAGCTATGCCATGGATACGATCACCTACAACCTCGACACGAAGAAGGCGAAGATCAAGGGCGTAGCCACGCAGCAGGGTGACGGCTGGCTGGTGGGTGGCGCGGTAAAGCGCGTCGACGAGAATGCCATCAACATCGAGAATGGTATGTACACCACCTGCGAGAACCTCGACCACCCGCACTTCTACCTCACCATGACCAAGGCGAAGGTAATCCCGGGCAAGAAGGTGGTGACAGGTCCGGCCTACCTCGTATTGGAGGATGTGCCGCTCTACTTTATCGGCATCCCCGAGGGCTTCTTCCCCGTCAGCTCGGGTCCCAAGTCGGGTATCCTGATGCCGACCTACGGTGAGGAGTACTCGAAGGGCTTCTTCCTGCGCGACCTGGGTTACTACTTCACCCTCGGCGAGCACGCCGACCTGGCCGTGCGCGGTGGTTTCTACACGCTCGGTTCGTGGGAGGCCTCGGCCGCCTCGCGCTACATCAAGCGCTACAAGTACAGCGGTAGTTTCAACCTCCAGTACTCAAACATCAAGACCGGTGAAAAGGGTGAGCCCGACTTCATCCAGCAGCAGAACTTCCGCGTGCAGTGGTCACACCAGCAAGACGCAAAGGCCAATCCCGGATCGACCTTCTCAGCCTCGGTGAACTTCGCCACGAGTGGCTATAGCAAATACTCGGCAACGAACCTCAACGACATGCTCTCAACGCAGACCAACTCTTCGATCTCCTACTCGAAGAATTGGGCCGGCACGCCCTTCTCGCTCTCGGCAAATATGGCCGTGTCGCAGAACTCGCAGAACCAAACCATCGCCGTCACACTGCCGACGATGGTCTTCAACATGTCGCGTATCTACCCCCTGAAGCGCAAGGAAAAGGTGGGCAAGGACCGCTGGTACGAGAAGATCTCGATGCAGTATACGGGTAAGTTGACCAACTCGGTGCAGACCACCGAGAGCCAGGTCTTCACGAAGCAGACGCTCGAGAACATGAAGAACGGTGTCGAGCACTCGATCCCCGTATCGGCCTCGTTCAACCTCTTCAACTACATCAACTTCACCCCCTCGTTCAACTGGAACGAGAAGTGGTACTTCAAGCGCCAGGAGTATGAGTGGAACCCCGTAACGAACCGCACCGACACATTGCCGGCCGACTACGGATTCTACCGCCTCTACAACTACAACCTCTCGGTGTCGACCTCGACGACCATCTACGGTATGTTCGACTTCACGAAGAAGAAGCGCGACCGCAAGGTGCAGGCGATCCGCCACACGATCACCCCGTCGTTCGGTTTCTCCTATGCGCCCGACTTCTCCGACCCGAAGTACGGCTACTACCGCACGCGCCAGATCGACTCGACGGGTCGTTTCCAGACCTACTCGCCCTACGCGATCAACGCCTACGGCGTACCCTCGTCGGGTCGTGCCATGTCGGCCAACTTCTCGCTCTCGCAGAACCTGGAGATGAAAGTGCTCTCGAAGCGCGACACCTCGGGTGTGAAGAAGGTAAAGCTGATCGACGAGTTGCGCCTGAGCGCCTCGTACAACTTCCTGGCCGACTCGATGCGTCTGTCGACCATCCCCTTCACCTTCCGTACGACGCTCTTCAAGAACTTCGGCATCAACTTCTCGACCACGCTCGACCCCTACAAGGTAACCCCTGAGGGTCGTCGTATCGACAAGCTCTTCTTCCCGGGTCGTGTCACCTCGCTCGGTTGGTCGTTTGGCTACACCTTCAAGTCGCGTCAAGACAAGTCGCAGTCCGCCATCAACGACATCAACAGCATCCCGCCCGAGTACCAGAACCCCTTCTTCGATCCTTATGGGCATATGGATCCCGTGCTGCGTCGTCAATACATGGCCCAAAGCTACTATGACTTCTCGCTGCCGTGGAACCTCGGCTTCAACTACGCGGTCAACTACTCGATCTCCTATGTCAACAACGGCACAACGGGATTCCGCCGCAACATCACGCAGACGGTCGGATTTAACGGCTCGGTCAACCTCACCCCGAAGACGGGTGTCACCTTCCAGGGAGGTTACGACTTCAAGAACCGCAAGCTGACCACCTCGGCCATCTCCATCTCGCGCGACCTGCACTGCTGGCAGATGTCCTTCTCGTGGATTCCGTTCGGCTTCCACCGCAGCTGGAGTTTCAACATTGGAGTCAAGGCCGCCTCGCTGGCTGACCTGAAGTACGACAAGTCGCAATCGATGTACGATAACCTCTACTAAACGGCACAAACAAAAGACGATTCAGACCTGCTCAACGATGCGTTGAGTGGGTCTTTTTTTGCTCTGCGGTTGGCGATTTGAGAAAAATTACCTATATTTGTTCGATTAGTCGCTAATACCTAAAACCTTATATTCCATGATGACCCACAGAGAACGATTCCTGGCCACAATCGCCCGCGAACCGGTCGATCGTCCTGCCTCCTGGCTCGGCCTGCCCGTGCCGTCGGCTCTTCCCAAACTTTTTGCCCACTTTGGCGTAGACTCGGTCGACGCCCTGAAGCGCAAGATCGACGACGATGTCTATCCGATCCCCGTACCCTACCACAACCCGCCGACGAACGACATCGGCTGTTCGCTCTCGTTTGCCAAGAGCGGTGATGGCGGTGCACAGGATGAGCGCACGCTGACCGCCCCGGGCTTCTTCGAGGATATGACCGATCCGGCGCTGGTCGACACCTTCCCGTGGCCCGATCCGGAGGAGCACATCGACTTTCAGGAGGCACGCCGCCTGGCGATGGCCGCCCCCGAGGATTGCGCTCGCATGGGTATCATGTGGGCTGCCCACTTCCAAGATGCCTGCTCGGCCTTTGGCATGGAGAATGCACTGATGACGATGATGATCGCTCCCGAGATGTTCACAGCCGTGATCGACCGCATCACCGACTTCTACATCCGCTGTGGCGAGATCTTCTACGAGGCGACGAAGGGCTACCTCGACGCGGTGCTGATCGGCAACGACTTTGGCAGCCAGAACGGTCTGCTCGTCTCGCCCGAGGAGCTGCGCGCCTATGTCTTCCCGGGCACGAAGCGCCTGGTAGATCAGGCCAAGAGCTACGGCTTGAAGGTCGTACACCACTCGTGCGGTGCGATCCACCCCATTATCGACGATCTGTTTGATCTGGGCATCGATGTCGTACACCCGATTCAGGCCAAGGCTCGCGATATGCAGGCCGAGAAGCTGAAGGCCGACTTCGCCACGAAGGGGTGCTTCTTTGGCGGCGTGGATGCGCAGCATCTGCTCGTCAACGGTACGCCCGAGGAGGTCGAGGCCGATGTGCGCCGTCTGAAGGAGATCTTCCCCACGGGGCTGATCCTCTCGCCGAGCCACGAGGCGATCCTGCCTGATATCAACCCCGCAAACATCGAGGCGCTGTTCAAAGCAGTACACGAGTAGATTGCAAAACGAAATTTAACAACAAGAACCGACAAAATACGCATTTATGAAACGCTATGGTATGGTGATCGGCGTGAATGCCGATAAATTGGAGGAGTACAAGAAGTTGCACGCTGCGGCGTGGCCGAGTGTCCTGAAGATGATCAAGGAGTGCAACATCGACAACTACAGCATCTACTACAAGGATGGTCTGCTCTTCAGCTACTACGAGTATGTAGGCACGGACTACGAGGCCGACATGGCCAAGATGGCTGCCGACCCCGAGACGCAGCGTTGGTGGGCAGTCTGCATGCCTTGCCAGCGTCCGCTCGAGACACGCGCCGAGGGCGAATGGTGGGCCAACATGGAGGAGGTTTTCCATCTTGACTAATCAAGATGAAATTCAAAATTCAAACTTCAAAATTCAAAATTTAGAATTCATCCTTAATCGTTGCTTCGTGGCAAAACAGTCAATGTTCAAGAATGCAGCGGGGATCAACTACCTGATCCCCTTCCTGCTCATTGCGACGCTCTACCTCTTGTGGGGCTGCGCACACGGCCTATTGGATGTGCTGAATAAGCACTTTCAGGAGGCCTTCGATATGTCCAAGGCCGAGTCGGGCTTCGTGCAGTTCTCAACCTACATGGCCTACTTCATCATGGCACTGCCGGCCGGCTTGATCATGCGGCGTGTAGGCTACAAGAAGGGTATCATCATCGGCCTGCTGCTCTTTGCACTGGGCGCCCTGCTCTTCGTGCCCGCCTCGTTCATCAACTCGCCCCTCCCCTTCTTTGCTGCACTCTTCATCCTGGCGTGCGGTCTCTGCATCATCGAGAATGGTGCACACCCCTGCGCTACGGGCATGGGACCCGAGGAATATGCCGCACAGCGCATCAACATCGCCGCCGCCTTCAATGGCGTGGGTTGGATCGTGGGCCCGCTGCTGGGTGGTCTGCTGATCTTCGGCGGCGAAGGCTCGTCGTTCGATCTGGCGAAGCCCTACATCCTGGTAGGACTCTTCGTGCTGCTCGTCTGCCTCGTCTTCTCGCGCGTGCAGATCCCCGAGGCCGCCATGGAGGCCGACGAGGTGGAGAATGCCGTCAAGGAGGGCACTGCCGAGGGTTCGGTTTGGTCGCACAAGCACTTCAAGTATGCGCTGATCGCCCAATTCCTCTATGTAGGCGCACAGACGGGTGTCGGCAGCTACTTCGTAAACTATGTCTTGGAGCTCGACCCCTCGATGTCGAAGCTCACCGCTGCTCAGCTCCTGAGCATGGGTGGCATGGGTCTTTTCTTCGTGGGACGACTGCTCAGCTCGCTCTTTATGAAGTGGATCTCACCTGGCCGTCTGCTGGCGCTCTTCGGAGCTGCCGCTACGCTCTGCATGGTGTTGGTGATCTGCTCCATCCCGACCGTTTCGCTCATCGCGCTCTTCCTCACCTTCTTCTTCATGTCGACGATGTTCCCCACGATCTTTGCATTGGGCGTGCGCGGCATGGGCGCACAGACCAAGAAGGCCTCGTCGCTGCTGGTGATGTGTATCGTAGGTGGCGCCATCTTCCCGATGGCCATGGGTTGGGTCGGCCAGACGAGCATGGCTGCAGGCTTCTCGCTGCCGCTCATCGCCTTCGCCTTTATCGCCTTCTTTGGTCTGCAACAGGCATTGAAAAAGTAGCGATCAACAAGTCACAAAAAAATCCTGCTCCAAACGAGCAGGATTTTTTTCTACCATCGTCTATTGCGCTGTCGGCGTCGACGCACCTTGCGCACAACACCCAACACAAAGAGGCAGCCAAAGAAGAGCAGGATAAAGATCACCATTCCGCTATTGAGGTTATCGCCCTTCACGCGCGACCACATCTCCAACAGGTTGGCTGTGCGAGCGCCACTGTCGTGCATCATACCACAACGGTTGATCACGCTCACATCGGGATACATCGCCGGATTGATCACCACGCTGTCGGCATCCTCGCCAAAGAAATAGCGCACATCTAGGGGCTCCTCACAGCCCGACTCCACGGCTGACTCCGACATATAGTCCATCACCTCCGGCGTAGCGATCACGCTCACATAACCAATCGCATCCATGTTACGAATGGCATTCTCGGGCTTGCACATGAAGTTGATAAAGTAGGCCGCAGCCTTGGTATTCTTGGCATATTTCGGGATCACCCAGCCATCGAACCAGACCACGCTACCCTCATCCGGCACCACATAGTCCAACTCAACGCCTACGGCCTCCGCCTCGTCAATCGCCCACACGGCATCGCCGCTCCACGAGAGGTTGAGCCACGCCTTCTCCTTGGTCATGATCTCCTTGCCGAAATCAGCCTCCCAGCCGGCAACATGGGGCTTCGCCCGCTTCAACAGTCCTTCGACCAGCGCGATCGAGGCATCCGAGGAGTCATACATCAACGAGTCGAGGCTCATCGCACCGCTCGCCAGCTCCTGCTGCTTGGCGTAGATCAAAAGCGGGCAGTAGACATCGCGGAAGGCATCTTTGATGAGCAGTTTCTTCGAGAATTTCGGATTCCACAATGCGCTCCACGAACTCACCTCCTCGCGCGTGACATACTTCGGGTTGTACAAAAATCCCGTCGTACCCCACATGTAGCCCACGGCATAGTCGTTGGCATCCTTACCGTGGCCGTCGATCTTATCAAACACCCGGTGGATATAGGGCGAGATATTCCCCAGATAGTTGGGCGTCGTGCCGAAATCTTTGTTAATGGGCAGCAGCAGATCATTGCGCAGCATGCGCTCGATGATATACTCCGAGGGGCATACCACATCGAAATCCTCCTTGCCTCGCTCAATCTTGGCGAGCATGATCTCGTTGATATCAAAGAGCTGATAGACCACCTTCACCTCTTCGCCCGTCTGCTCGAGGTACCACTCCTCGAACTCGGACAAGAGATCCTCATCGATATAATCGGCCCAATTGTAGACCTTCAAGATCGACAAACGGCTATCATCCACGCCACAACCGGTCAATGCCGTGAGGGCAAAGCCCACCAGCAGCGCGGTCACCATCGAATAGAACTTTCTCATCGTGCAGCCTCCTCCTCTTTACGGCGGTTACGCTCGGCTCGGACATTGATCACGACGAGCAGCAACAGCACAGTTGCAAAAATAATGGTTGAGAGCGGACGCAACTCCGGCGTAAGACCGCCCTTGCGTGCATCGGCATAGATAAAGGTCGAGAGAGTCTCCAAGCCCTCGGTACCAATCGTAAAGATCGTAACGGCGAAATCGTCGATCGACAAGGTGAAGGCCAAGATAAAACCGCTAATCATACCCGGCTTGATCTCGGGGATGAGCACCTTGCGCAGCGCCTGAAAGGGCGTTGCACCCAGATCCAATGCCGCCTCGAAGATGTTGGGGTTCATCTGCTGCAAGCGCGGCAACACACAGAGCACGACATAGGGCGTGCAGAAGGTGATGTGCGCCAGGATAACCGTCGTATACCCCTGCGAGATACCCAGGCTGACAAAGAGCAGGAAGAGCGAGATACCGGTAATAATATCCGGATTGAGCATCGGGATATTGTTCAGCGTATTCAACACCATCTTCTTGTGGCCGCGCAGGCGCTCGATACCAATCGCCGCCACACTACCCAGCAGGGTTGATACCGTGGCCGCAATCAATGCGATCACCAGCGTATTCTCGATGGCGCGCACCAACGAGTGGTGAGCCCCGCTTTGAAACAACGAGGTATAGAGCTTGGTCGAGAAACCGGTCCAGTTACCCAACACCTTAGCCTCCGTAAACGAGAAGATGGCGATGATGACAATCGGCGCATAGAGCAGCGCCAGAAGCAGCCACAGATAGGTTTGTGCAAAAAACTTCTTCATCAGATAATTCCTCCCTCATTAGTTGCTCGATCCTCTTCGTTATCGCGAAAGAGGTCGGTAGCAAAGATGATCACAAGCATAATCAACGACAAGGCGGCACCATAGTTCCACATACCGTTGTTGATGTTCTCCTGAATGGTCGTACCGAAGAGTTTGATGTTGTTCATCGTGAGCAACTCGGCAATGGCGAAGGTGGAGATGGTGGGCATAAAGACCATCATCACACCCGACATCACGCCCGGCATCGAGAGTGGCAAGACCACCTTCGAGAAGACCGTAAACGGGTTTGCACCCAAATCCTGCGCTGCCTCGATGTAGCTGTGGTCCATCTTCGACATCGTGTTGTAGATCGGATAGATCATGAATGGCAGGAAGTTATAGACCATACCAAAGATGAGCGCTCCCTCTCCCAACGGCAGGTGCATAAAGTCGAACAAGGCAACGGTAGCCAGCGTGCGCACCAGAATGTTGATCCACATCGGAAGAATAAACAGCACCACCATCACACGCGAGCGGCAGAGCGATCTATTGCTCAAAATATAGGCTGCGGGATAGCCCAGCAGGATGCACAAAAGCGTCGTAATGATCGCAATACCAATGGAGTAGACAAATGTATTAGCCGCCTCCGGATTGGAGATAAACTTCGAGAAGTTATCCAATGTAAACTTGCCCGCAGCATCCTGAAAGGCATAGATGCCGATCAAGACCAACGGGAGCACCACGAAGACCAGCAGGAAGATGAAGTATGGGAAACTCCAACTGCTGCGCTTCATAAACAACTTATATAACCACTTCATCTCTACGTAATTATAGGGTTGTTACACGAAGGAGATACGCAAATCATCGGGCTGGATGCGAATGCCGACCACATCTCGATCGTCCCAGACATCGTGCGTATCGACATAGACATTCTCGTTGCTCTCGGTGCGCACGGTGAGGTGATAGTGGTCACCCTTATACAAGATAAAGCGGACATCACCCACCAGGGTTCCATCCTCCTTGTTGTCCATCAGCTCAATCTTGTCGAAGTCCACCTCAACAAGCACCTTCTCGCCACCGGCAACCTCGGCCACCTCCTCACATACGAACGCCTTGCCCAGGATCTCGACATGCGTGGAATCGATCATCGTACCCTCGAAGGTGTTGCACAGACGCTCCTTGTGCATCACATGAATATCCGACGGCTTGATGATCATACTAACGGTCTGACCCACCTCAAATGCGTTGTAATCCTGGATCATGATCTCATAACCCGAGGCCGTGAGCACCGTCATTTCGTAGTGCACACCCTTGAAGATGCACGACTGCACCACACCATCGAAGTGTCCCGAGTCGGTCTGAGCCATGATGTAGACATCCTCGGGGCGGATCACTACATCGACGGGGGTATTTTCGCCAAAGCCCTCATCGACGCACTCAAACTCCAAGCCCATAAACTCCACCACCTTGTCGCGGATCATCTTACCGTTCAAGATATTGCTCTCGCCGATAAAGTCGGCAACAAACGAGTTGACAGGCTCGTTGTAGATATCCGTGGGGGTGCCGATCTGCTGCACCTTACCCTCACTCATCACCACAATCGTGTCGCTCAGGGTCAGAGCCTCCTCCTGATCATGCGTCACATAGACAAAGGTGATGCCCAGGGTCTTGTGCATCTCCTTCAGCTCCATCTGCATATCCTTACGCATCTTCAAATCCAAGGCCGAGAGGGGCTCATCAAGCAGCAACACCTGCGGACGGTTGATAATTGCTCGCGCAATCGCCACACGCTGCTGCTGGCCACCCGACAGCGAATTCACATCGCGCCACTCATAGTCGGTCATACCCACCATCTTCAGCGCCTTGCGCACACGCGTCTCGATCTCATCGGCCTTCACCTTTTTGAGTTTGAGGCCGAATGCGATGTTGTCATACACATTCAAATGGGGGAAAAGTGCATAACGCTGGAAGACGGTATTGACGGGGCGCTCGTGGGGCGGCACATCGGTAATATCCTCACCGGCGATACGAATCTCGCCCTGATCAACCGTGCCAAAGCCCGCCAAGATACGCAACAAGGTAGTCTTACCACAACCCGAAGGACCCAGGATCGTTACAAACTCTCCCTGCTTCACGAAAAGGCTGACATCATTCAAGACGCACTTCTCGCCAAAATTCTTTGATATGTGGTTAAATTCGATAATGTAGTTCGAATCGTTCATCTCCTCCAATATACTTATTCCTGGTTAAACACTATTTCTTACCCTGCTGCACACAGCCAACCAACCGTTTAAAGCCTCGCGTGAGGTTCATTTTCCAGGTGGCGCCAATGCTGATGATGTGTGCGTCGGTATCGTTATTCGATGCCCATATGGCGTGCAGGCGCAGGCTCTTATCCTCCTTCAGGGGGTAGAACTCCAATCCCGCACCATAAAACAGATAATCTTTGGAAGGAGCGATCTCACCCGACAGTAGCTCTTCCATATCCTCCTCATCAAAGGCATACTCGCCCGTGAAATCGTACGGCTGAATTAGATCGTTGCGCTCCCAGCCGAATTTACCAAAGAGACGGAAGCGATCACCGAACTCATACGACGGCATCGCGCTCACGGTCACATCGCGCAAGAGATCCTTCACCTTCGCGCCGCGCGCCATACCGTCGAGCATCAACGAGAAGCCACCGGCGTAGAACATATTACCCAGATTGACCGACTTCACATAGCACCCCGGCTCATACTCCCACATATTGAGCGACCAATAGGACTCATAGCTATCCCATGCGCCGCGCCAAGCCACGCCATAGGCATACATATTATCCTCGAAGGGGGTCATCACAAAGGGGGAGTTGGCCACCTGCGCAATCAAGGTAGAGGTTTCAGCGTCGTTGCTCCACGACGCCGACACACCCCACTGCCAACAGGCAAAGGAGTTGTAGAATCGGGAGTTCATATCGTAATACGAATCCAGATCATAGGCATCATACTCAAAGCTACCTACGAGCAACGCATCTTTACCGGCCGTAAAGGCAAAATTACCAACCTCATAGGCGAAGGTCAACCAACATGTAGCATCGAAGAAAGACTCCCCGGGATCGGTGGTGAGTCGTTGATTCAGGCTATAAGAAAACCGATTACTGATCTTACCGTTAATGTCCAAATAGAGACCGTCGCCACCAAAGCCTCCGATTTTACCCGGAGTGGTACGATTATAACCATATCTCGCATCAAGCGAAATATCGGGGATATAATCCACGACATCGAATCCTTGCTCCTCATTCGAGAAAGAGATCTGCTGCAGCGCACTACTGTCAACTTCCTGCGCACAAACTGCAGAGCCGGCCATCAAAAACATAGCCCCCAGAAAGGTCCAAAGTCTTTTCATTAAGCAGTATGATGTTTAATTACATAAGAGTTTTTTGGTTTATTTGGTTTTCTTGTTTGTTAGGTGAAAGAAAAAGCGGTTACAAGACCCCGTAAGAAAATCTCACAACCGTTTTTTCAATCGCAACAAAATTATAATAAAATATCCAAAAAACAACCTGTTCGGCCTCTTTTTTTGGTATTCTGGCTATTTTTCTCTCGAATCATCCTGCACCGAGCTCCGTGCTTAGAGTTTCTCGATCCAGAAGATGCCCGCACCGCGGTCGAGCAGGAGCTCCCCAGCCACCTTCACGCGCTTCTGCAAGCTCTTCACCTCACCCGTGCGCGCGTCGATCTGCTTCACGGCGTAGCTACCCTTCGGTAGCGCCACCTGCACCTTTGTCGGCTCCTCGAGGTAGATCAGTGCGCCGTTCTCACCCGAGAGGCGATAGAGGCCCTCCTCGTGTGCTACCTCGGTCATCATCGGCACAGCCTTCAGCAGCGTCTCGTCCTCAACGCGGAGCACGGGGCACGAGCCACCGGCCATCACCACCGCCCAGGCATACTGCGGGTAGGCCTGACCCGAGTAGGTCACGGCCTTCTCGGGGTACTGCGTGCGGTACTCGCTCACGGCGCGATAGACCGAAGCGAAGCTGCTCTGCCCCACCTTCATCACGCGGGCAAACTGGCGCGGAGCCATGCTCTTGCCACCCTCGGGCTCGTAGGTCGTGCCGTCGGCACGGTGGTGCCAATAGCGAATGTCGATCATATCGATCACCTTCGAGCGAACGGGATCGGCCAAGATAGCGTCCTGCACATCTTTCGTCGTCGAGAGGGCTACGAGGGCATCGTTGCCCGTCTCGGCCTCCCACTCGGCGATGCAGTCGATCCAGAACTGGGTGAAGTGGAGCGGGCCGGTGTACTCCTCGCTAATCAGATGCACCACATTGCGATTCTCGGCGAAGTGGTCGAGACACATGCGGATATAGTTGCGATGCAGGGCGCGACGCACGGGGTGCTCGACATCGTAGAACATCTGCGCCACGAAGATACGCTTATCACCGGCAAAGTTCGTCGGCTCGGGGAAGCCCGTATTATTGATGTTGTTCGTCGAGCGCCACGGGCTATCCACCCAGTGGGCACCCGCCTCCAAGATGTTGTGCTGGAAGTAGTTCTGATGGAAGAGCACCAAGCCTTCGCGCTCGGCCTTGTCGGCAAACTCCTTCAAACGGCTCCAATACCAGGTGTTGGGCTTCGTCAGGTCGTAGAGCGACATGCCCTCCCAAGCCGTGCCCTGACCGCTGCGCGCAAAGGGCTGCTCATAGTGCGGTGCCCAGACATCGGCATCGCGACGGCGCACGCGGATATGGTCGTCGCGACGACGATCGTACCAAAGGCCGTAGTTGTGGTCGATCAGCAGTGAGCCGCGTTGCTTCATGTGCAGAATGACCGAGTCGATGCGGTCCGTGAGGCCGTGGCCCTCGCGATCGGGCACAAAGCGCGTGATGTGGTCGGTAGCCTGGCGGATCGCCTGCGGCTGCAGGCTACCGCTCCACCAGCGCACCGACTGACGACCGCCCACCAAAAGGCGACCATCGGCCGTGTAGCGACCATTCGTGATAGCGTAGTGTTGCTTGGCGGGGAGCACCGCTGCGGGCTGCGTAAACTTAACCTCGTCGATCATCGGCACACCGGCACTCTCCACCGAGGCGGTGAAGGGGGCGCGTGCGATCCACATCGGCATCGTCATACGCTCCTCATAGGCCTGCTTGGCCAGTTCGACCGCCACATGGATCTGCGGGCTGCTCGTAGCCGTCGTATTGCGGTCGTAGAGGCGGCAGATCGCCTCGGCACGCTCCTTACCGATGCGCTCGGAGAGCTGCGCGAGGAAGAGGCTGCGCGGACGCACAAACTCGTCGTTGGCATGGAAGAGACCGTTGCCGACGCAGGTAGCCCAGCTGCCCGCAGCGTAGTTCTGCGCCTCGGGCGAGGGGGAGTAGCACTCGATGCCTGCGGCCGTACACTGCCAGAAGAGGCTGTTGGCCGTATTCCATCCGGCACGCTGGAAGGTGCGCTCCAGGTTCTTGAAACAGAGGTCGTGGCCATCGATATTCACCACATCAAAGAGCAGCGCACAAGCCCACGAGCCGGTCGAACCGCTAAAGCCCTTCGACTCATACGAATCACACTGCACAAAGGCATTCGGGCCGGGGGCATAGATACCGGCCGAGAAGTCGTGCTGTCCGTGTACGGAGTAGCAACGCTGAAAGAGCGTCTCCTGACCCAGCGTCAGGAAGGTGCGACGGCGCGAGCCGGCCAACTCCGAGATCGGGTCGCTCGACTGGCAATCCTCTACCGTGATTTTGGCAGCCAACGGCTGCAGAGCCACAGCCGAGCCGGCCAACTGACGGAAATCGACCTGACGCACCCAGCAGTTGCGAGCCGCGTCGATCGAGACACCCGTCCAGGCGTGGTTCTCGTCGATCGGATTCGACGCATCATAGTCCGAGAGGATCGTCAGGTGCTCTACACCGCTCTCCTCAACACAACCACCCCAAGTGTAGGGGGCGATATAACTCTTGCGCTTCTCGAGATCGAGCGCCATCGAGAGGGGTGACGAGAGGGTCACGCGATTGCCCTCAACGGCTACCACCGTGCGCTCCCAAGCCATATTCACATTGCCAATGCCTAACGCCTGGCGCATCTCCTCACTGATCACAACACCACGACCACGCGGCGGAACAACCGCCTCCTGGCGCACTCGCACCGTCGCACCCACCGTGATCCCTGCACTCGAGGCGACCTGTAACGAGCACTCGTTCAGCGGCAGATAATCCCCCTCGAGCGGTTGCTCCTCGCCATAGTGGCGATCATCCTTACCTTCGATGTAAATCACCGCACCACGATCGACACCGCGCTTGAAGAGCACGGTCTGCTCCTTATCCACGCCTCGCAGCACCACACCCGAGGTGCGGATCCAGAGCGGCGTATCGAGTGCGTAGGTGCCCTTTTCGAGCAACACAGCACCGCGCCACCCCTCGGCCGTAGGAGTCAGCGAAGCGACATAGTCGATCGCACGCTGCAGCTGTACGCTGTTGTCGCCCTCGACGGGAGCGACACGCACCACCACCGGCAGATCGGGGATCGCCTCATTCGAGTTGCGGTAACCGCAATAGGAGTAGTCGGGCAGACGATTGCCCTGAGCGTCGGTCTCATACACCAGACGCCCCTCACGCCAAGAAACAGGAAAAGTGGGCTGTGCCGCAACCTCCGCGCAGCACATGCCCACTACTCCAAGAAGCGTGAATATCAGCTTCTTTGCACTCATTTTTAACGATTTTTAGAGCAAGCTCTTGCGACCCAAGAGCGTATCCTTGTTATTCTCGAGGTTCGTCCAATCCACCTTCATCGTGGGGTCGATACCGTTGATATACTTCTCAATGTTCGTGTAGCCGTCACCGTTCATATCCTGCACGGCATCCGACGCATCGTTCGGATTCAGACCATACTTCTTCTCCCAAGCATCAGGCATACCATCCTTATCCGAATCCTTCAGCGCCTTGCCACCCTTGTAGGTCGGCAGACCACCTACCTGCTGCGGGTCGGTGATGATACCCTGCTTATACGAGTCAGCGGGCAGACGACGCTTCACATAGAGCGGCTGGTGCTCCTTGGCATCCTTCGCGTAGAAGATCTTACCCGTCTCCACCTGCTTCATCACGCGGCTATCTACCGCGTCACGCTTCGGGAACGACGCACCGGCATTGACCATCACAAAGTCGTAGGCCTCGTCGGTCGGCATAATCGTCACGGGAGCCATCTCGAAGGGCTTCTCCATGCGTACCATCTTCCAGAGATGCTCATTCTCCTTCGTCACGAACTTATCACCGGCCATCACACCACCGGCCCAGTTGTCGGCTGCCACCTCGGCATTGCCCCAGGTGTTGTTACCGGCTACATAGGCGCGACCAAACAGATCGCGACCCTCCTGACCACGGCCGTTCTCCACCTTCACAATGCGCCAAGCGATCGGCTGATCCTTCGGCGTAATCGGACCCGGCTTGTAGTTGTTGTTGATGATGTTCATATAGCTCGTGTGGTCACCACCATCCACCGAACGGTTCCACCAGTTGAAAACCGTGTTGTTGATGAAGTTGAAGCTACCGTTCATACCCACCGAGCAGTTACGCGAGATGTTGCAGGCAAATACATTGCGAGCAAAGGTCGAGTTGTAACCACCGATCGTAGCGCCAAAGGCGTGGTTGTACATATCGAGGCACTCCGAGAAGATCGAGTTCTGGATCGTGATGTTCACCGTCGGGAGCTTCAGACCACGGCCATCCGCCTGGCGGTTGTATACATGGCGGTAGATCGACATATTCTCATCCAACCCCCACGAAGCCGACACATGGTCCACCATGATGTTACCCACAGCCTGACCACCAAAGGCATCGTCGCGGAAAGCCACATCGGTCTGACCACGGCGGAAGCGCATGTGGCGCACGATCACATCGTGCGTATCGATCAGGAACGAAGCACCCGTCACGCAGATACCGTCGCCCGGAGCGGTCTGACCTGCGATCGTAATGTACGGAGCACGGATGTTGATGGGCGACTGCAGGCGAATCACACCACCCACAGCAAACACTACCGTACGCGCACCACCGGCCTCGCACGCCTCACGGAGCGTACCCGGGCCGCGATCAGCCAACGAGGTTACGACAAAGACCTTACCACCACGGCCACCCACGGTGTACATACCACCACCCTCGGCTCCCGGGAAGGCCGGAATCTTTGCCTGCGGCAGATCCTCCGGCTTCGAAGCCCACGGACGATAGACACGGCCAAACTCCTTCTCCTCCTGCTCAATAATCGGAAGGGCTTTCTCCCACGCCGCATCGGCCAACATATCCCATACAGCCGACTGCTGGGCAGCACGCTGCTTCACCGAGTCGGGCACCGTCGGATACTGAGCTGCAGCAGGCAGAATCATCGCCGCCGCAAACAACATCATGATAATCTTTTTCATTTTGGTTTTCGTTTTGTTTTATAAATTTATCTTTTTTGCACTTTTTACACTGCAAAGGTAACCTTTACGCTCGATTCCAAAGCCCCCCCAACGGGTCAATCGTCTAAAAAGGTCCGTGAAACGACATTACTGCACGCCAAACTCCTGCTGCTGACGATCCACCTCCTCCAGCAGGCGGCGTTTCTCCTCCTCGCTCAGCTGCGTAGCCTGACCGGTCGCCTCGCCCTGCTTGACTACCTGCACGGCATTGGCCTCATCGGCATAGCAGAAGGGGATCGAGGCGGGAATGCTCTCAAACTCGATCTCGGCCGCCGTCGGTGCATGCGTACCGGGATGCTCTACCTCGGCCTTGATGCGGATCTTGCCGGCCTTGCGGGTCGAGCGCACCAGGATCGGCGCCGAACCCCACTCCACGGGGCGCGGATTGGCGTGGATGCGCTCATCGCCGATGATCACACCCTCGCCCTCGATCGTGAAGCGGATATGCTCCTTCGCCATGCGACGCACATGACCGCTATCGTCGGTCACCTCGGCCACCACCACCACGAAGTCCGAGCCATCGGCCACGAGCGGCTTGTTCTCCCAATCGACATAGAGACGCAGCTTGGTCGAACGACGCGACGGCATGCGCTTCATGGTGCAGACCACCTCGCCGTTGATGATACCCTCGGCCACCATGTTCACAGCCTGCCAATTCTTGTTCGTGTAGCTATACGAACGCGCCTCCCAGAAGTCCCACACATCCTCGAAGACTACGGGCGGATTGGGCATCGTGCGATCACTTCGCTCGACAGCCTTTGTCCACGACTTGGCACCATCGTAAATCGAGAGGCGCACCGAGTCGCAATTCGTGAAGACCACGACATCCTTCTCCGACCACTGCGACATCTCGTGCATGATGTAAACCATCGGGCCGCTCTCGGCCGTCGGGTGCTTCAGATCGGCAGCCGTCTGGCTACGGAACATCCAGTAGGCATATTTCGGCTGACGGAACGCATCGTAGATACCGCCCCAATAGGGATCGGGATGGTAGCCGCGCTGATGATCGAAGGGGTGCCACTGCGCACCGCCGATAAACTGCTTCTCCGTGTCGTACAACCCATTGTAGGTCGTCGCCAGCGAGAGCGCCTGAATCGACTGCGGACGCTCACCCCAACTGCGCGAGGCGCGGTTGTTGTTGTTGTGTGCATACCAATCATCGACATTCTCACCCCACTCGCGCGTGAAGATCGTCTGCTCGGGAGCATCGGCCTTCTGCTCGTCGCCCGGCCAAGCATAAACCACATCGTAGTGCTCCTTCACACCGGCCGAGTGGACATCAGCTGCCGCCACCGGACGATAGGGATAGGGGTACTCATCCTTCGTGATCTGCAGTGCCTCGAGCGAGAAGTCGTGCGGATAGCGCGTCTCGTTGAGGATCGGCTCCCACATCAACACCGAGGGGTGGTTGCGGTCGCGGCGGATAATCTCGCGCGTATTCTGGTGCACACGCTCGGCGAAGATCGGCATTTTGTTCCAATACTGCCAACCCGGCGTAGCCACGATCACGAAAAGACCCAACTCATCGCAGGCATCCATAAACGAGGGATCCTGCGGATAGTGAGCCACACGGATGATGCGGCAGCCGGCATCACGCAGGCGCTTCGCATCGCGCCACTGCTGCGAGTTGGGCAGTGCATTGCCCACATAGGCAAAGTCCTGGTGGCGGTTCGCACCCACCAACTTACCAAAGGGTTTACCATTGAGAATGAAACCCTCCTCCTTCGAGAAGGCGAACGAACGGATACCGATACGCGTCACACCGCCATCGAGCGCTTCACCGCTCTTGCGATCCTTCACGCGCGTCTCCACACGGTACAGATAGGGATCATCCGGCGACCAGAGGTGCGGATTCTTCACCACGATGGGCTGATCGAGCGCAGCCACAGCACCAGCAGCGAGCGTGAGGCGACCCTCGCGCTTTCCGACCACCTCACCTTCGGCCGTCTTCAACACATTCTCCACCACCACCGTCTGGCTCTTGGCGAGTTTATTCTCCACCTCCGTGCGCACCGAGACCGTAGCCTGCTGCTCGGAGATATTCTCAAAGTGAACGAAGATACCGCCTCCCGCTACGCGGTTGGCCTCCACGGCATCCGTAATCGCCACCTTCGAACGACCGATAAGCCACACATCGCGGTAGATACCACCGTGGTAGGCGAAGTCGAGCGTATACTGCGGCTTGCCCGGAGGGTACATCTTGTCGTTCGTATTGTCGGCCTTCACGGCCACCAGGCAGCTCTCGCCTGCCTTTACGCCCGCCTCCGTGAGCGAGAGCATCACCGGCAGGTAACCGCCCAGGTGCTCCTCGACGAGCTTGCCATTCACATAGAATGCCTGCTTGCCCATCACTGCCTCGAAGTGCAGCAGCACCTCCTGCGCAGCGCACTCCTCGGGAATGGTGAAGTGCTTGCGATACCACACCACACCCTGGTAGTTACGGCAACCGCTGGCCTCGGCGGGGGTCAACTCCACCGTATGCGGGGTCGAGACCACCTCCCAGGCGGCATCGTCGAAGTTCAGCGCTTCCGCCCCGGCCACATCGCCCTTGAAGAAGCGCCAGCCACCATTGAAATCATAGACCACTCGGCCACTGCCCTCCAGCGGTATCAGGCCTGCGACAGAGACCTCCTGCGGGGTATAGCCCTCGGCAGCTGCCATCCACGGCAAGCACCAACAGAGGGCGCACAAAACGAATTTTCGGATCATCGTTCGGTTCATTTATTGTTTCGGTAATAGAATTTTCACATCCTTAGCACGGCTCTCAGGCAGCACACGCAGCTGCACCACCTCACCGCCGCGCAGCTCACACTCGACCGTGGTTTGATTCGGGGCATGGAGCTTAAAGCGTACATCCCACTCCTGCGGCCAGGCGGGGAAGAGCACGATGCGATCGCCGTCGGTCTGCATCAACATCTCCTGCAGGCCAATGGCGCCACTGCCGCCCCAATTCAAGTCGGGCGTCCAATCGAAGCCCGGTCCCCAGAAGGCGGGGAAGCGATGCGGGCCATTGGAGAGTTTCTCGGTGGTCAGGCGCACGGCATCCTCGGTTTGACCAAGCATCGCCGCCCAGATATTATCCTGCTTCCAACCCTTCGAGGAGCGCATCGCCACGGCGTGGTCGTCGTAGAGGTAGGTGTTGCGTGCCACCTCGATCGACCCTTCCGAGGCCATCGAGTAGTAGCGCCACGGGAAGACGGGATAGAGTTGCGGTGTCTCGCTGTTGTTGATGCGCTCCCACGCCACGGCCGGCGCAATCATCTCACGCCCCTCGACAATGCGGTGAGGCACCTCGGGGATGCGATCGCGTAGCGCACGCCACGGCGCAACAGCCGTGTCGCCCTGCATCTGCTTCACCTCGATGTAAGTATCCAACACCCGCTGCAGACCCGCCACCGTAGAGGAGGCGTTATAGGTCATCTTATAAGTCTCACAACCCGAGCCGGGGAAGAGAATCAGCTTCTTATTGCCATCGAGGCGGTTGCGACCACGGCGCGAAGCAAGGTATTGATAGTGCTCGTCGAAGAAGCGCAGTGAGCTCTCGATCAGCGGCTTATAGCGCTCAATATCGGCGCGGTCGTAGCGATAGGTCTCCAGAATCATCTGGCAGAACTCCAGCACCGTATCCCAGCAATGCTCCAACCAGGCGTTGTACTCCACACCCTTATCGAACCACTCGGGACGCTTCGTACCATACTCCATGTAGTTCGGCAGGCCGAAGAGCTCGATCTGCTCGGTGAAGGATGCACCCTCGTGTCCCCAATAGTAACGCGAACGCAGCTCGGCATTCTCACGCATACGCTCATAGAAGTTGAACTCCACGGGCATCAAATCGAAGTCACCCGAACGCAGCATCGGCCAGTAGACCAGACGCTGGTTCTGCGCCGTCATCGTACCACCGCCCCAATTGCGGAAGTCGGGCGTAAAGCGCTGCTCGGCCACCACGAACTCCGGGTCGAAGGTAAAGAGGCCTCCGTTGAACTTCGTCGGATCGCTACCCGTTCGGTTGCAACCCAGCATATAGCGGAAGAGCGTATAGTTGCGTGTAATCTCGGTAGCCTTTCCTGCGCCCTCAATCCAGCTGCGCTGCCAGAAGTCGGCCCACCACTGCTCAGTGCGCTGCTTGGCCTGCTTCTCGCCGCGCATAGCGGTACGAGCCACCTGCTCAAGCTCCGTGATCCAGGGCGACACCAACTCGCTCTGCTTCGTATGCAGGGCGATTGTGAAAGCTACTTGACGCTGCGGACGCTCCGTGCGGAAGCGCCAAGCGCGGTAGTCGGTCGAGCAGTAAACACCCTCCTGCGTACCCACATAGGTCAGGTCGCCACTCCATAGACGGCCACCCGAAATCAGGTGAGCCAGCGGATTCCACAGCTGCTCCTTCACGGGCTCCATCCCCTCCACCTCGACCGTGCGATCGAAGAGCGTACGGGCGGGGTTGTGGTGGTAGAAGGTCACCGCGTGATCGGTCGGGAGCACCGTGTCGGCCGTAGTGATCAGTCCTGCGGGCTTCGCCCACTTGTGGGAGTTCTGACGCCCCTCCAACTTGCGGTAGGGACGATCCTGGTAGCGCCAATTCTCATAGGCCACCTCGCACATCACCGCCTTGGGGCTCTCAACGCGCACCTGCACCACGGGTGCAAAGGCATCGACCCAAAGGGTCACTTTTGCCCCCTGCATCTCCACGAGCATCTCGCTCTTCGAGAGGCGCAGCGTCTGGCTGAAGGGAGCTTGCTGATCGCCACCCTCGATCGTCAGGCGCACACGACCCGCCTTGAGGAGCGTGTTGTGCTCATCGTATGAACCGCTGCGGCAGATGTAAAACAGGAGCTCATCGCCCTCGACCCAGACATTCAGACCCACATCTCCACCACCAAGCGGCATCGACTCCGAGGAGTTGGCGCTCTGCGTCGTCCAAATGAAATCGGCCGGTTGCGCCTGCACCATCCACGATCCAAACGCAAGAGCAGCCAGCAAGAAGTATCTTCTTAAATTGATCATTTTGAATTTTGAATTCTAAACCTTGAATTTAGCTACTCCTTAATCGGAGCCGGATCGGGCCAATCGTCCGTACGGAACGACGAGATCGGCAGACCATCCGAGCCAAAGAGGTCGCCCACGACCCAATCCTCAAAACCATAGCGCACGGCTACCGGATTGGGCACCTGATCGCTCGAGACGATCAGTTTCTTCTGCTTGACCTTGGCCGTTGCAGGATAGAATACGCGATCCTCACCGGCAATCTTCACCCACTTCGACTCGAAGGCGTGCTTGCACGAGATCCACATCGGGGCGCGATCGAACGAGATCTCGATCGTGCTACCCTTGATCTCCATCGATTTATAGACGGGGCTGTCGCAGTAGATACCCTCGAAGCCGTAGGTCTTGGCCAGCGCGTGGAGCGCCAAGCGCTCACCCGGGGTTTGCTTGTCGTAGGGGTGGATACCATCCTTCATACCCTTGTCGAGCAGCACGGCCATACCCGAATTGGGCACCATATGCTCCACCTTGGCCTGCTGTTCACGCAGATAGGCCGAGTTGTAGCGCGGCTGACCGGCAGCCGTGATGATGTCGTAATCGAACGGCGCAATTTGGCAGTAGTAGAAGGGGAAGTCGCCCTGACCCCATGCCTCGCGCCACCCCTTGATCATCGTGGCGTGCAGATCGGCGTAGTAGTAGGCGCGATTCCAGTTGTCGCATCCCTGATACCAGATCACTCCGCGCATGGCCATACCGACAATCGGCTTGAGCATGCCGTTCCAGAGCGCCGTCGGGCAGCGCTGCTGCGTCTTGTCCACCTCGGCCTGCGTCTTGGGAAGCGTCACCTGCGGGAAGGCCGAGAGCATCTCCTCGGTCATCCACGCCTCACAAGCCGAACCTCCCCATGCCACACAGATCAGACCCACGGGCACCTGCAGTTCCTCCTGGATCATGCGACCGAAGTAGTAGGCCGTAGCCGAGAACTCGCGAATCGAGAGCGGCTTGGCCTCATTCCACTTACCCACAACATCCTCGACCTCCTCGATCTTGGCGTTGCGCTTCACCGTAAAGAGACGGATATGGGGGTTCGTACCCTTCGCAGCATCGAGGTTGCCATTCTCCACGGGCTGGTTCTTGAATCCCTTCATCGGCATCTCCATATTCGACTGTCCGGAGCAGACCCACACCTCGCCCAGCATCACATTCTGCAGCGTCAGCACCTCGCCATCCGAGATCGTCACACAGTAGGGGCCTCCTGCCTCCACCGTCGGGATCGTGATTTTCCAGCGGCCCTCGGCATCCGCCTTGGTGGTGAAGCTCTTACCACTCCACGACGGGGTCACCTTCACCTGTTTGTTGGGCGTAGCCCAGCCCCACAGCGGGGCATCGGTCTGCTGCTGCAGCACCATGTTATCACCAAAGATGGCGGGCATCTTCACCTCAGCCGAGGCCGTCAACGCCAGCACAAGCGCCACGGCAAGGGTCAACATTCGATTCAGTTTCATATCGGTTTTGTTTTATCTATTTAGCTTATTTCGGTTGCGTAATCTCCAACTCAAGCGGACCAAGCAGACCTGCAGGCAGGAGCGTCTGCTCCTTGCGGCGATAGGGGGCATTGGTCCAGATGCCGCGGAAGGGCGCTTTCCCCTGCTCCGCTCCGAGCAGGGCGTTTGCCCAGGTGTTCGACACCTCGATCAAAAGTTTATTCTCACCCTTCTGCAACGCATCGGTCAGGTCGACCTCGTAGGGCTCCGTCCACGCCACACCGCAAGCCTTGCCGTTGAGCGTCACCGCCGCCACATCGCAGACGCGACCCAGACGGAGAATCACGCGCTCACCCTTGCGCGGCTTGTAGTTGAACGAGGTGCGGTACTCCACCGTACCCGAGTGGTAGCGCAACTCGTAGTGCGCCTTCTGCGACCAATCGAAGAGCTCCTCGCTACGCTCCGTACGCTTACCCTGCACACCCAGATCGAACGAGATCCACCAGGGCTCAGTCTTCAACGGCTCGATGCGCGCCTCGGCATGCTGCGCCACCACCTGCGGCGCCTCACCGGCACGACGGAAGACCACGAAGAGTGAGCCGTTTGCCTCGAGCTCCAGCGTCAACTGCGTGCGTCCCTGCTCCACGCTCCAGACTGCAGCATCAGCCACCTCGCCCGTGAGCGGATTCCAAAGTTCAGGCACACGACCTGCCACGCGCAGCGATAGATCGATCGTGCGACGCTCAGCGCGCTGGTTTGCAATGAAGTAGATATCCGTATCATCCTCCTCCGAGCGTCGGTGCGTCCAAGCCACCTCCTCGGCCACGATCACATCGCGCTCCAGACCATAGGCAGCGAAGTCCTCCTCCACATAGGGGATCTCGGGGATAATCACACCACCCGCCTTCAGCTCCTCGATCTTGGCACGCACCTCCGCGCTCATATGCCCCATCGGGTTCATCGGATGCGGAGCGGGCACTACAAAGACCTTGTACGAAGCGCCTCCCGGCAACACCATACGGCCATCCTTCACCTCGGCCAGGCGCAACAGTGCATCGCGGTTGAACGAGTCGTAGGCATAGCCGCGCAGCGGGTTCACCCACTGCTCGGGATCGGCCATATTGGCCGAGTGGCTCACACCCACGGGACGGGTACGCAGCGGCTGACCCTCGTTGGCCAGGCGCACGCGCTCACGCTCTACACGCTCCGCACCAAAGAGGCCGGGGAGCGAGGGCACGAGACGATCCGGCAGGATCGAGCGGCGCGGCATCTCCTCACCCGTGAAGACCGCCAGATCCACCACCGGTACGCCATATTGCAGGAGCGCCTGACAACGCGCCGCATATTCGCTCAGCGCCTTGCCACCATGTTTAAACCAGGTGTTATCACGCTGGAAGTAGAGACCGATGCCATCGAGCGTCATGCCCGGGCGGCGATCCATCCACGGATTGTGGGCATAGACATGGTAAACCAAGCGGTTCAGGCCCAGCGCGTAGTTGCGATCGAGCAGCGGCTTGAGCATCGCCGGGGTCTCATCCCAGACGCCACGCACCTCCGTGAAGCCCTCAGCCGAGATGATCCGCTTGCCATAGACACGACCGCCGCTGATGGCATCCATCATATCATTCGGCTTGTCGTGCGTGGGGCTGTTGAGCCAGAACTCACCCATCGGCAGATCGACCTTATCGTAGTGATACATACCGTCGCTCACCATCGTCGGCGCTACACTCTCGGCCGTGAAGCGGCACTCATACAGGTCAGCCTTCTCGGCCAACACATCGAAGAAGACATCGTGTACCAACTCGGCAATCGTCTCGCGCACATCACGCAACACACGCTCCGACTCCTCTGCCGAGACCATCGGAATACCCGCAAAGAGGGGCAACCACGGCATGAGGTCATAGCCGCGACGCGCCTGGAACTCGGCCGCGAAATTGGAGCTCCAATTCTGCGAACCGCACTCCCAGCTATCGACATAGAGGATCTTCAACACACGCTTGGCCACCTCGGGATCGATCGTGCGGTAGATCTTGCCAAACCAATTGTCGATCTGCTTACCCACCGCTTCGCGGCTAAACTTATCGCACTCCAAACCTCGACCTGCGCCGCCCGTAGCGTTCGTGTGCCCCGTTGTCGTGTGGCCGATGCGCACCAAGCGCCAGCTGCCCGCAGGCAGTTCAGCCGTCAGGCAGTCTCCCTGGAGTGCCTGCGTCAGGTCGATCACCTCGTCGAGCTGCACACAATCCTCCGTAGCAACCTCTTGTGCCGTCGTCTCACGCGCTACGCGCCATACATAACCGGCCTTGCCCTCCCACTGATGGATGCGGGGCGTGCCACGGAAGCGTATCTCCTTGATTTTCAAATTAGCCTTCCACTTAGCAGCATCCAGATCCTCCGAGCCGGGCTCGCTCCCGTCGGGAGTCCACGCGAAACGGAACTCGCGTCCCGTGGTCGGAGGAATGGCGTGCGTCGAGTCAAAATCGGTATTCTGCCAGCCGTGACGAGCCGGCTCAAAGGCCTTCACCAACTGATAGTCGCCCTCGGGCGTGCGCACGCTCATCACCAGACGATGTGCCTGGTAGTTGTTACCTCCCAGGACGATCTCCACATTGTGCAGGGTCACCTCCTCGGGGAAAGTGCAGGTGATCTCACACGCCGCACCCGAGCTGACGCCTCCCGTAGGGTTCAGCACTGCGCGCTGCTTCTCCGTCTGCGGCTCAACCGTATTGCGCACCGAGAGGGTCGGTTTCGGTAGTTCGAATACCCCCTTCATCGGCATCGCCACCAAGGCAATGTCTTCGTAGTAGTTCTCCAGGTGTGCCGGCTTGGCAAGCTCTAACGAAAAAGGCTTACCACCCTCGACCACCTGCTCACTCGTCACCACCTTCTGCATCGACTCCGCAGGCGAGATCCACGGACCTCCGGCCAGCGCAAAGCCATCGCAGATATGTACACCCAGCTGCAACCCGAGACGGTCGGCCTCGTTGAAGGCCGTCTGCACACGCTGCCACCAATTCTCGGTCAACTGATCCGAGTCGCCCTGGAAGGGAACGCCTCGCTTATCGTCGCTCGAACGGATCGTCACGAGGTAAGCACCACCCAGCCCGACATCGGCCATCGACTGCAAGTCGGCACGCACCCCCTCATCGGAGATGGCGCCATACATCCAATACCAAAGCGTCCAGGGACGCGCATCGCCCGTCGGTGTGCGAAATTGCTCATCGAGCTGTTGTGCCACGGCGGGCGAAAGGATCGCCAGCGCGAGGAGTAAAACGGTGATTCGTAGCGTAGAAAATCTCATGGTTCGGGTCTAAATTCGGTATAGTATACTCAACATACAAAGATATGCAAACGAAATGAAAAATCAAAGGCCCAAAGCGACGAAACGGCAAAATTCAAGGGCGAAAAAAGCGGGGTGCATCCCGTAGGAGCACCCCGCCCAAAGTCGCATTCAAAATCTGCAAGCGCAGAACTTCAATTTTGAATTTTGAATTCTAAATTTTGATTTTACTTGTAGATAGGACCATAGTTCTGGCAAGCACGGTAGTCGGCACCCTCCGGATCCATGCCGTGAGCAGCCCACGACGAGGGACGGAAGATCTTCTCCTCCTCCACATTGTGCATGCAAACGGGGATGCGCAGCATCGAGCAGAGCGTAATGAGCTCAGCACCGATGTGACCATAGCTCACAGCACCGTGGTTTGCACCCCAATTGTTCATCACCGAATATACATCCTTAAAGTAGCCCTTGCCCGTCAGGCGCGGAGCAAACCAGGTGGTCGGCCAGGTGCGGTCCGTACGGTTGTTGATCACCTCGAAGATGTGCGGATCGGTGTTCACAGCCCAACCCTCGGCCAGCTGCAGCACGGGACCTACACCCTTCACCAGGTTCAGACGGCACATCGTCATCGGCATCTCACCACGCGTGAGGAAGTGCGACGAGTAACCGCCACCACGGAAGTAACCACGATCGGCCGGATACCAGGTGGTAGCCGCCAAGCACTTGTTCTGCTCCTCCTCGGTGATCTCCCAGAAGGGCTTCATCGTCGGGTTACCCTCGGCATCCGACTGCTGACCCGTAGCATCGAGCGTACATGCACCCGAGTTGATCAGGTGGATGATACCACCGGCAGCCTTACCCTCGAGCTTCATGCCCGATACGCGCTCAACAGCCTCAGGCGACCAGTAGGTACGCACATCGGCAAACATCTGCGAGCGGTTCGTCAGAAGTTTCATGAGCAACATCGAAACACCATTCAGCGTATCGTTCTCGGTAGCCAGCACGATCGGCTCGCGCAGGCCGTTCCAGTCGTACGAGGTGTTGAGCATCGCCTCAGCAAAGTCACCATTGGGCTTCCAGTCCGTCCACTGACGCTGACCCTGGAAACCACCCACGATGGCGTTGTGACCGCAGCCCTCCTCCTCGAAGCCCATCTCAGCGAGCTTCTCGTTACCGATCATCAGGTCGCGCATGATGAGCATCATCTTCACGACAAACTCCCAGTTCTGATCCTTCTCCTCGCGGCTGTAGACCAGATCCTCACGATTCCAATCCTTGCCCTCGTTCGGCTTGCAGTACTGCTCTACCCACGCCATAGCCTTCTCAAATTCGGCCTGGTCGTAGATACCCTGCTCCATACGACGCAGGATCTCCGTCTCGTCTACATACTCGTTGCGCATACCGAGGTACTCCTGGAAGAAGTCCGGATCGCAGGTCGAGCCGGCAATACCCATCGACACAGCACCGATCGAGAGGTACGACTTGCCCTTCATCTGCATCACAGCCAACGCTGCACGACCGAACAAGAGGAGCTTCTCCTGCACATCGGCCGGAATCGACATATCCTCTACATCCTGCACATCGTGGCCATAGATACCGAATGCGGGCAGACCTTTCTGCGAGTGGGCAGCCAACGCAGCAGCCAGGTACACAGCACCCGGGCGCTCCGTACCGTTGAAGCCCCAGATAGCCTTCGGCATCAGCGGATCCATATCGATCGTCTCCGTACCATAGCACCAGCAGGGGGTTACCGACAACACTGCACCTACATTGTTATCGCGGAACTTATCAGCGCAGGCAGCAGCCTCAGCCACGCCACCGATCGTCGTGTCGGCAATCACGCACTGAACAGGCGTACCATCCGAGTAGCGCAAGTGCTCCTCATAGAACTTAGCCACCGACTCGGCCATACCCATCGTCTTAGCCTCCAGCGACTCGCGCACACCGCGACGACGACCGTCGATCACGGGGCGAATACCAATTTTCGGATAATTTTTCATGGTTTTTCTCTCTTTATAGTTTTAGTTGTTAGCCTATTTCTTGTTAAAAAGTTTAGTCAGCACGAAGCCCACCAGGAAGATAGCCGTCGTACCAAAGACAATCGTCAGATAGGTGTGCAGCGGCGAGTGGAACTCGTAGAAGGGCGAGCCCTCGTTGATCAGCGGCGAGAGGCTCATCCACGCAATCACCAGCAGACCCACGATGACGGCAGCCACCGAGTGCGACTGCTTGACCTTGTGGCAGACAAGCGAGAGGAGGAAGAGACCCAGCATACCACCACTGAAGATCGAAGCGAGCTTCCACCAAGCATCGAGCACACCGTCGATATGCATCATCATCAGACCCATCACAATACCCAGGCCACCCACCACAAACGAGGCAAGGTAGAGGACATTCATATTCTTCTTCTCGCTCATCTCCTGCTTCGAGAAGCGCTTCACGAAGTCCGTCAGCACGATCGTCGCCGAGGAGTTGATACTCGTTGCGATCGTCGACATACCGGCCGAGAAGAGCGAAGCGATCACCAGACCCGTCAGACCGGTCGGCAGACCATGCACAATGAACCACGGGAAGACCTTATCCGAGGCCGTACCCGCAGGCAGCAGCTCGGGCTGCGCCGTGTAGTAGGCGAAGAGCGCCGTGCCGATGTAGACGAAGACGAGCGACACGGGGATGTAGAGCAACGAACCAAACAGGGTTGATTTCACCGCCTCGGCCGTCGACTTCGTGGTCATATAGCGCTGCACATAGTTCTGGTCGATGCCGTAGTTCTGCATATTGGTAAACAGACCATAGATGAGCACCACCCAGAAGGTCGGCTCGGCCAGGCTTGCACCAAAGCTACCCAGCGAGAACTTCCCGCTCGCCGAGGCGATCTGGAAGAGTTGCGAGGGGCCCTCGGGCATCGTAAAGGTGAGCAGCGCAGCACAAGCCACCGCACCCACGATCAGGATGATACCCTGAATAGCATCGGTCCACACCACCGCCGCAATACCACCCAAGAGCGTGTAAACCAGCGTAATGACTCCCGTCCAGATAATGATCGACTGAATATCCCAGCCAAACATCGTATTGATCGGCAGCGCCAGGAGCAGCAGGATCGAACCCACGCGCGCCAGCTGCGTCAAGAGGTAGCAGATCGCCACATAGCAACGAGCCCAGTAACCAAACTTCTGCTCCAGGTAGTGGTAGGCCGAGACACTGTTCACATTGCGGTAGAGCGGAATGAAGATCTTGGCCGCCAGCCAGGTCGCAATCGGGATCGAGAGTGAGAAGACAAACGGATTCCAGTTACCGGCAAAGGCCTGTCCGGGCAGACCGAGGAAGGAGATCGAGGAGACGAAGGTGGCGAAGATCGACATACCCACCACCCAGGTCGGCAGCGATCCCTCAGCCTTCGTAAAGGCAGCCGCACCCTTGCTCGAACGGAAGTAGAACGAGCACCCGAAGAGGGCTACACCTCCCACGAAGATAAAGAAGACAATGTAATCGAGAAGCGTCAGTTCCATTTAGTCCAATTTTCAGGATTCAACAAGCGAACATTACGCCTTCAGCGCCTCCAATGCCTGACGCACCTTCTCACGCTCCTCTGCACGGAACTTGCGGTAGGGATACGAGAGGTAGTCGTCGCAGATGCCAAGCAGCGAGAGGGCGCACTTTACACCCTTCAGGTAGCTCGAACCATACTTACCCACCGTGTAGATCGAGGTCGAGATCTGCATAATGCGACGCTGCAGCTCGCGCACACGCTTGATGTCGCAACGCTCGGCAGCCTCGAACATCTCCACATAGAGCTCAGGGAACATATTCGCACCGCCGTTCACGCCACCATCGGCGCCCATCAGCACGCACTCACCGGTCAGCTCCTCCGGGCCCACATAGAGCGAGAAGTCCTCACGGTCGCCCAAGAGGTAGATCAGCGTCTCAAAGTAGTTCATATTGGCCGACGAATCCTTCAGACCCACAATATTGGGGTGATCTGCCAACACAGCCACGGTCTTGGCCTCGAGGAACACCTTCACATGCGAAGGCATGTTGTAGAGGTAGAGTGGCAGGCAGAGTGCATCGGCCAGAGCCGTATAGTACTCGATCAACTCCTGCTGCGAAGCGGCAAAGTAGTAGGGAGCAGCAGCCACCACACCCACAGCACCACACGCCTTGGCGTGCTCGGCCAAACGCACGCTCTCGTCGAGCGAAGTATCGGTCACACCCACCAGAACAGGCACGCGACCGGCCACCTGCTTGAGCACCAGCTCAACAAACTCGTAGCGCAGGTTGTAGGTCAGACTCTGCGCCTCACCCGTCGTACCCAGAATAAAGAGGGCGTGTACGCCACCCTTCAGCATGTGCTCGATCAGGCGTACTGCGCCCTCACGGTCCAACTCATCGTTACCCTTCAACGGGGTGATCATCGGAGGAATAATGCCTCGTAACTTTTTCATAGTGCTGATTAGTTTTTATTTTTTAGTTGTTTCAATTGCCTTGTTAGCCATTTTAAGCCAAACAAAGATATAAAAATTTGTTGAATTCTCATATAAAATTCACTTTCTCTCCCACCTTTTGTCAATATTTTCGTATCTTTGGTCAAATTTCCAACTCAAAACCATTTTTTATGAAAATCAAACACCTCATTTTGCCGCTGATCGCGGTGGCTGTAGCCGCCTGCACGGCTCCTTCGCAGAGCGAATTGGCCTGGAAGAAACTCTACCCCGAGATCGAGTCGAAGATCATTGCTCCGACCTTCCCCGAGAAGAACTTCGACATCCGCGACTTTGGCGCTAAACCCGAGGTTGCTTCGCACGATGCAATCAACGCAGCCATCGACCAGTGTTCGGCCGAGGGTGGTGGCCATGTGATCGTACCCGCAGGTACCTGGCTCACGGGCGCACTCTGCCTCAAGTCGAATGTCGATCTGCACCTCGAGGAGGGCGCTACGCTGCTCTTCTCGGACAACCTGGATCACTACCCGCTCGTACGCACCCGCTGGGAGGGTATGGACTGCATCAACTACTCGCCGATGATCTACGCCTTCCAGCAGGAGAACATTGCTGTAACGGGTCTTGGTACGCTCGACGGTGGTGCTTCACTCCAGAACTGGTGGTCGATGGTATGGAATGTAGAGACGAATTGGGAGAAGGAGCGTCGCAACTCACAACGCTATGGCCGTCCCCTGCTGCAGGAGTGGATGGACGCCAAGAAGCCGATCGAGGAGCGCGTGATGGGTCACGGCTATGGTATGCGTCCGCAGCTGGTAAGCCCCTTCGAGTGTAAGAACATCCTCATCGAGGGCGTTACGATGATCCGCTCGCCCTTCTGGAACCTGCATCCCGTATTCTGCGAGAACATCACCGTACGCGATGTGAAGTTCAACAACGATGGCCCGAACGGCGACGGTTGCGACCCCGAGTCGTGCAACTATGTGCTGATCGAGGATTGCTACTTCAACACGGGTGATGACTGCATCGCCATCAAGTCGGGTCGCGACGGTGACGCTCGCGCATTCGAGATCCCGAGCCAGAACATGATCGTCCGCAACTGCGAGATGAAGAACGGCCACGGTGGTGTGGTTGTCGGCAGTGAGATCGGTGCTGGTTACAAGAACCTCTTCGTAGAGAACTGCGATATGGATTCGCCCGAGCTGGATCGCGCTATCCGCATCAAGACGAATGCCCGCCGCGGTGGTGTCATCGAGCACATCTATGTACGCAATGTAACGGTTGGCGAGTGCAAGGAGGCGGTGCTGAAGATCAACCTGATCTACGACCAGAAGAGCGTAGGCGACGCTACGGACTACCCCGTTGTACAGGATGTCTACCTGGAGAATGTTACGAGCCAGAAGAGCCGCTATGGTGTCTGCGTAACCGCGCTGGAGAATGTCAACAACATCCACAACATCTATGTCAAGAACTGCGAGTTCAACAACCTGAAGCAGGAGGAGTCGATCAAGGGTCTGTGCGATCCGATCAACTACGAGCAGGTGGCCATGAACATCGCCGCTGTGGAGTCGGTGGAGTAATCTCGCCTCATGCACACAAAAAAAGAACCTACCGGCCGGTAGGTTCTTTTTTTGTGTGCATGAGGCGAGATTACTCCACCGACTCCACAGCGGCGATGTTCATGGC
>JAFZHB010000016.1 GCA_017555105.1 Alistipes sp.
AACTCGGCCAAGTGGCGCGGCGTGTTCGAGTTCTCGGCACGGAAGGTAGGACCGAAGGTGTAGATCTGACCCATCGACAGGGCACCCAGCTCACCCTCCAACTGACCCGACACGGTCAGGTTGCAGGCCTTGCCGAAGAAGTCCTGCGAGAAATCGACCTCGCCCTGCTCCGTCTTGGGAACATTGTTCAGATCGAGGGTCGTCACCTGGAACATCTCACCGGCACCCTCGCAGTCCGAGGCGGTGATCAGCGGCGTATGCAGGTAGTAGAAGCCCTTGTTGTGGAAATACTGATGAATGGCGAAGGCCATCGCGTGGCGGATACGCAACACGGCACCAAAGGTATTCGTACGCGGACGCAAATAGGCGATCTCGCGCAGGAACTCCAGCGAATGGCCCTTCTTCTGCAGGGGATAGGTCTCCGGATCGGCCGTACCGTATACCTCGATCTTCTCGGCCTGAACCTCAACACCCTGGCCTGCGCCGAGCGACTTTACCAGACGACCATCGACACGCAGGCAGGCACCCGTCGTAACGGGCTTGAGCTCCTCCTCGGCGATCTTGGCCAGATCGACCACCACCTGGATATTCTGCATGCACGAACCGTCGTTGAGCGCAATGAAGGCTACATTTTTATTTCCGCGCTTGGTGCGCACCCAGCCCTTGACTACGACATCCGTATCAACGGCTCCCGATTTCAGAATTGTTGCAATGCGTTGCGTTTTCATATTCTATTGCTTGTTGCTTGTTTTCTGTTTGAATTTACAAAAGTAGTTAATATTTGTGATTTGGCAAAAAAAAAGTATCTTTGTGGAGTCATACGCACACGCATATACGCACGCACATGAAGAGAACGACACGCTATACTCTGATTTTGGCCGCTTTGTGGCTCACGCTCACCGCTTCGGCCCAGCAGCCCTGGGAGCTCAATCCCCAACCTGCCGACCTGAAGGCCGGCCGCATCTTCCGTTCGGAGATGATCCCCTACGACACCCGCCACGACGCCGAGGCGGGCAACCGCGAAAAGGCGGGCTACATCCTCCCCTTCACGCCCCAACTGCAGGAGGTTTCGAACTCCTTGTCGCTTGCGACAACCGAGGTAGAGATCCCCTACGCCTGGACCGACGGATTGGTCTATCTGCACCTGGAGAATGTCGCTTCGGCCTATACGCTGTTCGCGAATGAGACCCCGGTGGCCGAGGTGGAGGATCCGCTCACGCCGGCCGAGTTTCACCTCACGCCCCTCATCAAGCAGGGCATCAACCGTTTTCAGGTGGTATTACGCCCCAGCCGCACGCCGCAGATCAACGGTGAGGCCGCGGTGCGTCGTGCTCCCTTTACCGACAGCTACCTCTACTACCAGAACAAGCGCGCCATCAGCGACTATGAGATCGCCCTGGTGCCTGACTCGTTGCACCGCGACGGCATCCTGGAGCTGAAGATCGCCGTACAGAACGGCTTCAACTACGACGAGGAGGTCGAGGCCGGCTATGACATCTACTCGCCCGAGGGCAAGCTGCTCGACTTCAACATGCGTGCGATTTCGCTCCCCGGCCGCTCGGTCGACACGCTGCGCTTCAACCCCTACATCTACCAGGTCTACGACCACTGCTGGAAGTCGGAGCTCAAGCGCTTCCCGCCGCGCTACAAGGTGATGCTCTTCATGCGCCGCAACGGCACCTACAAGGAGTATCTCCCCCTCGCGCTCGGATTTGGTCGCACGGAGCTTATCGGTGGCAAGATTGTGCGTTTCGACGAGGAGGTGGTGCTCCGCAAAGCCCCCTACAACGCAGCGATCGACCGCACGAAGAGCGCGACCGAGATTAAGGCACTCAAGGCACAGGGAGTCAACACGCTATGCCCCTCCTATCCGCAGCCGATGTGGTTCTACGACCTCTGCACAGAGCTCGGCATGTATGTAATCGACTGCCCCGCCATCTCGGCGCCCGAGCACCGCACCGACCGCACCGTGGGTGGCACGCCCTCGAATGATCCATCGCTTGTGGAGGAGTATCTCGAGCGTGTGCGCGGCATGTACTACCGCACGCGCAACCAATCATGCGTGATCGCCTACACGCTCGGCACACCGTCGGGCAACGGATACAACATGTACAAGGCTTACGAGTGGCTGAAGTCGGTCGAGCAATTCCGACCGGTGATCTACGAGGATGCTGCCGGCGAGTGGAACAGCGACCTTTAAACCCGAGCGACTATGCAAATTGATCTGATCGTTGTCGGCAAGACCGACTCGCAGGAGGTGGCTTCGCTCGTGGAGATGTATGCCAAGCGCATCAACCACTACTGCAAATTCGTCATCACGATCCTGCCCGACCTGCGCAACACGAAGAACCTGAGCGCACGCCAGCAGAACAAGAGCGAGGGCGACCGCATCCTCTCGATGCTCACCGAGAGCGACTATGTGGTGCTGCTCGACGAGCGCGGCAAGGAGTTCCGCTCGATGGAGTTTGCCGAGTGGGTAGGCAAGCGCATGAGCAGCGGACTGCGTCGCCTGGTCTTCGTGATCGGCGGTCCGTATGGCTTCTCGGAGGAGGTCTACGCCCGTGCCAACCAGAAGATCTCGCTCTCGCAGATGACCTTCTCGCACCAGATCGTGCGCGCCATCTTCGCCGAGCAGATCTACCGTGCCTTTACAATTCTCAACAACGAGCCGTATCACCACGAGTAAAATAATTCAAAATTTAGAATTTAGAATTCAAAATTAACATGCAACGATATTGCAAGTACCTCATACTTCTATTGAGCGGACTGACCTTCAGCCTGACGGCGATGGCCTCTGTCGAGAAGCTTCTCTCGACAGAAGAGAGCCTCGTCGACACGACGATCGTCGTGGATCGCGTGCAGGTGTCAGCCGTCAAGCAGGGTATGGTTCTCCGCAGCGAGCCGATTGCCGCCACCATTGTCGGTGAGCGCACCGTGGCACGCCGCCAGATCTCCGCGCTGAAGCATCTGGCCGACATGGTACCCAACCTCCACATCCCCGACTACGGCTCGCGCATGACCTCGTCGGTCTATGTGCGTGGCTTGGGCGCACGCATCGACCAGCCGGCTGTCGGCATGACGGTGGACAATGTGCCGCTGATGCAGAAGAACAGCTTCGACATGGAGTTGATGGACATCGAGCGCATCGAGGTGCTGCGCGGCCCGCAATCGACCCTCTATGGGCGTAACACAATGGGTGGCGTGGTGAATATCTACACGCTCTCCCCCTTCAACTATCAGGGCTCGCGCATCAAGGCCGAGTACAGCAGCGGCAACACGCGCCGTTTTCACGCCTCGATCTACGAGAAGTTTGGCGAGCGCTTTGCCACCTCCGTATCAGCCCACTCGCTCGCCTCGGATGGTCTGTTTCGCAATGCGCTGACGGGCAAGAAGTGCGACTGGGAGGAGTTCGAGGGGGGCAACTGGAAGTTGCAGTTCCGCAACAACAAGGGGCTGCGCATCGAGAACACGCTCGCCTACTCGGATGGCAAGCAGGGAGGCTACCCCTACGCCTTTATCGGAGGGCGTTCGGAGGGTGAGCCGGGCGTAAAGATCGGGCAGATTGCCTACAACGACCGTTGCGGCTACGAGCGTCTGACGATCACCGATGGCCTGACGATCCAATACGAGCAACCGCGCTACTCGATCACCTCGATCACCTCGTACCAATACACGAACGACCAGATGACGATGGACAACGACTTCCTGCCGCTCGACTATTTCACGCTGCGTCAGGGCATTCGTGAGCAGGTCATCACGGAGGATCTGCTCTTCCGATCGCGCGGAGATCGTGCTTACAACTACCTCTTCGGATTCTACGGCTTCTACCGCTACAACCACATGAATGCACCGGTACACTTCAAAGAGGAGGGCATCAACGAGATGATCTTTGCCGCAGCAAATACCGCCTCGGGAGGTCGCGTGCAGCTCACGGCACTCCAGCCCATGCCGCTCCACTCCGACTTCGAGAATCCGAACTACGGTGGGGCTCTCTACCACGAGTCGGCGTGGCGTTTCGGTCGTTTTGAGGCGAAGGCGGGTCTGCGCATCGAGAGCGAGCAGACCGAGCTGCGTCACTACAATTGGGGATCGTTGCAGTTTCACCAGAAGGTCTCCATGCCGCAGATGCCCTTCCCCGTGGAGAAGGATAGCGCCGTGGAGATCGAGGAGTCGGGCAAGCTGAAGAAAGCCTACACCGAACTGCTCCCCAAGTTTTCGCTCATCTACCGTTTCGACGCGCAGCGCAACCTCTACCTTTCGGTTTCGCGCGGATTCAAGGCCGGCGGCTTCAACACGCAGCTCTTCTCCGACATCCTGAAGGAGCAGTTGCAGAGTAAGGCGATGGGGAGCGAGTATGCGATGAAGGATATTGTTTCGTACAAGCCCGAATACAGTTGGAACTACGAGTTCGGCGGCCACTTCTCGTGTGCCGAGGGTTTGGTGCGTGGAGATATGGCGCTCTTCCTCATTCAGGTCGAGGATCAGCAGCTCACCACCTTCCCCGATGCCAACTCGACGGGACGCATGATGACTAATGCCGGTCGCACGCGCTCGATGGGTGGCGAGGTGGCATTGCAGATCCATCCCTCGCGTAACTTCGAGATCGACCTAGCGTACGGCTACACCCACGCCACCTTCCGCCGCTACAACGACGGCAAGAGCGATTTCGAGGGCAACTACCTCCCCTATGTGCCGCGCCAGACTCTCTCGACGGGAATCACTTGGACGATTCCGACGGGCGTTGCCTGGCTGGGCGATTTGGTGCTGCACGGCGGTCTGCGCTCGGCCGGTAAGATCTATTGGGACGAAGCGAACACCCTGGAGCAGCCCTTCTACACGCTGTTCGACGGCTCGATCCGCATCGAGCACGCGCGCTATGCGATCGACTTCTGGGGCAAGAACCTCGCCGAGAAGCAGTACGACCTCTTCTACTTTGAGTCGATCGGCAACCGTTTTGTGCAGCGGGGCAAGCCGCGCATCTTGGGCATTACTTTGAGTATTAACTTTTATTAAAACATACTATCAGCTATGAAAGCAGAATACAAACCCTATGTGGATGAATTGATCGAATTGGCCATCAAGGAGGATATCGGCGACGGCGACCATACCTCACTTTGCTGTATTCCGGCCGAGGAGCAGGGACGCATGCGTCTGCTCTGCAAGCAGGAGGGCGTGATTGCAGGTATCGAGATCGCGGAGATCGTGCTGCACCGTCTCGACCCCGAGATGAAGTTCGAGCAGCTGATCGAGGATGGCACGCGCGTAAAGCCGGGCGATGTAGCCTTCTATGTATCGGGTCGTCTGCGCTCTCTCCTGCAGGCTGAGCGCATCCTGCTCAACATCATGCAGCGCATGAGCGGTGTGGCTACCCAGACGGCCTTCTATGTGAAGCATCTGGAGGGTCTGCACACGCAGGTACTCGACACGCGCAAGACCACGCCAGGCATGCGCGTCTTGGACAAGATGGCCGTAAAGATCGGCGGCGGCGAGAATCACCGCATCGGTCTGTTCGACATGATCCTCTTGAAGGATAACCACATCGACTTCGCCGGCGGCATCCGTCAGGCGGTCGAGGGTGCCAAGAAGTACCTAGCCGAGCGCGGAAAGAACATTCCGATCGAGTGTGAGGTACGCTCTTTGGAGGATATCGACGAGGTATTTGCAGCCGGTGGCGTGGATCGCATCATGTTCGATAACTTCACGCCCGAGATGACGCGCCAGGCCGTTGAGAAGGTGGCCGGTCGTTGCCAGACGGAGTCGAGTGGCGGCATCACGCTCGAGACGATGCGCGCCTATGCCGAGTGCGGTGTCGACTTCATCTCGGTAGGTGCGCTGACGCACCAGATCCGATCGCTCGACATGTCGCTCAAAGCCTGCGAATAAACAGCCAAGAGAGAGATGCTCAGCTTTCAGCCTATCACCCTGTCCGATCGCCCCACGATCGTGCGCTACACGCTCCGTGGTGAATCGCAGAACTGCGACTATGCCTTCGCCAACATGTACTGCTGGCGAGGTCTCTATCGTAGTGAATGGGCTGAGCGGGAGGGCTTTCTCCTCATCCGCTTCCACATCGACGGAGGCGAGGCGATCGGCTACATGCAACCGATCGGCGAGGGTGACTTCACCCACCTCCTACCTCTTTTGGAGGCCGATGCCGCCGCACTGGGCGAGCCCCTGCGACTAATCGGACTGACAAGTGAGGGGGCTGAGTTGGTGAAGCGTGTCTGGGGCGACCGCCTCTTAGTCACCAGCGACCGCAACTACTTCGACTACCTCTACACGCAGGAGTCGTTGGCGCAGCTCGTCGGCAAGCACTACCAGCCCAAGCGCAACCACATTAACCGATTCACGGCACTCTACCCCACCCATCGCTACGAGCCGCTCACGGCACAACACGCCGAGGCTTGCTTGGAGTTGGAGCGGGAGTGGTGTCGTCAGCGTGAGGGGTGTCGCGAGGGGGTCTTGGCCGCTGAACGATCTGCCATGGAGTGTGCCTTCCGCCACTTCGAGGAGTTGGGTTTGGAGGGTGGAGCGCTCTATGTGGAAGATCGTCTGGTTGCCTTCACCTACGGTTCGGCAGTCACGGAGGATACCTTTGTGGTGCATGCCGAGAAGGCCGACACGAACTACGAGGGTGCCTTTGCCATGATCAACCGCTCGTTGGCGCGTCAACTCGCCGACCGCTACCGCTGGATCAACCGCGAGGAGGACCTCGGCATCGAGGGGTTGCGCAAGGCGAAGCTCTCGTACAGCCCTGTGGCACTGGTCGAGAAGTGGACTGCACGCCTCCTCAGCCAAGAGGAGCAAGCTTGTCGTCATCTCTGGCGAGAGGGCTTTCCCAATGACGAAGCGAGCTTTGTCGACGCCTTTCTACAGGATTACTTCGCCCCGACACGGATGCTCTCAATCGAGGCTGACGGAGCGATCGTCGCTATGGCTCACCTGATTCCCTTCGAGAGTGAGATCGGGCGCGTGGCCTACCTCTACGGTTTAGCCACCGAGCGGGCCTACCGTGGACGAGGTTACGCCTCGGAGCTGATCAACCGCGCCTTGCGCCTGGCCGAGGAGCAGGGAGCAAAGGCGGTGGTGCTGATACCCGGCGAAGAGAGTCTGCGTGCCTACTACGCGCGCTTCGGCTTCGAGGGCGACCATCCGTTGGTGCTGCACAGCGGCTCGAGCTTCGATTTCGGCACGGGTGATCCGACGGCCGACCGCATGATGATCCGCTGGTGCACCCCGTCAAGTGAGCTCCCCGAGGTGCTGCACGCATACTACCAAAACACCTAAATGATGACCTATATGAAACGACTACTGATCTTGGTGGCAGGTCTGCTGCTCGCAACCGCCTGCACCGACCCGAAACAGGAGTTCTTCCCTGCAAAACATGCCAAGGGGGTCAATCCCGACACGCGCCTGGCGATCAACTTCCGTAGCGAGCCGACGATCGGTACAAGTGGTAAGATCCGCGTATGGGATGCGGCCACAAACACAGTAATCGACAGCCTCGACATCTCGATCCCGGCAGGTCCGACCACGCCGCGCAAGCTGCCGAAGGCGCCCTACAGCTGGGAGCCTTACAACTACGATCAGCCGCGCCGCACGAACGCCGACACGAAGCCCGGCACCCCCTCGGGTGTAGCCAGCCCCACATCCGACGCGTATCAGCTGACGATCATCGGCGGATTCACGGACGGATTTCACTTCCACCCGATCATCGTATCGGGCACGAAGGCCGAGATATACCTCCACCACAACCTGCTCGAGTACAACAAGCGCTACTACATCACGATTGATGACGGCGTGCTGACCACGGTCGATGACGACTTCCACGGCATCACAAAGGGCGACGGGTGGTACTTCACAACCAAGGAGAGTGGGCCTGCGCCCGATCGCCGCTACCTGACGGTAAATGCCGACGGTTCGGGCGATTTCAACACGGTGCAGGGTGCGATGGATTGGATTCCAGATCACAACAAACACCCCTACACGGTCTACATCCACAACGGCAACTACGAGGAGTTGGTCTACTTCCGCAACAAGCGCCATGTGACGATCGAAGGCGAGAGCCGCGAGGGGGTCTACATCCACTACCCCAACAACGAGATCTTCAACCCCCACCCCGACAATGTGGCCACAAACGAGCAGCCGGGCACCTTCCCGTCGCGTCGTGCCGCCTTCATGGCCGACAACTGCTCGAACCTCACGATGCGCAACCTGACGATCGCCACCACGCTGCGTGGTCAGGCCGAGGGTCTGCTCCTGATGGGTGAGCGTATCTTCCTCGAGAATGTCTGGGTCAATGGCTCGGGCGATGCCCTCCAGGCCAACGGATCGGTCTATCTGCTCCGCTGCCGCATCAAGGGTGACGGCGACACGATTCTGGGGCGTGGTCCCTGCTTCTTCGAGCACTGCAAGCTCATCTCACGCGGCCCCTTCATGTGGATCCGCAACAACTCGGAGATCAGCCGCGGAAATATCTTCTACCGCTGTCGTTTTAAGGGTGTGGGGCGCCATGCTGTCTTGGCTCGCACCAGCGAGCGCTATCCCGCCTGCGAGGCGGTACTGATCGATTGTCAGCTGGAGAACATCGACCCCGTGGGTTGGGGTCGCATGCCCGAAGACACCTCGAAGATTCGCTACTGGGAGTATGACAGCACCGACACGGACGACCGTCCGCTCGACATGTCGCAGCGCGCAGCCGGCTCACGCAGACTCGACGGCGAGGCCGACAGCCTGCTTATTGCCGCCTACTCGAACCCCACCTGGGTGCTGGGTTGGAATCCGCATACGGGACGATAGCTCCCCTCCGACAAGAAAAGAGCAGGGCAACCTCGAATGAGGCTGCCCTGCTCTTTTAATATGATCGGACCACTCCTACTTCGTCTGCTTGGCCAAGAAGCACTCGATCGTGTTCTCCATCAAGCAGGTGATCGTCATCGGACCGACACCGCCCGGAACGGGCGTGATGACCGAAGCCTTCGGCTCGATGGCGGCGAAATCGACATCGCCACACAGCTTACCCGTTTCGGGATCGCGGTTCACACCCACATCGATCACCACAGCACCCTCCGAGACCATATCCTCGGTCACGAACTTCGGGCGACCAATGGCTACCACCAGGATATCTGCACGACGCGTTACCTCGGCGAGATTCTTCGTGCGGCTGTGGGCGATCGTCACCGTAGCGTTCTGATCGAGCAGCAGCTTCGATACGGGCAGACCCACGATGTTGCTGCGGCCAATCACCACGGCCTCCTTACCGGCCATCTCCACACCAGCCGTCTGCATCATGCGGATGATACCCTTCGGGGTGCAGGGAAGCGTGCAGGGCTGCTTCTGCCACAACGCGGCTACATTGTCGGGATGGAAACCGTCGACATCTTTCCTTACATCGATCGCGGCAATTACCTTCTCCTCCGAGATATGCTTCGGGAGAGGCAACTGCACCAGGATACCATCCACCTCGTCGTCGGCATTGAGTTCGGCGATCAGCGCCAAGAGCTCCTCCTCCGAGATCGAGGCCTCGCGACGGATCGTCGAGTTCTTGATACCTACCTCCTCCGAGGCCTTGGCCTTACCCGTCACATAGGAGACGCTGGCGGGGTTATCACCCACCAAAATCACCGCCAAGTGAGGCACACGACCATACTTCTCGGGAAAGGTCTTTACCTCGGTTGCCATAGCGGCCTTCATCTTGGCCGAAAGCTCTTTACCGCTGATAATCATATCGTTTGCTTGAGTCGTTTAGTCCAACACATAGTGTCCGATGTCGGCACGGTAGAAGAGGTTGTCGCACTCGATCGCCTTCACATCGCGCAGCGCCTGCTCGCGTGCCTCGGCCACCGTAGCGCCCTTGCCTACCACGAAGAGCACACGACCGCCATTGGTCAGCACACGGCCGTCAACAGCCTTCGTACCCATGTGGTAGACCGTACCCTCGACCTTATCCAGACCGCCAATCTCGACACCCTTCGCGTAGTCGCCCGGGTAGCCCTTCGAGGCCATCACGATACCCAGCGTAGCGAAGTCGTGCCACTCGAGCTCGGTATCCGTGCCATCGGCTACGGCGCAGAAGATATCGACGATGTCGCTCTTCAGACGCGGCAACACCACCTCCGTCTCCGGATCGCCAAAGCGGGCATTGAACTCGATCACCTTCACCCCATCGGGCGTCTTCATCAGACCACCATAGAGCACACCGCGGAAGGGGCAACCCTCCTTCACCATCGCGGCAGCGACGGGCTTCAAGACATGCTCCAGGGCGTACTGCTCGTCCTCCTCCGTCACGAAGGCCAGCGGCGAGTAGGCACCCATGCCGCCCGTATTGGGACCCTTGTCGCCCTCGTAGGCGCGTTTGTGGTCCTGGGCCAGCTGCATCGGCCACACCTTCTCTCCCGAAACGAAGCACATGAACGAGAACTCGGGTCCCGTGAGGAAATCCTCGACCACCACCTTGCCTGCGCCGAACTTCGTATCGAGCAACATATCCTTCAGAGCCTCCTCGGCCTCCTCTGCCGTCAGAGCGATCACCACACCCTTACCTGCCGCCAAGCCATCATATTTCAACACAGCGGGGAAGGGACGCGCCGAGACATAAGCCCACGCCTCCTCAAAGTCGGTAAAGGCCTTGAAACCGGCCGTCGGAACGGCGTACTTGGCCATCAGTTCCTTGGCAAACTCCTTGCTCGACTCGATGCGGGCAGCCGCCTTCGTCGGGCCAAAGATGCGCAAGCCCTGCTCCGTGAAGCAGTCCACCACACCGGCAGCCAGCGACACCTCGGGGCCTACGACCGTAAGGCCGATCTGCTGCTCCTTGGCAAAGGCAGCCAGCGCCTCGATCTCCGTCTCGCGGATCGCTACGCACTCGGCCTGCGTGGCCATACCGGCATTACCCGGGGCAGCGTAGATCTTCTCTACCTGCGGCGAGCGGCTCAAGGCATCGACAATCGCGTGCTCACGACCACCCGATCCAATCACTAAAACTTTCATATCGGCCTAATGCTTAAAATGACGCATACCCGTGAATACCATCGAGATACCGAGCTCGTTGGCCTTCTTGATCGAATCCTCGTCGCGTACCGAGCCACCGGGCTGTACGATCGCCGTCACGCCATACTCGGCAGCGAGCGTCACGCAGTCATCGAAGGGGAAGAAGGCATCCGATGCGAGCACCAGACCCTCCGTCACGCCGGCGGCCTTGGCCTGCTTGAGGGCGATCTCTGCCGAACCTACACGGTTCATCTGACCGGCACCTACGCCCAGCGTAACACCATCCTTCACCACCACGATAGCGTTCGACTTCACATGCTTCACCACGCGCCAGCCGAAGTTCAGATCTACGAGATCCGCAGCTGTAGGCTGCTTCTCGGTTACGCACATCTCGGCCGTAACCTCCTTCGTCGTACGATCCATGTTCTGCACCAGCAGACCACCCGTCACGCTTACATACTGGTTCTTCGTCGTCTCGTCCTTCGTCATATCTACCTCGATCAGACGCAGGTTCTTCTTCGTCGTGAGCACCTCCAGAGCACCCTCCTCAAAGGCGGGAGCCATGATGATCTCCAAGAAGATCGGCTTCATCAGCTCGGCAGCCTCCTTCGTCAGGGGACGGTTCACGGCTACGATACCGCCGAAGATCGACACCTTATCGGCCTCATAAGCCTTCGTCCAAGCCTCTACGACATCCTGACCAATGGCAGCTCCGCAGGGGTTCATATGCTTCAGACCTACGCAGAACGGAGCATCGAACTCGCGTGCGATGGCCAGAGCCGCGTTGGCATCCTGAATGTTGTTGTACGAAAGCTCCTTGCCGTGCAACTGCTTAGCCGAAGCCAGCGAGAAGGGAACAGCCGTCTGCTCAGCGTAGAACTTCGCCTCCTGGTGGGGGTTCTCACCGTAGCGCAGCGACTGCACGAGGTCGAACTCCAAGAAGAGTTTCTCGTTCAGACCGGCCTGCTTGCGCATGTAGGTAGCAATCATGGCATCGTACTGTGCCGTGTGCGTATAGGCCTTGGCCGAGAGCTGCAGGCGCGTAGCCTTCTCCGTGTTGCCACCGGCCTTGATCTGCTCCAAAATCACGGCGTAATCCGACGGATCGCATACCACCGTTACATCGGCCCAGTTCTTGGCAGCCGAACGCAACATCGACGGACCGCCGATGTCGATGTTCTCGATGGCCTCCTCGATCGTTACGCCCTCCTTCTGGATCGTCTGGCGGAAGGGATAGAGGTTTACACAAACCAGGTCGATGAACTCGATGCCATTCTCCTTCAGGGCTGCCAGGTGGCTATCGTCGTCACGACGCGCCAACAGACCACCGTGCACCTTCGGGTGCAGCGTCTTCACGCGGCCATCGCAGATCTCGGGGAAACCCGTCACATCGCTGATGTTGATCACCTCAACACCCTTGTCCATCAGGAGCTTCATCGTGCCGCCCGTGGCGATCACCTCCCAACCCAACGCACGGAGTCCCTGTGCAAACTCCACTACGCCGGTTTTATCGCTTACAGAAATTAATGCTCGCATATAACTTTTAATTCAAATTCGTTTAATAAGTTTAGAGGTCTATGCTGACTCGTTTAGCGAATCACCACGCCCTCCTGGTCGGTTACACGGCCAATCACCGAGGCCTTCTCGCCCTGCGCCTTGAGGATCTCGATAGCCTTCTCAGCCTCACTCTCATCGAGGGCGATCACCATACCGATACCCATGTTGAAGATGTTGAACATCTCGCGGTGCGGGATACCACCCCACTGCTCCAGCGCACGGAATACGGGAAGGATCTCCCACGAGCCCTCCTCGACCTCGATACCCTGACCCTCGTGCAGGATGCGCGGAATGTTCTCATCGAAACCGCCACCCGTGATGTGGCTGATGCCGTGAACATCGCAGTTGCGGATCACCTCCAGCACCTGCTTTACATAGATGCGCGTCGGGGTGAGCAGCACCTCGCCCAGCTTACCGCCCGGCAGCAGATCGTACTCCTTATGCAGGTCGAGTTCATTGTCCGAAACGACCTTACGCACCAAGCTGAAGCCGTTCGAGTGAACACCGCTCGATGCGATACCCACCAGCACATCGCCCACCTTCACCTTCGAGCCGTCGATGAGCTTCTTGCGCTCAACCACACCCACCGTGAAGCCTGCGATGTCGTACTCGCCCTCGGTATACATGCCCGGCATCTCGGCTGTCTCGCCACCTACCAGCGCGCAACCTGCCTGACGGCAACCGTCAGCTACACCCGCTACGATCTGCTCGATCTTCTGCGGCTCGTTGCTGCCCACGGCTACATAGTCCAGGAAGAGCAGCGGCTCGGCGCCCTGTGCCAAGACATCGTTTACGCACATAGCCACGGCGTCGATACCGATCGTATCGTGCTTATCCATGGCAAAGGCCAACTTCAACTTCGTACCTACGCCGTCCGTGCCACTCACGAGAACCGGCTCCTCAACCTTCAAGGCTGCCAGATCGAACATACCGCCAAAGGCGCCAATGTTACCCATCACGCCCGTGCGAGCCGTTGATGCAACATGTTTCTTGATGCGGCGAACCACCTCGTAACCAGCCTCGAGGTTCACGCCCGCCTTTTCATAGGATTGTGCCATAATTTTTTCTCTTATTTTTTACATTTACATTTTACATTGACGCTGTTGTGGTAGAGCGCAGTCGGATAGCGCCCCGTGAAGCACGCCGTGCAGAGCTCCTGACGGTTGCCCGCCTTGTAGAGCGCCTCCTCGGAGAGGAAGGCCAGCGAATCGGCTCCAATGGCCTGACGCACCCCCTCGACATCCATACGCGCCGAGATCAGTTCGTCGTAGCTCGTCGTATCCACACCGTAGAAGCAGGGCTCGGTCATCGGGGGCGATGCGATGCGCACATGCACCTCCGTAGCACCCGCCTCCTTGAGCATTGTCACGATGCGACGCGAAGTTGTACCGCGCACAATCGAGTCGTCGACCAGCACCACGCGCTTACCCTTGACGATCGTACGCACAGCCGAGAGCTTCATGCGCACACCCTTCTCGCGCAGCGCCTGCGTCGGTTGGATAAAGGTGCGACCGATATACTTATTCTTAATAAGACCCATCTCATACGGCAGGCCACTCGCCTCGGCGTAACCCATCGCTGCACTCAAGCTCGAATCGGGCACACCCACCACGATATCAGCCTCGGAGGGCGCCTCCTGGAAGAGGAGCTTGCCCGACTCCTTGCGATAGGCGTGGACATTGCACCCCTCGATGTCGCTATCCGGACGCGCCAGGTAGATGTACTCCATCGAGCACATATTGTAGTGCTTGAACTGCGAATAGAGGTTCGAACGCACACCGTGGTGGTCAATCGACACCACCTCGCCCGGCTCGATATCGCGGATATACTCCGCACCGATCGTATCGAAGGCGCAGGTCTCACTCGCCACTACATAGCCCTCACCCAGGCGACCCAACGCCAAGGGGTGCAAGCCGTGCTTATCGCGGCAGGCGTAGATGCGGTTCGCCGTCATGATCAGGAAGGTGAAAGCACCCTCCATCATATTCAGCGCATCGATAATCGCATGTATACGGGGCCGCTCGACCAAGCCGTCCTTCTTAACCAGGTGAGCCAAGATCTCGCTATCCGAGCTCGACTGAAAGAGGCTGCCACGACGCTCGAGGTAGGCTCGCAGCTCCTCGGCATTGACCAGCGCACCGTTGTTGGCGATGGCAAAATCGCCCGACTGGTGGTGAAAGAAGAGCGGCTGCACATTCTCGATGCGGTTGCCCTTGGCGGCTGTATAGAGCACATGGCCAATGGCCATCGAACCCTCCATAGCCTGCAGCTCGTCACCCTTGAAAACCTCCGTCACCAGACCTTTTCCCTTGATACGATGGAACTTACCCTCTTCATCAACACTCACAATACCACAACCCTCCTGGCCACGGTGTTGCAGTGCGTGGAGGCCGTAGTAGGTCATCGAGGCCGCATGCTCAACACCATAGATGCCGAACACACCGCACTCGTCGTGAATCTGCTTTTCAAAATCGTTGTTCATAGCTTCACCCTATTTTTGCGCATTGGTCATCTCCTCCAAACGCGAGAGAATCTCCTCATAGGCCTCGCGAACGCGACCCATATCACGACGGAAACGGTCGTGGTCGAGCTTCTCGCCCGTCGTGGCATCCCACAGACGGCAGGTGTCGGGCGACACCTCATCGGCCAGGACAATCTCTCCCTCGGCCGTCTTACCAAACTCGATCTTGAAGTCGATCAGCTTGACATTGATGCGCTGGAAGAGCTCCTTCAACACGCGGTTAATCTCTGCCGACATCTGATAGATCGTGGCCAGCTCCTCGTAGGTAGCCAACCCCAGGGCAACGGCGTGGTGATCGTTCATCAGCGGATCACCCAGCACATCGCTCTTGTAGCAGATGTCGAAGATCGTATTCTTCGGTTCCGTGCCCTCTGCCAAGCCCAATCGCTGCGCCATCGAGCCCGCAATCACATTGCGAACGACCACCTCCAAGGGGATGATCTCCACCCGACGACACACCTGATCGCGCTCGTTAATCGTCTCCAAGTAGTGCGTCTTGATGCCTACCTTCTCCAACGCCTGAAAAATCAGCGTCGAGATGGCGTTGCTCAGCACACCCTTATTGACGATCGTAGCACGCTTGATGGCGTTGAAAGCCGTAGCAGAGTCCTTGTAGTGGATCACCACACGCGTGGGGTCATCCGTAGCAAAGAGCTGCTTGGCCTTGCCATCATAGATCATATCTAAAATCTTCATAGTCCCAACTAAATCCTGTGCGGATAATTATTTCTTGCGGAAGTAGGCCACCGCATTCTCAAAGAGCGGCTGACGCTTCTCGCCCGCAATGTTCTTGTAGAGGTTCTCCTCGTAACGCTCCGTGTGGCCCATCTTACCCAGGATCTGACCATCGGGCGAGATGATACCCTCGATGGCGTAGGAGGAACCATTCGGGTTGTAGGGAGCCTCTGCCGTCGGCTGGCCGGCCTCATCCACATACTGGAAGGCCACCTGACCACGCTCGAAGAGCTCCTTGGCGAGCTGCTCGCTCACCACGAACTTACCCTCTCCGTGGCTGACAGCAATGGCGTGCTCCTCGCCCAGCTCGAACGAAGCGAGCCACGGCGAACGGGTCGTAGCCACGCGCGTCGTCACGATCTGCGAGATGTGGCGGTTGATATCGTTGCGGAACAGGGTCGGCGACTCGGCCGTCAGCATACCCAAACGGCCATACGGCAACAGACCCGACTTCACGAGCGCCTGGAAACCGTTGCAGATACCCAGCACCAGACCACCACGGTCGAGCAGTGCGTGGATCTCATCGCGAATCACGCTGTTGTTCAGCACATTCACGATCAGCTTCGCCGAGCCATCGGGCTCGTCACCGGCCGAGAAACCACCGCTCAATACGAAGATATGTGCCTCGCGAATCTGGCGAGCCATCTCCTCGATCGAACGCAGGATGTCGTCACCCTCCAGGTTGCAGAGCACGCTCGAACGCACCTCGGCACCCGCCGTGCGGAAGGCCTTAGCCGTATCATAGTCGCAGTTCGTACCCGGGAAGACGGGCAGGTAAGCGATCGGGTGCTCTACGGCCTCGCCCTTGTAGGTCAAGGTGTAGGGCTCGGGGGTCGAGGTCATCACCTCCGTATCGTTCTCGCCCAGGTCGGCATAGACCGAAGCGAACTTCGTGCGGTTGGCCTGGAAGAGCTCCTCCAGCGGCATCGCAACGCCCTCCACCGTGATCGTCTCCTCCGTCGTCGTACGACCTACGAGCTCGAACGGCTCGCCCGAGAGCTCCTCGGCCGTCTCGATGAGGATCGAACCGTAAGCGTAGTGGTAGAGCTCCTGCTCGGCCATCGCTACCTCAACACCGATCTTGTTACCGAAGGCCATCTTGGCAATACCCTCAGCAACACCACCCATGCCGACCGACCAAGCCGAGAGCACCTTGCCCTGCTCGACCAAGTCGCTCACGAGCGTAAAGTTCTGCTTCAGCTGCGCCGTATTGGGCATATAGTTCTCATCGGGCGTGTGGCGCACGAGGTAGAGGTTGTGATCGGCGCCCTTCAGATCGGTCGAGATCACCTGCTTGGCATCCACAGTCGTGATACCGAAGGCCATCAGCATCGGCGGCACATTGATATCCTGGAAAGTACCCGACATCGAGTCCTTACCACCAATCGACGGCAGACCCAGCTCCACCTGCATCTTCAGCGCACCCAAGAGTGCCGAGAGGGGCTTACCCCACGAGGTCGGCTGCTTGGTCATACGCTCGAAGTACTCCTGGTACGAGTAGCGCATCTTATCGTAGCGTGCACCCGCAGCCACCACCTTGGCAGCAGCCTCCACGACAGCATACGCTGCACCGTGGTAGGGGCTCCACGAAGCGACATAGGGGTTATAGCCATAGGCCATGATGCTGGCCGTATCCGTATAGCCATCAACGGGGAGCTTCTGCACCGAAACCTGCGTCTCGCTGCGCTGCGTCTTACCACCGAACGGCATCAAGACGGTCGAACGACCGATCGTCGAGTCGAACATCTCGATCAGACCCTTCTGCGAGGTGACATTCCAGTCGGCGAGGTTCTCCTTGAATCGCTCCTCGAGGGTAGCACCCTCCACCGTGCGCTCGAAGGGATTGCAAGCCTCCACAGCACCAATCTTCGCCTCAGCGTAGTGCTTTGCACCGGCCGAGTCGATGAACTCGCGGCTCAGATCCACCACCAGGCGACCCTTGTTGAACATACGCATACGCGCCGTATCCGTCACATCGGCCACATGCACCGCCTCGATATTCTCCTCGCGGCAGTACTGCATAAAGGCCTCCATATCCTTCTTCTCGATCACCACCGACATACGCTCCTGCGACTCGCTGATGGCCAGCTCGGTCGAATTCAGGCCGCTGTACTTCGTCGGCACGCGATCCAGGTAGATATCCAAACCATCCGTCAACTCACCAATCGCCACGCTGACACCGCCGGCACCAAAGTCGTTCGACTTCTTGATGAGCTTCGTCACCTCCGCACGGCGGAACAGGCGCTCGAGCTTACGCTCCTCGGGAGCGTTACCCTTCTGCACCTCCGAGCCACACGACTCGAGCGACTTCTCGTCATGCTCTTTCGACGAACCTGTAGCACCACCGATACCGTCGCGGCCCGTACGGCCACCGAGGTAGATCACCACATCGCCCGCAACGGGACGCTCGCGGCGTACATGGTCAGCCTTCACGGCACCCACCACAGCACCCACCTCCAGACGCTTGGCTACATAGCCGTCGTGGTAAACCTCGCGAACATGGGTCGTAGCCAGACCGATCTGGTTACCATAGCTCGAATAACCGGCTGCAGCCTTCTTCGAGATGACACTCTGCGGCAGCTTGCCCGGGATCGTCTCGCTCACCTTCTGGTAGATATTACCGGCACCCGTCACGCGCATCGCCTGGTAGACATAGCTACGGCCCGACAGCGGGTCACGGATAGCGCCACCCAGACAGGTCGAAGCGCCACCGAAGGGCTCGATCTCGGTCGGGTGATTGTGGGTCTCGTTCTTGAACTGCAGGAGCCACTGCTCGGTCTGACCGTCGACATCAACATCGACAAAGATCGAGCAGGCGTTGTTCTCCTCGCTCTGCTCCATATCGTCCAAGAGGCCACGCTTGCGCAGCACGCGCGCACCGATCGTCGCCATATCCATCAGGCAGATCGGCTTCGCCTCGCGACCCAACTCGCGGCGGATATTGAGGTAGAGCGCCAGCGAACCCTCGATCTCCTCCTTGAGGAAGGACTCCTCGACGGTGATGCCCTCCAACTCGGTCGTAAAGGTCGTGTGGCGGCAGTGGTCGCTCCAATAGGTATCCAAAATACGCAACTCCGTCTCAAAAGGATCGCGACCCTCGGCACGGAAGTAGCGCACCACCTCGCCCAGGTCGTCGGCATTCATCGCCAAACCCATCTTGCTGCAGTAAGCTGCCCACTCGGTCTCCTTCATCTCGGTAAAGCCCGTGAGTACCTCCACCGGAATCACCTCGGCCTGCTCCTGCTCCGAGAGCACAGCGAGGTTCTTCTCGCGCGACTCCACGGCGTTGATATAGTAGCGACGGATCTTCTGCAGATCCTCCTCGGTCACCGACTGATCAAAGATCAGCAGACGCGACGAGCGGATACGGACATCAGCCGCCGGATCGACCAAGCGGACACAATCCACGGCCGACGCAGCACGCTGGTCGAACTGACCGGGCAGGAACTCCACGGCCAGGTGCGGCAGACCCTCCACGGGGCAGCTGTCGCTCACCGTATCGGTAACCACCTCACCAAAGACGCCGTAGCGGCACTGCTCAACCAACTCCTCCGTGAAACCGAAGAGGTCATAGACGCAGATCAGGCGCAACTGCTCGATGTGGAGATTCAAATGTTGATTCAGCTCCCGTCGCAGGCTCTCGGCCTCGACACGGAAGCGATCCTTCTTCTCGACAAAAATGCGATAGTTCTTCATTATGTAGTCTGTATTTAATTCAGCATTAGATTTCGACCTTCAGCACATCCTCGGTCTGCTTGGCACGGAAAGCCTCGAGCTTGGCGGCCAGCTCCTCGTCCTGCAGCGCCAGCATCGAAACGGCATAGAGCGCGGCATTCTTCGCGCCGTCGATTGCCATCGTAGCCACCGGAATTCCCGAGGGCATCTGCACAATCGAAAGGAGCGAATCGAGGCCGTTGAGTGCCTTCGACTTCACCGGAATACCGATCACGGGCAGCGTGGTCATAGCTGCAATAACACCCGGCAGATGGGCTGCACCACCCGCACCGGCAATGATCACACTCAGGCCGCGCTCCTTGGCGCCCTTCGTCCACTCGGCCAAGGCATCGGGAGCACGGTGTGCGCTGATGACGCGCTTCTCGTACTCGATACCAAACTGCTCCAAAGTCTTCATGGCTCCGCTCATCACCTCGTAATCGCTCGCCGAGCCCATAATTATACCAACCTTAAACATAGCTATATTTACTTAATTTTTGTTCTGTCTGTATTAAAACGGCAGCCGCCACAACGCACTGCGTCATGGCGGCATACGGTTATTGATTCATACACCCCACTTGTCGCTTGGATGCTCTGAAGCGCACGCTCTGAACCCCAGCACTGCACACAGCCACCCCGTCGACAGCCGAGAATCGGCTTCGTCGCTGGTGAAAATCGATGTGAAGGGCATTCAGCATGGGTGTTCGGGTAATCAAAATCCAACGCAACAAAGGTAGTACATTTCGCCGGGGCGAAAAAATCCCTTCGTTTTTTCTATTGACAAAATATCCACAAAATTGCCTACCGAAAAACTACTCTGCCTTGGCCTTCGTCTCGCAGTAAGCGCAGCGCAAAGTGCCATCCTCCGAGTAGCGGAAGATCGGATCGACATCCTCCGTAGCCGAGATGCAACGCTGATTGTGGCAGGTATAGTTGCCCGTGATGTACTCCTCCGAGAAGACGGGGGTCTGCTCGAAAGGTTTGTTCTCGTCAGCCCACTCCAGGAGCTTATAGATCAAAGCCATACGGACAAACTTACCATTCTCGACCTGGCGGAAATAGACCGCACGCGGGTCGTTGTCCACCGCACGCGTGATCTCGTTCACACGCGGAAGCGGGTGGAGAATGATCATATCCTTGCGCGCCGCCTCCAACTTCTCGGGATCGAGCACAAAGCTATCCTTCACGCGATCGAACTCCTCCTCGTCGAGGAAGCGCTCCTTCTGCACACGCGTCATGTAGAGGATGTCGAGTTTCTCCATCACCTCCTCCATCGTACGCACCTCCTCGAACTTCAGGTTCGAGTTCGCACGCATCTCCTTGAGCATATAGCTCGGCAGACGCAACTCCTCGGGCGAGATGAGGTAGATCGTGATGCCATCGTAACGCGACAGCGCCTTGATGAGCGAGTGTACCGTGCGACCGAACTTCAAATCGCCGCAGAAACCGATCGTCAGGTTGTCCAAACGACCCTTCTCGCGCTTGATCGTCAGCAGGTCGGTAAGCGTCTGCGTCGGGTGGGCATGGCTGCCGTCACCGGCATTGATCACCGGAATACCGGCGTACTGCGAAGCTACGAGCGGAGCGCCCTCCTTCTGGTGGCGCATGGCGATAATATCGGCAAAACAGCGAATCACGCGCACCGTGTCGGCTACCGTCTCGCCCTTCGACACAGACGAGGAGCTGGCATCCGAGAAGCCGATCACCTGACCACCCAACTCCAACATCGCAGCCGTGAAGCTCAGGCGCGTGCGGGTCGACGGCTCATAGAAGAGCGTCGCCAGCTTCTTGCCCTTGCAGGCTTCGCGATAGTTCTCGCGGTTGGCGATGATATCCTCGGCCAACGATACAATCTCGTGAATCTCCTGCACCGAAAGATCGGTCGGATCAATTAAATGTCTCATAGATGTGGGTTCTTTGGGTCGTTTTGAGAGTTTGAGTTGTTTGGGGTAGCTTTGAGTCACTTTTGGTCACTTTGAGCCTACGACCAAAACCCCTCTCTCCTCTCTTTGCTCTTTCCTCTTTGCACTACTTGTTCATCCAGCTCTCATCCGAGGGGTTGTTGCGGAAGCGGATCAGGCGATCCTTATCCTCCACCTTGATGTAGCCCTCCTCGGCTGCCACCTCAACCAGCGCGTCGAGGTTCGAGAGCGAGTAGTTGATCACATTGGCCTCGGCCATGCGATCCAGACCCTTCTTCATACCATAGGTGAAGATCGAAGCCACGCCGAGTACCTCTGCACCCGCCTCGCGGAGCGCGTTCACCACCTCGATGCACGAACCACCCGTCGAGATCAGGTCCTCGATAACAACGACCTTCTGGCCCTTCTCCAGCTTACCCTCGATCTGGTTACCGCGGCCGTGGTCCTTCTGACCCGAGCGTACATAACCCATCGGCATATCGAGGATCGTTGCCGTGATAGCAGCGTGCGCGATACCGGCCGTCGAGGTACCCATCAGCACCTCCGCCTCGGGGAACTTCGTGCGGACAATCTCTGCCAGACCGGCCTCGACATGCTTGCGCACCTCAACGGCCGTCAGCGTCAGACGGTTGTCACAATAGATCGGGCTCTTGATACCGCTGGCCCAGGTAAACGGCTCGTCAGGACGCAGAAAAACTGCACCAATCGACAAAAGATCCTTTGCAATAAGCTTCTCCATAATATCTTCTCGTTTTTTTGTTTATAATCTCTATTTCAATGCTTTGCGCAGCACCTCTACCACCTCGTCGGGATAGATTCCACCCTCGTGCACCTTCTCTCCGTCGATGTAGAAGGTAGGCACATAGTAGTAATCGTATTGGGCGGCACGCTCAGCCTCCTCCGACTCCTCGATGAGTTCGATCTCAATCTCGCGAAGTTCGGGATGTTGCTGCTTGGCCTCCTCGATATAGGTCAATGCCCGCTGGCAGAAGGGGCACTGCTTCAGGTAAAAGAGTTCTACGCGTTTCATATCGTTTTTGGCCCTACTCGCCCAAAAACTCTGCCACGCAACGGCGGTAAGCGGCTACGGGATCGGCAGCTGCCGTAATGGGGCGACCCACCACGATGAAGTCCGAACCGATCTCACGAGCGCGTGCCGGCGTCGTTACACGCACCTGGTCACCTACCTCACCGTCGGCAAAGCGTACACCCGGGGTGATCGTCAGGAACTCCTTACCGCAAGCCTCCTTCACCATACCAGCCTCCAGCGGCGAGCAAACCACACCGTCGAGACCCGCAGCGCGCGTGTTCTCGGCGTACTTCACGATCGTGTCGTTGATCGAAGCACCGATCAAGAGCTCCTGCTGCATACGCTCCTCGCTCGTCGAGGTGAGCTGCGTCACGGCAATCAGCAGCGGACAGCTACCATCCTCACGCGTCAAACCCTCCTTGGCTGCCTTCATCATATCGATCGTACCCGCAGCGTGTACATTGGTCATATCCACATCGAGGTTCGACAACACCGACATTGCCTTCTTCACCGTGTTCGGAATATCGTGCAATTTCAGGTCAAGGAAGATGCGGTGACCGCGGCGCTTGATCTCACGCACGATCGAGGGGCCCTCTGCGTAGTAGAGCTCCATACCGATCTTCAAAAAGGGTTTGCGCTCCTCATCCTTGAACAGATCGAGGAAACGGAAGGTATCCTCCGCCGACTTAAAGTCGCAAGCAATAATTACATCACTCTTAATCATATCTTTGCTGTTTTTTCGTTACTTAACAATACCAATAATATCCTGCAGGCGCTCAATGCCGAGGCGCTCCATCTCCACAGGCAACCCCTCGACAATCTTCTTCGAGGCATAGGGATCGCGCAGGTTGGCAGCACCCACCTCCACGGCCGTAGCGCCAGCCATCATCATCTCGATCACATCCGAGGCCGTCTCCACGCCACCGCAACCAATCACGGGGATCGAGCAAGCCTTGGCTACCTGGTAGACCATACGCACCGCTAACGGGAAGATCGCTGCACCCGAGAAACCACCCATCGTATTGGCGATCACGGGCTTGCGACGCATCGTATCGATGCGCATACCGAGCAGCGTATTGATCAGGCAGAGTCCATCGGCACCCGCCACTTCACACGCCTTGGCGATCGAGACAATATCGGTCACATTGGGCGAGAGCTTGATGTAGACGGGCTTCGTCGTCACGGCCTTCACGGCACGCGTCACCTCGGCAGCCGCCTCGGGCGAAGTACCAAACGACATACCGCCGTGGCGTACATTCGGACACGAGACATTCACCTCGATAATGCCCACCTGCTCCTCCTTGTCGATGCGCTCGCAGCAGTAGGCATACTCCTCGAGCGAGAAGCCCGAGATATTGGCAATCACGGGTTTGTGGAAATACTCCTTCATGCGCGGCAACTCCTTGGCGATCACCTCGTCGATGCCCGGGTTCTGCAAACCCACCGCGTTGATCATACCCGCCGTGCACTCCGCGATGCGGGGCGTCGGGTTACCGAAGCGCGGCTCCTTGGTCGTTCCCTTGAAGGAGAAGGTACCCAAGATATTGATGTCGTAGAAATCCTTGAACTCGTTGCCGAAGCCAAAGGTTCCACTTGCGGGAATAACCGGATTATCCAGTTGCCAACCGCTTAATACTACCGATGTATCTACCATATTACCTCCTCTTTTAACAGAACGGGACCCTCCTTACAGATGCGTTTGTTACCATACTTCGTCTTGCACGAGCAACCCATGCAGGCACCAAAGCCACATCCCATACGCTCCTCGAACGAGAGCTGACCCGAGCACTCCGTAGCGTCGTACAACGCCTTGAGCATCGGCAGCGGACCGCACGAGAAGAAGTAGTCGAACGCCAAATCACCCTCAGCCAACGCCGTGGTCACAAAGCCCTTAACGCCCTGCGAACCATCGACCGTCGTGACCACTACGCGGCAGCCCAGCGCTGCAAACTCCTCGGCATAGAAGACCTCCGCAGCGGTGTTGAAGCCCAGAACAACCGAGACCTCACGACCTTCGGCAAGCAGTTTCTTGGCCAGGTTATAAAGCGGCGGTACGCCGACACCTCCGCCCACCAGCAGGTTCTTCGGTGCGGCTTTCGAGGTATCGAAGCCATTGCCCAGACCGGTCAAGAGATCGAGCTCTTCGCCCACCTGCATCTTACTCATCTGGCGTGTGCCCTCGCCCACTACCTTATATATAATGGTCAGCGTTCGTTCGTCGTAGTCCGACACCGAGATCGGACGGCGCAGGTACTTCCCCTCCAAGGCGATGTTGACAAACTGCCCCGGACGGGTGATCCACTGCGTATCGCCCTCCAAGACCATCCGCCAAACCTGATCGGTCAGCGGACGGTTCTCGAGGATCGTATAGATGGCGTTCTTATACATGATTCAGTTGTTTTATTTGGCGTCGATGGTCGAAACACGCAGCGTGATCTCCTCCAATACATCGAGCAGTACACGCACCGTCTCCAGCGCCGTGAAGACCGTCACATTGTTCTCGACAGCCGTGCGACGAATCTCGTAGCCGTCCAGACGCGTGTTGTGCTGGTTGATGTCGATCGTGTTGATCACATAGCTTACATGACCCTGACGCAGTGCATCGATGATCTCCGATGAGCCCTCGCTCAACTTCGAGAGCGTACGCGTACGCACACCGTGTGCGCGCAGGTAGTCGGCCGTACCGGCTGTAGCCTCGATGTTGAAGCCCAGGTCGTAGAAACGCTGGATGAGCGGCAGAGCCTTCGGTTTGTCGTCGTCGGCAATCGAGACGAAGATCGTACCGTAGTTCGACACATTCATACCCGTAGCCTGCAACGCCTTATAGAGGGCACGCGTGAGCTTATCGTCGTAACCAATCGCCTCACCCGTCGACTTCATCTCGGGCGAGAGGTAGGAATCCATACCGCGGATCTTGGCGAACGAGAATGCCGGAGCCTTCACATACCAACGCTCCTTCTCCTTGCCGTAAACCGACTCAATGCCCTGCTCGCGGAGCGAGTGACCCAGGATCACCTGCGTAGCGATGTGCGCCATGGGCACACCCGTAGCCTTCGAGAGGAAGGGAACGGTACGCGACGAGCGCGGGTTCACCTCGATGACATAGACCTCACCCACCTCATCGACAATGAACTGGATATTGTAGAGGCCGACGATACCGATGCGCAGACCGAGCTTCACCGTGTAGTCGATGATCTTGCGACGCACCTCCTCCGACACACTGAAGGTCGGATAGACACTGATCGAGTCACCCGAGTGGATACCCGTGCGCTCGATGTGCTCCATGATACCCGGGATGAAGACATCCTTACCATCGCAGATGGCGTCTACCTCCAACTCCTTACCCATGATATAGCGGTCTACCAGCACCGGCGAATCGACATTCACCTCAACGGCCGTGTGCAGGTAGTGGCGCAGACGCTCCTCGTTCGATACGATCTGCATGGCGCGACCACCCAAGACATAGCTCGGACGCACCAGCACCGGATAGCCGATGCGAGCCGCAGCACGCACACCGGCCTCGATGTCGGTCACGGCCTCAGCCTCGGGCTGCGGGATCTGCAGCTCCTCCATGATGCGCTCGAAGCAACCACGGTCCTCAGCGTTGCGGATCGCCTCGCAATCCGTACCGATGATCGGCACATTGAGCTCGGCCAGCGGCTCGGCCAGGTTGATGGCCGTCTGACCACCCAGCGATACGACGATCGCCTTCGGGTTCTCCAGGTGCAGGACATTCATCACATCCTCCACCGTCAGCGGCTCGAAGTAGAGCTTGTCGCTGGTCGTATAGTCGGTCGAAACCGTCTCGGGGTTGTTGTTGATGATGATCGCCTCGTAGCCGGCCTCTCGAATCGACCAGATGGCGTGTACAGTCGAATAGTCAAACTCAACACCCTGACCAATACGGATCGGGCCCGAGCCGAGTACAACGATCTTCTCCTTATCGCTCACCACCGACTCATTCTCCTCCTCGTACGACGAGTAGAAGTAAGGTACATAAGCAGCATACTCGCCGCCGCAGGTGTCGATCATCTTATAAACCGGGAAGATGTTGTGCTGCTTGCGCAGGTGGAACATCTCATGCTCGGTCATGCCCCAAAGCTGACCGATAAACTTATCGCCGAAGCCCATGCGCTTCGCATCGCGCAGCACCTCGACATCGCCCTTATTAGCACGCACCACCGACTCAAACTCGACGATGTTCTTGAACTTCTCGAGGAAGAACATATCGATCTTCGTCTTGTTGTAGATCATCACCAGGTCGACGCCGTTGCGAATCAGTTGAGCAATGGCGTAGAGACGATCGTCCGTACCCTCGGTGATGTAATCGAGCAGTTCGTCGTTCGACCACTCGTCGAACTTCTTGTGGTAGATGTGGCATACACCCGTCTCGAGCGAACGCACAGCCTTCAAGAGCGACTCCTCCATCGTGCGACCGATGGCCATCACCTCACCCGTAGCCTTCATCTGCGTACCGAGCTTGTTCAAAGCGTCGGAGAACTTATCGAACGGGAAGCGAGCCACCTTCGTCACCACATAGTCGATCGTCGGCTCGAACGAAGCGGGCGTCGTAGCGATGCGGATCTCATCGAGCGTCAGACCTACGGCAATCTTGGCACTCACGCGGGCAATCGGGAAGCCAGAAGCCTTCGATGCCAAAGCCGAGGAGCGCGACACACGCGGATTCACCTCGATGAGGTAGTACTGGAACGAGAGCGGGTCGAGTGCGAACTGCACATTGCAACCACCCTCGATCTTCAGCTCACGAATAATCTTCAGGGCCGAGTTGCGCAGCATCTGGAACTCGCGGTTCGTCAGCGTCTGTGCCGGAGCAACCACCATCGAGTCACCGGTGTGAACACCCACCGGGTCGATGTTCTCCATCGAGCAGATGGCAATGGCCGTATCGCGGGCATCGCGCATCACCTCGAACTCGATCTCCTTATAACCCTTGATGCTCTTCTCGATGAGCACCTGGTGTACGGGCGAGAGGGCCAGAGCATTGCGCATCATCTCGCGCAGCTCCTCCTCGTTGTCCACGAAGCCACCACCCGTACCACCGAGCGTAAAGGCGGGACGCAACACCACCGGATAACCGATCTCGGCTGCGATCTTAGCACCCTCGTCGATCGTGGTAGCCACCTCCGACGGCAGCACCGGCTCACCGAGTTGCTCGCAGAGATCCTTGAAGAGCTCGCGGTCCTCAGCACGCTCGATCGAAGCGAAGCTCGTACCGAGAATCTCCACCTGGCACTCCTCGAGGATACCCTTCTTGGCCAACTGCACGGCCAGGTTCAGACCCGTCTGACCACCCAGACCCGGCACGATGGCATCGGGACGCTCGTAGCGAATGATCTTCGCCACATACTCGAGCGTCAGCGGCTCCATATAGACCTTATCGGCAATGTTCGTATCGGTCATAATCGTTGCAGGGTTCGAGTTCACAAGGATCACCTCGTAACCCTCCTCGCGCAGCGCCAGACAGGCCTGCGTACCTGCATAGTCGAACTCGGCAGCCTGACCAATCACGATCGGGCCCGAGCCGATGACCATCACTTTCTTGATATCTTCTCTCTTAGGCATCTCTTCCCTCCTCCATTAATTTGACAAACTTCTTATACAGATTGTGGCACTCGCCCTCGGCTGCCGCGGGATCGAACTGCACAGCCACCATGCGGTCGATGGCGCACTGCAGACCCTCGATCGTCTGGTCGATCACATTCAGATGCGTGATCTCCAACGAACCCGGCAGGTTGTTCTTCACCACATAGCCGTGGTTCTGCGGAGCGATCTCGATGAGACCCGTCTTGAGGTTCTCCACCGGATTGTTACCACCGCGGTGACCTACCTTCATCTTCTCCACCTGGGCGCCATAAGCCAATGCTACGAGCTCCATACCCAGGCCGATACCCAAGATAGGCTTGCGGCCGCGCAGCTGCTTCACGAGCTCGATCACCGGCTGCACATCCTCCGGATTACCCGGACCGTTCGGGATCACCACGCCATCGGGACGGAACGAGAGTACCTCCTCGAGCGTAGCGTTATAGGGCAAGACCGTCACATTGCAACCCATCTTATTGAGCTGGCGCACCACCGTATTCTTAATACCACAGTCAACCACCACCACATCGTAGGTATGGTTAGCCACGCGCGACATCCAGCGCTTCTTGCAGCTCACACGCGCCACAGCGTTCTTCGGCTCCTCGTAGGCCTGCAACTTGGCGAGTGCCTCCTCGGTCGGGGTAGCAGCATCGGTCAGGATAGCCAGTTGCGTACCCTCGTCGCGGATCACGCGGGTCAGAGCACGCGTATCGAGCCCCTCAATGGCCGGGATAGCACACTCCTCCAACACCTCGTTCAGCGTACGCGTGTAGCGGAAGTTCGAAGGTTGATCGTTGTACTCACGCACAATCATTGCCCCGAGCATCGGGGTCTTCGTTTCATAATCCTCGTCGGCCATGCCGTAGTTACCGATCAGCGGGTAGGTCATCACCACCAGCTGATTCGTGTAGGCGGGATCGGACATGATCTCCTGATACCCCACCACCGAGGTGTTGAAAACAATTTCGCCAATGACCTCACGGTCGGCACCAAAGCCGTAGCCGTAGAATTCGCGACCATTCGCCAAGACAAGTTTCTTCGTAAATGCTTTCATCGTATCTATTTGGTATTCGTATTCATTGTTTCATCTGCATAGACGCACTCACCACCCACGACCGTCATCACGGCACGACCGCGCACCTGCCAGCCTGCAAAGGGGGTCGCCTTACCCATCGAGAGGAACTCGTCGGGGTTGATCGTGTAGGTGGTGGCCAGGTCAAGCACCGTAAAGTCGGCCGGAGCGCCCTCCTCGAGCGTACCGCCCAGGCCAAAGAGACGACCCGGCGCCGTAGCCATGCGGTCGATCAGCTGCTCGAGCGTGAGCAGACCCTTCTCGACCAGATGGGTGTAGAGCACACCAAAGGCGCACTCCAAGCCTACAATGCCCATCGCGCTCTTCTCCAGACCGCGGCTCTTCTCCTCGGCCGAGTGGGGAGCGTGGTCGGTAGCGATCACCTCGATCGTACCATCCTGCACACCGCGCACCAACGCATCGCGATCCTCTGCCGAGCGGATCGGCGGATTCATCTTCCAGCGACCCTCCTCCTCGAGCTGCTCATCGCAGAGCACCAGGTAGTGAGGACCTGTCTCGCAGCTCACACGCAGGCCCTTGGCCTTGGCCGCACGCACCAGTTCGACACTCTCCTTGGTCGAGACATGGCAGACATGGTACTGGCAACCGATCTGCTCTACGAGTTCGATATCGCGCTTCACCTGCGCCCACTCGCTCTCTGACGAGATGCCGCGGTGGCCATGCGTACGGCAGTACTCGCCGTCGTGGATGTAGCCGCCCTTGAGCAGCTCGTTCACCTCGCAGTGTGCCACAATCGGCTTGCCGAGGCGGGCTGCCTCCTGCATCGCTGCGGCCATATCCTCATCACACTGCACGCCGCGTCCATCGTCCGAGAAACCGACCACATGGGGAGCCATCGCAGCCAGATCAGCCTGCTCGCCACCGCCCATCTGACCTTTGGTGATGCAGCCGTAGGGAACAACGCGCACACGAGCGTCGCGCTCGATGAGTCGGAGCTGCTCGCCCAGCGTCGATTCGCTATCGGGTGCCGGCTTCAGATTCGGCATCGAGCAGACGGTCGTGTAACCGCCGCGTGCTGCCGCAGCCGTACCCGTGGCGATGGTCTCCTTGTAGCCGAAGCCCGGCTCACGCAGGTGGACATGCACATCGATCAGACCGGGAACCAGCACACGACCTTCGAGGTCGATGACGCAATCACCCGCAGCAGGCGCCTCGTAGGGAACGATGCGACCCTGCTCGACCACGAGCGTTCCCTCCTCGAAACGACCGTTGCGATAGATGTGGGTATTGGTGTAATAATGCTTCATATTGGTGCACAAAAAAGGGTAACCGAAAACAGTTACCCTAATAAAAACAATATCCCAGTCGATTGACCCGAACAGAAGACCTGCGATTGCTGCTGGCGCTGTGATATGGTGCGGTTTTTCGACATGGTTATACTTTATTACAATATTGGGACAAAGGTAGCATTTTTTCGCGCTGCATACAAACCTTTCGCCAAAAAAATTTTCGAAAAAAGAGCGCCGACAGACAATTTCACACCAAGCAGCTACCCGTTTTGCGAAAAACGCCCCGAAAACGGTCGTTTGTCGAGATATTTTTATCACATCGTCCAAGGGTGCAACCACCCGCGACGAGATCACTCATCCACAACCTTCGAAGCAAAAATATAATATTTATTCACTCCCCGTACTCCGCGCATCTTCATTTTTTTGTATTATCTTTGCCCGCGTTATGCTTATGACCAACAACTTACACATTGCTTTGCTGCTGACGCTCGGTGCCGGTTTGGCTACGGGTGTAGGTAGCATCATCGCCTTTGTCGCCCGTCATACGAACAAGCGACTGCTCTCGTTCTCGCTCGGTTTATCGGGCGGCGTGATGGTCTATGTCTCGTTCATGGAGCTGATGCGCCAGGCCGACACGGCGCTGATCGAGGTGTGGGGCGAGCAGACGGGAAACCTCTTCACGGTGGGCAGTTTCTTTGCCGGCATGCTGATCATCGGTCTGATCGACCGCCTCGTACCCGAGGTAGAAAACCCCCATGAAGCTCGCACCGTCGAGGATCTGCAAGCGCGTCCCAAGAGCCCGAAACTGATGCGCATGGGGCTGATGGCGGCACTCGCCATTGCCATCCACAACTTTCCCGAGGGTATCGCAACCTTCGCCTCGGCGATGGATGATCCGACGCTCGGTATCGCGATTGCGGTGGCCGTGGCGATCCACAACATCCCCGAGGGTATTGCCGTCTCGGTGCCGATCTACTACGCTACGGGAAGCCGCTCGAAGGCCTTTCTCTGGTCGCTACTCTCGGGTGTGGCCGAGCCGCTCGGCGCACTGATGGCATGGTGGCTGCTCACGCCGCTGATGACCCCGACGCTGATGGGATGTCTGCTGGCCGGCGTGGCTGGTATTATGGTCTTCATCTCGATCGACGAGCTGCTCCCCGCAGCCCGCGAATATGGCGAGGCACACACCGCCATCTACGGTGTAGTGACGGGCATGGCCGTGATGGCGGTGAGCTTGCTGGTGGTAGCATAGACAGAACGAGTTTTTTTCTGGATTTATTTAAGTTTATTTAGGTGGATATACTACTACTCTTACTGGGTTTGGCACTCATTTTAGGCGGTGCAAACTACCTCACTGATGGTGCTTCGGCACTCGCACAACGGCTGCGCATGCCGGAGTTTCTGATCGGCCTGACGATCCTTGCTGTCGGCACCTCGATGCCCGAATTGGTTGTATCGGTGCTCTCCGCGATCAACGGACAGCCCGACATGGCGCTGGGTAATGTCGTCGGATCGAACCTCTTCAACGGACTGCTGATCCTCGGCGTCTGCGCGCTGGTGCGACCCATCGCCTACACGCGCGACAACATCCGCTACGACATCCCGTTCGGAGTTTTAACCTCGGTGCTGCTGCTCTTCGTAGCCTCCGATGCGCTCCTGGGATTGGGCGTGAAGAATGTGATCGGCCGCGCGGATGGAGCTTTGATGTTGGTACTTTATATTGCGCTGATGCTCTTCACGATCCGTCACACCAAGCGCCCCGAGGAGCACGAGACAAAACAGCCGATGATGGCTCCCTGGCTGATGATCCTGATGATCGTCGGCGGACTCTGCGGTTTGATCTTTGGAGGCGAGCTCTTCCTCGATAGCGCGACGAAGATCGCCCGCTCGCTCGGCGTGTCGGAGTCGGTGATCGCCATCACGCTCGTGGCGGGTGGCACCTCGCTGCCCGAGCTCGCCTCGTCGGTCGTATCGCTCCTCAAAGGCAAAGCAGACCTTGCGCTGGGCAATGTGATCGGCTCGAACATCGCCAACATTCTGCTTATTTTGGGTCTCTCGTCGCTCATCAATCCGCTCACGATGGGTGGCGTAACGCACTTCGATCTGCTGGCCGTGCTGATGACCTCGATCCTGCTGATGATGACCGCCTACACCTTCCGCAGCCGCACGCTCGATCGCGCCGAGGGTGTGATCTTCATCGCCCTCTACGCCGGTTACATCTACCTGCTGATCGGATAGCAAGAAATCGTAAGAAAAAGTCCCGCAAGGTTTCATCTTGCGGGATTTTTTGTTAACTTTGTTATGCTGAAAACAGAAAACTAACCAACTATAACAAATCTATCACAATGGAACAAAACAAGGTGCAGGCACTGCAGGATGTCGTGATTCGCTTCTCGGGCGACTCGGGCGACGGTATGCAGCTCACGGGCACCCTCTTTTCCGACACGGCCGCGTTGATGGGTAACAGCATCTCGACCTTCCCCGACTATCCGGCCGAAATCCGTGCCCCGCAGGGCACCGTAGCCGGTGTATCGGGTTTCCAGGTACACTTTGGCGACCACCGCGAACTCAATCCAGGCGACTACTGCGATGTCTTGGTAGCGATGAACCCCGCAGCCCTGAAGGCCAACCGCAAGTGGCTCAAAGAGGGGGCTACGGTGATCCTCGACGGCGACTCGATCACCGAGGATAACCTCCGCAAGGCGGGCTTCGTGAGCGACGATCCGATCGCCGAGCTGGAGATTACGGAGTACAATGTCGTAGTGCCCAACATCACCACGATGACGCGCGAGGCGCTCAAAGAGACCGGTTTGGAGAACCGCGCTGTGGTGAAGTGCAAGAATATGTTTGCACTCGGCATCTGCTTCTGGCTCTTCGACCGCACCGAGGAGCACGCCTTTGCCTACCTCGACGCCAAGTTCTCGAAGAAGAACCCCGTGGTAGCCGAGGCGAACAAGCTGGCGATCAAGGCCGGCTACAACTACGCCGCCAACACGCACCAATTTGCCAATCACTACCGCGTGGAGTCGGCCAACCTCGAGAAGGGCACCTACCGTACCATCTCGGGCAATGTCGCTACGGCTTGGGGTCTGATGGCCGCAGCCGAGAAGGCTGGTCTGCCGCTCTTCTGTGGCTCCTACCCCATCACCCCCGCTACGGTGATCCTCGAGGAGCTCGCCAAGCACAAGGAGCTGGGCGTGAAGACCGTGCAGGCCGAGGATGAGATCGCCGGCATCTGTACGGCCATCGGCGGCGCCTTCGCCGGCAACTTCGCCGTGACCTCGACCTCAGGCCCGGGTCTCTCGCTCAAGAGCGAGGCGTTGGGTCTGGCGGTGATGATCGAGCTTCCGCTCGTCGTAGTCGATGTACAGCGCGGTGGTCCCTCGACGGGTCTGCCGACCAAGACCGAGCAGAGCGACCTGGTGCAGGCACTCTACGGCCGCAATGGTGACTGTCCGCTGATCGTGGTGGCAGCCTCGTCGCCGAGCGACTGCTTCCACTACGCCTTCGAGGCGGGTCGCCTGGCTATGGAGCATATGACCCCCGTGGTGCTGCTCACCGACGGCTTCATCGCAAACGGCTCGGAGCCGTGGCGCATCCCCTCCATGAGCGACTACCCCACGATCGTGCCCCCGATCGTCAATGAGGCACCCGAGGGCGGATTTATGCCCTATGTACGCAACGAGAAGCTGGCTCGCGGTTGGGCCTTCCCCGGCAAGACGGGCTTGGAGCACCGCGTAGGTGGCTTGGAGAAGGACGCTGTGAAGGGTTCGATCTCGCACGACCCCGCTAACCACCAGAAGATGACCCGCCTGCGCGCCGAGAAGGTGGCACGCGTAGCCGACTACATCCCCGCACAGGAGGTCTATGGCGACACGGAGGGCGAGTTGCTCGTCGTAGGTTGGGGCGGTACGCGCGGACACCTACAGAATGCAGTCGATCAGCTGCGCGCCGAGGGCAAGAGCGTATCGCTCTGCCACTTCAACTACATCAACCCGCTGCCGAAGGGCGTGGAGGAGATCTTCTCGAAGTTTAAGAAGATCCTCGTCTGCGAGTTGAACGAGGGACAGTTTGCCGGCTACCTGCGTCAGCAGTTCCAGCAGTTCCACTATGAGCAGTATGGCAAGAGCGAGGGTCAGCCCTTCACGATTGTCGAACTGAAAGAGAAGTTCCAATCCTTAATCGACTAAGCACTATGGCAGACTATAAATATACCCCCGCCGATTTCAAAAGCGATCAGGAGGTGCGTTGGTGCCCGGGATGTGGCGACCACGCCATCCTGAATGCCGTGCAGCGTGCCCTGCCCGAGATCGCCGATGCAACCGATACGCCCCACAATAAGTTCACCTTCGTGTCGGGTATCGGCTGCTCGTCGCGTTTCATCTACTACATGAAGACCTTTGGTTTCCACTCCGTACACGGCCGTGCAAACGCCATCGCTACGGGCGTCAAGACCGCCAACCCCGATCTCTCGGTGTGGGTGGCTACGGGCGATGGCGACTCGCTCGCCATTGGTGGTAACCACTTCATCCACGCCATTCGACGCAATGTCGATCTGAACCTGATCCTCTTCAACAACGAGATCTACGGCCTGACGAAGGGTCAATACTCGCCCACCTCGAAGCTCGGCAAGGTGACCAAGACCTCGCCCTACGGCACGGTGGAGAAGCCCTTCAACCCGGGTGAGCTGGTGATCGGAGCCAAGGGCTCGTTCTTCGCCCGCTCGATCGATATGGAGGTGATGCTCACGAAGGATTGCCTCGTGGAGGCTGCCAAGCACAAGGGAATGTCAGTGGTGGAGGTGCTGCAGAACTGCGTCATCTTCAACGACAAGACCCACGCCCTCTTTGCCGGCGACAAGGCAACGCGCGCCCAGCACACCATCACGCTGCGCCACGGCGAGAAGATGCTCTTCGGCGCAAACAAAGAGAAGGGCCTCGTATTCGAAAATATGAAGCTCAAGGTGGTGACGATTGGCGAGGATGGCTACACGCTCGACCATGTGCTGACGCACGACGCCCACGAGCAGGACACCACCCTGCATGCGATGCTGGCTGCGATGAAGTATCCCGAATACCCCGTAGCTGTGGGTGTGATCCGTAATGTGGACGACCCCTGCGTCTACGACCAGGCGGTTGCTCGCCAGGTCGAGGAGGTGAAGGCCTCGAGCAAGATCAAGTGCATGGACGACCTGCTGCACTCGGGTGCGACCTGGGAGGTGGAGTAAAAGCGCTGATTGAACGAGAGAAAGGGTGTGCAACATGCACACCCTTTTTTACGCACCGCAATCTTTTTTCGCACGAAAATTTGGCAATTTGAATTTTGCTCCCTATCTTTGCACTCGCAATGGGGGATTAGCTCAGTTGGCTAGAGCGCTTGCATGGCATGCAAGAGGTCATCGGTTCGACCCCGATATTCTCCACCAGAGGGCGGCAACGATGAGTTGCTGCTCTTTTTTTTGGCTCTGTACAACACGAACCGATGACCGATAAGCCCTCCTTATCAAAGGAGGGTTTGGGTGGATTGTCTATATAAAAAGTAATGCGCAAAGCGCATCGGTTCGACCCCGATATTCTCCACCAGAGTGGCAACCTGAAAGGGTTGTCACTTTTTTTGTGGGTAGGGCTACAAAAAGGGTCATTAAGGGCGACTAAAGGCCACTAAATAAAAAAGTGCGCATCGGTATTCCGATGCGCACGCTGTTTAATATAGGTGGGATTAGGCCTGCGCCTCGCAGTACTTACCCAGCGCCTTATACTGCTCGTAGAGCTCGGCATACTTGGCGCTATTCTCCGCGATGGGGTGATACTCCTTCGCGCAACCCGAGGCCATCGACTCCTGTGCCACCTCGATCGAGGGGTACAAGCCGGCTGCCACAGCCGCAAAGATCGACGCACCCAGCGCGCAAGCCTGATCGCTCTCGCAAACCGAGATGGGCACACCCAGCACATCGCTCATCACCTGCATCACGAAGGGCGACTTGAGGGCGATACCACCGATACCGATGCAGCCATTGATGCGGATGCCCTCGCTCTTCATGCGCTCCATGATCGCCTTCGAGCCAAAGGCCGTAGCCTCCACCAGCGCGCGGTAGATCATCGGCGCCGTCGTGCCGAGCGTGATGCCGGCAATAGCACCCTTCAACATCTGGTTAGCATCGGGCGTACGGCGACCATTCATCCAGTCCACCGCAATCACACCACTCTCACCAATCGGAATCTTCTCGGCCTCAACCGTCAGCGCAGGCAGGATCTTATCGCACGCCTTGTCCAGCTCCTCGATCGTCAGTTTATCGCCGAGGATCGCTTTGAGCGGGAACTCCAACACGCGGCGGAACCACGCGTAGATATCACCAAAGGCCGACTGACCTGCCTCGAAGCCGATCAGACCCGGAACAACCGAGCCATCAACCTGACCGCAGATACCCGGGATGAGCTTATCACCCACCGACTCAGGCTCTGCAACCACGATGTCGCAGGTCGAAGTACCGATGATGCGCACCCACGAATCAGCCTTGATACCGGCACCTACGGCGCCCATATGGCAGTCGAAAGTACCACCCGCTACGACCACATTGGTCGTCAGACCCAGGCGCTCGGCCCACTCCTCCGTGAGGTGACCCACGGGCTTCTCGGCCGTTTCCGTATCGACAAACATACGCTCACGCAGGCCACTCAGCAGCGGATCGAGCGTCGTGAGGAACTCCTCCGACGGCAGACCGCCCCACTTCGTGTGCCACATCGCCTTATGACCCTGCGCACAACGGCTGCGCACGATCTCGGCGGGCTTCGTCGTGCCGGTCAGCATAGCGGGCATCCACTCGCAGTGCTCGACAATCGAGTAGGCAGCGTTGCGTACCTGCTCGTCGGCGCGCAATACATGCAGCGCCTTGGCCCAGAGCCACTCCGACGAGTAGATACCACCCTCGTAGGCCGTGTAGTCGATCTCCCAACGACGGCAGAGGGCATTGATCTCGTCAGCCTCCTTCACAGCCGTATGGTCCTTCCAGAGAACAAACATGGCGTTCGGGTTCTCGGCAAACTCAGCCTTCAGGGCGAGCGGCGTACCCTCCTCATCGATGAAGCAGGGGGTCGAACCCGTCGTATCGAAAGCGATACCCACAACCTGCTGTGCCACCTCCGGCTCAACAGCTGCGAGCACCTCGCGCACCGTAGCCTCCAGCACCTCGATATAATCCTTCGGGTGCTGGCGATACTGGTTGATCGCCGGGTTGCAGTATTTGCCCTCCTTCCAACGAGGGTAGTAGCGCACAGCCGTAGCCAGCGTAGCGCCATTCGAGGCATTGACCAACACAGCACGCGCCGAATCGCTGCCGTAGTCCAGACCAATTACATATTTATCCATAGCTCTTCGTCGTCTTTAGGTTAGCAAAGTGCCTTGTTGAGCAGGTAGTAAACCTCGTTCATGCGCAACTCCTTCTTGAAGTCGGCAATCGTCGTATCCTTGTTGATGTGTACCATCTCGATGCCTGCGATCTCGGCAAAATCCTCCCAGTACTCGGCCGTAACATCGTACGAGAAGCAGGAGTGGTGCGTACCACCGGCCAGGATCCATGCACCGGCACCCACCTCAAAGTTGGGCATCGGCTTCCAGAGGGCCGAAGCAACGGGCAGCTTGGGCAGCGGCTTCGACTCCACGCACTCCACATCGTTTACGATCAGGCGCATGCGGTTACCCATATCTACCACCGTAGCGGCTACACCGGCACCCGTCTTCGAGGTGAAGACCAGACGCGCCGTCGGGGTCTTGCGCACACCAATACCGAGGAAGTGCACCTCCAGACGCGGCTTCTGAGCAGCGATCAGCGGGCTAACCTCCAACATGTGCGACTGCAGGATGGTGCTCTCCTCGCCCGAGAAGTTCAGCGTGTAGTCCTCCATGAACGAGCAACCCTTCTCCATGCCCTGCGTCATGAACCATACGGTGCGTACCATGGCAGCCGTCTTCCAGTCACCCTCGCCACCGAAGCCATAACCCTCGGCCATCAGGCGCTGCGAAGCCAAACCCGGGATCTGGTCGAAGTGACCCAGGTCGTCGAAGTTCGTCGTGAAGGCCTTGGCACCCTTCGCTACCAGGCAGGCACGGATCGTAAGCTCAGCCTTGGCTGCATTCCATACCTTCTCGTACTCTACCGAGGTGGGATCGGCCACCACAGCATCGTACTCATAGAGCGTGAAGTACTCCTTCACCAGCGCGTTCACCTCCTCGTCGGTCACCTGATCGAAGTAGGTCATCAGCTCGCTCACGGGGCAGTAATCAACATGGTAACCCAGACGGATCTCGGCCTCCACCTTATCACCGTCCGTAACGGCTACATTGTTCATCTGGTCACCAAAGCGAATCACCAGCATATCCTGCGAATCGGCCCAAGCGGCGGCTACACGCTGCCATACGGCGATGTGCTCCAGCGTCTTGGGATCCTGCCAGTGGCCGACAACAAGCTTGCGCGGACGGCGCAGACGAGCCGTGATGTGGCCAAACTCGCGGTCACCGTGGGCGCTCTGGTTCAGGTTCATGAAGTCCATATCGATCTCGTTCCAGGGAATCTCCTCATTGAACTGCGTATGGAGGTGGAGCAGCGGCTTGCGCAGCTCCTGCAGGCCGTGGATCCACATCTTGGCCGGCGAGAAGGTGTGCATCCAGGTCACCACACCGATACATTTCGGATCGGCATTTGCAGCCTTCATGATGTCGAGAACCTCCTTCGACGAGTTGGCCGTACCCTTATACACCACCTGTACGGGGAGCTTGCCCGAGGCGTTCATGCCTGCAACCATCGTGTTCGAGTGGCCATCGACCGCTACGACTGCGTCGCCACCATAGAGGAGCTGTGCGCCCGTTACGAACCACACCTCAAAATCTTTATATGCGTTGATCATAGTTGTATGTGTTTTTTGAATTTATTTCTTTGCTTGGCCATAGTAGGCATTTGCACCGTGCTTGCGCGAGTAGTGTTTCTCCACCAGCAGCTCGTTCATCGACAGCGAGGGGTTGATCTGGTAGGCCACGAATGCCATCTTGGCCACCTGCTCCATCACTACGGCGTTGTGAACCGCCTCGTCACCATCCTTACCCCACGCGAAGGGGCCGTGGTTCTTGACCAGCACGCCGGGCGTGTGCATCGGGTTCATGCCCGCCTCCACGAAGCGGTTGACAATGACCGTACCCGTATGCTTCTCGTACTCACCCATCTGATCCTCGGTCATCGAGGCCGTGCAGGGGATCGCACGGTGGAAGTAGTCGGCATGGGTCGTACCGATGTTCGGAATATCCATACCTGCCTGCGCCCACGCCGTAGCGTAGGTCGAGTGAGTGTGCACAATGCCGCCCACCTCGGGGAAGGCCTTGTAGATCTCCAGGTGCGTGGCCGTATCCGACGAGGGACGCAGCTCGCCCTCCACGATCTTGCCATCGAGGTCGACTACCACCATATCCGAAGGTTTCATGTCGTCGTAGTCCACGCCGCTGGGCTTGATCACCACCAAACCCTGCTCACGATCAATGGCCGAGACATTGCCCCAGGTGAAGATCACCAGACCGTGCTTCACCAGGTCGAGGTTTGCCTGGCAAACCTGCTCTTTGAGTTGCTCTAACATATTTTTCAAGCGTTTTATGTTTCTTATCTATCGAAAAACAACCCGCTCCCACTATTCGGGGAGGGGTTGTCTGTCAGTTGCTTACCAGAGGCAGTAGTAGAGGATCGCGAGGATCACCACCACACCCACAGCGCCCCAGTTGAAGGCGGCATCCGAATGGAAGACCGAAAGGTCGATCTTCACAGCCTTCGGATCCTGCACCGCAGCCTTGGCATTCGAGCGGAGGTAGATCGAGATCGTCAACATCATGGCGCACATGAAGAAGAAGGCCTCGAAACCGTTGGCCTGCATCGTCGGATTCAGCACGCCGATCACACCCAAAGCGACGCTCACCAGCGCAGCAACGAAGGTTACGCGCGACCAGAAGAGCTGCGTCTTAACCGTATGCTCGTCCAAGAGATCCGCCTTGACGGTCTTCTTGCTCAGGAGCGAGAGGGTGATGAAGAGCACCACGAGGGCGATGAATACATAGCCCATGCGAATCAGGAAGGGAACCTCCGGCAGCAGGAACTTAAAGAGTACCGAGAAGGCAAAGGTGCCGATGGCAGCTACCACGGCAGCCACACCCGAAGCGCGCTTCCACAGCAGACCCAGACCGAAGATCACCACAACACCCGGATAGACGAAGCCCGAGTACTCCTGAATCACCTGGAAGGCCTGGTCGGCAGCACCCATGATCGGGTAAACGGCGATCAAGGCCAGCACCAGCGCCGAGAGCGAGGTGAGGCGACCCACCGATACGAGCTTGCGATCCGAAGCGCCCTTATTGATGAACTGCTTGTAGATATCCATCGTGAAGATCGTCGAGGTCGAGTTGAACATCGAAGCGAGCGACGAGATCACGGCAGCAGCCAGGGCAGCAAACGAGAGACCCTTCACCACGGTCGGCGTGAAGTTGCGGATCAGGAAAGGATAGGCATCGTCCGAGCGGGCGATCTCGCCGGCCAGCGACTGATAGAGCTCCGGCTCCTGCGTCATGATGTAGTAGGCACATACACCGGGGATGCAGACGATGAACGGAATGAGGATCTTGAGGAAGGCCGCGAAGATCATACCCTTCTTAGCCTCGTCCAGCGACTTGGCAGCCAGACCCTTCTGGATGATGTACTGGTTGAAGCCCCAGTAACCGAGGTTCGTCAGCCACAAAGCACCGATAATGAGTACAATACCCGGCGTGCTGAAGTAGGGATCCTCCGCGATATTGGGATAGAGACCCTCGTTACGCGTCACCACCAGGTTGAAGTGGCGGTCGCCCTCCACAGCACCCAGCTTGGCCATGATCTCCTGCATAGCACCGATAGCGCCACCCTGAATGTCGAGCGAGCCAGCGATGAAGTCGAGTGCAAAGTAGGCCGTGATCAGACCACCACCCACGAGGAAGGTCACCTGCATTACATCAGTCCAAGCTACCGAAGCCAGACCACCGTAGATCGAGTAGATACCGGCAATGATGAAGAGGATCAGGATGATGACCATCAGCGTCATATCGACCTCCATACCGAGCAGCATACCCGGCGCTGCGGGGATACCCAGGATCTGCTTGATGGCCAAAGCGCCGAGCCAAGCCACCGAGGTGAGGTTGATGAAGACATAGAGGAAGAGCCAGAAGATCGAGAAGGCGAGACCCACACCCCAGTTGTAGCGCTCGCGCAGGAACTGCGGGATCGTGAAGATCTTACGCTCGATCATCACCGGCAGCAGGAACTTACCCACTACGATCAGCGTGGCAGCAGCCATCAGCTCATAGGCGGCAATCGCAATACCCGACGCAAAGGCCGAGCCCGACATGCCGATAAACTGCTCGGCGGAGATATTCGCTGCGATGAGCGAGGCACCCACAGCCCACCAGGTCAGCGTGTTACCTGCCAAAAAATAGTCATTCGACGACTTCTCTTTGCCGTCCTTGCTGCGCGAGAGGAAGAATCCAAGACCCACCAGCAGAATGATGTACAGCACAAAGATCGCGTAGTCGACCATCGCAAATCCGTTGTTCTGTAACGCTTCAATCAGATTCATTGGTTAGTTGATTTTTTATTGGTTAATACTTCTTTTCAAGATCAGATTACTCGCGTACACCAAACTGGTAGATGCACTTGCTCGTGTAACGCTCGCCCGGGCGCAGCACAGCGCTCGGCCACTCGGGCTTATTCGGCGTGTCGGGATACTTCTGCGTCTCGAGGCAGATAGCCACACGCTGACCGTAAGCGATATCGTGCTTACCCACGGCCGTACCATCGAGGAAGTTACCCGTGTAGACCTGGATACCCGGCTCGTCGGTGTAGACCGTCAGCTCGATGCCGCTTGCAGGCGAGTAGAGCACCACTGCCGGCTGCGAGAGGTCACCTGCCGTGTTCAGCACCCAGTTGTGGTCGTAACCATTACCGTTCTTCAGCTGCTCATAGTCGAAGTTCGTGATCTCAGCGCCAATCGCCTTCGGCTGGCGGAAATCCATCGGCGTACCGGCCACGGGGAGGATCTCACCCGTGGTCATGTAGGTATCGTCTACGGGCGTAAAGTGGTCGGCATTGATCATCAGCTCATCCTCCAGGATCGTCTGCGTCGGATCGCCGGCGAGGTTGAAGTAGGAGTGGTTCGTCATGTTGATGATCGTCGGGCGGTCGCTCGTAGCCTCGTAGGCGATGTCGAGCGCATTCTCGTCGGTGAGCGTGTAGGTCACCTTCGCCTCGACAGCACCCGGGAACTGCGAATCGCCATCGGGCGAGTGCATCACGAGCGTCAGGCTCTGCTCCGTGGCCTCGGCCACCTCGTAGAGCTTATACTGCCAACCCTCCGGGCCGCCGTGGAGGCAGTGGCCGAAGTTGTTCTGCGGAAGCTGGTACTCCACGCCGTCGAGCGTGAACTTACCCTGTGCAATGCGGTTTGCATAGCGGCCAATCGCAGCACCGAAGTCCGAGGGGACATGCTGATAGTCGTTGATATTGTCGAAACCGAGCACCACATCGCGCATAACGCCCTCACGATCGGGCACCAGGATCGAGACCACGCGACCACCAAAGGGGGTGATGCAGACCTCCATGCCCGAGGCATTGGTCAGCGTGTAGAGGTCCGTCGTCTGACCCTCGATCGTCGTCTGAAAATCGGAGGCCTTCAGTCCCGAACGGGTCGGCTGCTCGGCCGAAGAGCAGGCTGCACAGAGTGCCGCCACGCCCAAGATCATAGCAAAAAATGTACGCTTCATCGTATTTAGGTTTTAAGTTTTTACGCATTTATGCCCATAACGGCATATATTCTGTCAAATATACGCAATTTTGAAAAAACAGCCAAATTTTTTCGGGGATATATCGTACATTTCCGCGGTGGGGCGAAGAAAAAAATCGACCCGCACGCCGTAAAATCGCAAAACAGAGGCGAGCAAAAGAAAAAAATCGTATCTTTGGGTTACCAAACAACGCTTTATGACGCAACCTACTCTTACCGAAGCGACCCACTACAGCGAGGCGTTGCGCCTACAACTACAGGCGCTGCTCGACCAGCTCACCCCCGTCCACTGCCCCCTCACCGAAGCGGGGCTGCGACGACTACTCAACGACCCTTCGAGCCACCTCTACCTTCTACAGGAGGGCGATCAGGTGGTCGGCACGCTTACGCTCGGCATCTACCACTCGCCCACGGGGAGCAAAGCGTGGATCGAGGATGTGGTGGTCGATGACTCACGCCGCGGTTTGGGCTACGGCAAAGCGCTCGTTGCACACGCCATCGAGGAGGCCAAACAGCTCGGCGTGCAGCAACTCATGCTCACCTCTAACCCCCTGCGCGTAGCCGCCAACAAGCTCTACCAATCGATGGGTTTCGAGCCCAAAGAGACCAACTGCTACCGCATGGTATTTCCTTAAAACATCAAGTTCGAAAATAATGAAGGTAGTCCGTATTATCTCGCTGATAATAACACTTCTAATTGCGCTACCCTCCGAGGCAAAACCCCGCGAGAAGGGGTGGGTTACGCTACCCAATGCCGCGCTCTACTACGAGACCTATGGCGAGGGCGAACCGCTCATCTTCGTACACGGGCACTCGCTCGATCGGCGCATGTGGAGGGAGCAGGTCAAACACTTCGCCAACGACTATCGCGTGATCTGCTACGACGCCCGTGGCTACGGTCGTTCGTCGAAGCAACGCGAGGAGCAACTCTTCACCCACGCCGACGATCTGCTGGCGCTGATGAATGCCCTGCAGATCGAGCGAGCACACCTCGTCGGGCTCTCGATGGGCGGGTTTATTGTCGGCGACCTGGTGGCGCTTGCCCCCGAACGCCTACTCTCGGCTACGATGGCCGAGGGAGTCATCCGCTCCACACCGAGCATCCACGAGCCGATGACAGCCGAGGAGATCACCCGCAAGCAGGCCTCGATTGATGCGGTTTTAGCCAAGGGCATACGCGCCTACAAGCGGGAATGGATCGCCTCACTCCTGCGCGGAGGAAGCCGCGCGAAGGAGATTCGCCGACCACTGCGACGCATCATCATGGATTGGGATGGCTGGCAGGCGACCCACCACGAGGTGCACTGCTACTACGCCCGCGAAGCAACGGCCATCCTGAAGGAGAAGCGCCCGACCCTGCCCTGTCTCTACATTCGGGCACAACGCCCCAACGAAGCGCCCCGCACCGCCCCCTCGATGATCCAGCACACCCCCAACGGCCGTTTTGTCCTTATCGAGGATAGTGGTCACATGGTCAACATGGAGCAGCCCGAACGCTTCAACGAGGTGGTGGAGGAGTTCTTGAAAGGCCTAAAAGACCACCCTTAATGGCTCTTAATCGCCTTTAATCGCCCTTAACAAGTTATATCACCAAATGGCTGTGTATCAACTGAATAGTTATTGACCAGCGAAGGAAAACAGAGATTAGCAGAAACGGCTTCGACTAACCGCTGTTTTTATGGTCAAAAAAAAGGCTGCGAACCGGGTGGTTCGCAGCCTTCGTGTTATCTCAAAGCGGATTAGAACTCCATCTTCGAGCGGCGTACATAGCTGTTGTAGCGCCACTTTGCATTCTCCTCGGCAGCGTCGAAGAGCTCCTGTGCCTCGGTCGGGAAGGCCTTCTTAAGCGAGGTGTAACGAACCTCTCGCATCAGGAAGTCCTGGAACTTCGACCAATCGGGCTCCTTCGAGTCGAGCACGAACGGATTCTTGCCCTGTGCCTCCAGATCCGGGTTGTAGTGGTAGAGGTGCCAGTAACCGCAAGCTACGGCGTCCTTACCGATCTGCTGCGTGCGCGTCATACCGCCCTTGATACCGTGGTTGATACACGGAGCGTATGCGATCACGAGCGACGGACCCTGGTATGCCTCAGCCTCCTTCAGTACATTGAAGAGCTGCTGCTGCGATGCACCAATCGAAACCTGTGCTACATATACATAACCGTAGGTCATGGCCATAGCGCCGAGGTCCTTCTTGCGGATGCGCTTACCGCTCGAAGCGAACTTCGCAACGGCACCAATCGGCGTCGACTTCGACGACTGACCACCCGTATTCGAGTAAACCTCCGTATCGACAACCAGGATGTTCACATCCATACCCGATGCCAGCACATGGTCTACACCACCGTAGCCGATATCGTAGCCCCAGCCGTCACCACCGATGATCCACTGCGACTTCTTCACCAGCCAATCCTTCATCTCGAGGATCTTCTTGCAGGTATCGCAACCGCAAGCCTCCAGCATCGGGATCAGACGAGCCGAAACCTCGCCCGACTTCGTCGACGAGTAGCGAGCCTCGATCCACTCCTTCATCACGCCCTTGAGCTCCTCGGTGCAGCACTCGCAGTTAGCGATTGCCTCCTCCATGTAGCCCTGAACGCGGTCGCGGAGCTTCTCGATACCAACATGCATACCCAGACCGAACTCGGCGTTATCCTCGAAGAGCGAGTTAGCCCAAGCCGGACCCTGACCCTTAGCATTCGTGCAGTAGGGCGTCGAGGGAGCCGAACCCGAGTAGATCGAGGTACAACCCGTAGCGTTGGCAACCATCATCTTGTCGCCGAAGAGCTGCGTGATAGCCTTGATGTAGGGGGTCTCACCGCAACCGGCGCAAGCACCCGAGAACTCGAAGAGCGGCTGAGCGAACTGCAGGTTCTTCACCGTCTTGGTCTTATCAACAACCTCCTTATAGCCGACCGTCTTGATCACATTCTCCCAGTTCTGAGCCTCCTTCATCTGCGAATCGAGCGGCTTCATCACCAGAGCCTTCGTCTTGGCGGGACAAGCATCAACGCAGTTGTTGCAACCCGTACAGTCGAGCGGCGAAACCTGCATGCGGAACTTGTAGGCCTTCGTCTCGCCCAAGCCCTGCTTCCACTCCAGACCCGTAGCGGCAGCCTCCTCCTCCGTAGCGAGGAACGGACGGATAGCAGCGTGGGGGCAGACATAAGCACACTGGTTACACTGGATACAGTTGTCCATTACCCACTCGGGAACATTCACGGCGATACCGCGCTTCTCCCAAGCAGCCGTACCGTTGTCCCAGGTACCGTCCTCACGACCTGCAAAGGCCGATACGGGCAGGTTGTCACCCTTCAGGGCGTTGATCGGGTCAACGATCTTCTGAACGAACTCCGGACGAGCGCTGTCAACAACAGCAGCAGCCTCCTTCACCTCGATCTTAGCCCACTCGGCGGGAACCTCTACCTTCTCAACAGCCGAACCACCGGCGTCAACAGCCGCATAGTTCATGTTCACGATATCCTCACCCTTCTTGCCGTACGACTTCAGGATGGCGTGCTTCATCTCCTCAACAGCCTTGTCGAACGGAATCACATTGGCAATCTTGAAGAAGGCCGACTGCATGATCGTGTTCGTGCGCGAACCCAGACCCAGCTCGGCAGCGATCTTCGTAGCGTTGATGATGTAGAAGTTGATCTCGTTCTTAGCCAGATACACCTTCATGTGGTCGGGCAGCGTGCGGCAGGTCGTCTCGGCGTCGTGCGTCGAGTTCAAGAGGAACGAACCGCCCTTCTTCAGACCCTTCAGTACATCGTACTTATCTACATACGACGGCACATGGCAAGCCACGAAGTCGGGCGTCGTAACCAAGTAGGGCGAAGTGATCGGGTTGTCACCAAAGCGCAAGTGCGACGAGGTGTAACCACCCGACTTCTTCGAGTCGTACGAGAAGTAAGCCTGGCAATATTTGTTGGTCGAACCACCAATGATCTTAATCGAGTTCTTGTTAGCACCTACCGTACCGTCGGCACCCAGACCGAAGAACAGACCCTCAAAGGTACCCGGCTTGGCCATCGAGATCTCCTCACCTACGGGCAGCGAGAGGTTCGTTACATCGTCTACGATACCCACCGTGAAGTGGTTCTTAGGCTCTGCAGCTGCAAGGTTCTCGAACACAGCCAGCATCTGTGCCGGCGTCGTATCCTTCGACGAGAGACCGTAGCGACCACCGATGATCATCGGCTGAATCTCCTTGCCGTAGAACATCGACTTCACATCCAGGTAGAGCGGCTCGCCCTCAGCACCCGGCTCCTTCGTGCGGTCGAGCACGCAGACCTTCTTAACGGTCTTGGGCACAGCAGCGAAGAAGTACTTCTCCGAGAAGGGACGATAGAGGTGTACGGTGATCAAACCGACCTTCTTGCCCTGCTTCATCAGGTAGTCGATCGTCTCCTTGAGCGTCTCGGTTACCGAGCCCATGGCTACAACAACCTCCTCAGCCTCGGGATCACCATAGTATACAAACGGAGCGTAGTTGCGACCCGTGATCTTCGAGATCTCGGCCATCGTCTCAGCTACCATGTCGGGCACTGCATCGTAGAACTTGTTGCAAGCCTCGCGTGCCTGGAAGTAGATATCGGGGTTCTGAGCCGTACCACGCGTTACGGGGTGCTCGGGGTTGAGCGCCGCAGCGCGGAACTTCTTCAGAGCCTCACGATCCATGAGCGCCGTCAGCGAAGCCTCATCAATCAGCTCCACCTTCTGGATCTCGTGCGAGGTGCGGAAACCGTCGAAGAAGTGCAGGAACGGAACGCGAGCCTTGAGGGCTACCAGGTGAGCCACACCGGCCAGGTCCATTACCTCCTGAACCGACGAGGTTGCCAAGAAGGCAAAGCCCGTCTGGCGAGCAGCCATCACATCCTGATGGTCACCAAAGATCGACAGTGCGTGCGAAGCGAGGGCACGAGCCGAAACATGGAATACGCCCGGGAGCAACTCACCGGCGATCTTGTACATGTTCGGGATCATGAGCAACAGACCCTGCGACGCCGTGAAGGTCGAGGTCAGCGCACCCGACTGCAACGAGCCGTGTACAGCGCCGGCAGCACCAGCCTCCGACTGCATCTCAACGACCTTGACCGTCTCGCCAAAGATGTTCTTGCGACCCTGCGCAGCCCACTCGTCGACATACTCGGCCATGGTCGAAGACGGCGTAATGGGATAGATAGCAGCTACCTCCGAGAACATGTAAGCCACATGCGCCGCAGCATAGTTACCATCACAAGTGATAAATTTCTTTTCTGCCATTGTGTTAAAGTTTAGAGATATTTGTGTGTTTGTTGATAGTTTTAGTCCTATTTGCACAATTTCAGTCTCACAAAGTTAATAAACAACTTTGAAAAAAGCAACCCCCGAAAAGAGTTTTTTTATGCAATTTTTACGCCACCGAGCCCCACAAACAGCAATCGGAGGCAGCCCCATACAGAACCACCCCCGAGCAGATGAAACGATTTGCGTCTGTTTTAAAGCGTCGAAGCGAGCGCTTACCCCCAATCGTCGCGTTTAATTTTGAAAGATGGGTGCAACCTCCCGAATCCACCAGTCGGCCATCCGTTTGTGACCGGCCGGGGTGGGATGAATGCCGTCCCAAATCCAATATTCACCTGCCACCGGAAGCGCCATCAACTCCTCGAAAAGGCGATCGAAGCGAACCAGCATCGCTCCATACTCCTCGGCCAGGCGCACAACAATCGCCGTCAAAGCGGCCACATCCTCTGCGCGGTGCGCATAGTTCGTCTGTTGCGCCATACGACCCGTTTGAGCAACAAAGGGGGTGCAGAGCACCAACCGAACCGATGGGAAGGCTGTTCGGGTGCGGTCGAGTAGGGCACGATAGGAGGCCTCCCAGGCAGCACCATCGATCCGCTCGCCCCGTTGCAGGGCACGGTCCACATCGTTCGTGCCGATCAAGATCGAAACGAGGTCGGGCTGCAGGGCTTCGACATCCTGCTCCCAGCGGGCATGCAGCTCCTGGAGGGTGTAGCCGCTGATGCCGCGGTTGTAGCAGACGAGGCCGCGCGTAGGATATTCACTCTCGAAGTGTGCCGCCGTAAAGAGCATATAGCTATGGCCGTAGAGGTGGTTTAGATCGCGCTGATTGCGCTCCTCGGCCGCAGCCATAGATCCCCCACTGCGTCCCCAACCACCATCGGTAATCGAGTCGCCGATGTAGACGATTCGGAAGCCCTGCGCAAAGCCACACAAGGGGCAGAGCAAGAGGAGAAAAAGCAAGAGACGCCGCATGATAGCATTCACTGATAATAGATCAACTGCTACTCCAAATCAAAGTGCACCACCTGTGCCGCATCCGACGGGAGGCGACCATTCTTGGGGATTGTCAGCTGCAATCCGTCGGCCTGCTGGGCGAAGGGGCAGTCGTAGTTCTTCTTGACCGAGAGGAGCGTAGCCTGCTTCACGCGCTGCGATCCGAGTGCAGCGGGCGTGACAGCCGACAACTGCACGGTCGTGCCCTGCCCCGGCCAATCGAGGAAGATGGCGTAGAGGGCATTCCCCTTGCGCGTATAGTGCACACGAAGTCCATCCACCTCCTCACCCGAGCAAACAAATGGGCGGGTGCCGTAGATCGCCTCGCCATAGGACCAGAGCCATACACCCACATTCTGCACCACATCCTGCTGGTTCTGCGGGATCGTGCCGTCTGCCTTCGGTGAGAGGTTCAACAGCAGGCGTCCGTTGTTAGAGACCACCCGCACGAGGTGTTGGATGATCTCCTGATGCGAGAGGAGCTCCATCCCCTTCACATAGCCCCACGAGCGGTGGTAGCCGTTGCTGATCGTCAGGTCCGAGAGCCACGGCTCGGGGTCGATCTCCGTCGGCGCGTGCATCTCGTGATCGAGCATGCAGACCGTGCGCGGCAACTCCTCGTATTTATAGGTCACGACCACCTGCTGATCGCGCTCCTCGGCACGGTTGAAGTAGTGCGCCAAGAACTCCCGCTTGAGCGAGTCGGGAATCTGATCCATCCAAGCGTCGAAATAGATGATGTCGGGGCTATACTGATCCACCACCTCACGCCCCTTGTTGAGCCACATCTCAAGCCACTCCTCGTGCTCCATCAGGCAGCCGTAGAGCTTTTCGTACTTGGGATTATTGGCCGCCCAGTGCTCCTTGACCTTCACATAGGTGTAGTTGTTCTCGTGGTGGAGCGAGAGAAAAAGTTTCATGCCACGCGCCTTGATCGCCTGCGAGAGCTCCCCCACCAGGTCACGCTTCGGGCCCATCTTGGCCGCACAGAAGGGGGTCTGCTTCGAGTCCCACATCGAGAATCCGTCGTGGTGCTCGGCCACCATACCAGCAAACTGCGCACCACTCTCCTTGAAGAGCGTAGCCCACGCCTCGGGATCGAATCGCTCGGCCTTGAACATCGGGATGAAGTCGTGGTAGCCGAACTCCTCGAGCGGACCCCACAGCTGCTCGTGACGACGATGTCCGCCCATCAAGAAATCCGCCGAGGTGGAATCGCGGTGCATATAGTAATAGTACTGCTCGTTGCCGTAGGCGGGCACGGAGTAGACGCCCCAATGGACATAGATGCCGAACTTCGCATCACGCATCCAATCGGGCACCGCTTCGTGTTTTTCGAGCGATGACCAATCGGCCGTGTACGAGCCTTCGGCCGTGGATGATGGGGCGCAGGCCGCAAAGAACACCAGCGCACCCAGCAAGGTAAAGAGGTTTTTCATAGTAGCGAAAGGGTTGTTTTAAAAGACAAATATACATATTTCTTGATGATTTCAAACAGCCGCTCGGAAAATTTGCACCCACTCCATCTTCCGCCACCGCACGCGGCAGCTACAGAAAACGAGCCGCTGAGGGCGATGAATCTTCAGAGCAAAAACGAGAAATTCTTCCCAAAAATTTGGTTTATGTGATTTTTTGCCTACCTTTGCACCACCAAAATAAGTTTGGTACCGGAGATCTCGTAGCTCAGCAGGTAGAGCACAACACTTTTAATGTTGGGGTCCTGGGTTCGAGCCCCAGCGGGATCACCTATTTTTAAGCGACAACCGAAGCAGTGCTTCGGTTGTTTTTTTGTTTCGTGCGTTGGTGTGCAAGCACCCCTCGCCCGCCCCAAAACAAACACCGGCCAAGCCGGTTTGTCGCTTTCTTGCGCTGGTGCGTTTGATAATGGGTTGCGAGGATATTTGTGTTGAATTTTTAATGGTATCCTCGCGAGCTGCGGGCTTGCAGCCCTCCGCTTCGAGCCCCAGCGGGATCACTGAAAAAAGGAGTCGAAAAATCGACTCCTTTTTTCGAGATCCTACACTTACAATCCCCCTAAATCCCCCTTTGAAAAGGGGGACTTGTTATAATAGCGCTTGATTCCGTTGTAAAAGATTCGCCCACGACAAGCGAAGCAAACAAAACATCTACCTTCCCTACTAATAATTATTAAAGATACTGTTTGACCGCACGGTAAATAACAACACTCTTACTATAAAGCCAATCAAAAGCTATTTTCCAATCATTCTTGTTGTCTATATCAAATTGGTTGACAATCAAAACGCGTTTGTGTTTTCTCTCTCCTCGCCATTCAATCGGTTGCCCTATAGACTGCTCTATTATATTCGAATTTAAATAGAGTTTGTTATATAAATCATCTCCATCATGTATATACAAACTTGCTGTAATCATTCGCTTTTGTCTACTAGCAGTTAAAGAGATATGGCACTGAGAAGATCCAATACTAATGTCATACCAATGTTGCGCACCCGGTTTTCTCAACGAGAACAATTTTGTAAAGGTGTCGTTAGTATACGCGTTGCGATTAAATTCTGTCCAAAATTCAAATTGAAGATTCGCTGTGTCGGAGACTGTTGCGGAGTGTCGAACTCCCGATTTTACAATATTCGTATCAGGGTCGATAGGCTGGTTATTTTCATATTCTGTAATCTCTGCATCATCAAGCATGGTAGCCATTCGTTTGAGGATATTCAACGCCTCACTTGGTGTGATATTGAAAAACTCACGATTTTGACGAATGCGCAAATCGGTCAGACTATCAATCGTCTGATGAACTGCACGCTCCACCTCGGAATACTTCACCGTTTTCAAGGTTGCATAGATTTCAAACGGCAGGGGCACAGCGGTATTGTCCAACTCTTTGGAGCGGATATCCACAGGGCGAGAGCTTTTACCGATTTTCACCCAATCCTCCTTAAAACTCGGATTGGTCAAGATATATACATAGCCAGCTTCTTTCATAGGGTTTGTAGTTTGCGTGTAACAAAGTTACTCATTTTTCGCAATTTCACAAACCCTCACCGATAAAACCCGATAAAGCAACCGTACCAAACGGTTGCGGCTTATGTTGGCTCACTGTAAAATTCCAGTGGGGAGATTATGAAAAACTGTTATCTTAGTAATATGGGGAAGTGCGAACAACTTTGAGAATCGATAAAAATCCGCAAGAGTTTTTGAATTCGAGCGGTAAAGATACCAGTAATCAACAACACCCGCTGGGTAAGCCCAAACCGTGACAATTGTCACTAGTTCATTTTGCTTCCGAGATGCGGCAGTTTACTGCATTTTGGAAAAAATTATTTTGTTGAACTAAATCAGCGGTAGGCAAAATGACCGTAACTGCCTAGCGATTGCTCTAAAAAATAGCCGATACTCTGCGAAAGTTGCATTTTTTTCAAACGTTCGCAGAGTATCGGGGCTTTTTACTAAAGTATAGCTAATTTCATATTTTCTAATAAACTTTACGATACAATCAATACATATTGGAGTTTCGGAAATTGTATCAATAGCATTAGCAACCCATAAGCCTTTTTGCAGTTGCCCATTGTTCCACTAACTTTTCCTGCTATTCGTCTATTTGCCAATTCGCTGGGATTGCTTTGCTTGCTCCAGCATCTCCGCCTGCTGTAGGGCTTGACTGTGCGTAGTTGCATACGAGGTACGCCCCAATGAACGCCTCACCTGCACAGCAGAGTCCTGCATGCCCCTTTTGATTAAACTGATTAAGATCTGTTTTGTCATTGACAATCTGTTTTATACGAAAGGCTATGATACGAAGAATTTTTGGAGGAACAATAAGCTGTGTCCCTAAAAAGCAAATCTCTGCCAAATCTCATTTTTGATGGAGATTTGGCAGAGATTTGAAATATCATATTGATTATTGAAAGAATCTTTTCTCTCTTGCAGAGAACAATGGAGATGCTAGAGCTGCATTCAGCAACATTTGCATGTCAGATGGGTGCATTCTCCCCTTAAATTGTGCATTGCCAGAACTTAGGTCGTTTATAAGTTCATTCTTGCTGATTGTCGCCAAATCATGTCCTGCCACAAAAGAAACATGTGTTAGAAAAGGATAGTCGGATGGTTTAATGGGCATCTGCATCTGCGTCATTGCATTATTTCTCGATACAAAACCATTGATATTTGAGTTAATGAAAAAATACCCAATATAATTATGCTTATCCTCTCCGACAATCACAAAGAACTTATTCTTTGGAGGATTTGTACTGGTAAAATATCTATGGTAGATGTCGCCTCGCTGTACTGCTCTCATCGTGATAATTCTTTTTGTGCAGTAATGCTTTCTACAACAAAATTAATATAAGCTTCGTCAGCATCGCATTCACGCAAAATATCCTCCACAGATATTTCATCAACAATTGGATTGTCCCATGCATTTTGCCAAGCAGAACCATGAGATAGACGGGTCATCTCGCCAAAATCAAAGGCAGAGTACTTATCAATAGACGAGTCTAATTCACTAATATCTGTATCGGAAAGATAACTAATGTCGGCATCACGCAGTGGTTCCAAAAATTTACCATTTACGGCAAAGAATGCTTTTAAATCATCCATTACATACCAGCTATCACCACGCACGATTTTAACCATATCATAAATGGATGATGGTACGGGACCATATTTCATAGCGATATATCTATCTCCAGTTATGGCTCTACCATACTGAGATAGATGCAACATATCAGCGAAATACAGAATCTTAAAGATTTTGTGTATGTCTCGCTTCTCAACCCTATTTGCTACATACAACAAAGCGTTAAGGGCTCGATTAAAATCAAAGATAGGAGTTGCCATAATACACTTAATTACACTACAAATATATAAACTTTTTTATCAAAATGCAAATTTTGCAAAAAACTTGCCAGCTAATTTACTGTAACATAGCAACTTTTGTTTATGCCTAAATAATTACAGCAAACACATATACAAAAGTGCTTTGTGCGCCATTTATCACTTCTGTAAAAGTATTTTTGAAAATTGCCTCAAAACCGTTTGCTCACCCGAAAAATTATTTCTATATTTGCTAATAGCGCAACCCAAGTCAGTAGTGGAATTACCTAGAATGAGGTCAATTTGCCGCCTAAATTTTAGTGTAGAAAACCGCATCAGTGAGTGCAGAGTGACATTTAAAAAGTGCCTTGTGTGTGCGTCTGGCGCAGCAACCGACCATCCCGCCGGGATCACCTAATTTTAAGCGACAACCGAAGCAGCTTCGGTTGTTTTTTTGTTGTATAAGCGAGCGGGCGGGCTTGCACGCAACAACTCGATCATACAACATGACACTTGATAAAAAGCCCAAATAGAGTGCTTACGGGACATAAATATGTAATTTTCGGGACATTTAGCTCGTTATCTGTCCCGTATTTTCAAATAAAATCACTATATTTGTCCCGAATAAAGAGAATAGCGTATGACGATACTGGTTGAAATACTCCAATTTTTGCATTACAATCCTTCGTCAAGCAGGGTTGAAATAGCTGCTGGGCTGACTAATGCGCCCAACGAGCGAACGCTAAAAAGAATTATTGCTGACGGTGTCCAGCGTGGAGATATTGTTGTAGAAGGCAAGGGCAAGGCTACACGCTACTCGCTCTCTATGCAGGCTCAACTTATGATGCCACTTGACATCAATACCTACTTCCTCAAAGATATTGACGAGCGCAAGGTACAGGAGTCGTTCAACTTTAATCTCATTCGTTTGACACTCCCACAGGTATCTATTTTTACGGAGGAGGATATGCAGCGTTTAAATGTTGCACATCAGCAGTTCCTCGCAAATATGCAGACACTCTCCGAGGTGGAGTACCGCAAGGAGATGGAGCGTCTGGGTGTGGACTTGTCGTGGAAATCTTCGCAGATTGAGGGCAACACCTATTCTCTCCTCGAAACCGAGCGACTGCTGAAAGAGAAACAGACAGCTCAAGGCAAGACAAAAGATGAGGCTGTGATGTTGCTCAACCACAAAGACGCTCTCGACTTTATGCTTGACAACCCTGATTATTTGAAAGAGATAACCACACGACGCATTGAGGATATTCACGCCATACTTACAAAGGAGTTGGGTGTTGGCGGAGGAATTCGCACCCGACGAGTTGGTATTACGGGTACGAATTATCGCCCGTTGGATAACGAGTTCCAAATCCGTGAGGCATTGGAGGATAGTTGTACGCTTATAAATAGCAAGGAGAATATATTTGAGAAGGCACTGCTTGCGTTGGTACTGTTGTCGTATATACAAGCATTCTCGGACGGCAATAAGCGTACCGCTCGAATCACCAGCAATGCAATACTTATGGCGTGGGGATATTGTCCGCTATCATTCCGCACGGTCGATTCAGTGGATTACAAGAAAGCGATGCTGATGTTCTACGAACAGAACAACATAGCCGCATTCAAGCAGATATTTATCGAGCAGTACGAGTTTGCTGCAAAAAATTATTTTTAAGGGATAGTTTTACCCCTAAAAGCCAGTATAGAAAACCGCATACGACGAGCACAGACTCCTTTTCATCTCGTTCCGCGACTACTCCCGACCCTCGTTCTCCAACTCGCAACTGCGCAATTGGGCTACGGCCGACCTGGCATCGGAGGTCGTCTTTGCCCCCTTCGAGGATTCAAGCCAACTCTCCACCCTCCACTTCACACTCACGCAAAGTGCCAAGCCCTGCCGCATCTTATCTCACCAGGCAGTAGCCCGTGGCGGCGAGGAGGAGGCCGCCGAGGAGGCTGAGGGCGATGTAGCCGACAAAGGGCCAGAGTTGACCTCCCTGGAGTAGTTGCAGACTCTCGTTGGCGAAGGTTGAGAAGGTCGTAAAGCCACCGCAGAAGCCCGTAGCAAGCAGCAGACACCAAGCGCTGCCCGTGGCGTTAAAACGACCAAAAAGTCCCATTACAACGCCCAAGGCGAGGCACCCCAAGAGGTTCACGCTCAGCGTAGCCCACGGGAAAGCCGTGCCACACGCCGTGCGCATCAGCGTAGAGATCCAATAGCGCAGGGCTCCTCCGCAGAAGCTGCCCATACCAACGACCAAAATCGACTGCCACATATTCATCTGTTCTATTCACGCCGCATCACGAGGTGCGGTCTGCAAAAGTAACCATTTTTTCGGCAATTCGAAGGCTTTGTATTTCGCATTTTTACACTACTTTTGTCGCAGATATGATTGCATACAAGAAACGCATACTGAAAAACGGACTAACGGTGGTGGTCAATCGCGACCCGATCTCGAAGCTGGCGGCCGTGAACCTGCTCTACAAGGTGGGTGCGCGCAACGAGGATCCCGAGCGCACGGGCTTTGCCCATCTGTTCGAGCACCTGATGTTCCGCGGCACGCGCGATGTGCCGATCTACGACCTCCCCGTGCAGATGGCTTCGGGCGAGGACAACGCCTTCACGAACAACGACTACACAAACTTCTACCTCACGCTCCCCGTGGGCAACATCGAGACCGCCCTCTGGCTCGAGAGCGACCGTATGCAGGGGCTCTGGATCACCCCCGAGAAGCTCGAGACCGAGCAGCGCGTCGTGGTGGAGGAGTTTCGCCAGCGCTACCTGAATCAGCCCTATGGCGACCAGATGATGCTTATGCGCGAGCTGGCCTATCGGGTACACCCCTATCGTTGGGCAACCATCGGCCGTTCGACCGAGGACATCGAGGCGGCTACGCTCGAGGAGGTGGAGCAGTTCTACCGCACCCACTACCACCCTGCCAATGCCGTTTTATCGCTCTCTGCCGACCTGGAGGAGGAGCGGATGTTGGACCTTGCCGAGGCGTGGTTCGGTGAGCTCAAAAGCCCCGAAACAGCTCCTGCAGCGATCCCCGCAGAGCCCGAGCAGACCGCAGCGCGTGTGCAGGTGGTCGAGCGCGATGTGCCCGCCACGACGATCACGATTGCCTACCACATGGGCAGCCGCCTCTCGGCGGACTTCTGTACGGGCGACTTGGTGTCGGATATGCTGTCGGGAGGCGACTCGTCGCGTCTGTATCAGCACCTGGTCAAGGAGCAGCGACTCCTCTCGTCGGTCAACGCCTACATCTCGGGCGATGTCGATCCCGGACTCTTCATCCTCACCGGTCAACTCCTGCCCGAGAGCACGGAGGAGGCGGTCATCGAGGCCTTCCACCGCGAGGTCGAGGCGCTCAAAACCGTGCCGGCAACCCCCTATGAGTTGGAGAAGGTGAAGAATAAGTTCGAGGCCAACACGCTCTTTGGCGAGCTGAATGTGATGAACAAGGCGATGAACCTCTGCTACTACGAGTTCCTGGGCGACCTGCCGCTCGTCAACCGCGAGGTGAGCGAGTATCGCTCGATCGACGCGGAGCGCATCTTCGACTTTGCGCGTCGCACCTTCCGACCCGAGAATAGTTCCACCCTGATCTACCGTGCCCGCCGATGAAACAGATACCCCAACCGACCATTCCCTCGATCGAGGTGGCCGATGCCGAGTGCATCACGCTGAGCAACGGCCTGAAACTCTATATTCTCTCCTCTGCCGACTTCGAGATCCTGCGTCTCTCGGTGGTCTTCCGTGCCGGTTCGTCGTCGCAGCAGAGCCCCTTCACGGCCTCGGCTACGGCCAACCTCTTGGCTGAGGGTTCGAGCCGTATGAGTGCCCGCGAGATCTCCGAGCAGCTCGACTACCACGGCTCGTACTTCGATGTGAACATCGACCGCGACTACGCCTACATCAGCTTTGCCATGCTCTCGAAGTTTGTGCAGCCGACGCTCGATGTGGCGGCCGAGATTCTGCTGCGTCCCGCCTTTGCCGAGGAGGAGGTACGCACCTACTGCGCCAAGCGCAAGCAGCGCCTGGCGATCGACCGCACGAAGGTCGATGTGCGGGCACGCGAAGCCTTTGCTCAAGCGCTCTTTGGAGAAGATCACCCCTACGGCCACTGTTTCGATGAGGCCGCGTATGACTTACTCCAACGCGATGAGCTGATTCGCTTCTTCCGCAGCCACTATACGGCCGACAACGGCTTTGCCGTCTGCAGCGGACGGGTCGGCGAGGCGGAGCGACAGGCGATCATAGCCCTGCTGGAACAGATCCCCGAGCAGGGAGAGCCCTACTCGATCCACTTCCCCACCCCCGTACAACAGCACGAGGTGCGCCTCAAGCACGAGGGGGCGGTACAGTCGGCCATCCGCATCGGTCGTCTGCTCTTCCCGCGCGAGCACCCCGACTTCTTGGGTATGCAGGTCGTCTCTGCTGCGCTGGGCGGCTACTTCGGATCGCGTCTGATGCAGAACCTGCGCGAACGCAACGGATTCACCTATGGGGTGATGGCTGCCATGGTCAACTTCAAGCAGGCGGGCTACCTCGCCATCGCCACGCAGGTGGGCAGCGAGGTGACCGAGCAGGCACTGGAGGAGATCTACGCCGAGATCGAACGCCTCCGCACGGAGGGGATCACGGAGGAGGAGCTGCAGCTCGTGAAGAACATCATGACGGGCGAGATGATGCGCATCCTCGACGGTCCGTTTGGTGTGGCCGATGTGACGATTGAGAACATCCTCTGCGGCAAGAGCAACCAGATCATCACCGAGCAGGTGGAGCGCATCCGCCGCATCACCCCCGCCGAGGTGCAGGCCTTGGCACAGAAGTACCTCGAGCGCGAGGAGTTGGTGACCGTAGTTGTTGGCTGATGAGCCAATGAAAAATGCAAAATGTAGAATGTAGAATGCAAAATTATCTTTTGACACTAAAAAGAAAAGGGTTGTATGGCAAACCATACACCCCTTTTTCATTTTGAATTTTGAATTCTACATTTTGAATTGCTAACTCTTTAGAGCTTAGCTATCTGTTCTTCGGCCTTTGCTACGAGCTTTTCGGCCTGTTTCTTCGCCTCCGAAACGAGCTTATCGCCTGCCTTCTCGGCAGCAATCTTGGCCAGCGCACCCTTCTTGGCGGCTGCCTCCACAAGCTTCTCACGCTGCTCCTCGGCTACCTTCACCAGCTCCTCGCCGGCGGCTACCGCCTCCTGGCGCAACTGCTCGGCACGCTTATCGATCTCGGCCGAGAGGTTCTCGCTGCCCGTCAGCTGACGCACCTGCTGATCGAGGGCGTTTTTCACCGCCTCCTCAGCCGCTTTCTTCACACCGAGCTGGAAGGTCGGCTTGGTGAAAGTGCCGCCAATATCGACGCCTACACGGCTCAAAATGCCGCCTGCGCTCCCCTCGGGAAGCGAGAGCGAAGCCTCATAGTCGATCGTCTGATCGAGCCCCGTAGAGCCCGAGAGGGTCAGCCCCATCGAGCCCATCTTCAGCGTGAAGGGGCGGGTCGTCAGGCGACCATCCTTCACGGCAAACTCCACCTTCAGATCCTTCGCCTCGATCTTGCGCAGCTGCTCCTGCTTCGTGAGGTCGGCCAGCTGACCAAAGAGTTCGATCTGCTGCAGGTTGATATTCTCCGAGCGGAGCTGACCCGTGGCATTGATGCTCTGCATCACGGGGGTCATCTGCTCCGTCAGGCGGGTCGAGAGGTCGAGCGAGAGCGAGTAGTCGCCACCCGTCTTGGCAAAGAGGGGCACGAGCTGACGCACCAGTTCGAGCTGCTCGAAGCTCTGCTTGAACGAAGCACGCTCCAGCGCGAGGTTCATCTTGAGGGCGGGATCGCCCTGCTGCTTCGTGGAGTAGCTGCCCGAGGCCGAAGCCCGGCCACCAAAGAGCTGCATCGAGAGTTTGTTGAGCGCAACAGCCTCATCGGCCACACGCACCTCACCCGTGAGGTTGCGGATATCGAGTTGCTGGAAGCGGATCTGCTTGAGGTTGGTCGCGAGCGAGAGCGAGAGGTTCTCGGGCACGGCAACAGCCATCGCTGCACCCTCCGCTGCGGGGCTCTCGGCAGGCGTTTCAGCCGCTGCAGGGGCTTCCGCCTCCTCCTGGCTGCTTGCCAGGGCGGTCATCAGCTCGTTGAGCTCCAAGAGTTCGGAGTTCACATAGAGTCGTCCCTCGAGCGTCGAACCCTGCAGGAGGTAGCCCAGGTAGTTCGTCAGCTGGCCGTGCGCCTTCATATCGCTCTGGCCGACGGTCAGACTCAGCTCGCCGAGGGTCATCTCCGAGGGGTTGATCGTGGCGGCTGCACGCTGCAGCTGGATGGGGGGCAGGGCTGCCATCGTGAGCCGCATCCCCTCTACGACGAAGGTACCCGACGCCGAGAGTTTGTTGTAGCGCTGCTTCTCGACATCCGAGAGGCGGCCTGCACCCTGCAGGTCGGCCGTGATCCGACCCTTGAGGTCGATTCCCTCCAGCGGGTAAACATCTTTGATAGCACCCAGGTCGATCTCACCACGCAGAGCACCCTTGAGTTGCGGATCGCTCATCAGGTTCGTGCCGTAGAACGAGGCCTTGATGGCGTTGCCGGCCATCTTGAGGCCGAAGTGCGAGAGCTCCACCTCCGTGCGGTCCATCACCCCACCCGGGTTGGCAATGCGTGCGGCGAGGTTGATGTCGGTGACCGCCTTCGGCAGGGCTGCATACTGGAAGCGACCCTCCTTGACACCCGCCTTGAGCTCAAAGGCCGGGAGCTGCGATCCGCTGAGCTCACCGCGTGCCCAGAGCGAGAGCGAGAGCTCGCCACCCGCCGTGAGGTTGCGGAATTCGCGCGTATAGAAGGCAGGAACGAGCGAGAGCAGCTCCTTGAAGGCTACGCGCTCCGTGCCGGCCAGAATATCCATCGCCACGCCTCCGTTGTCGAGCAGTTCGGCCCAACCATCGAGCGAGAGCGTGATGGCATTCAGGCGCAGCGTGTTCTCCGAGAAGCGGAAACTCATATGCTCCAGGTCGGCAGCAATCTTCGCCTTGAGCTCCAGCTCGGCATCGCTGAGCAGCTGCACCACACCCGAGCGGAGATTCGTGCGCTCCATCCCAAGACGCAGGTCGAGCTGGCTCTCGGCAGCCGAGAGGTCACCGCGCAGACGCAGGTCGAGCGGACGGGTCGAGAAGGCCAGGTGGGTCGAGTCATCCTCGTAGCGAATCACGGCATTCGAGATGCGGAAGTCGCGCACCGCCAGGCGGAACGACGAGGGCGTTTCAACCGTTTCAACCGTTTCAGGCGTTTCAGGTGTTTCAACCGTTTCAGGCGTTTCGGTCGGGCGCATCACATCCCAATTCACCGCACCATCGGCCAGCTTGTGGGCGTGGAGTTGCGGGGCAGCAAAGAGCACCTTCTTCACCTCGAAACCACTTTCACCGAGAATAGACAACGGATTTACAACCACCGAGATACGGTCTGCTGCAACAATGGTGTCACCCTCGAAACGATCGACACCCACGAGGGTCAACCCCTTCAGGTCAAGCGATGCGTTAGGGAAATGACGCAAGAGGCTTATATTCAGTTTATCAAAGTCGAGGCGAGCCAACAGCACCTTGTTTGCCTCCTGCTTGATGATCTGCTCGATCTTTCCGCGGAAGGCCAGCGGGGCCACCAGGGCGACGGCAACCACCAGCACCACCAGCGCAGCGATTGCTTTCAAGAAATTTCTCATGGTAGAAATGGGTTTATTTCGACGCAAAGATACTATTTTTGCTCGAAGGGCGATCGTTTTCTGCGGAAAAAGATTATCTTTGCATAAAATGAAGCGTACTATGCAAAAATTGGTCATCATACCCACCTACAACGAACGCGAGAACATCGCAGCGATGGTTGAGAAGGTGATGAGCCTGGAGGGCGATTTCGACCTGCTGGTCATCGACGACGGCTCACCCGACGGCACCGCCGAGGTGGTGCGCAGCTACATTCCCCGCTACGGCGAGCGGCTGCATCTGTTGGAGCGCAGCGGGAAACTCGGCCTCGGAACGGCCTATCTGATGGGCTTCCGCTGGGGCTTGGAGCAGGGCTATGACCTTCTGGCCGAGATGGATTGCGACTTCTCGCACAACCCCGACGATCTGACTCGCCTGGTGGCAGCCATCGAGGAGGGGGCAGATGTGGCCATCGGCTCGCGCTATGTCCGGGGGGTGAATGTGGTCAACTGGCCGATGGGGCGGTTGCTGACCTCCTACTTCGGCTCGAAATATGTGCGCACGATCACGCGTATGCCGATCCACGACACCACGGCAGGATTTGTCTGCTACACGCGCAAGGCGTTGGAGCGGATCGATCTCGACGCCATCGGGATGAAGGGCTACGGCTTTCAGATCGAGATGAAGTACACGGCCTGGCGTCTGGGGCTGAAGCTCCGCGAGGTCTCGATCATCTTCACCGAGCGTCGCGAGGGAGCCTCCAAGATGTCGGGCGGCATTGTCCGCGAAGCGCTCTTTGGGGTGATCGGATTGTGCTTCAAGCGAATTAAACCAAAGGCGTAGATCGCACGCGACAAAGAACAGAAAATCAAATTAATAAAACAACCGATATGAAACGCAAAATCGTCGTTACCGTAGCCCCCGTATGTCATGTGGGCAAACCCGTACCCGAGGGGTCGCACAACCCGCTGACGCCCGAAGAGATTGCTGCCGATGTGGCTGCTTGTGCTGCCGAGGGAGCCTCGATGGTTCACCTCCATGTCCGCGACCTGACGGGTGAGCAGACCTTCGATCTGACCCACTTCAGCCGTACGCTCGACCTGATTTCGGAGCAGACCGACATCGTGATTCAGGGCTCGACGGGTGGTCTTTCGACCCTCACGCTCGAGGAGCGCAGCGTCTGCCTCAACGAGCCTCGTGTGGAGGTGGCTTCGCTCAATATGGGTTCGGTGAACTTCGGCGAGAGTGTCTACATCAACACGCTGCCCGAGATCCGCTACTGGGCGGGTCGTATGCGCGAGACGAAGGTCGTACCCGAGATGGAGATCTTCGACCTGAGCATGGTGGAGACCTGCACGAAGCTGGCGAACGAGGGGGTGCTCGACCGTCCGATGAGCTACAACTTCTGCCTCGGAACGGGCACGGCCAGCAACCTGTCGGACACGCCGCACAACCTCCACTGCATGGTTTCGCTGATGGAGAAGGATGGCCACTGGGGCTTGAACAACGACTCGATGAAGGACCTGCACTTCCTGGGCTGCGCCATTGCGATGGGTGCCAGCGTGGTGCGTGTGGGTTTCGAGGATAGCTTCTACTACGAGGAGGGAAAGAGCGCTCCGACGAACGCCTTCCTGGTGAAGAAGCTCGTAGAGCTGGTGCGTGCGCTGGGTTGCGAGCCCGCAACGCCGGCCGAGGCGCGTGAGATTTTGGGTATCAACAAACTGCGCGCATAGATGCTCACCCTCCAAGCACTCCGAGAGCGTTATCCCGCTGCGGAGCATCCCGCCTGGCGCGAGGAGATTGCCGCCCTGCTGCGTGAGCAGCGCATCCGTCTGGTGGTCATCGACGACGACCCGACGGGTATTCAGACCGTGCACGGCTGTCTGCTGCTGACCGAGTTTGGGGAGGCACAGGTCGAGCAGGCCTTGACCGACGAAGCACCCTTCTTCTATATGCTCGTCAACAGCCGCGCCTTGACCGAGGAGGCGGCACGCGCCGTGGTACGCGAGGCGATGGAGGCCGTCTTGAAGGCCAATCGTCGCCACCACTACAACCTGGTCTTTGTCAGCCGCAGCGACTCGACCCTGCGTGGGCACTTCCCCGCAGAGCCCGACACGATGGTGGAGGTGCTGGCCGAGCACGGCATTGTGCCGGAGCTGCCGATGCTCTTCATCCCCTCCTTCTTCGAGGCTGGACGCCTGACGGCCGAGGGGGTGCACTATATGGTGCAGGGCGAGGAGCTGGTGCCCGTGGCCGAGACGGAGTTTGCACGCGACAATGTATTTGGATACAAAAATAGCCACCTGGGCGACTACATCGTCGAGAAGGGCGGCGGCACGATCACGCGTGACGAGGTGTGTCACATCACGCTTGACGAGCTTCGCCGACTCTCGCCCGAGGCGTTGGGGGCGCAGTTGAGGGAGCTGGGCAGAAAGCGTTGCATCTCCTTCGACTCGATCCACTACGACGACCTGCAGCGTCTGGCCCTGGCCATTCTGGGGCAGGTAGTACACCCCGAGGGTGGACGCGCCGTGGTGATTCGCAGCTCCTCCTCGCTACCGAAGGCGATGAGCGGCATCGCCGAGCAGGGCTACCTCGCAGCACCCGCCACGGGAGCACGCGGTGTGGTGGTTGTGGGTTCGCACGTGAAGAAGAGCACCGAGCAGCTGATGCACCTTCTCGAGTCGGAGCGTGTACGCGGCGTGGAGATCGATGTGGAGGCGATCCTGAACGACTCGCCCACGCTGATGACCGACATCCTGGGGCTGGCAGCGCAACACTACGCCGAGGGTTATACCCCCGTGCTCTACACCTCGCGCCGTGAGGTGCGTGTGGACGATGTGGCGCAGCGTCAGGCACTCGGTATGAAGATCTCGCGTTTCCTGGTGGAGGCGGTACGCGCACTGCCGTTCCGTCCCGACTTCCTCATCTCGAAGGGCGGCATCACCTCGCACGACATCCTGACCCACAGCCTCGAGGTGCGGGTGGCACGCGTGGCGGGACAGGCCGCAGCAGGCATTCCGACCATTCAGCTCGGCTCGGAGGAGCACTTCGCCAACCTGCGCTATGTGATCTTCCCGGGCAATGTGGGCGCCGTAGAGACCCTCCGCGAGGTGGTGGAACGAATGAGCCGATAAGCCGACAAAACGCCTTTAAAACCCATAAAAAAGCCCGTCAGCGCAATGCCGACGGGTTTTTTGTGGTATAGCGTAATCCAAACGGACTACTCCTCGACGAGCCTCTTCGTGGGGTTGATGCAGCAGAACAGCACGGCCGAGATGACGAGCATCGCCGTGATGACAAAGAGCGGAGCGTTGTAGTTGCCCGTAGCCTCGATCAGGTAACCGAAGGCCGTGGCGCAGACGAAGCCGCCGATGTTGCCTGCCGTATTCATCGCACCCGACACAGCACCCGAGTAACGACCACCGATGTCGCTACAGATGGCCCAGGCCGAGGGGAGCATCAGGTCGATGACACCAAAGGCGAGCGAGAGGAAGAGGAAGACCTCCGTCTTGCCCGGGATGAAGGCCGCCAGGAACATAAAGATGGCCGAGACGGCCAGTCCGCCCACACCCAGCAGGCGACGACCCACCTTGATGCCATACTTCAGCGAGAGCTTCGAGGAGAGGTGTCCGCCCACGATGTTGCCGATCATCGACATCACGAAGGGGATTGCAATGACATAGGTCAGCTCGCTCTTCGCGAAGCCTCGACCCACCTCCATAAAGCGCGGGAACCACGAGAAGAAGAACCAGCTACCCCACGCGTAGAAGAAGTACATCGCCAGGATGAGCCAGAATTGGCGGTTCTGCATCATCTTGCGCCAGGGGATAGCCACCTGCTCCTGCTTCTCCATCGGCTCGGGGAGCGACTGCAGCTCCTCCTCGGTGATGCCCTTCACATCGGAGGGGCGATTGCGATACCAGAAGTACCACACCGCAGCCCACACCACGCCGAGTGCACCCAGCAGGTAGAAGGCCCAGCGCCACCCCAGCAGCGTGAGCACCGGCAGCACGATGAACGGAGTGAGCGCACCACCCATACGGCTGGCAGCCCAGATGTAGCCCTGTGCCGTGGAGGTTTCGTGTTGTTTATACCACTGCACCACGACACCCGTCATACAGGGGTACGATCCCGCCTCACCGATACCGAAGAGGAAGCGGATCGCCAGCAGCGCCGCGAAGCTCCACGCCAGACCCGTCAGACCCGTGAAGAGCGACCACCAGAGCACGATGAGCGCCAAGACGAGGCGGTAGCCCCGCTTATCGCCCCACACACCCAAGGGCACCTGCATCAGTCCGTAGGAGATCGTGAAGACCGACAGCACCCAACCCCACTGCGACTCGGTGAGCCCCAGCTCGGTCATGATGTCCTGCGAGGCCATCGTGATGTTGATGCGGTCGAGGAAGGTGATCACGCTGATCAGGATGAGCAGCGAGAGCACAAACGGTCGTTTTTTCATCATATTCGGTCGCATCGTATCGTTAGATCAGCCCCTTCTCCTTGAGCAACGCCTTCAGACCCTCGACACCCAGCAGCGGGCTCGAATAGACCTTCTTGCCGGTCATCTCGCGCAGCTTCGACTCCATAGCGGCCATCGAGCCCTGTGCCAGCACGATCACATCGACCTTCGCGGCCAGCTTCACAGCCTCCTGCTCGATCAGTCCGTCGTGCACCGACTTCTCGGCACCAAACGCACCCTTGGCCAGGCCCTCTACCACCTCGATCTCGACACCGGCAGCCTTCGCCTTGTCGCGCAGGAGCGCTACGGTGGGCTCGAGCGTCGTGGGGAGCGTAGCGATCACACCAATCTTCTTACCCTCGCGCACCGCCTTCTCGGCCATCGGGCCATCGATGCGGAAGACCGGAATGGGGGCGATCAGGTCGCCCATCTCGGCCACCTTACCCACCGACGAGCAGCAGTTGAAGACCACATCGGCACCCGAGTCGGCTGCTGCGTTGTAGTAGCTGATGAGGCGACGACGCACAGCGGGGGTCACGGCGTTGTTGGCGATCACCTCCTGGATGAGCGAGTCGTCGGCAATGTGGTTGAGTTTCACTTCGGGAAGATGCTCCTTGAAGAGCTTGGTGAGGGGCTCTACGAGCGCCATAGCCGTATGTACGGCAACAATACGAATCATAAGTCTATACGGTTTTAAGTTAGTTTTTCACGCCTCCAAATCGTCGCAGTGGGCGAAAGGTAGTTCAAATGTAGGAATAAATTTTGGGATTTACAAATTCGGCAGCAGTCACACTTAGTCACAGCAGTCACAAAAGTCACAAAAGTCACACGAGTCACACGAGTCACAAAAGTCACAAAAGTCACAAAAGTCACACAAGTCACGCCCTGTGACCGTGTGACTTGTGACTAAAAGGGGGTATCCTCCTCTTCGTCCCACACCGTCGGGGGTGGTGGAGTTGGTTGCGGGGTTGGTTGTGGAGTTGGCAGAGGCATTGGTTGCGGCATAGGTTGTGGCGCAGGTTGCACCTCCTCGCTTGCCTTCGTAGTCGTCGCCTCGCTTGCCGGGGGCAGCTGCGCAGGCTTGGGGAGCATGACCATCTTCTCGTGGCTCTCGATCACGCCCCGTTTGATGGCACGGTTGACGCGCATCGTGGCCGTATGGCGGTCGATCGAGCAGAGCTCTGCGACGCGATCTGTGAGTACCGTACGCTCCACCGCACCTCCGTAGTAGTCGCGCAGGATGCGCTCCACCTCACTGCCTGCACTGCTCTCCTGCGGCAGGTCGCAGACCACGGGCAGCCCCTCCTCGTCGATCATAAAGGCGAAGCGCTCGAAGGGCTCGTTGCGGCAGAACTGCGGCTCGACGAGCGACTTCTCGCCCACCTTATGCACATAGAGCACCGTTTCGGCCTTGCGCTGCAGCGAGGAGCCGAGGTGTCCGCGTGCCTTATCCGACCCGGGGTTGGTATGGAGGATGCAGAGGATGTGGCAGTTGTAGAGCGTAGAGATCGCCATCAACTGACCCACCAGCCGATCGCTCTCCTCCAGGTCGTTCGTGTTGCGCTGCAGGTCGGCTACACCATCGACCACCACCAACGCAGGGTTGATGAGCTCGATCGCCTCCAGGAGCATCTGCATACGCTCCTTGGGCTCTAACTCGCGCAGCGTGAAGTAGTCGATGCGGGGGTCTCCCTTGCTCCCTTCGCACATCGGGTAGCCACTCATACGGGTGATACGGTCGGCTACCCTGCGGGCGTGGAACTCCGACTGCTCGGTATCGACCCAGATGACGCGCTCGAAGAAGTACTTCTCGGTCGGCATCATCGGAAAGGGACGCGCCAGCTGCTTGCGGAGGTGGAGCAGCGAGGCTACAAGTCCCGAAGCGAGGAAGGTCTTCTTACTCTTCGCTTCGCCTACGACGGCCGAGAGGTTACCACGCGAGGCGATGCAGCAACCGTTAAGCGTCAGGATGGCGTCGGGTGCCTGCAACTCCTTCAGCAGGTCGAGTTTGTAGGCAGAGACCTTCGACCGAGCAAACTCCTCGGCTATGGCCTGCGTAGTGCCCGAGAAGGGCTCCTTTTTAGATAAATCATTTGACTGCTCCATCGGAGTAGGCATACCACTCCCCGTCTGCTGATTATTTCGATCAGTAGATAACATAATAATAAAGGTATTTTACGGTTTGAAGTTCTATGAACGGGGCTTCGAAGCGTTCCCTGCAGCGGTGGGGGCAGAACGCCACAGCACCCTGCTGCTACCACAAAGATACAACAAAAAAAGGCCAAAGTCAATACCTTGGCCTAAAAAAGTTCAATTATTTACCTTTTTATCTTGTTCCGTCACCCATTTAGTCACAAGTCACACGGTCACAGGGCGTGACTTGTGTGACTTTTGTGACTTGTGTGACTTTTGTGACTTGTGTGACTTGTGTGACTCGTGTGACTGCTGTGACTAAGTGTGACCAGCTGTGACTAGTACACCAACTCAAAGTCATCCAACCACATCACGCTCTGGGTGCTACCCGTGAAGTAGTCGCCATAGCGCGACGAGGAGCAGACCAGCACCAGGTGGGTCGGGATGCGGCTCGTGGAGCGGTAGTCGAGCGGGATGGTGAACTCCATCCACTCCTCCACGCTCTGACGCAGCGGCAGCTCGCCATAGGCGATTACGGCGTGGCTCTCCGTGTTGAAGGCGGTCTCCTCGATGCGGCGCGTAGCGATCTCCACGGGGCTCTCGGCCGTGCCGCCAAACTCGGCTGCTGTCCAGTCGCCCAGGGCGATGAAGATCATACCGCAGTCGGGGTCACCCTCCTGCATCGTCTCCGTGGGAGGCTGTTTCGAGACGCGGTCCACCGTGCCGCAGTGGTACTTCACCCAGCCACGCAGGGCCACGGGGCGACGCGTGAAGGGGCGTCCGAAGTGGACGATGCCGTTCGTGCCGTCGTTGCGCACATAGCTCCCCACAAAGAGGTTTCCTGCGGCGAACTTACCCACACCCAAGACGCTGGCAAACTTCGACGAGAGGCGTGCTGCGCGAGCTCCAGCCGAGCCCGGGCGGATGTCGGCAACCCCCTCGGTGAGCGTGACACCCACAATGGCAGCACCCACATTACCCGTGCCCCAATAGGCCGAGGCCTCGTCGAGGTAGGGATAGACGATCTCGTTCCTCTGCGACCAGAACTCGAAGCCGCCATTTGTCAGCGGTGCCGTAGGCTCGGTCGTGCCCGTCACCACGGGCGAGAGGTCGCTGTTCGAGTAGGCGACAAACTCGTAGGCGGTCTCGGGCTTCAGCCCCGTCACCACGGAGGTAAATGTACCCCCCACCTGCTCCGCCTCGGGGGCATCGAGCCAGGGTGTTGTGCCCTGCTCGCGGTAGCGGAAGCCCACCGCAGTACCCGCCTCGGCAGCGCCATAGAGGTAGGCGCGTGTAGCCCAGAGGTCGGCCGCCGTGATCTGTGCCTTGATATCCGTTTCGAGGACATAGAGCTGCCAGCGCTCCGTAGCGCCGTGCAGCGCGGGGTATTGCAGATAGACGAAGCGCACCGAGCGGAAGTCGGTCAGCTCCTCGGCCGAGGGGGTCATCGTCGTGACGCCGCGCGGTCCGAGTTTGAGGGCTGTGACGCGGATCGCCGAGAGGTCTGTACCCTCCGCCACATAGAGCGTTGCGGTGCGGCTCTCGGGGTCGATCTCGGTCTGGCCGATCTGCCCCTCCACCTGGAAGGTGCGTTCGATCTGTTGCGTGGCACGCAGCGTCCAGCGATACTCCTGATAGCGCGAGAGGATCACCTGCTTCTGTTCGCGCAGGTCGTGCACCCCGACCAGCGGGAGGGAGGATCTGCCCTCGTTGCTGATCGTCGCTGCACGGATCTCCACCGCCGCAGGGTCCACCTCCTCCTCCAAGATGAGCGTAGCCACCCGCCCCACGGGGTCGATCTGCGCTGTGAACCCCTCGCCCTCGAGCGAGAGGAGCTCGATCTCCACCACCGGGTAGGGAATCGTGTTCTCGATGCAGGATGTGCCCCACATCGCCCCCACAATGGCCGTTGCTATCCTGAAAAGTCGTCTCATCTGAACCAAATGCGTGTTCCGTTTCGTTCGTTTTATGCCGTTAATAGGTCGTCGTCGGGAAGGTGCGCTCGAAGTCGGTCGAGTAGCTCCAGCGCATATCGTCGAGGTAGATATCGCTATCCGACGAACCATTCATATAGTCACCATAGCGGCTCGTAGCGGCCGAGATCACCAGCGTGTAGTTCGCGTTGGCGTCGGGCTGCGTCGTCGTGTCGTAGTAGACGATCGGCACCTCGTAATCGACCATACCCGCGTGGGTCGAAGTACCCGTCGGATAGGCCACGCCGTAGCCGATGATCTTACCGCCGTCGGTCGTTCCCGAAACCGTCTCTGCGCCATCCTCGGGCGACCACATACCGGTCGGGCTACCCGTACCCGAGGTCACCTCGTGACGCTTCGGCCAAGCCACAATGGCCACGATGATGCTCGCCTCGTCGGGCTGGCCTTTGGCGATCTTGCCGGCGCTCTTATCGTCGCGATCGACCGTACCCAAGCGACCCCAATACTTGAATTTGAGTGCCGTGGGGCGTGCCGTCAAGGGATACTTCACACCGAAGCGCACCGTACCGGTGGTCGAGGGCTTGTTGAAAGTACCCGTGAAGAGGTTACCGGCAGCCAGCATCGTGACACCAAATGCACCTGCGGCACACGACGAGAGGCGGGCACAGCCCACGCCCTCCATACCCGTATAGGTCGCGTAGCGGCAGAGGGGGTCATCGGTCGTGAAGGAGTTGTTACCACTGCCCCAGAAGGGTGCTACACCCGTATCGTTGCCGAAGCAGGAGAGGCTGTTGCGGTTGAAGCCGCCATCCTCGATCGACTGCTCCACCGTGGGACGGAAGCTCACCACGGGGCCCTCGGCCTCGCCGTTCAGGAGGAGCTGATACTCGTAGCTGTTCTCGGCAAAGATGCTCTTCGTGAGGTCGGGCTTGTAGATCGCGTGACCCTTGCGGTTCTCGGCCGAGATCCAACCCGCCACCGAGTGAGCCACGAAGGTCGTCATACCGTCGGCAGCGACACCCTGAGGCGCAGCCTGGAGCGTATTCCACTCCGCAGCGCCCACGCGGCGGTAGCGGATGGCCACCGTGCCCGCATTCTCCACCAGGGCCGAGAATTTAGCCGTATTCTGCCAGAGGTTGGTCTCGAGCTCATCGGCCACCAGACCCTGCTTCTTGAAGCGCAGCTGCTGGGGATAGATCTCCGAGCCACCGGCATCCTGCATACCGAACTCAAGCGTCTGCACACCACCCGCCAGCGTATCGAAGTAGCTGCTGCGGATCGTGATCGTCGCCTTCGTCGTCTCGTTCTTCACGCAGCTCACACCCTCGATGGCATCGGCCACGGGCTGACCCTGCTCGAAGAAAGCCACCCCGCCGAGCGAGAGCTTCACCAGGTCGTTGATCGACTCGCAGACGAGCACCACATCCGAACCCTTGCGGTGGATGTTCACCCCTGCGGCATCGATCCCTGCACCCGAGATCTCGGGCTGGGGTTTGAAGTACCACTTATCGTCGAGCACCTCCACCGAGTCGTCGATCTCCACCTCCACCTTGGCGTAGCCGTCGGGCGTGCGCTTGTAGCGGAAGTTCACCGAGTAGGCGTGACCGGGCTTCACCCCCGTCACCTTGCCCACGCGGGCAATCGTACCGTCCGTGGCGTGCTCACCCTCGAAGCCCCACACGAGCGTCGTAACCCCCTCGGGCATCAGGAAGTAGCCCGAAGCGGTCTGCTGCTGCTCGAAGTTCTGGAAGGTCAACACAGGCGCCTCCTCCTGGGCGATCAGCTGCTTGAGCTCGGCGACCTGCGTCGTCGAGGTCGTGATCGCTGCCAGCGTGATCTTCACACCACTGATCAGGCGGTTCTCATAGATGGGACGCTGCTGACCGTAGCTCGTATCGATCTCCGAATCCGAGGTATCGAACTTCAGGTTGGCGCGGACATTGATCGTCGGGCAGGCCACCTCGATCGTCGAGGTCTGCTTGCGTGCCACGCGGAAGGCTGCCCAGCCCTCGTAGCAGAGTTTCTGCTTGCGGAGGAGCTCATCCTCCTCGACAAAGGCCGTACGCATGCGATCACCCGCCTCCACCTTCACGGAGTAGTCGCCCGAGATGAGGTAGAGCGGCGTGGGGATCTCCTCCATCGCCGTGTAGCGACGGATCAGGGCGCTATCAGCACCCTCGGGGCGGTAGATGCGCACCTTGAGCTGCTCGGGAGTAAACTCCTCGGCCGCCGCACGCGACGCATTCAGATCGAACGCGAAGTGCACACCACCCTTATCAGCACCCTCCGTGAGGGGCTCCTGCTCGCAGGCGGCAGCCACGAAGGCCACCCCTGCCAGGATCATATATTTCAACCAATTTTTCATCGTCATCTCCCTTTTTAGCGTGCAACATTGATCGTCATCGAAGCGCTGTTCGAGCCGCTCTCATCGCTTGCCGAGATGATGAATCGGTTCGTGGACTTGTACTGCGCATTCTCCACATTGTCCAGTGCCGAGAGGAGCGACAAGAACTCCGACACGCTGAACGACACCGAGAGCTGGCCCTGCAGCGGACTCACCGCCCCGGCCTTGCGCTCGCCCGTCGCGGGATCGAAGACGCGGTACTGATCGTCGCCTGCGGCCATATCCACCACCGACATACCCGCTGCGAAGGCATCCGCATCGATCGGCAGGAAGCCGAAGGCACGCAGACGCGTCTCCATCAGCGCCGAAGCGGGGTTGAAGAGATCCATCTCGGCCGCCAGCGAGAAGCCACCCAGCTCCTCGGCCGTCAGCACATCGCTGTCGATCGTCACCGAGAGACCCGTCAGACCCGTCGTCGAGCTCAGGTTCGCACTGGCCGTCTCCGCACCACTCTGTACGAGGAGCGTCGTAGCGGGCAGGCCGTTGGCCAGCCATACGATCTGGGGACCGGTCACCGGAGCAGCACTGCTCGTCACCGTGATCACCACCTCGGTCGACTTCATGCGGTTGTCGCTATCGACCGTGAAGAGCTTCACCGTGTGCGTACCGTTGTAGCGGTAGAGGGCATCCATACCTGCGGCCTTGAGCGTGAGCTTCGTACCGTCGGCTGCCACATTGGCGTACTCCGTAGCGGCGTTCGTCGGGAAGAGATCCACACGACCCTCCGCGAAGCCGCGTGCGGCCATATTCGCCAGGAGGGCCTCGTTGTCCGACGAGAAGAGGGCGTAGAGCTGCTTCACCGTCGTGCCATCCTTCGGCGTGATGAGCACCTTGAGGTACTTCGTCCAGCTCTGGGCATCCTCATCGTAGATCGAGCTGTTGATCGAGAAGTTCAGATCCGACTGACCCTCAATCGTCACATCGGGAGCTGCAGGATTCTGCTCATCCTCATCCGGAATGGCCTCCTCCTTCGTCAAGCCCAGCTCGTCGCTGTCGGCATAGAGCGTCGTGAGGTCCACCACGATCTCCTCGTCGTAGACGAAGTTCTGGATCGTGATGATGAACTGCACATCGCCCGTCGTGTTGTGGTCGATGTCGATCGAGACCTTGCGCCACTGCGCAGCCTTGAGGCCCGTGAGCGACTTCTCCATCTTCACGGCCTTCCACATCGTCGGGTCGGTCGTACCGTTCATGGCGTCCACCGGATCGCCCGTGTAGTACATACCCGTCAGCGTGAAGGTGAGCGTGTTGCCCGCCTGGCTGGCAGGGCCTGCCACATCCTTATAATATACATAGGGACCCGCATCGTGCGTCGAGGTGTAGGGGAAGATGTAGTTGTAGTACTCATCCGCTGCACCCACCTTCAGATCCACCTGCAGGGGCTCGGCAGCCAACGCCGAGGTGTCGAACATCGTCTTCAGGTCGGCCGAGAGCTCCACCGAGGTCTTGATGTTGGCCAGACGGCAGGTCACACGGAAAGTCGAGGTCTGGTTCTTCACCACCTCAACCTCCTGCGACACACCCGTATAGTAGGGGGCATCCTGCGCTGCACCTACCGAGGGGCACAGACGGCTATCCTGGTAGGCAAAGACCTTGTAGCGACCCGGCTCTACACCGAGGTGGCCCTCATCGAGGGCGTTGAACTCGGCAATCGTACCGCGCCATACGGTGGTCTCATTCGCACCCACATTGTTCACCATGAGGTAGTAGCTCTCGGGAGCATCCACCACCGCACGGCTTGCAGCCGCAGCCGAACCATTCAGCTCGCCCACCTCCGTGTCACCATTCGTAGCCACGCGACCAATCGTCAGGTAGCCATAACCCTCCTCCTCGGGGTTGGTCGAGGGGTTGAGTTTATCCATTTCGCACGCTGTCGTCCAGAGGGCTACCACCAGCAACAGCCAGATATTCAGGAATCGTTTCATCGCTTTGCGTTTTGATTCGGTTTAGTTTTCATCGGGATTGAGCTCGACATCGACACCCTCCACCTCCGTGAACGAGTCGTTGAACGAGATGCGGAGCGCACCACCACCCGCCTCCGCGTACTCCACCGTGATGGCGTACTTCGTCTGCGGAGCGGTATTGCCTGCGCCGAGGGTTGTCTTCGGGAAGCGTACCTCCACGCCCGTCTGCTTCTTCACGGCCGTGCCGCTGAACGAGAGGGGCTGACCGGCCCGGACAAAGATCAAGGCCGAGGGGTCGGTCGTCGTGGGACAGAACTCGAAGTCGCTCTGCGCCGTGTGGATCGTGAAAGCTACATCCGTGAAGTAGTTGAGCAGCCACTCCCCCACCGCAAAGGTGAAGCAGGAGTTGACCAACTTCACCGGAACGCGCACCTCATTGTTGGCCGTATTGCCGGCGTAGATCGAGAACTCCTCGCTCTGACCTGCGAAGGCAGCCTTGCCCTCACCCTCCGCGGCAGGATCGCCGTAGCTGAGCGAGGCCGTGTAGCGGTTGTTGTAGCGCTGCAGCGCGGTGCTGTAGTCGCCCGCCTCGAAGTCGGGATTCTCCAGTCGGAAGTCGGAGAGCGTCGTCCAGGTGCGGTTGTAGGCCGTCGTACCCGTCTTGTCGGTGTAGCTACCCTCGATGTGAAGCTGGAGCGCCTCCTCCTGAGGAATCAGCTCGTTCGGCAGATTGGACTGCGCACGCGCAATCACCTCCGCCACCTCCCCGGTGAGTGCCGTGCGGAGCGAGAGCTTGCCCGAACCATTGGCCGGGGGCGTCGGCGTCTCCGAGCTGCACGCTGCAAAGGCGAGTGCCAAAGCCAGCATCGGGATCATCAATTTGTTTTTCATAGTGTGGTGTGTTTTATTGTTATTTTTTTGTTTCCGGATGGATTTAGTTTGCAATCTGTATCTTGATGTTGTCGAGGTATAGATAGTAGTGGCAGTTCTTACCGATGGCACTATCCTCTCGGTCGGTCAACGCCCACCAGCTGACGCGGGTCGTCTTGTCCGCACCGGGCGTCACGAACGACAACCCCTTGTGTGGCAGATTGTTATCCGCGAACGCACCCGTATCGTTCGTCTCGTCGCACATACGCTCGAAGGAGACGGCGTTGCTCAGCTGATCGGCCACATCGCCCTGCGTCTTGCCGGCAAGCGGGTTGGAGCTATCCGTATGCGTACCCGCCAGGCAGTAGGCTACCTTATTATTACTGTCATCCCAGGTGCTCACGCCACCGATGACCTTCGTCTTCACATAGGCCTTGTTCGGGATGTAGCAACCCATATCGAAGCTCACCTTCACCGAGGCATTGGCACCCGCTTTGAGCTTCGTGAGGGGCGGTGTATCGAGGCGACCGCAGTAGCGACCTACCACCCACGCACCGCACTGATAGCGCACACCGATGCGGGCAAACTTATTGGCAAAGACCTGATAGCGCGAAGCGTTCCAACCCGAGAGTGCACCTCCGAGAGCCACACCCGTCGTGCTGGTGTTATTCGTATCGTCGTTCGTGTAGGTGTCGTTGCTCGACGAGGCCGAAGCGGTCGAGAAGGTCTCCTCCAGCAGGTAGGGAACACGCTTCTCGATGCGCGTATACTCGCTGGCCGAGATGCCGGAGGGCAGCACCACCGGATCATCGAAGAGGCAGTGCTCCGACTCGTAACGGATCGGGAGCGACTTGCCGCCCATCGTGGCGGGATCGGCACAGATGGCCACCTTGTAGCTCTTCGAGGCATCGGGCGTGAAGCGCCATTCGCTCACCGTATTCTCGGAGAAGGGAACCAGGAAGTTGTAGCCGCTGAGGGTCATCGTCTGCCACTCCTCGCCCAAGTTGTTGGCCACCTCATACAGGTCAACATAGGTGAGGGGATAGAGCGGCGAAGTGGGAATGGTCAGCGCAATGGGGGTGATGTGTTGTGCTTCGAGTTCTCGGTCGATCGTGGTCGTGATGTCGTAGGACTTGACACCCGCCTCGTTGTAGGCCGCGAAGCGCACCGTACCGTCGAGCGTGGTGGGCATCGTATGCAGCCAGAGGTAGCCCTCGCCCGCATCGAAGCGGTAGCCGTCGGGCACCTCTACGGTAATCGTGTTCGACGAGGGGGTCCACACGGCCGTATTTTCAAAGTCGGTTGCATCGAACGAGAGCGTGCCGACCACCGGCTGCGGGAATTCGATCTCGAGGCGTTTGATCGGCAGACCGAGGTTGTTCTTACCCTCGGGGATGCGAATGCGGATCAGGTGGCAGAGGTGCGTAAACGCCAGACGCGGCTGATCCCACTCGGGCTCCATGTGGGCACGATCGCTCTCGGCGAGTGCCGGGCCCGTGGTCTGGGCATACATCCAATCGAGCGCAGGGTCATACTGCCCGCTCTGCGTCATAGGCAGCGTGTAGCTCACCTCGCTACCCTGCTGTGAGGCAGGAAGGGGGTAGATGGCCGTATAGCGATAGGTAGCCTGCTCCATCGCCCCCACCGAGGCCATAAAGTCGGCCGAGGTGTATTCGGCATTGTAGGTAGCCAGCGTGAACTCCGCACCCGAGAAGGCGTAGCCGCCATAGCTCATCGACTCAGCCCAGAGGAGCAGCTTATCGCCCACGCTCCAGCGGATCGTCTGCTCACCGCCCTCCACCTCACCGAGTGCCGTACGGCTCATCGAGGGTTGCGCAGCACGAATCACGAGCTGCCGCGTCGCCTCGCCCGTCGTGGGCTCTTGCTCCGAGGCTGCACGCTCACAGGCCGCAGCAAACGCCACCGCCAGCAACATGAGTAGGACTCGTATCTGCACCTTGATATTCATATACACACTTTCTCGCGTGCAAAAATAGTCGACCGTGAGCCCCTTCGGAAATAAATTCAACCACCCGGCCAACGATCCCCACGAATGGACAAATTTTCATCATGAACGCGATTTTCGCCCAACAACCCACGAAATCGGCTGTTCGTGATAAAATTCGTACGGTTCGTTGATTTTATTGGATTGGGTGGTTCCTTTTACCTATATTTGTCGCAGATAAATCCCACACTGTGCGTCGTTTCAGCCGATACCTGCTGCTCCTCACCCTTTGGAGTGCCGTTTCGATTCTCCGAGTCGAAGCGCAGGAGATCGTGTCCGACAGCCTCGCACAGCCCGCTGTGGCGCAGCCCGCCACCCCCTCGGTGCTCGAGCGCATCCACCAACGCGGCATCACCGACCTGAACAGCCGCTTCGTGCCACGCGGACAGTGGATCATGGGCTCGTCGCTCTCCTTCTCCACCCACACGAACGACAACTACGCGATCGCCATCGTGGAGGGGATCCTCTCCGAGGGATATATGTTCCGCGTCAGCCCAATGGTGGCCTACGCCCTCGGCGAGAATATGGCCGTGGGAGGTCGCTTCACCTACTCGCGCACGAACCTCACGATCACCAACGCCGCCCTGAAGTTTGGTGACTCGGAGAGTGGTTCGGAGATCTTCATCACCGACTACAAGGCCGTGCGCCACAGCTACACGGTCTCGGCCATCTGGCGTCAATACATCCCGCTGGGCAAGAGCCAGCGCTTCGCCTTCTTCAACGAGATCTCGCTCGGCGGAGGCGGCACGCAGGGCATCTTTGCGGCCGATCAGCCGATCCGTGGCACCTTTGAGCGTGGTTACAACCTCGCACTCGGTGTCTCGCCCGGACTTATCGCCTTCGCCACGAACGAGGTGGCCATCGAGGTCAATGTGGGTGTCATGGGCATCAACTACTCCGAGGTGAAGCAGGTGCACAACCGCATTGAGACGGGACACCGCCGCACCAGCAACATGAACTTCAAGGTCAATCTGCTCTCGATCGGATTGGGCGTATCCTTCTACCTTTAACCAAGCGATCCGATGAAACTGCGTCTGCTACTCCTTCTCGCCACGCTGCTGGCTCTTGAGTGCCCCCTCTCGGCTCGTACCCCCGAGGGCTTCTGGCCTCAGATCCACCGTGTCGATCGTCAGATCAACCGCACGGAGACGAGCTTCGGCTACGGCGGTGAGTGGTTTATGGGTATGACCGCCTCCTACGGCACGCTCACGAGCGAGGATTCGGAGTTTATGGTCTTCCTCGACAACATCAACCTCAAGGGGGCTGTGACCACCCTCAAACCCTTCTTCGGCTACTTCTACCGCGACAACCGCGCCGTGGGTCTGCGCCTGGGCTACCAATACATCGACGGCGAGCTCGGCAACTTCGACTTCGACTTGGGCGAGCAGAACGACATCTCGCTCAGTATCAGCGGTATGCACCTGCGCAGCAGCAGCTACTCGGTGGGAGCGTTCCACCGCGCCTATGTGGCACTCGACCCGAAGGGTCGCTTCGGACTCTTCTCCGAGATCGAGGCCAAGGCTCAGTTCGGCACGAGCGAGTTTCTCAACGAGTCGGGCGAGGAGCTGAAGTACACCGAGGGACGCAGTATGAAGCTCAAGGTGGGCTTCAACCCGGGTGTAGCCATCTACATCTTCCCGCAGGTCTGCGCCACCGTGTCGGTGGGTCTGGGAGGTCTGCAATACGCCACCGTACGCCAATACAACGCCGCAGGCGAGCAGGTGGGCTCGCGCCAGGCAACCAAGATGCAGTTCCGCCTCAACCTGGCCGAGATCAACTTCGGTATGGTCATCCACCTCTGGAACAAGCAGAAGTTCAACGAGAGGTAGGTATAATAAGTGAAATAGGTAGAATAGGTATGCTTATCAAACCTATTCTACCTAATTCTACCTAATAGAGCTCTCCCCTCCCCAATTCTCAATTTTGAATTTTGCATTCTACATTTTGCATTTCATCCCTCTTCGAAGGGGTGATGAAAACCGGCATGCCGATATAGACGGCCGGCACGAGCTGCACCAGGTCGCTGTTATGCATCCGAACGCAACCGGCTGATGCACGCTTTCCGATCGAGTGATCGAGGCGGGTGCCGTGGATGCCGATGCCCGTATGAGGCGGGGTGTGGAGCCGCACGAAGTAGGGCCCATAAGCCCCCTGCTGACTCCCCTTGCCGTCGCCATAGTCATACTCCCAAGCGCCCGTTTCGATGATCTGCTCGACCCAGAAAAGTCCCTCAGGGGTCTTGCGGTCACCCGAACGCTCCTTGTCGCCATAGTTCTCGCCACAGGCTATCGGGAAGCGAGCCACCACCACGCCCGTGCTGTCGACCACCGAGAGGCGCATCTGCTCCTTCGAGATCAGGAGGTAGTGAGCCGAACGGATCGGATCGACCGAAGCGCTTCTCCGCACACGCTGTGTGGCGCAGCCACTCATCAGAAGCAGGGCTGCCAAGAGGAAAAGAGTCTGTTTCATTACTCAAAGTTCAACATTTCAGGAGGTAACGGTCGGTAGCGATACTGCTGCAAAGCCGATGCCGAAGAGAAGCGGAAGTAGCGACTCTCGGCCAGGCCGCCCCGTCCGAAGGCGACACCCAGGCGCAGCTGAATTGCCTTGAAAACCAAGCGCTCGTTACGCACACGCACACCCACGCCGAGCGAGCAGAAGGGGTCGTTGCGGAAGATATTGTCGTCGTAGCCGATCACGCCCACATCGCAGAAGCTGAACACGGCCACCTTGAAGCCCAGGGGCTGGTAGGGGGTAAAGTAGACCGACTCGGTGTTGACCACCAGGCGGTTGATGCCCGTCAGATGCTCCTCGAGGGCGTGGAGTCCGTTTTCGTTCGTGAAGCTGATGCACTCGTCAGCACCCGTGAGTCGATCCCAGCCGTAGGTGTAACCCAGCGAGATAAAGTAGCGCTGTCGGCTGCGTCCCTGCTCGTAGAGGCGCGAGAACCAACGCAACGCCAGGTCGACCTGCCCACGACTGAGCTGGTGCGTAGCGGTCGAGTTGTAGCCTCCGACACGGATCTGCCCCATCAGGTAGCCGATGCGCGTGTAACCACCCATCGTATGCGAGAGAGCCATGTAATAGGTGTCGTCGAACTCACCCCAGAGATAACCTCCCGTCAGCTCGCTGCGGAAACCCGAGACGAGGTACTCGCGCTGACCATAGCCATAGATCATGTTGGCCGAGAAGAAGTGCTCGCGGTAAAGACCCAGGTTCACGAGCAGTGCATCCCCATCGTGCAGCAACGGGTGGCGCTGCGGGGCGGTATCCTCGGGACGGAGCGAGAAGCGGCAACGGTTGTAGCGGAAGGCGGCATAGAGGCTCGCATCGATCGGCTCGAAGCGGTAGGAGTAGCCGCTCCAGAAGTCGAGGTTGCGCGCCTTGACAAGCTCGCTCGTGTCGCGATCCACAAAGTGGTGCTTGACCTTGTTGTTCGACCAGGTGAGACCCAGCATATAGTCCGTCGGGCGGATGAACTCCTTCTGCACCCCCGCCTGAAGGCGCGAAGTGGAGAACGAGCGTCCTGCGGCGAAGTCAAAGGTGTAGAACGATCCTCGGAGGTTCGGCACGCTATACTCCACGACATTGCCCTCGTAGGAGGGGTTGCGGTAATCGAGGTTCGTCTCCAAACGCAGGAGGTGACCGCGACCCAACAGGTTCGACTCCGAGAGGCCGACCGAAGCCTCCCCCTTCGAGCGTACCGAGCCGTCGACATCCACCGTCCAACTGTCGCGCGTGCGCACCACCAGATCGACCTGCGTGCTATCCGAGGGGTCGAGTTCGATATCGATGGCCACATCGGAAATGTAGCGACGCGACTGCAAGAGGTGTTTATTGCGGGCTATGATGTACGGATCGAGCCGATCGCCCGCGGCGAAGAGCAGATCGCGGCGAATGATCTGTTCGCGGGTGAGGGTGTGCAGATGGTTGGCCACACGCTCCCACCCCTTCTCCTCGGAGTCAAACGGCAGCAGGCGCTCGATGCGCACCTCGCGGATGCGACGCCCGGCATAGGGCGACAGCGTAGCCTCCTCGTCGTAGACCTGCTCGTGATGCACCGAGTCGCGCTCGGACTTCACCAACGCTCGGTAGAGCGTCTTCGACCAGCGGCTGCGCTCGCTGCGGATGCGGAGGCTGTCGTAGAAACGATCAGACTGTGCGCTGTTCAGCTCCGTTGTGTCGGCTACCTCGTGCGGCATCGACCACACGACCCGTTCGGCCTTCGCCCCGAGGGGTGAGAGCCAGAGCAGGAGCAGTAGAAGCGACAACAGGGGCTGTTTCATCAAATCACTAACGGTTGAATGGGGGCGTTTCGTATCGCTCGCCTAAGCGCGATTGATCAACGCATAGAGGGCTTCGATCACACGACGGATCGTCGGGAAGCTCTGTTCGAGGTGCTCCTCCACCTCGCGGCGGTTGCACCAGGCCACCTGCTCGATCCCCTCCTCCTCTTGCGGTTTGAGTTGGTCACAATGCGCCGTGCGCAGCAGGTACCAATGGGTCGTCTTCAGCTCCCACGACTCGGTGTAGGGCGAGTAGTAGCCGTGGCGCGTCTCACAGAGCGGACGCAGCACCTCGGCCTCGACACCCGTCTCCTCCTCGATCTCACGCACCGCGCAACGATCGAACGGCTCATGCTCATCCACACGCCCCTTAGGCAGGTCCCAACGGCCGTTTCGGTGGATCATCAGCCACTCTCCTTCGCCATTGACCACCACACCGCCGGCGGCATCAACGGCCGAAAAATCAGCTGCAAATCGCTCGTAAGCGGCCACCGGATCGGCAGCGATGACGGCTACCTTGTTGTGAATTTCCAAAAAAAACAGTACCTTCGCTCTCGCGGCTTCGTCGAGCGACGAAAGGCGCAAGGGGAAGAAGGTCGCATCGGGTAATACCGTGCTAAAAACCAGCGTTTTATCTTGAAAATAGACCTGATACTCCATAAGACAACATTGGACTACAAATTTACAAATTTATCAGCAAATCACAACAAAAATGAAAAAAATCCTTCTCATGATGGCTTTTGCAGCTCTGGGAGCGGTGTCGTGCAGCGAGCGACCTGCCCCGCTTGCCATTGACAACGCCTTGACGGCGGAGGAGATTACCGAGGGTCGTCTGACCCCCGAGGTGATGTGGAAGATGAGCCGCTCGGGCCAATCTTCGCTCTCGCCCGACGGCACGCAGCTCCTCTACGCACAGACCGACTACAACATGGCCGAGAACCGCGGTTCGACCACCCTCTGGATCGAGGAGGTGGCCACGAAGGCGGTGCGTCAGCTCACCGACCGCAACTCGCAGAACACCGCTCCGCAGTGGAGCGCCGACGGCGAGAAGATCTACTTCCTCTCGGATCGTTCGGGCAAGATGCAACTCTGGCAGATGGCCGCCGACGGCACGCAGCTCAAGCAGCTCTCCCACTTCGACTTCGACATCGAGGGCTTCGGCATCACCGCTGCAGGTGATCGCGCCTGGTATGTACGCACGGTGCATGTCGCCGACCACCGCTCGGCCGATGTACACAAGGATATGGCCAAGTCGAAGGCGCGCATCTACGACGACCTGATGGTTCGCCACTGGGACTACTGGGAGGAGGGCGACTACCGCCACATCTTCGTAGCCGAACTCCAGAACGACCGCCTCAGCGAGGGCACGGACATCATCGGTGCCGACTCGCCGTGGGATGCCCCGCTGGCACCCTACTTCGACATGGCCGAGATCGCCTGGAACAACGCCGGCACGGAGCTCGCCTACACGGGCAAGCCGCTCCACGGCAAGGCCTACGCCGTATCGACCGATTCGGACATCTACATTTATAAGGTAGCCGACGGCACCACGCACAACATCTGCAAGCCGTGTGCCGAGGCAACGAACACCATGCCGGGCTACGACAAGTATCCCGTTTGGTCGCCCGACGACAGCCACATCGCCTTCCGTTCGATGCGCCGTGCAGGCAACGAGTCGGACAAGGAGCGTCTGTTTGTCTACGAGGTGGCTACGGGCGCGATGCGCGACCTGACGGCCGAGTTTGACTACAACGCTACGAACATCGTCTGGAACGGCAACGAGCAGCTCTACTTCTGCTCGCCGATCGAGGCCACGCACCAGGTGTGCCGCGTAGCGCTCAACGACGGTGAGGTGGAGGTGATCACGGCCGGTGATCATGACATCAACGCCTTCACCATGCAGGGTGGCGTGATCGCAGCCGAGGTCTGCACGATCTCGATGGCCACCGAGTTCTTCACGATCGACCCCTCGAATGGCCAGATGGCGCAGCTCTCGGCCATCAACCAGCCGATCTACGACCATATCAAGATGGGTAAGGTGGAGAAGCGTTGGGTGAAGACCACCGACGGCAAGCAGATGCTCACCTGGGTGATCCTCCCGCCCGACTTCGACCCCGCGAAGAAGTACCCCACCCTGCTCTACTGCCAGGGTGGCCCGCAGAGCGTCGTCTCGCAGTTCTGGAGCTACCGCTGGAACTTCCAGCTGATGGCCGCCCAGGGCTATGTGGTGGTTGCCCCGAACCGTCGCGGCCTGCCGTCGTTTGGTCAGGAGTGGCTCGACCAGATCTCGGGCGACTACTCGGGTCAGAACATTCGCGACTACCTCGCCGCGATTGACGATGTAGCGAAAGAGCCGTGGGCTGACGAGACCCGCATGGGTTGCGTCGGTGCTTCGTATGGCGGCTACTCGGTCTACTTCCTGGCCGGCCACCACAACAAGCGTTTCAAGGCCTTCATCTCGCACTGCGGCATCTTCAACTTCGAGTCGATGTATGGCCACACCGAGGAGCTGTGGTTCGTCAACAACGACTACGGTGGGGCGTATTGGGACAAGACGAACGCCACGGCGCAGCGCTCGTACGCCAACTCGCCCCACAAGTTTGTGGATAAGTGGGACACGCCGATGCTGATCATCACGGGCGAATACGACTTCCGTATCCCCTACACGCAGTCGCTCGAGGCCTTCACGGCAGCGCAGCTGCACAACATCCCGTCGCGTCTCGTCTCGTTCGAGAATGAGGCTCACCAGGTCTTCAAACCGCAGAACTCGCTCGTTTGGAACCGTGAGTTCTTCGGCTGGTTGGAAAAATATGTGAAATAAAACACCCTTTCACACGAAAAAGTGGGGAGATCCTTTGCGATTTCCCCATTTTTTTGTATATCTTTGTAGAGGATTGTACTGTTACAAACCGAAAAACGAACCTTTTATTAACCTAATTTATTAACCTTATTAATCTTTCATTCTTATGATGAAGAAGTTTTTTCTGTTCCTGGCAGCGGCTTGCATGATTACCGCTTGCTCGGAGGAGTATGACGACAGCGCACTGCGCGACGAGCTCGATGGTCTGGGCGACAAGGTAGAGTCCTTGGAGAGTCAGATCGCAGCACTGCAGCAGACGGCTGCCTCGATCAACAGCGAGATTGCCGCTATGCAGGCTATTGCTAACGGCATCGCCATCACGAAGGTAGAGGCTGTAGAGGGTGGTTACAAGGTAACCTTCTCGAACGGTCAGAGCTACACGATCACCAACGGCCAGAAGGGCGACAAGGGTGACAAGGGCGACCAGGGTGAGGCTGGTGCAACCGTTACGCCGCTCATGCGCATCGACAGCGAGGGCTACTGGGAGGTAAGCTACGACGGTGGTACGACCTGGGAGGCTGCTAAGGATGCCGAGGGCAACAAGGTTTCGGCTTTGGGTGCTCAGGGCCAGCAGGGCGAGCAGGGCGCTGCCGGTGTTACGCCGCAGATTGGTGTGGACGCTGAGGGCTACTGGACGGTTAGCTACGACGGTGGTCAGACCTTCGAGCGTATGAAGGACGCTAACGGCCAGGATGTAAAGGCTGTTCAGGAGGGTGGCGCAGTTGCCGGTGGCGACTCGCACTTCGCTTCGGTGAAGCCGTCGGATGACGGCACGATGCTGGAGATCGTTCTGGTTGGTTCGACCGATGTGATCTATGTACCCGTAGGTGGCAAGGCGCTCGTGACCTTCAAGTACAACGACGCTGCCGTAACGGGCGTACAGAACTTCCAGAATGGCGAGAGCCGCATCTACACGGTAGTTGCTGCTGCTCAGTACATGAAGGTTGTGGGTGTACCCGACGCTTGGACGGCAGAGCTCGCAGAGGATAAGCTGACGGTTACGGCTCCCGCTGCTGCTGCCGCTGCTTCGGCTTCGCGCGCTACGGCTGATTCGGCTTCGGATGTATCGATCCTCGCCGTGCTGAACAACGGTATGGCTGTGATCGTTCGCATGCAGGTGGCTATTGCTCAGCCCGAGCCCGAACCGGAACCGACCCCGACCCCGACGCCGGGTGACGCTAAGGTATTTACGATTGTAGCTGCTGATCTGGATGCTAGTGCGCTGGGTCTGCCCAATGACACCAATTCGTGCAAGGCAACGGTTGCTGCCGGTGGTACGGCTTGGACCTACAACTCGGTTGGTCTGCACTCGCTGCTCGCTATCTCGAATGCCACCTATCAGACCCTGGACGACGGTACGAAGCTGAAGAAGCCGTGCCTCTACTTCTACAAGGCTGAGAAGATGGATAACGCACAGACCTTCATCAAGAATACGACGGCTCTGGGCGAGATCGTTTCGATCAAGATGACGATGCTCGAGAACAACCCGACCAAGGCTGAGAACTTCGTTGTGAAGGAGACCGTAAACGGTGCTTCGCAGGTGGTTACCTCGGCTACGGCTACTGAGAGTCTGATTGAGCAAGTTTGGAACTTCACGGCCGGCAACAACGGTATGTTTGAGATTACGAACACTTCGACGGATGACCTGAAGGTGGTTATCTTCGAGGTTACCTACAAGGAGGCTGCTGCTCCTGCTCCCGATCCGGTAGCTCTGGCTACGCCGGTTGTATCGGTTGATCCCGCTTCGGTAGAGGAGGGTCAGGAGAAGGCCGTTGCAGTGGCTTGGGCTGCTGTAGAGAACGCTGCCAGCTACGATGTAGTATTCAACGGTGCTGCTGCCGTGAATGTGACGACGAACGCCTACACGATCGACGCTGCTACGGTAAAGGCGCTGACGAAGGGTGAGTACAAGGTTTCGGTAGTGGCTAAGCCCGCTGCTGATGCTACGGCATACCTCGCATCGGCTGCCGGTGAGGCTAAGCTGGTCGTTACGGAGGCTCAGGTAACCCCGACTCCAGCTGAGGCTTTGGTGTGGGGAAACGACCTCTTCAAGACATACTATGATGCAATTGTTGCTGCTGGTGGTAGCAAAGACACCAAAACGGAAAGTGATATCGACTTTGGCAATGGCCTGAAATTCATCGCCGGTGGTGGTTATGTGAAGTTCAACAGTGAGAGCGCAGGTCACCGAGTTCAGTTGGGTGGTACGGGTAACTTCGAGAAGTGCACAATGGAGCTGACCGTTGCAGGTCCCGGTACGCTGGAGTTGACGATCCGTTCGTCGAGCAGCTCCGATGATCGTTATCTGGGTGTATGGGTTGATCAGGTAGCTAAGCACAGCGACCCGGGCTATTTGGCACCGAACAGCGGTAATGAGCCCAAGATCCACACAATCGACTGCTCGGACGCTAAGGCTGGTTCGAAGGTCAACTTCCACTGCCTTGGCTCGGGTATCAATGTCTACAACATTAAGTGGACGCCTAAGCAGTAACTTTTAGCAACGAACCGATATGAAAAAGATCCTATTTTTACTGGCATGTCTATCGGGTGCGCTGCTTTGGAGTTGCTCCGATGAATACGATGACAGCCAGATCAAAAACGATATGAAAGAGCTGGCCGCTCGCATTGAGGCGGTGCAGCAGGCTGTCACGACGATCAACCAAGATCTCTCGACCTACCAGGGTCTGGTTCAGGCGCTGCAGGGCGCACGCTACATCAAGAGCGTGAGCGAGGAGAACGGCGTCGTAACGATCACCTACAACGACGACTCGGTCGTAACGCTTACCTCGGGTGCGAAAGGCCCGCAGGGCGACAAGGGTGATCAGGGTGACCAGGGTGGTCACGGCACGATCACGATGCCGAAGATGAAGATCGAAACTGACGGTTACTGGTACATCTCGGTCGATGGTACGACCTGGGAGAAGATCCTGGACGGCAACGGCAACCCGATCAAGGGTGTTGGCGAGCAGGGCACGAACGGTGTGGCAGGTGCTGTAGGCACGGCTCCGGTACTCGGTGTGGATGCACAGGGCTACTGGACGATCGACCTGGGCAATGGCCCGCAGCAGATCAAGGATGCCAATGGCAATCCCGTGGTTGCTGATCCGTCGAAAGTGCCTTCGGGCCTCTTCTCGAAGGTGGAGGTGAAGGATGGTTACCTCGTAGTGGAGGTGGCCGGCATCGAGGGTGCAATCTCGATCCCCATCGCAACGGCATTTGCCTTTGAGGTGACCTTCGCAGCCGAAGAGAGCTTCACGGCAGGTCAGGTACGCAGCTTCGCACTCACGCAGAAGGGTGTAGCCGAGATCGCCATCGAGCGTCCCGCAGGTTGGGGCGTAAAGGTGAGCGAGACGGCTGTTGAGATCACCGCTCCCGCCACGGCCAACTCGGGCGAGCTGGTAATCTACGCCTCGTCGGCAGATGGTCTGCTGAAGGTGGTCAAGACGAAGCTCGTCGCCGCTTGAAGAGATCAAACCTCAACTCAGCTGTATGGCTACGGCGCTGCCACTACGGGTGGCGCCGGCGCCACAGCCGAGAATACCCACCACTTCAACAGTGGTACGGCATTCCGCGACTGGCTCAAACTGCGCGAGAAGAACAAATCGACCACGCCGGCCATCGTTTGGCTCAGCGGTAGCTTCACGGCTGCCGACGGACGCGACTCGGGAAGCCCGTGGTTCGACATCAAACGCACGAAGAACATCACGATCTACGGCACCGACAGCTTCCGCATGAATAATGTGGGTTTCTTCCTGAATGAGGCTGAAAACATCATCATTCGGAACATCTACATCCTCATGCCCAAGGCCGACAACGGCGCTGACGGTATCTCGATGCAGGAGAGCAAAAACATCTGGGTGGATCACTGCACCTTCGAGTCGGTCAATCAGACCTCGGACTACGAAGATGGCTCATGCGACATCACCCACGCCTCTAATGGGGTGACGGTCTCGTGGTGCCACTTCATCAAGACACAGAAATCGTGTCTGGTGGGTCACTCGAACAGCAACACGGAGGATACGGCCATCACGGCCACCTTCCACCACAACTTCTTCGACGGATCGTCGTCGCGCCACCCGCGCGTGCGCTTCGGTCGGGTGCATGTCTACAACAACTACTACAACGGTTGTACGACCTACGGCGTAGGTAGCGCCTACGGAGCAATGGTGCTCGTGGAGCACAACTACTTCGATGGTTTGGTGTTGCCGACCGACATCTGCACCTTCCCGGCCAAGCAGAGTGGCAGCAAATGGGTATCGAACCTTCAGGGCGATGTAGCAGGCTATCTCTATGCCGCCAACAACGAGCTGAAGAACCGCCCCGCCAAGGCGCGCGACCCCTACCCGATGACCAATGTCGAGTACAAGGCCTACGGCGGCGAGAAGCTGGCACAACCCTATACCTATGCCGACTTCCAGCCCGCCTACAGCTACCCCTACGACCCCGCGTCGGAGGTGGCAACCGTGGTTCGCAACGGTGCCGGTGTCGGCAAGATGTCCGGCTACGCCTCGGCACCCATGGCTGCTGACAACGGGCAATAGAATTCAAAATTTAGCATTGAGAATTCAAAATTAAGAAGAAAGGCTGTTGCAACCGCAAGGTTGGACAGCCTTTCCTTTTTATACCTTTCAGTATCTCTATCTGCTCCGAGGCGACCTTTATGGCTACTTCACCACTACACGGCGGCTACGGAAGCCGAGGCGTTTCACGAGCTGCTCCTCCTCTCCATCGCACGAACAGCCGTGGATGCGGAGGCGTTGCTCGCAGCACGAGTTCCGAGAGTTTCCTCCAACAAAAGAGCCTGTCCAAAAATCGGACAGGCTCTTTCTGTGATTGCTTATGCACTGCACAGCGCAGCGATCGTGGAGAAGCAGATTACTTCTGTTTTACAATCAGATTATCTACATAGTAGCGTTTCTTCGACTTTACCGTCGGCTCGAAAGTAATCGTCGTAGCCGAGGTGACACCCGAAAGCTCGAAGGTGTAGGTCTTCATCTCGGCAGTCAGCGTTTCGGTCGTTACCGACGCTGCCCCGTTGATCGTACCTGCGTTGTTGATCGTAATCGTGAGCACCGGCGAATCAGCACCTGCCGAGCCAGACCACGCGGACAAATCAACCGACAAGGTGGCATTGGCCGTTGCCGTGGAGACATTCTTAAAGGCAGGTGTCGTAAAGATTCCCTTTGCGCTGCTCGAACCGCACTTCACCTTACCGGCCGCCTGGTAGACCTTCACCACATTCTGATAGTTATCCTTAAAGCCCTCCAGCGAGCCCGTCAGTTCATTACCAAGATCCTTCGTACCATCCTCCGTCACAGCGTTGAACTGGCTAAAATCGTCCTTCCAGAAGTAGACATCACCGCCCGGCGTGGGATCGGGATCAGGAGTCGGATCGGGCGTGGGTTCGGGATCAGGAGTCGGATCGGGCGTCGGATCGGGATCGGGTTCGGGCGTTGTGCCATCATCCGCAAAGTCTGCCACATCCTCCTTCGTCAGCGGGATCAACTGCGGGGCGTTGTAGGTCGAAACCACGCCACGGATCGTACCCGTCTTATCGGCCACCTTCACCTCACTACCGGCCGTCCACTTCGAGCGACCATAGACCGTGAAGTCCGTGCCGTCGTTGAAGGTGAGCGTCGTATTGAAATTCTTGCCTACGGCATCGGCCGTCGGCTTGGCATTCTGGATCTGCACGGGTACAGAGAGGTACTTCTCATAGTCCGCATTGAGCTGCGCACCCGTCAGCGTTTTGTATGCGATCGTTGCACCGCTTGAGAGCACCGTAACATCATCCAGCGTCACCTTCGTCAGCTGGCGCAAGCCATTGTAGTCGCCCGTCACGGCATTGGTGAGGTTGATCGAGAGCTTATCGCCCACCTTATACGCACCCGAGGATAACTCATAGTTGTAGACCATCACACCACTATACTCCTCACCGTCGTTATCGATCAACACGATCGAACCCTTCGAAACATTCTCCTGGTCAGCCGAGTCACCAAAAGCGGCCACATAACCCTCAACCACCTGATCCGTGTAGTTCGTGCCTGCGATCATCAGCTGCACGAGCTCCTTCACGCTGATCGGCTCGACTTTCGGAGCCGGATCAACCGGGATGCTGATATTTTCAACACCCTCTTTCAGGTCGATCTCCGTGCCTGCTGCGCCACCCGAAACAAGCTGAACATCATCCAGCGAGAATACCGAAGCACCACCAACTACAAACTTAACATAGAGCTTATCCGAAGCCTCCTTCAGCGTGAAGGCTGCCGTGGCATAGACCCACTTCGAACCGGCCTCGACGGTCGTGTAGTTCACGCGGCTCCACTTCGTATGGTCGCCACTGATGTAGAGCTGGAACTTCTCGGGGTCAAAATCGGTGTTTTCCGTGATGGGATTATAATAGGAAGCACCGAAGCTCAACTCGAAATTACGCATACCCACGGTGGCAATATTACCCGCCACAAACGACGGGGCACCCGCATCAAAGAAGAGTTTGCCACTACCCGAAGCATCGGCATACTCCTCACTTGTAGGCAATTCGGCAGATACTAAAACTTTCCCCGAGGGAACACCATAGAACATCCCTGCACCGGCCGTACCACCCTTCTCAAAGTCCGTGTAGTCGGCTACGCGCGGCCAAGCACCATCCTTCGACGGAGTACCGAAGTGCTCGTGCCAGAGGGTCACCTCCTGCTCGATCTTGCCCTGACGGATCTCGATCGTGCGCGTGAGGGGAGTCTCTTGCGCATTGGTTACCTGAAACGAGAGCGAGCCCACGCGTCCCTGCGTAGCGGCAGACACCGTGAGTTCAACCAGCGTTGCACCCGCGCCCTGCATCGGATCTACCTCGATCCAATCGCTATCCTCGCCGAGCGAGGCCGTCCACGGGCAGTTCGTCTCCAGCATAAAGGCAGCTTTACCACCCTCCAGCGTAAAGGCGAGCTCGGTGGCCTCCACCTCAAGGGTCGGCGCGCCCTGCTCATCCTGATCGTCGACACAGGCGGTCAGCGCGAACGCCACAATAGCCATCGTGCCCAAGAAGAACTTACGAAATAGGTTGTTTTTCATAGGTTTTCGTGTAAATAGGTTATGTATTAATCTCTTTTTGTGCTTCATTCAGCCCCCCTCTGATGCAAGAGGAGGATTTTATCTTTCAAAATTAACAAAAGTTGCGCAGATAGGCAACTCTACAAACAAAAAAAAGTTGCCCGATTGTGATCGGACAACTTCATAGCAGCACGCTGCTCGCCACCTCCCTATCGAATGCGGTCGGCGGCACGCACCAACATCTCGTCGCGGAAGATGGCACGCATGGCCAACCAGACGAAGAGCATCGACACGAGCGGGAAGAGCATCGTCACCTTATACGACGAGGCGAGCACCTCGGGCGAGAGGCTCGAGAAGAGCTGGTTGAAACGGTAAGCGTAGAGCATCTCCATCAACACCACACCCACCAGCAACACGATCTCGACCACGCACCAACGGATCTGCGTCAAGCGCTTCTTGAAGCGGAAGATCGTACCCAGAGGGAGCACCATCGTGAGCAGGAAGAGGAACGAGAGGTACCACGGCAGCGCCTCCACCACACCGGCGGCATCGACCACCTGGTAGCTATAGACCGTAGCCACACCCTCGATCGTACCGAAGGTCATCAGCGGCAGGAAAAAGGCCAGCGCCATCAGGATCGTAGCAGCCAGCAAATAGAGCGTTTGAATGCGTTGAATCATCTTATTTTCAGTTATTTAGTCGATTTTCTCATTGATCAGATAGTTGTTGCGATCGGTCGCATTGCGGTTGATCAGCTCGCCCAAGAAGCCTGCCAGGAAGAGCTGCACACCCAACACGACAGCCAACATCGCCAGGTAGAAGAGCGGCTGCTCGGCCACGGGACGCAACGGCAGGCCATGAACCTGCTTCCAAAGCTTCTCGGCGATGACCCAAATGGTTGTACCGCCACCCAGGAGGAACATCAGTGTACCGAGCGAACCGAAAAGGTACATCGGAGAGCGACCGAAGTGGGACATAAAGAGGATCGAGATCAGATCCAAATAGCCCTTCACCATGCGCTCCAAACCGAACTTCGAAACGCCATACTTGCGAGCGCGGTGCTCGACCACCTTCTCGCCGATACGCTTGAATCCGGCCTTCTTGGCCAGGATCGGGATGAAACGGTGCATCTCACCATAGACCTCGATCGACTTCACCACACGCTTGCGATAGGCCTTCAAGCCGCAGTTAAAGTCGTTGAGTTTAATGCCCGAGGCGATGCGGGCCGTCCAGTTGAAGAACTTGCTCGGCCAACGCTTGCCAATCGGATCGTAGCGACGCTTCTTCCAGCCCGAGACCAGGTCGTAGCCCTCCTCGAGGATCATGCGACGCATCTCGGGGATCTCGTCGGGCGAGTCCTGCAGGTCGGCATCCATCGTGAAGACCACCTCGCCCTCTGCAGCTGCAAAGCCGCAATAGAGTGCCGCCGACTTACCATAGTTTCGACCAAACGAGCGACCACGCAGTGCCGGGTAGCGCTTCTTAAGCTCCTCGACCACCTGCCACGAACCATCCGTTGAGCCGTCGTCGATCATCAAAATCTCATAGGTGAGGTGCTCGCGCACGGCGACACGATCGATCCACGCCACCAATTCGGGCAGCGACTCCGCCTCGTTGTAGAGGGGGACAACAACCGATATATCGAGTTTTGCCATCGTGTTAGAACTTATTACTCCTGCTGTTCGCTACCACCAAAGAGGCGCGGAGCACGCGCCGTGACACCGGCAATGATCAGGCCGAAGAGGGCTGCAAAGAGGAGCGCATTGACCATGCTACCCCACGCCGTTGAGAGCACCGAGGGCTCTTGCGTCTGCTGCACCTGCTCGAAGGCCTGCGCCAGCATCGACTGCGTGGCATTGCTCATCGGCGCACCGCTCGAGGCGATGATCTGCTGCGTGGAGTTCATCACACGCTCGATGTAGTTCGAGTAACCGATCACCCCATGCAGCATAAGAGACTGTACCACACCCACAATCACACCGGCAAAGGCCGAGAGGATCATCTGGTAGCCGTAGCCCTGCCAGAAGGTGAAGCCCACCTCGTCGGAGAAGCCGAGGCTATACTGCTTCGTGTAGCGATGGAGCAGGTAGTAGTGCAGGACCGCCACCGCAATCCACTCGATGGTCATCGGCCACAGCATCGCGTGCTTACCCGAGATCGAGACCCACATCTCAAAGATGGCCGAGAGGGCCAACAGCGCACCGAGCACGGCACCTTTCTTGGCCGTCTCGTTCCAAAACTGACTCTTATTCATCGGTTTCGTTGGTTAAAGTTCGTTTGAAAAATCCGTTTCAACGGACAAATATAGCAAATTTATTTGATTTTGCGGCGGTTCAGCTCTGCCGAATAGGCGCGTGCATTGCGCTTGTGCTCGGCATAGGTGACCGCGAAATTGTGATAGCCGTCGAAGGTCGGACGCGCACAGAAGAAGAGATAGTTGTGCTTCTCGTAGTTCAGCACCGCCTCAATGGCATTCTTACCCGGCATACAGATCGGCGAAGGGGGAAGCCCTTTGTAGCGGTAGGTGTTGTAGGGCGAATCGTACTGCAGATGCTTGTGCAGGATGCGACGCAGCGAGAAATCCTGCATGGCGTACTTCACCGTCGGATCGGCCTGCAGCTTCATCCCCTTCTTCAGGCGATTGATGTAGACACCCGCCACACGCGGCATCTCATCCGTCTGACGCGTCTCCTCATAGACAATCGAGGCGATGGTCATCACCTCCAGGCGCGTGAGGCCGATGCGTTTACGCTTTGCCTCGCGCTCCTCGTTCCAGAAGCGGTCGTACTCGCGCTTCATGCGATCGACCCACTCGTCGGGAGTCATCGTCCAGTAGCACTCGTAAGTGTCGGGCAGGAACATCGAAAAGAGGGTCAGCTCGCTGAATCCCACACGCTTGGCCGTGGCGGGATTGGTCAACACGCTGTAGATCTCCACCGAGTCGGCATCGATCTGACCGGCGAGTTTCCCGGCCAAAAAGGCGTGGGTACGCGCATTGTTGATCGTCACACGCACGGGGGTCTGCTCGCCGAGTTTGAGCATACGCACCACGCGGATGACATCCATCTTCGGGGCGAAGCAGTAGTGTCCCGGCTTGAAGCTCTGCTCCAGATTGAGATGGCGCGCATAGAAGCGGAAGGCCGCACGATGCTTCAGGTGGGGCATGAGCGAGTCGGTCAGTGCCTGATAGTCGGCCTTGCGGCTCAAAAAGAGCTCATACTCACCACGCAGGGCGTTTCCGCGGAACTGCCAGAAGGCGATCGCAGCCACCGCTGCAGCGACGACAACCGCCCCCAAAAAGAGGTATTTTAAGCGTTGTGCCAAGTTTTTTTTCGACATCTTTTCTTTTTTTTTGCAAAGATAGGGATTTTTTTCTACTTTTGTGCCCCGGGTGAGTCTTATACGACCAGCTCCTTCAGAATCCCCCAGGTGTGGAAGCAAGCAAGGGTATGAGGTTGTAGCGGTGCGATATAAATAGCTCACCCTTTTTTTGTGCCCATACCTCAACCCTCGGGTTGCACGAGATACAAACAACAGCGCTTATCCTTGCGATAGGCCTTTTAATTTTTAATTGCCGTCCCTTTTAGTATCATTTCCACAAAATTTGTTAGGATATCAAAAAAAGCCCCACGAGATTTAAGGCTCGTGGGTGCTTGATCTATTCTTTTATACTAAGACATTTTTTAATAATGCTTTCGTCAAGACTTTCTGCTATACCTTTAAATGGAATGTCATTCTCCTGTAAATTTATATATAAACATTCCATTTTTAGTAAGAGTCTTTCTTTCTCTTGATTATAGTATACACTATCAGGAATCTCTTTGTCCAAAACGCATCGGGTAGTCTCAACAGCCAACATAATATGTCGATATTCATCCCAACTGAGATTAGTGATACTTATTGTATTATTCTCATTCTTGATCAATTTGATATTCGAACTCATATGCCAATAGTTTTATATATAAGGTTAAAAATTCGTCTGTTCAGAAGGAGTGTACCCAACAATCTGATCCACATATTGAAATAGTGTAGACTTATAGGCATCAAGGCTTTCTTCTGGTACCTGAATAATGGTATGACCAATACTTGTTAGCGTTCCTGAGTAATCTATAAACCCAGTATCAACATAAGGTGGAGTATTACCTATGAAGCGCACATATTCCAACTTGCTGTTAGTGCTAAATGTATTAGCCTTTATTGTATTTATAGAAGATGGCAATGTTATATATGTTAATTCACAATCTGAGATAGCTGCATAGCCAAGAGTTTCTACAGTCTCTGGCAGTTGAATCTGCTTTAATCCAGAGGCCTGAAATGCCATATAGGGTATTTCTTTTACTCCGTATGGTATGCTTATGTATTCTAAACTTTTACAGTATTGAAAAGCACTACTACCAATAGTTTTCAAGTTATCCGAAAGAGTGATACTATTCAGAGACCTACATTCACAGTATTTACAACCAGTTATTACTCAATATTTTGCGAGTAATAAGTCAGAAATATGGTCATAACCTTTAAGGGCGCATTCTAAAAGGTGAAGATTTAACGTTTTTATTGTTTCTTAACGCTCAAAGCGTATCAATAAAGGATGTTTCTTCTCTTTTCAGTGCTATTTGCAGTTTGATGTTTCCATCATTCCACGATTTCGGCACAAAGGTACGACAATTTCCAAGAACAGCAAAAGCAC
>JAFZHB010000017.1 GCA_017555105.1 Alistipes sp.
CACATCGTTGCCGCAGATAGCAGAGCGCCACGTGATGGTAAATTCATCGAGAAGTTGGGTACCTACAACCCCAACACGAATCCTGCTACGATCGACCTGAACTTCGAGCAAGCACTGGGTTGGTTACTCAAAGGCGCACAACCTACGGACACCTGCCGTGCAATTCTCTCCTACAAGGGTGTACTCTACAAGAAGCACCTGCTGGGTGGTGTTGCTAAGGGCGCTTTCACCGAGGCTGAGGCTGAGGCTCGCTTCAACAAGTGGGTAGAGGCTAAGTCGGGTAAGATCGAGGCTAAGACCAACAAGCTCGCTGCTGACGCTAAGTCGGCTGAGAAGGCTCGTCTGGCTGCTGAGGCTAAGATCAACGAGGAGCGCGCACAGGCAATCGCCGAGAAGAAGGCTGCCGCTGAGGCTGCTGCCAAGGAGGCCGAGGAGGCTGCTGAGGCTGAGGCTACGGAGGCTCCCGCCGAGGAGGTTGCAGAGTAACATTGCACGCAACCGATTAAAGGGGTGGTTGGACTATGCAGTCTGACACCCCTTTTTTGTTTGCCCCATCGCCACATCAAACCACCCCCTCAACCCCATTTCATTTTGAATTCTAAATTCTAAATTTTACCCCATGACTACCTGCGGTCGCATCAACAAACTCTTCGGCACAGGCGGAGGCCTGCGCCTGACCCTCTACGACAGCTTTCCCGAGCAGTTTGACCCCGAGAAGATGCCCTTTATCGTCGAGATCGACGGACTGGATGTGCCGCTCTGGTGCGAGGAGTTCGAGCCCGTGGGTGCGCAGGGTGCCTCGGTGCTCTTTGCCGACATGGATAGCGAGCGACGCGCCGAGGAGCTCATCGGAAAGGAGTTTCGTATGGAGCTCGGCGAAGAGGAGCGCGACGAGGATGAGTTCTACCTCGAGGATCTGATCGGCTTCAAGGCCGAGGTGCGCGAGGTGGGTTCAAAACAGCTACGCAAGGGTATGCTGAGCGACTACTACGACAGCGAGCTCAATCCCCTTTTCGAGCTCACGATCGATGGTCGCGAGGTACTTATTCCGGCCGTTGACGAGATGATCGCCGGCATCGACTTCAATCGCTCGGTCATCAAATTCGTCCTCCCCGCAGGACTTATCGACTAACCCCCAAGAGAGAGATGGCACGCGTAGTTATCGGGCTCTCGGGCGGTGTAGACTCGTCGGTGGCAGCCCACCTGCTGAAGGAGCAGGGGCATGAGGTCATCGGCCTCTTCATGATCAATTGGCACGACACAACCGGCACGCTCGAGGGCGACTGCCCGTGGCACGACGATCGGCTCTTTGCCGAACTCGTAGCCAAAAAGCTCGACATCGCACTGCATGTGGTAGACCTCTCGGAGGAGTATCGCGCGCGCGTAGTTGAATATATGTTTGCCGAGTACGAGCAGGGGCGCACGCCCAATCCCGATGTGCTCTGCAATCGTGAGATCAAATTCGATGTCTTCCTGCGCGAAGCGCAAAAATTGGGCGCCGACTTTGTCGCCACGGGCCACTACTGCCGCAAAGAGGTGACTCACGCGGCTGACGGCAGCGAGCGCTACCACCTGCTTGCAGGAAGCGACCCCAACAAAGACCAAAGTTATTTTCTCTGCCAGCTCTCACAGGAGCAGCTGCGCTACGCCCTCTTCCCGATCGGCCATCTGCTGAAATCGGAGGTGCGTCAGATTGCAGCCGAGCAGGGACTTGCCACCGCCAAGCGAAAGGACTCGCAGGGCATCTGCTTCGTGGGCAAGGTTGATCTTCCGACCTTCCTGCAACAGAAGCTTGCCAAGCGCGTGGGCAATGTGCACGAGATCAAAGCCGAGTGGCCGAAGTTCGACCGCCGCCCCGGCTACGACCCTGCTGCAGGAGAGCCCTCGCAGGAGTTGCTTGCCGCACTCGCTGAGCCGTGGCACTTCACCGTACGCGATGGCAAGAAGATCGGCACGCACAACGGCGCACACTTCTACACGATCGGCCAACGCAAAGGATTGGGCATTGGCGGCCGCAAAGAGTCGCTCTTCATTTTAGCGACCGATGTAGCCGAGAATGTGATCTATGTAGGTGAGGGCGACCATCACCGCGGATTATGGCGCTCGGCACTGAAAATCAACGCAAACGAGATGCACTGGATCGACCCCGACCATGAGATTGGTGTGGGCGAAAAGGCCCGCTTCTCGGTGCGCATCCGTTATCGTCAGCCGCTGCAGCAGGCGACCCTCTACCGCTTTGAGGAGGCCTGCTATCTACTCTTCGACGAGCCGCAGCGCGGCATCACCGCCGGTCAGTTTGCCGCCTGGTACAACGGCGAGGAGCTCGTCGGTTCGGGCACCATCCTGGGATAAGCTATGCGCTGGCTCCTCTCGCTTCTTACCGTTGCGTGGGTCAGCACCCTGACCGCCCAACCGCTCTACTTCGGCTACTACGAGGTGGATCGACTCTACGACACCCTACCCTCTCCCTTCTGCGACGACAGCGACTTTACGCCGCAAGGTCGTTACCGCTGGACCACGGAACGCTACCGCGAAAAGATCGCGCGAGTGGCGGCCACCATCGACTCCATGCGACTGCACGCCGTGGCGCTCTATGGCGTAGAGAATGAAGCCGTTGTACGCGACCTTGCCGCCTCGCTCCAAGGCGATTACACCTACCTTCATCGCACCCTGAACAGCTACAACGGCCTGGAATTTGCACTCCTCTACGAGGGCGACCGCATCATTCCGCTACAGAGCCGTGCCGAGGGGCGTTCGCTCTACATCGAGGCACTCTTCGACCGCGACACGGTGGGCATCCTGCTCTGCAACAGCAGCCGCAGCCTCCCCTACATCTTGGAGCGGATTCGCAGCCGCCACCCCAACCTTCCACTGATTGTTGCCGGCCAAGCTGATACCGCCACGCTGCGCCACTACAACCTCATCGACCGTATGGCCGAGCCCGAGCGCAAGGGATACGGCACACGCCGCACCCGAAGCGGCTGGGTGATGCAGTCGCGCATCGCCACCGACACACGGCTCGGCCACAAGGAGGGAGGTATCTACCTGCGTCGAGAGCTGCTCGATGAGCGACTCGAATACCCTGCAGCCACCTTTATCGGCCGCCGCTACATAGGCGGAGCCGGCCGCTCGCTGCCGCTCTTCGTCGAGATTGATCGGTAAAAGTTTGCAGAATCGAAAAAAAATACCTATATTCGCAAGCTGCTTTGCGTGCGCATAGGTATACGCGCGTACGATACAAGCGCGCAAAAGAACTGAAGACACTATTCAATTTTTTTACATAACTTTAATCTAACAGCAATTATGGCAGATGTAAAACGAGTTTACACCTTCGGTAACAAGGAGGCCGAGGGTAATGGTAAGATGCGTGAGTTGCTGGGTGGTAAGGGTGCAAACCTTGCGGAGATGAACCTCATCGGTATCCCCGTTCCCCCGGGCTTCACGATCACGACGGACACCTGCGCCGAGTACTACGCTCAGGGCAAGGAGGCAGTCATCGCACTGCTCAAGCCAGAGGTAGAGAAGGCCGTGGCTAATATCGAGAAACTGACGGGTCGCAAGTTTGGCGACAAGCAGCAGCCGCTGCTCCTCTCGGTTCGTTCGGGCGCACGCGCTTCGATGCCGGGTATGATGGATACGATCCTCAACCTGGGTATGAACGATGAGGCTGTCGAGGCAATGGCTCAGCTGAGCGGTAACCCCTGGTTCGCATGGGACTCGTACCGTCGTTTCGTACAAATGTACGGTGATGTAGTACTCGAGATGAAGCCCGCTTCGAAGGAGGATCAGGATCCCTTCGAGGAGATCATCGAGAAGCAGAAGGAGAAGCGTGGCATCGAGAAGGATACCGACCTGACGGTTGAGGATCTGAAGGAGCTCGTAGCTAACTTCAAGGCTGCCGTAAAGGCTCAGACCGGTAAGGACTTCCCCGCTTGCCCCTGGGAGCAGCTGTGGGGTTCGATCTGCGCCGTATTCGGTTCGTGGATGAACGACCGCGCTATCCTCTACCGCAAGCTCAACAACATCCCCGCAGAGTGGGGTACGGCCGTTTCGGTTATGGCCATGGTATTCGGTAACATGGGTGACAACTCGGCAACGGGTGTTGCTTTCTCGCGTGACGCTGCAACGGGTGAGGACATCTTCAACGGTGAGTACCTGATCAACGCTCAGGGTGAGGACGTAGTTGCCGGTATCCGCACGCCGCAGCAGATTACGCTCGAGGGCTCGCGCCGTTGGGCTAAGGCTCAGAACATCTCGGAGGAGGAGCGTGCTGCGAAGTACCCCTCGCTCGAGGAGGTGATGCCGGAGGTTTACAAGGAGCTGGACGCTATCCAGAACCACCTCGAGGATCACTACAAGGATATGCAGGACATCGAGTTCACGATCCAGGACGGTAAGCTCTGGATGCTGCAGTGCCGCAACGGTAAGCGTACGGGTGCCGCTATGGTGAAGATCGCCATGGATATGCTCCGTGAGGGTCGCATCGACGAGAAGACGGCCGTACTGCGTTGCGAGCCCGCTAAGCTCGACGAGCTGCTCCACCCCGTATTTGACAAGAAGGCCATCGCTTCGGCTAAGGTGATCACGAAGGGTCTGCCCGCATCGCCGGGTGCCGCTACGGGTCCCGTGGTATTCTTCGCTGACGACGCCGCCAAGGTATTGGAGGAGACGGGTCAGCGCGCCATCCTTGTTCGTATCGAGACCTCGCCCGAGGACTTGAAGGGTATGTTGGATGCTGCCGGTATCCTGACCGCTCGCGGTGGTATGACCTCGCACGCAGCCGTTGTGGCTCGTGGTATGGGTAAGTGCTGCGTTTCGGGTGCTGGTGAGTTGGAGATCGACTACAAGGCTCGCACCTTCAAGGTAAACGGTGTTGAGGTGAAGGAGGGCGACTGGATCTCGCTGAACGGTTCGACCGGTGAGGTTTACCTCGGTGAGGTTGCTACGCGTGCTGCTGACCTGAGCGGTGACTTCGGTCAGCTGATGGAGCTGGCCGGTAAGTACTCGGTACTGAAGGTTCGCGCCAACGCCGACACGCCGAAGGATGCTGCTCAGGCATTCGAGTTCGGTGCTGAGGGTATCGGTCTCTGCCGTACGGAGCACATGTTCTTCGAGGGCGACCGTATCAAGGCTATTCGTGAGATGATCCTCTCGGATGACGAGGCAGGTCGTCGCGTAGCCCTGAACAAGCTGCTCCCGATCCAGCGTGGTGACTTCGAGGGTCTGTTCAAGGCCATGAAGGGCAACCCGGTAACGGTTCGCCTCTTGGATCCCCCCTTGCACGAGTTCGTTCCGCATGATCTGAAGGGTCAGCAGGAGATGGCCGACGAGATGGGTGTACCCGTTGAGAAGATCATCGCCAAGGTTGAGGCTCTCGCCGAGTTCAACCCGATGCTCGGTCACCGTGGCTGCCGTCTGGGCAACACCTACCCCGAGATCACCGAGATGCAGGCTCGCGCCATCATCGAGGCCGCTATGAATGTAAAGGCTTCGGGCATGGATGTACATGTAGAGATCATGGTTCCGCTGGTAGGCAACCACAAGGAGCTCCGCTACCAGAAGAACATCATCGACCAGACCGCTAACCAGGTATTCGCAGAGCGCAACAACAAGATCGACTACATGGTTGGTACGATGATCGAGGTTCCGCGTGCAGCCGTTACGGCTAACCAGATCGCAGAGGTTGCTCAGTTCTTCTCGTTCGGTACGAACGACCTGACGCAGATGACGCTCGGCTTCTCGCGCGACGATATCTCGAAGTTCCTGCCGATCTACCTCGAGAAGGGTATCCTGAAGAACGACCCGTTCCAGATCCTCGATCGCAACGGTGTAGGTCAGCTGATTCGCGAGGCTGTCTTCAAGGGTCGCAGCACCCGTGAGAACCTCAAGTGCGGTATCTGCGGCGAGCACGGCGGTGAGCCCTCGTCGGTAGAGTTCTGCCACTATGCAGGTCTGAACTATGTAAGCTGCTCGCCCTTCCGCGTGCCCATCGCACGCCTGGCTGCGGCTCACGCTGCCCTGAACGAGAAGTAATCCGAAAGGATCTCTCAATAACGAAAGACCGCGCTCCGAAAGGGGTGCGGTCTTTGTTGTTAAGGGGAAACAAGGCAGTCCCTACCCCTTAATTGCCCTTGATTGCCCTTTACTATCCTTAATTACCCTTTTACAATAAAACAGCGCGG
>JAFZHB010000018.1 GCA_017555105.1 Alistipes sp.
CATACTTCTTCAAGACGCCCGGGCCGCAGGAGCTGTTACCCAGACCCAGCACATCGGCGTTGAGCGTCAAGAAATTAGCCTTGCCATACTCCTCCAGGAAGCAGTCGTGCGTCGTAGCTGCAATCTGCTCGGCCGTGTAGGGCAGCACCTTGGCCGAGAAGGGGTTTTCGAGCGTCGTGATTACCACACCGCGACCGCGGCTATTGAGGAGGGCAATCTGAGTCACCTGCTCCTTATTACCCGAATCCTGCGGCTTGGGATAATGCGTATACTGCTCCGACACCTTGCCCGTCCAGCGACCAATCTTCGCGGCACGGTAGCGATCAGGATAGCTCTCCATCGGGCCATAGCCATACCAATCCACCCGCTGCAACGAGGGGTCAGCGGCCCATACCGAGCCCAATGCGGCAAACTCCGGCAGCACACCCTCTGGGGTATAGGTCTGCTCCAGATCGACCGTACCATCTCCATAGATTGTAAAGCGACTCTCGAGCAAAATCGCACCCTCGGCATAGTGGTAGCGCTGCGTAGCGGTTACCGTTGCACGGCTCTGATCCGGCTGTTCTACCGTCAATCCGAGCGACTCGATGCGCGGCGTCGACAAGCCGTGGCGGCTCCAATCCTTCGCCAGCCAATTACCAAACGAACGGTCATTATCCGTCGGCGCACGGAAGGCGCTAAAGTGCATCGCCGGCAGCGTATCAACAGCGCGGAAAAGGGGTTGCGTTCCCATCTTCATCTCTCGAAGCTGAGCGCTCTCTCGCTCCCAGACAAGCAGGGTCGATCCCGCCTTCACGGTGGTCTGCTCACCCTCGCTCACCACGACACGACCACCACCACGCACTGCCTGCTGCGACACGGCTACCTGGCGATCGTTGAGCACTAATTGATCGTGTGCCACCACATAACCGGCCTCTGCCCACGGCGTAGCTTCACGCTGCACCACCGAGAGATTCAGGCGCACATCGCTCGCAGCCAAATCGACCTTCGGCAGCTGCTCGGCAAAGTGGATATGGACACCACCCTGCTCGGCGGGGGCAAGCGTCGGCAACTCAAATGAGCCCTGCTTCACCACACGACCGTTGATCACCGCCTCCCAACGACCCTCATAGGCCTCCAGGCCGATGTGGTGATGGTGATTGGTCAGCAGCACCTGGCAGCAGTGACCGTCGAAGGATTTCAGGGCGAAATAGACCGGCTGATAGACACGCTTCACCTCGTCATACTTCGGGCCATAGGTACGATCGGCAAAGATCACACCATTCATGCAGAAGGCCTTGAGGTTCGGCTGATCGCCAAAGTCACCACCATAGGCATACTGCAGACGCCCATCGGGCAGTTTGCGGGCAATCGCCTGATCGACCCAATCCCAGATAAAGCCGCCCAGCATACGGGGATGGCTGTAGATCTCGTCCCAATACTCCTGGAAGTTACCCAGGGCGTTACCCATCGAGTGGGCATACTCGCTCGTCAACACGGGGCGCGTATCGTTCGTGCGCTGCGCAATCGAGAGCAGACGCTCCCAGCGCGCATTCTCGGCACGCTCGGCATCCACACCATCCGGAATACCCGGATTGAGGTACTCCTCCTGCACACGCGGATAGAAGCGGCTGATCACATCGACCGTTGCAGGATCGGGATTACCATCCACGCCCTGTGCACCCTCATAGTGCACCGGACGCGTCGGATCGAAGTCGTGTAACCAAGCTGAGATGGCCGCGAAGTTCGGGCCATAACCGCTCTCGTTACCCATCGACCAGAAGACCACCGAAGTGACATTCTTATCGCGCTCGGCCATACGCACGGCGCGATCCAGGAAGGCGGCATGCCAGTCGGGGGTCGAGGCGAGTGTTCCACGCAGACCGTGCTCCTCAATATCGGCCTCATCCATCACATAGAGGCCCAACGAGTCACACAACTCATACCAACGCGGATGATCGGGATAGTGCGCCGTACGCACGGCATTCACATTGGCACGCTTCATCAGCAGAATATCCTGCAACATACGCTCCTCGCTCATCACGCGCGCCGTGAAGGGATCGTGCTCGTGGCGATTGACACCTCGGAAGCGAATCGGAGCACCATTTACCAACAACTGTCCCGCTTTGATCTCCACCGAGCGGAAACCGAGCCGCTGCTCGGCACGCTCTACAACCTCTCCCGCGGGATTTTTCAGCGCAAGGTGCAGCGTATAGAGGTAGGGGGTCTCGGCCGTCCAGCGGTGCGGAGCCTTGATCTGAGCCGTCATACGACCCAGCTTACGCGGACCACGCTGCGGAAACCACTCGTTCATCAATGCGGCCTTGTGATTCAGGTCCAAAACCGGCTCGATCGGAATCTCCAGCTGCTCGACCTGTTGCCCCTCAGCATCGGTCAGCGTCGCCTCAAAGGTGTAGCCCTCGCCACGCTCCTTGCCATAGACCGAAAACTCGGGATCGATCTGAAGCGTAAAGTCGCAATAACTGTCATCGGCCAGCGTACGCACCGCATAGTCCGTCAGGCGCACATCGCCCGTATGGAAGAGCATCACATCACGATGAATGCCACCAAAACGCCAAAAATCCTGATCCTCAAGGTAGGATCCGTCGCTGTAGCGATAGACCTCCACGGCAATCTGGTTCTCACCCGCCTGTAGATAGGGGGTGATATTGAACTCCGAGGGCTCCATGCTTCCCTGCGAGTAGCCGACGCGCTGGCCATTGATCCAGACATAGAAGGCGCTCATCACCCCCTCGAATCGCAGGAAGGTCTGTCCCTGCTGCCACGCCTCGGGCAGCGTAAAGGTACGACGATACTGTCCTACGGGGTTGCGCTCCTCGAAGGTCGTATACTTCTCCTTCGGTGTACCCATCACACGCGGCGGGTCGATCTTGAAGACATATCCAGCCGAAGCGTAGATCGGCGTACCGTAGCCGTTCACCTCCCAGTTGGCCGGCACGGGGAACTCCACCCACTCCCGATCGTTGAAGTCCGTGCGGTAGAAATCCACTACACGCTCGTCGGGATGCTTCGTCCAACGGAAGCGCCAAGTGCCGTTGAGCGAGAGCGTGCGATCGCCCTTCACTGCATCGAAGGGCAGGAAGGCGGCACGAGCCGGCTCACGGTTGATCTGCAAGAGGTGGTGGTTCTCCCAATCGGGCGCATCAGCCCATGCGGGGGCGGAGATTACAGCTGCCGCCAACAGCAGAAAAACTCTTTTCATAGATTATTGCACATCCAATGATTCAAAAGCCAATCCTCCGAGCTCCTCACCCGAAAGGATCACGCGGTACTCACCCGCGTTGATATAGGTACCCGAAGTGGTGCTCAGCACGCGCCACTTCTCTCCCAGGTCGGGCAGCAGCACCTCCTGATCGCGCAGGGTCACTCCGTTCGGAGCGATCAACTGCAGGCGCAGAGGCACCTGACGGCCCGTAAAGTTCACAAACTTGAAGCGGAAGGCATAGACCTGCGCCAGACCCGTCTGCACGGTCCACTCGATGCGACCCGCCCCCTGCTCGAAGAAGACACCCTCCTTCTTGCGCAGCAGGTCGATGCGATGCTTACCCTCGACCTTCGCCTGCTCGGCCTCATAGGTCACTGTCGGACGCGTATTCGGCTCTTCGGGGAGCAGCTCGGCTGGCGTCTTGGCCAGCACCTCACGCTCGGCAGCGGCCCAACTCCACGACGAAGCGGCCATCGGCGCCACCTCGATCGTCGGATCGGTCGTTGCAATGGCAATGGCCGAGATCACAGCCTGACCCGCCTTCACCTCGGGGAAGTCAATGCGCAGTTCGCCACCCACGGCCTCGGCCTCCACAACCACTTTCAAGGCTGTGTCGTGGCCCTTCTCTGCCCAGATATCGAGGTCGTCGACCACGGTCTTACCATTCACCGCCACATCGAAGAGGCGCAGCCCCTCACAATCCGTACCCCAGCCACCGCCGGTGCCGTGCCACGGCTCGACAAAGTAGAGCTCGAGGCGGTACTTCCCGTCGGGCAGCGCGAAGCGGTAGTTGAGTTTATGACGACCGTAGCGGAACGACTGGAAGAGCTTCCAATCGCGCGTGCCGCGAATCGGGTCGTGGGTCACACGCTGGCTGGCCAGATAGGGCGAGAGACCCTCAAAATCTTCACTCCACGAGCGCGAATAGCGCACATCGTCCGTATCCCACACCGCACCAAACGAGTCGGTGTAACGGTCGCCACCGCAATTGACGCGGTAGAGGTAGTTGTACTCCTCGGCGCCACGCACCACGGGCTCCACATCCGTATAGAGCGCCTCGAAATGGGGCGCCGGCTCCAAGCCCTCGAGCAGAATGCAATCCTCCGCTACTGCCTTACCGCCATAGTAGGCCACGGCACGCAAGACATTGTAGCGCACCTCGCGGTGCTCCCAGGTAAAGTGCGTACCCACGCCGTTCTGGCGCTTGCGTCCCAGGAAGAGTTTCGGATTATCGACTGCATCGTTATACAGCAGTACCGAGTCGCAATTACTGTAGGCCTCAATCGTAGCGCGGCGCTTACCCGTCGTGAAGCGATCCGCCCAGGTGTGCGAAACGAGGTAGACCATCGGATCCTTTTTCGGCGAGACATAGTGCGCACGATACATATAATATATATCGTTCGGCTCCTCCCAGGGGGTTACAATACCCTTATTGTTGAAAGGGCCCACCTTGTCGATCTTGCGGTATCCCTCCTCTGGCTGACGACGACCCGGGTTATCATGGCTGCTATAGATCCACTGGAACTGGCCACAGAGGCGGTGCTGATTGCGATGTGCCTCGCGCACCTTGATCTCCATGAGCTGCGCCATGCGGTTCTCGTTCCACGAGCCTGCAGGATCGAAGGCCTGCGGCTCTTCGTGGAAGCCCGTCGTGCGCCATGCGCCGTACTCACCATTCAAAAGCTGCTCGGGACGCGAAAGTTCCTCACCATAGGCAAAGACATCGCCACCATAAGTACCGCTCCAGTTCTGCACCACATTCCAATCCGTACCAACACCGCCGTTGCAGGTTGTCACGGGGCGCATCATCGCCGAGGTGGGATCCATCTCGCGGATGATTGCCACACACTCCTCGGCAAAGTCGCGTGGCAGGACACTCTCGTTCTGCAAGCCCCACAGCATCACCGAAGGGCTGTTTCGGCGCTCCTTCACCCAACGACGCAGCATCGTCTTGAAGTTCTCGCGGAACTCGGGCGTATCGTACCAGATATGCGCCGAGAGCTGTGTCCAGAAGAGAATGCCGTACTTATCCCAATAGGTCTGGTAGTCGAGGTGGTGCGGCTGATGCGCATCGCGGAAAGCGTTGAAGCCGGCGTTGAGCATCTGCTTAACGCGTGCCGTCACCTGCTCATGCGAGAAGGCGTGGCTCTGACCAAACTGGTGCTCATACTCACAAGTACCATTGATATAGAACGGTTTGCCATTCACATAGAAGCGGTTATCGCCATCCTGACGGAAACAGGGCCAGGTGAAGGTGCGAATACCAAACGAGGTGGCCAAATCATCCACCGTGCGCTTCTCCTCGCCACGCTTCACAATCGTATTGAGCGTATAAAGGTAGGGGCGCTCGGGCGACCAGAGCTCTGCCTGATCCACCACAAAGTGCTGCTCGACGAGTTTCGTCTCGCCCGCCTCCACCTCAACCTGTTCAACCAGGCGAGCCACGCGGTTACCGTTTGCATTCATCACATTCTGCACCAGCTCCACGCGCTCACGCTCCGCACCGTAGTTCTTCACCTCCGTACGGATGTGGAGCGTGCGGTTATCCGCCTCGTTCCAAATGTGCACGCCGAAGGGCTCGATACGCACCTCGTCGGTGATCTCCAGTTTCACGGGGCGGAAGATACCGAGCGGCTGCGAGCCCTCGCTAAAGCCCACCTCCGACGAGCAACCGCCGCATACCCACGGCATATCGGCAATCAGCTCCGGATGCTCGGCCTTGACATGGAGCAGGTTTTCGCCCTCGCGCGACAAGTACTCCGTCACATCGAGCGAGAAGACCGTACGCCCCACCGGGTGGCGACCCAGGTCGTGCCCATTGAGCGTAATCGTAGCGTAGGTACCCACACCCTCAAAGTGCAGGAAGGCGCGCTTCCCCTCCGCAAGCGAGGTCGTGAAGCGCTTCTCGTAATGCGCCGTGCCGTGCAGGTTGCCGTGCAGGAGTTGACGATAGCCGTAGTAGTCGTCCCAGTTGTGCGGAACAGCCACCTGCTGCGGAGCGTGCTCCTGACCCTCCAACCAGGTGGTCCAGCCCTCCGCAAACTCGCTCACCGTGCGACGACCCTTCGGATCGGGCGCGGGGAATGCCACCTTCGAGCGACCCATCGGGCGACTCGTTGCTACAGCAATACCGCGCTGCTCATCGTTGTTCACCGCGCAGTAGAAGTGATAGACCACCCCGTCGTGCTTCAGCACGAAGCTCTTGTGAGCGAACATCTCGTCGTAGGGCTTCGAGGGGTAGATCAGATCATCGCCCTGCCAATCCTCCCAATGAACCATATCATAGGAGCAGGCAAAGGTATTATAAGCCTTATAGGGGCGTGTCGGATTGAAGGCCGAGAAGTAGAACATCACATACAGATCGCCCATCTTGGCTATCTGGGCATCGCCCGTGATCGTTCCCTGCGCCTCGTGCGAGAGCACCGGATTTCCCGCATAACGCGTCCACTCGGTCATGTTTTTCGAGAGCGCAATGCCTACGCGCTCGCCCTTGAGACCCGTTTCGGGGTTCTTGCCGCCTGCGTTGTAGTACATCACAAACGGAGCGCCGAGCTGCTTACTGCGATCCCAATAGACCATGCTCTTATACTGCACGAGCGACTCCCACCACTGCACCTCCTCGTCGTTAATCGAGAGGATCGGCTTGAGCGGAGCCTGCCACGGATGGGCCTCGGTCGGATCGCCCTTCGTCGAGGCCAAACCGATGTGCAACGGGGCATTAATCGCCTCGTAGCCACGGCCATTGCCACCGAGATAGGTCATCCAGCGGCGTCCCTTATAGGATTGGAGGGCATACGAACCACCCCACTCCATATCGATCAGCGCCGGGAAACCACCACGCTGGTGCTCGTCCCACGCGCCATCGCGGAACTCCAACACACGACCCAGGGTCGTCCACTCCAAGAGGTTGTCACTCTCGGCCAACCAGGTCTCATACCCACGACCATCCTTGGCGCCCTTGCCGTCATAGACGACATAGGTCATGTACCAGCGTCCGTTTTCGCGGAAGATGGTCGGGCAATCTACCTTGTGCATATTGTCGCTCGGAGCAACCACGAGGCCGTACTTATAGGGGGTCTTGACCTCCTCGTACACCTCGGCCATGCGCTCCTGCGAGACAGGCTGTTGAGCCGTTGCGGTGCTGACCAAGGCCAGCACCGCAAGCAGCATAAGCATTTTTTTCATCGAATCAGTTTAATAGAATAACCAGTCACACTCCTCACCCGAGCCGGCCAATCCTACATTGCGCACCTTCACATCGCTCTCCGTGAAACCCATCACTAGCAGATAGCCACGCGGCAGGGTCACCGAGTGCGTACCTGCAGCAAAGTGGTAGGGGTGCACATTCGCCAGCGCCCAGTTCTTCACGCTGACAGCGTTCGTCAGCAGCGGCTCGGCCTGGTTGTAGTCGTTTGCCGTAGCATCGATCTCGAGTTTCGGTGCCTGTGCGAAGCGCTTGTTGTCGCCCTTGAAGTAACCCACGAGCAACTTCACGGGCTTCTCGCACGAGAACTCAAAGGTTGTAGCCTCCTCGCGCTTGCGCTCACCATCGAATACAAAGGCGGTCATACCCTCCAGCTCGGGAGCCAACGCATCCACCACCAGATCCGGGCGGTTCGAGAAGAGCGAAACACCCTCGGTGAGCGTTGCACGCTTCCAGTTGCCCTGCAGGTTGATCTTCGCATCAACAGCCTTCACCACCTCAACCTCCGAGGCCTGACCCTCGTTCTTCAAGAGCTCGATGTTGGCCTGCAACGCTGCAAGCTCAGCCTCGTAGTGCGGCAGCATCTCGATCCAGGTCTTGTGCTTACCACCGGCACCGCTGTACGGGATACGGCGCTGTGCCGTCTGCATGCTGTTCGCATAGTGGTAGGTATCCTTCGTCAGCTCAACCAGCTCGCGGTAGTGAGCCACGCTCTTCTGCAGGAGGGGCACGGCAGCGTCGAGATACTTCAGATCCTTGCTCCAGTGGTAGTTGAGCACCTCGGCAGCAGCCTTCACCTTCCAATAGAAGGCGTAAGCAAAGGCACGGTAGCAATATACATCGTTCTTCAGACGAGCAAACTCCTCCTTGTTCTGCTTGGCACGAGCACGCTCGATGGCAGCCACCGCCTTATCACCGTGCGCAATGCACTGCTCCACGATGTCGAGCGGGAACTCACCATTCTCCACATGCGCTTCGCCCTTCCACTCCTTCTCGATGTACTCGATCAGTTTCTCACCGGCAGGGCCACAGCTCTCGTAGAAGCCCGGGTAGATCGTATACTTATAGGGGTTCACCAGCTGGCTCATAAACATACCGAGCAGCAGCGTCTGGCGGTTACCCTCCGTGATACCGAAACGACGCAGGAGCTTCGGAGCGATCTCGCCCGTCTCCTCGTAAGCCTCGCGCACGGCAGCACCACCCTTGGCGTTCATGCCGTAGAACTCGGCATAGGCGTTATCCCAGTAGGCCATCTCCTCCGTACGGTCGCGGCGGCAGTTCCAAGCGTAGCGACCCCACGCCTGATACCACGGCCAGTCGCGGTCGAGCTGCTCCAGACGGCTGCCATCGGCCACCTTATCGGCCGTGTAGGGCCAATCCCAATACGAAGCCTGCGGATAGAGGTGCAGGGCGTTGGCGCCGTGTACATCGTGCATCGCCTGCACGGTCTTCTGCGTAAAGTCGGGCGAACCCCAACGGAACGGCTCCAGGTTGGCCAAGACATGCACATTCGAGATGTGGGTCGAACCGAGCGAGCTCAGGTCCTTGTGGATCTGACCCCACGGGCCACCCGGCGTATAGGTCGTCAGCGACTCGCCGTTGTACTTGTGCATCGTGTAGAGGTTCTTATAGATCGGCAGCGCCGCATCCATCACCATCTTGCAGTTCGTATCGTGGGCACGCAGCAACACGGGCGGCTCGTCCGTGCGACCAATCTCCTTCAGACCATCCTTCACACCCGGGAGAATCGTCTTCGTGAACCACTCCACATCATCCTCATAGGTAGCCATCGCCTCACCCAGGCAGACGAGCAGACCTACATTCGGATACTTGGCCACAAAGGCAGCCACACTCTTGCGCGTGTAGTCCGACAGAAGCGGCGTAATCGGGCGGTTGCGATCCTGCGTGCGGATGCCGTAATGCTCGGCAAAGGGTTTCGATACCAGGATGTTGTAGAACATCTGAATCACGAAGATACCGCGCTTCGAGGCCTCGTGCGTAATGAAGCCGTACATATCCTCGTTGAGTTTGAAGGTCTCGTCATCAACCTCCACTGCGAAGGGATAGTCGGGCAGCTTCACGAGCGAAGCAAAGGGGTGACCATTCCACAGGTAGACCGAGTTCATGCGGTTCTCAACCAGCATATCGAGGTACTTCACCCAGTGCTCCTTGTCGTAGAACCAGGGGAAGTTCTCGGGCGTATAGGGGTACTCGTACACCGTACGACCGGGTAGGTAGTAGGTCTTCTGCACACCGATGCAGGTACCACGCAGCACCATCTCGGGAGCATCCTCCAGCAACTCCGGGGCATTCAGCTTACCCTCGGCCTCCATGCGATCGATCAACTCACGGCAACCGTAGAGCAGACCGTTGGCATCCTTACCCGTCACGCGGATCGTCTGCGCCTCCTTCTCGATGCGGAAGCCCTCCTTCTTCAGGTCGGCAGCCGTATCCAGCCCCAGCACAATCACCTCCTCGCCAGCCTCCGTCACCACCTCGTGGCCGGCAGCCTGCAGGGCAGCCGTAAGATGCTCAGCGGCAAAAAGCGTCTGTACGCTCGGATTCTCGGGGAGTTGCACCTCCACGGTCGTCTGCTTCGAGCAGCAGGCCGTCAGCGCCAAACCAAGAAGCGCAACAGCGAAAATTCGTTGAAAAAGTTTCATAAGATAAAGTCGGTTTATTTTAGGTTAGAAATTTACAGTAACCGGTTGTGCCGTAGCCACCCAGAGGCGATACTCACCCTCGCCGAGCGACTCGATCTCGCCCTCCGAAGCCTTCGGCGCGCCCTCCGAACGGAAGTAGAGCCAGCCCTCTCCCTCGGTTGCCTCGACATGGATCGTCTTCTGGTCGATCTTCACCGTAATGGCACCATTAGGGGTCGGGATCACACCCTCCATCCACTCCAGACCACCCGTCGTGGGGCGGATCTCAAACTCGGCATAACCCGGCTTAACGGGACGCACACCGAGGTAGTATTTACCGAGCAGGTAGATCGGCGAAGCACCCCAAGCGTGGCAGAGGCTCTTGCCATAAGGACGGCCATACATGGCCAGGTGCTCAACACCCTGCTCCGAGGGGTTGTACTTCTCCCAGAACGAGGTAGCGCCCTCGCGGAGCATACCGCCCCAGTAGGCCTTCATCTCGCCCATCACAGCCTCCTGCTCACCCATCACGCAGAGCGCCTCCAACTCGTAGAAACGCATATAGGGAGTCGTGATCTTCAACACCTCATCGTTGAGCAGCACCGAGTGCTTGATCTGCTCCTGCTGGGCAGGGGTCAGGTAGCCGAAGAAAGTAGCAAACATATTGGCATAGCGCGTCACGCTCTCCGACTGCACGCCGTCAATGCGGTTGTGCACCATCGCCTGCTTGGCTTCCGACCAAAAGGCCGGCATCAGCTTCGCACGCAACTCGGCAGCGAGCTGCTCGTAGGTTGCCACATCCTCCTCCACCTCGGCCAGAGAGGCGCACAGCGCCATCGTCTCGAGGCTCTTGCAGAGGAGCACCTGCTCGATAGCCAACTCGCCCTTCTTATCCAAGAAGCCGTCGGCCCAATCGACAAACACCCAGTCGCCCGTCATGCCCTCGACCATGCCGTTGCGATTCGTGCGACCCAGCACATACTCCATCATCGTCTGCATACGGGGATAGATCTGCTTCACGAAGGCCAGATCGCCCGTGTACATATAGTAGTCGTAGATGCCGATGAACCAATAGAAGGTGTAGTCCATGATCGTATTCGTGTGCGCCGTCACGGGATCCTTGCCGCGCAGCAGCCAGGTCGTACGCTTCACGCACTCCGAATCGAAGAAGAGGTAGTAGTTCATCAGGTAGCTCTGCACGGCATCGCCACTCCACACCCAACGATCGCGCTTGATGCCGTCGATGAAGAACTCACGCGTGGTGAGGTGCATCGTGTAGGCACCAATCTCCCAGATGCGGTTCAGCTCCTCGTCGCTCGAGCGGAACGAGCCGCGGTAGTCGACCGGAGCATACTCATACTCCATGCTCACGCCACGCAGGGTAACCCCCTCGGTCGTGACATAGAGGTAGCGGAACGCCTTGCTGTTGCCCAGCACATAGCGCTCCGTCTTCGGCGTCGAAGCATTGACCGCCAAATCGACGATCGCCTCCTCCGTAACCGCTAGACGATCGAGCGTCTCGCAGTACTCTGTATCTTGTGCCTCCTCGGGGCTCTCGCCGTAGTAGATCGCAAGCTCACCCACGCCCGCTACGCCCTCCAAAACGGCGTAGCCGAAGGTCTCGCGACCGAAATCGTAGAGCAAACCGCCCTCTACTTCTGCCACACTTGCTGCCTCAAGCGGCTCGCGGCAGAGCGCATAGGCCGAGGGGCGCTGCTCCTTCGTGAAGTTCCACGATCCGGCCGAAGCGTAGATCGTAGCCGAAGTATCGCTTGCCTTACCGCTCTCGTCGATCCACTCCTTATCTTCGAAGGTGACACGCCATCTGCTGTTCGAAGCGATGGTTGCCCCCTCGACATAGATCGCCGGCGGCGTAGCCTGATTCCACACCTTGATGTTCAGATTGTGGCGACCGGCCGGCAGCAAGAAGCGTTTCGGCATACCAAACTGCAGCTTACCGTCGAGCTTGAGGTTAAAGATGCCCTCCGACTCGATCTCGATCTCCTCCGCCGCAGCCAGATCCACCACGGTCGAGAACTCAACCGTCACGAAGTGGCTGTCCGACTTCCAAAACGGGGGGAAGAAGGCACCGCGCTCCGTGCGGCGGTTGTTCATGCGGTTGCCGAGCCAGATCTCATAGTCGCCCGGATACCAGATCCAGGTTGCCTGATTAGAAATCTTCGCCATAACGCTCACGGGTGATTTGCTCCAACGACTTACCACGCGTAACGGGGGCACCGATCGTACCGATCAGGAGCGAGATGACAAAGAAGGCAAGCATGATCGAAGCGGCCACGGTGAAGCCCTGGCCATTCTCGCCGTAGATGTAGACAAAGACCAAACCCCACACAGCCGACAGACCGCGCACGATGAAGAACATCACGCCCTGAGCCGCAGCACGATACTTCGCGGGGAAGAGCTCCGAAGCCCAGAGAGCGTAGAACGACTGCACCGAAACACCGGCCTGGCAGGCCCACAGCAGCGTGAAGAACAACAGTCCAGAGAGGCTATTGATGCCCAGGAAGAGCACGATGATCCACGCCAGCACACCGAAGCTCACACCCACGGCGTAGAGCCAGCGCTGATTCACCTTATCCACGATGAGCGAGAAGATGAAGGTTACCAGGATGATGCCTACCCACTGACCCGCAGCGAGCATATTGGCATACTCATTCGAGAGACCACCTGCCGTCTCGTAGATGTGAGGCTGGAAGAAGCCCATCACCGAGCAGACAAGGTTCCAGGTAAGGTACATACCGGCCAGGAAGAGCATCGTGCGGACATTCGTCTTATTCGTAAAGAGTTTACCGAACGAAGCGAAGACGCTGCTTGCCTTGGGGGCCTTCTCGGCCTCAGCCTTGGCGGCCTTCCACTCGGCCGACTCATCGAGGCGACGCTGCAGTTTCCAAGCCACAAAAGCAACCACAAAGAGCGATGCAAAGACAATGCGGCTCGAGAAGATATGCAGGGCCGAACCCTCGGCACCAAACCAGCCACCCACGAGCTCGGTCAGCGAGTAGAGCAGACCACCCGTTGCATCGCCCGTCGGCGGTGCGAGCAGCGTACCCAGCACCAGAATAATCAGCGGGCCGATGCCCCAAGCCATCTGCGAGATGGCGATATTACGACCACGATTGCCCACCTCGGAGTTCTCCGAGATGTAGGTCCACGATGCCGGCACGCCGACACCAACCGAGATACCCGTCACGAGGAAACCGAGCAGCAGCATCGGGAAGTTCATGGCCACCATGATCAGCGCCACACCCAGCATGTAGATCAACATGTTGTAGGTATAGATCATCTTGCGACCATATTTGTCGGCCAGGAAACCGCCAATGATGGCACCGATGGCGGCACCCAGGCAGTTTGCCGAAATGGCGTTGAGCCAACCGAGGTGTCCCTCCGAAAGACCGAGATACTGCTGCCAAAGCGTCAGACCGCTGGCACCGGCCACGATGGCACCGGCATCCAGGTAGTTGGTCAGCGAAACGGCCAATGTACTTTTAAGTGAAGTTTTTTGAGCCATAGCTTTATCAAATTCAAAATGCAAAATTCAGAATGCAAAATTAGAGTAAGATGAGCGTACGGTAGGACTATCTTGCCAGAGGCATCCACACGGTCATCTCCGCCTTTTCGCGGTTACCCCATGCGAAGTAGGGAATCAGGCGGATCTGCACCTCGCCATCGGCCTTGCCCACCTCGCGGTAGAGCGTGTCGCTCCACGAAGCCTCGTTGATCAGGCGTGCCTTACCATCGAGTGCCACCACCTTCGAGCCCTCGATCTCAATCTCGGTCGGCGTCAGCACGATGTCGGACTGGATCAGGACATTGTCGATCTTACGACCACCCTCGATGTCGCAGCTCTCCAAGCAGTAGACCAGCGGACCACGCTTCACAACGACCTCGTTGCGGCTCTCCTCCACCAGCGGGTTCGACTCCATGAGCTTCACACGCATCTCCAGATCGAGCTCCACGCAGTCACCCTTGCGCCACTCGCGCTCCACGCAGGCGTAGGTGTTGGCCTTCGTAGCCACCTCGATCGGCTTGCCGTTCACCTTCACCGAGGCCTTGTCACACCACTCCGGAATGCGAAGGTAGAGCTTCATGGGCTGCTTCTTGGCGATCTCGGCTACCTCCAAACGAATCTTGCCGTCGTAGGGATAGCCCGTGTACTGCTTCACCACAAAGGGCTGACCGGCATAGGTCGTCGTCAGCTCACTCTCACCGTAGAGGTTGCACCAGAGGGCATCCTCACCCATCGTGTAGGCGTAGTTCTGCGCCTCGCAAATCGTACGCAGCGTATTGGGCGGGCAGCAGTTGCAAAGCTTGATATACTCCTCGCGCACCTTCGACCAACGCATCGTATAGGGGAAGTCGGCGCTCACACGCAGCGGGTTGGTGTAGAAATAATGCTTACCATCGAGGCTTACGCCGCTCAACACACTGTTGTAGAGCGCCGTCTCAACAATCTCGGCATACTTGGCATCACCCGTCGACTGCAACATGCGCCAGTTGAAGAGCATGTTACCGATGTTGGCACAGGTCTCGTTGTGCGCCGTCGACTGCGGCAGCTGGTAGGCACGGCCGTAGCTCTGGTGCACCTTCTGGATCAGATCCGGCTCGTAGACCGTACCGTCGGGCGAGGTGCCGTCGTAGAGTGCACCGCAAGCACCCGTCACATACATCTTGCGCGTCACGATATCCTTCCAGATGCTCGTCAGATTCTTCATCAGCTGCTCCTCACCCGTCTCGGCATAGACATCAGCCACACCGGCGTAGAGGTAGTTGGCACGCACGGCGTGACCCATGGCATTGTACTGATCACGGAAGGGGATGCGGTCCTGATTATCGTCCGTACCGTTCTCCACCATGCCGCGGATGTTGATCAGGTTCTTCGAGAGCTCCAGGTAGCGCGGATTGCCCGTAGCACGGTACATCTCCACCACGCCCATGTAGTGCGAGGGGCAGATAGCATTGCGTGCCAGCTCGGCCGAAGCCGTCTCGTAGAAGTGGCAGAGGAAATCGGTCGCCTTGATCGCTGCATCGAAGAGCGTGCGCTTGCCCGTAGCACGGTAGTGCGTGATACCGGCCATCATCAGGTGACCAAGGTTGTAGGTCTCAAAGTTCAGACGGTTGGCAAAAGCACCCTTCTCGTCAGCTGCACCCACCTTCGTACCGATGGCCTGCTGGGGTGCATGCTGGTGGGTGTCGATACCCTTGTTGCGCTCGTCGATGATCACCGGCGTGTGGATGTAGCCATCCTCGCGCTGCGCCTTCACCACGCGGGCGATGAAGGTGTCCATAATCTGATCGAGCTGCGGATCTTTCGTAATGGCATAGACAGCCGCTACACCCTCCATCCACTTGTACATATCACCATCATGGAACGGAGGACCGTCGTGGTGACCCTCGCACTCGCCGGCAGCGATCTCAAAGTTACGGAAGCCGTGCGAGAGATCGGCGTTGCACCAGATATCCCACATGTGCTGCACCGAGGTGCCGCTATACACAGCGAAGCGTTCGCCCCAGAAACCACCCGTCCAGCGCACCGCACCCAGCGGGGTATTCGCCATGACAGCGTGCTTGCTCTGACGCATATCGGTAAGGCCCGCTGTAGCAGCCTCTTGCGCCGCAAGCGACGAGGTAGCAGCCACGGCCGAAACCATCGTCAAAAGTGAAAAAAATCGTCTAAACATATCTAGGTCAGTAATAAATTAAATTTCCCAAAACAAATATACATACATTTTTTAATAAAAACGAATTGAACACAAAAACCTTAAAAAAAATGGCAATATTTTATAGTTTATTCGCTATTTTCTCACTAATATTGTAAAAGCGAAAAACCCATCTGCCCGCGACGAAATGCCTTGGGGTGGATGGATTATGTAATTAGCTGAAATAGAAATAAATAACTTATAAACTAACCAAAAACTCATGAAACGAATTCTTCTGCGAAGCCTTCTCGGGCTTCTTCTCCTGACCGGAAGTGCGAGCCTTATGGCTCAGGATCGCATCCACTACACCGGCAAGGAATTGTCGAATCCGAACATGCACGACGGTGCACTTTCGCCCGTAGTCGGTGTACACAACATCCAGACGATGCGTGCCAACCGCAAGCTCCCCTACGCCACGAATGGCAACGGCTGGACCTACAACCACCAGTCGATGCTCGCCTACTGGCGCGGCAAGTTCTACATGCACTACCTGTGCGACCCGGTAGACGAGCATGTACCCCCCTCGATGACGATGATCCAATCGTCGGCCGACGGTTATAGCTGGAGCGACCCCGAGGTGCTCTTCCCGATCTACCGCATCCCCGACGGCTTCACGAAGGATGGCGTGATCTTCGCCAAGAACATGGACGCCATCATGCACCAGCGTGTCGGCTTCTTCGTCTCGAAGTCGGATCGCCTGCTGGCCATCGGCAACTACGGCATCGCCCTGCACCCAAAGGATGACCCGAACGATGGTAACGGCATCGGTCGCGTCGTTCGCGAGATCTACGAGGACGGCACGATGGGCCCGATCTATTTTATCTATTACAACCACGCATTCAACGAAAAAAACACCTCCTTCCCCTACTACACACGCTCAAAAGATAAGGGTTTCCGCGCGGCTTGTGAGGAGCTGCTCGCCAGCCCCCTGCAGCGCATGGGTTGGGTCGAAGAGGCTGACCGCGAGGATCCGCTCATCCCGCTGAAGAAGATCTACAAGGCCTTCTGCTGGTACTCGCTCGACGACGGTCGCGTCGTATCGCTCTGGAAGCACGCCCTCACCTCGATCAGCTCGGATGGCGGCAACACCTGGGAGGAGCCTATCGCTCGCGCCAAGGGCTTCGTAAACAGCAACGCCAAGATCTGGGGGCAGCGCCTCTCCGACGGCACTTTTGCCACGGTCTACAACCCTTCGGAGTTCCGTTGGCCACTGGCCATCTCGCTTTCGAAGGACGGCTTGGAGTACACAACCCTGAACCTGGTCTATGGCGAGGTTCCGCCGATGCGCTATGCCGGTCAGTATAAGTCCTTCGGTCCGCAGTATGTACGCGGTATTCAGGAGGGCAACGGCACGCCTCCCGATGGTGATCTCTGGATCACCTACAGCGTCAACAAGGAGGATATGTGGGTCGGCCGCATCCCTGTACCCGTACAGCAGGAGGCCTCGGCTCACGCTGACGACAACTTTGACAACTTCTCGCAGCTGAGCGACCTGACCATGTGGAACATCTACTCGGCCGTATGGGCACCCGTATCGCTCGCCGAGAAGGATGGCCGCAAGTGGCTCACGCTCGCCGATAAAGATCCCTTCTTCGACGCCAAGGTGGAGCGTAAGATTCCCCACACAAAGGCGCTCACCGTAGAGTTTGACCTGATGGCCGAGCAGGCCGACAAGGGTCACCTCGAGATCGAGTTCGTTGACGACGAGGGTACGGCTTGCGCCCGCATCGACCTGACCGATCAGGGAGAGATGCGCTCGAAGGGCGGTGCTCGCTATGGCCGCGTGATGACCTACGAGCCGGGCAAGAGCTACCGCGTAAAGGTGGAAATCTCGCTCGAGAACCGCAACTCAACGGTCTACATCGACGGTCAGAAGCGCACAACGCGCATGCTCTTCGCTCCCGTGGAGTCGATCGAGCGCGTAGTCTTCCGCACCGGCGAGCGTCGTCACCACCCGACCGTAGACACCTGGGCCGACCAGTATGTCGATCAGCCCTATGGCGATGACATGGCTCCCGAGGCGATCTACCGCATTGCCAACTTCCGCACCTCGTCGGCCGATGTGGACGGCACGGCTGCGGTGTTGAAGTATGCCGATTTTGCCCACTACGCCGAGCGTTTCAATGCCATGGAGGATGAGAACATCGCCCAGGCAATTCCGAACAGCGCCTCGTCGCAGTGGATGGAGCAGAACATCCCCCTCTTCGAGTGCCCGCAGCACAACTTCGAGGAGCTCTACTACTACCGTTGGTGGTCGTTGCGCAAGCACATCAAGGAGACGCCCGTCGGCTACGGCATGACGGAGTTCCTCGTGCAGCGCTCCTACTCGGATAAGTACAACCTGATTGCCTGCGCCGTGGGTCACCACATCCACGAGAGCCGCTGGCTCCACAACCAGGAGTATCTAAACCAGATCCTCCACACCTGGTATCGCGGCAACGAGGGCGGCATGATGGCCAAGTTCACGAAGTTCAGTTCGTGGAATCCGTGGGCGATCTACCACCGCTACCTCGTAAACATGGACGCCGACTACATCAAGGATATGTACAAGGATATGCAGGCCGAGTACAAGTGGTGGGAGGATACCCACCGCCTGCCCGACGGTCTCTATTGGCAGGAGGATGTCAAGGACGGCATGGAGGAGTCGATCAGCGGTGGCCGCAAGAAGCAGTTTGCCCGTCCGACGATCAACAGCTACATGTACGGCAACGCCAAGGCGCTGGCCGAGGTGGCTCGCATGATGGAGAACGAGGCCGATGCCCAGATGTACGAGGAGAAGGCTTCCGAGCTGAAGGATCTGATCTACAACAAGCTCTGGAACGAGGAGCGCGCCTTCTTCGAGACGCGTCGTGCCGACACGCTGTCGTGCGTGCGCGAGGCGATCGGCTACATTCCCTGGTACTTCAACCTGCCCGAGAAGCGTCACCAGCACGCTTGGTTGCAGATCAACGATAAGGGCGGCTTCGATGCTCCCTATGGTCTCACGACGGCCGAGCGTCGCCACCCCGAGTTCCGCACCCACGGCGTGGGCAAGTGCGAGTGGGACGGTGCCATCTGGCCCTTCGCCTCATCGCAGACGCTGACCGCTCTGGCCAACTACCTCAACACGGAGGCTGATCCCGTCGTGACGAACGAGAGCTACTTCCGCCACATGGAGCTCTATGTCGAGTCGATGCATCATCGCGGACGCCCCTACATCGGCGAATACCTCGACGAGGTGACGGGCTACTGGCTCAAGGGCGACCAGGAGCGTGCCCGCTACTACAACCACTCGACCTTCAACGACCTGATGATCACGGGTATGATGGGTCTTCGTCCGCGTGCTGACCGTACGCTGGAGGTCAATCCGCTCGTGCCCGAGGGCAAGTGGGATTGGTTCTGTCTGGACAATGTCCTCTACCACAACCACATCATCACGATCATCTGGGACAAGTACGGTGATCGCTACCACCACGGCAAGGGTCTGACGATCCTCGTCGACGGCAAGCAGGTAGGTCACAGCGACCGCTTGGAGCGCGTGATCTGCACCGATGTCCTCTAAAACAAACGACATGCGCATCAAACAGCTCGTGTGGCTGCTGCCACTTCTCTTCTCCGTCCTCACGACCTCGGCCATCGAGGTCGCGGGGACGAGTTGTGAGTTACAACACTCACCGCTCGCACTCGACACCGCCACGCCGCGCTTCGGTTGGCAGTTGATCGGTCGTGAGGGGTCGATGAACCAGCAAGCTTACGCCATCGAGCTCTCGGCCGAGGGTCACCTCCTTTGGTCGAGCGGCAAGATCGAAGATCCGCAGAGCCAACTACGCCCCTACACAGGCCCTGCCCTGCAACCTCGCGTCGGCTACAGCTGGCGCGTGCGCGTGTGGGATGAGCACGACCGTCCCTCGGCGTGGAGTGCTCCTGCCACCTTCCGCCTGGCTCCCGACAGAGAGTGGCTCGACGGAGCATGGATTGGCGCAATCACCCAAGCCGATGCCCGTCTCCCCGAGGGGCGCAAGTTCCACGGAGCACACATGAAGGACAAGGAGGTGCTTGCTGCCTGGGATGCAGTCGATTCACTCGCTTGGCGCAGCATCTGCCTGCGCAAGGAGTTCTCAAGCAAGAAACGCATTGCCGAGGCGCTGCTCTATATCTGCGGATTGGGCCACTACGAGCTTTCGATCAACGGAGTGAAGGTTGGCGAGAGCGAGTTCGCCCCGCTTTGGAGCGACTACCACCAAACGGTCTACTACAACACCTACGAGGTCACCAACCTGCTGCGCAAGGGCGGCAATGCCCTCGGCGTGATGCTTGGCAACGGATTCTACAACATCGTAGACCGCTCGCGCTACCGCAAACTACAGATTGGCTTTGGCCCCGAGACGCTCAACCTCAAGCTACTGATCCGTTACACCGACGGATCAGAGCAGATCATCCGCAGCGACAGCACCTGGCGCTACGACCTGAGCCCGATCACCTTCAATACGATCTACGGCGGCGAGGATTACGACGCCCGCCTCGAGCAGAGGGGGTGGGATGAACCCAATTTCGATGCGCGCCATTGGCGACCTGTTGTCGTACAGGAGGCTCCTCGAGGAGTGCTTCGCCCGCAGCAGGCACCACCCGTGAAGATCATGGAGCGCTATACGGCGCAATCCCACCACAAACTCACCTCCGAAGAGATCGAGCGCGCCTCCACGCAGACCAAACGCGCGGTTGCACCGTCGGCCATCCTGCTCGATATGGGGCAGAATATGGCCGGCTTCCCCGAGATCACCGTACGCGGTCGTCGCGGCGATAAAATCACGATCCTTACCGCCGAAGCCACGACCGACTCGAACGCTACGCAACAGCGGCAGACGGGGCGTCAACACTACTACACCTATATATTAAAAGGTGACGACGCTGAAACCTGGCATCCGCGCTTCTCCTACTACGGCTTCCGCTATATGCAGATCGAGGGGGCTGTCTTGCCGGGCATGGAAAATCCCGACAACCTCCCCGTAATCGAGGCTGCAAACGCCTGCTTTGTACACAACTCGGCCGAGGAGATCGCCTCGTTCGACTCCTCAAACCGTATCTTCAACGCTGCCCACAACCTCATTCACAAGGCCGTGCGCAGCAACATGCAATCGGTTTGGACCGACTGTCCCCACCGAGAGAAGCTCGGTTGGTTGGAGCAGGTGCATCTGAATGGCCCGGGGTTGCTCTACAACTACGATCTCACGACCTACCTGCCGAAGGTGATGCGCGATATCGCCGATGCGCAGCGTCCCGACGGCATGATCCCGACCACCGCTCCGAACTATGTCATTTTCGAAGGCCCCGGCATGGATGTATTCCACGACTCGCCCGAGTGGAGCGCTACGGTGGTGATGGCTCCCTTTATGTACTACGAAGCCTACGGCGACGACCGCCTGATCCGCGACTACTACCCCACGATGCGTCGTTGGGTAGAGTACCTCGGCTCACGCGCCGACGGGCATCTGATCGACTTCGGCCTGGGCGATTGGTATGACTATGGTGATTTCCGTGCCGGATTCTCGCGCAACACTCCCGTCGGGCTGGTCGCCTCGGGGCACTACATCCTTGCCCTGAGCCACTTAATCAAGGCTGCGGAGCTGGTTGGCAACGACTCCGACGCCGCTCGCTACACCGCCCTTAAAACGGAGGTAGTCAATGCGTTCAACGCCAAATACTTCAACCCCACAACCAAGCAATACGGCACAGGCAGCCAATGCAGCAACGCTCTGCCGCTCTTCCTCGAGATCGTACCTGCGGAGCATCGCACGGCCGTGCTTGCGAACCTGGTGGCCGACATCGAGCAGCACGGTGTGCGCCTCACAACGGGCGATGTGGGGAACCGCTACCTTTTCCAAAGCCTCGCGCGCAACGACCTAAACGAGGTGATGTATGCGATGCACAACCACGAGGAGGCTCCCGGCTACGGCTTCCAGCTCAAATATGGAGCTACAACCCTCACCGAGCAGTGGGATCCTCGCCAGGGCTCATCGTGGAATCACTTTATGATGGGTCAGATCGACGAGTGGTTCTTCCGCTCGCTCGCCGGCCTGCAGCCCGACCCCCATGGCGGAAGCTACGCTACACCCACCATCGCCCCGCAACCCGTAGGCGATCTAAAAGAGATCAACACCTCCTTCCGCTCACTTTGGGGCACCTATCGGGTGGCCTGGCAGAAGCGAGATGAGCGCTTTACTTTATCTGTAACCATACCGGCCAACTGCCACGCCCGCGTCGTACTCCCCTACTCGGGAGCCGTACACGAGGTGGAGGGCGGCACACATACCTTTACCGAAACCCGCTAAACCGATGAGACGACTCCTGACGCTGCTGTTCCTTGCAGCTGCCACCACGCTACAAGCACAAGAATTCGACTATGCCCAGAGTCACAGCAAACCGCTGGGACAGGTGTTGAACGAGCTCTCGGTGCGCTTCAAAACACGCCTCAAGATCGAGGTCGACACGGTCGGTCGCGTACTCCCGTATGCCGATGCACGCATCCGTCCCTACTCGATCGAGGAGTCGCTCGACAATGTACTTAAACCGTTCAACTACAAGTATGTAAAGCAGCACGCCACCTACTACAAGATCAAGCCCTACGAACCGCATCGCCGCCTTCCGGAGGAGGGTGCCAAGATGATTGCATGGCTCACCGAGCAGTGCAGTGATCAGGCTGCCTTTGAGGCACGCCGCACCGAGGTACTCACGGCGTTGCGCGAGGTGCTCGGTGGCCAAGTTGCCACGCTGCGCAGCTACACCGTGGCCAATGCCACCCCCACGCTGACCAAACCGCGCCGCCATGCGGGCTACACGGTGCAGAACTTCCGCATCGAGACCCTTCCGGGGCTCTACCTATGCGGCTCGATCTACGCCCCCGAGAAGCCTGCTAAACGGACAAAATCACCCTTGATCCTCTCTCCCGACGGACACACCCCGCGCTATGCAGCCGAGACGCAGTTGCGCATGGCTACCTGGGCGCGCATGGGCGCCGTAGCCGTGAGCTACGACCTGGTGGGTTACGGAGAGTCCGCCCTGCAACTCGGCGAGGCTGTACACCACTCCCTGCTGGCGCACCTTATGCAGCTGATGAATGGAGAGATTCTGCTCGACTACTTCCTCTCGCGCTCCGACATCGACCCCACACGCATCGGCATCTGCGGTGCTTCGGGCGGCGGTACGCAGACCATGCAGTTGGCGGCGCTGGATGAGCGTTTCACGGCCTCGTGCCCGGTCATCTCGCTCTCCTCCTATTTCGACGGAGGATGCCCCTGCGAGAGTGCTGTGCAGGCCGCCTGGGTGGCAGGTGGCACCTGCAATGCCGAGCTCGCGGCGCTGACCGCACCGAAACCGCTCGGCGTAGTGAGCGACGGCAAGGATTGGACGGCGCATGTACCGACTGTCGAGCTCCCCTACCTGCAACACATCTATGGGTTGTATGGCGTGGCGGATCGCGTAAAGAACTACCACTTCCCGAAGGAGGGACACGACTTTGGCGTGAATAAGCGTCAGGCGGTCTACGACTTCTTTGCCGAGGTGTTCAGCCTCGACCGCTCGAAGATCGACGAGGAGCAGGTGACCCTCGAAGGCGCGGAGCTGCTCCTCTTCGGGGCGCAGGGCGAACTCCTGCCCGAGGGAGCTGTGCGGAGCGTGAACGAGCTGCCGAGTTGGGCTGCCGAGCGTGCCAAATCGCTGAAATAGGAGCGCACATAACGGCAACTGACACCTCTTTTTTTCCGATTCACCCTTTGGGTGAGTGAGATACCGAAAAAAAGGCGTACCTTCGAAGAGTGAAAAACGATAAAAACGACTAAAAGACCTAAATACCATGAAGCGAATCCTTCTTTCTCTCTGCCTCGTAGCAGGCTTGGCATTCAGTGCTTCGGCACAGCAGCCGCGTCAGGCAGAGGCTCCGATCACAAACTGTTTCGAGACCCGATTCGAGCGTCCGCTGGCGGATCTGCTCGACGATGTGAGCAAGCAGTTCGGCGTGAAGTTGCGCATCGACGGCAACATCGAGGACAAGATGGTTCCCTATGCCGACTTTCGCATCCGCCCCTACTCGATCGAGGAGACCCTCTCGTCGATCTTAGGGCTCTTCGACATGACCTTCTCGCGCACGGGTGAGCGCAGCTTTGAGATCAAGCCCTTCGAGTACAACCGCCGCACGATTGCCGACGGCAAGAAGATGACCGACTACCTGCTAACGCTCTACAGCGACACGAAGAGCTTCGAGGAGCGCGCCGCCGTGATCCGCAAGGAGGTGCGCGAGGCCTTGCGCATCGATCCGCTGCTGGCACAGCGCGTACAGGAGGCGCCGATGCTCTCGAAGGTGCGCAAGTTCAACGGCTATACGGTGCAGAACTTCGCCCTGCAGACCCTGCCCGGACTCTATGTCTGTGGATCGATCTACGCTCCCGCCAAGAAGGGTAAGCATCCCATCATCATGGCTCCGAACGGCCACTTCTACGAGGGTCGCTACACGCGCGCCCAGCAGGAACGCCTCGCCACGCTGGCTCGTATGGGTGCCATCTGCGTAGACTACGACCTATTTGGCTACGGCGAGTCGGAGTTGCAGTTCACCTCCGTAGCACACCGCACCTCGTTTGCACAGACGATCCAGATGCTCAACGGCATCTCGATCTTGGACTATATGTTCACGCGTCCGGATGTTGATCAGCAGCGCGTAGGCGTCAATGGCGCTTCGGGTGGTGGTCAGCAGTCGGTCGTACTGTCGGTCATCGACGACCGCTACACGGCACTCTGCCCCGTAGTGAGCCTCTCGGCCTACTTCGACGGTGGCTGTCCCTGTGAGAGCGGCATGCCGATCACGCTGGCTGCAGGCGGCACCTGCAACGCCGAGATGGCGGCCATCTTTGCACCGAAACCGCTCTGCGTAGTATCCGACGGCAAGGATTGGACCAAGAGCGTACCGAGCGTTGAGTACCCCTACCTGCAGGCGGTCTACAAGATGTACGATGCAGAGGAGAAGCTCTCGAACATCCACCTGCAAAAGGAGGGTCACGACTTCGGCCCGAGCAAGCGCAATGCCGTGTACGACTTCTTTGGTCGCGCCTTCGGCCTCGACAGCTCAAAAATCGATGAGACGCTCGTCACCATCGAGTCGAAAGAGGCGCTCTGCTCGTTCGGCGCCAATGGCGAGCTGCTGCCCGAGAAGGCGATGCGTCGCATCAACGACCTGGCTCCCTACTTTGGCCGTCAGGTGGTGCGTGCGGCTGCAGCCGACGAGTCGGTGATGCGCAAAGCGCAGGAGATCACCGCCAAACTAAACCTGAGCAACAAACAGGCAATCGGTGGCGTCACGACAGCGATCTACAACCACCGTCGCGCCGTACGCGATTGGCACGACTCGCACCCCTACACGATCGTTCCCGAGCAGGACAAGGCGACCAAGCGCACGCTCTCGAAGATCGAGCGCGAGGTGATTGCCGATCAGATGATCCCCGCCTCGGTGCGTCAGCGCCTGATGAAGGATCTCGGCCGCTACCTCACCCCCGAGCAGATCGAGCAGGTCTTCGACGAGTATACGGTTGGCAAGGTGGCCTTCACGCTGCAGGGCTATCGCTCGATTGTTCCCGATATGACAGCCGAGGATGAGGCCTTCATCCTCAAGAACCTGAAGCAGGCACGCGAGGAGTCGCTCGAATGCAAGAGCATGAAGGCCATCTCGCAGGTCTTCGAGGTCTACAAAACGAAGTGTGAGCAGCACTTCACCGATACGGGTCGTCCGTGGCGCGCACTCTACAAAGCTTATGTCGATAAGCGCAACGCCGAGAAAAAGGCCAAACAGGATGACGAGAAGTACATCGCCAAGAGCGCATCGATCGTTGCTGCCCTCAACCTAAACGATGAGAAGAAGCAGGCTGCCGTAGAGGAGATCGTTAAGAAGCACCGCACGGCAGTAGTCGAGTGGCACAATGCCCACCCCTACACCACCGTTCCGGAGCTCGACCCCGCGACGGGGCGTAAACTCACGGATGTCGAGCGCGAGATGATCGCCGACCTGTCGATCCCCGCCTCGGTGCGCAAGGAGTTTGTCAAGGGGCTGAAGAAGCACCTCACGGCCGAGCAGATCACGCAGATCTACGACGGCTACACCGTGGGCAAGGTGGAGTTCACCATGCGTGGCTACTACGCCATCGTGCCCGACCTGACGAAGAAGGAGCACGCAGTGCTGGAGGGCTACCTCAAGCAGGCGCGTGAGGAGGCGCTCGAGTGCCGCCGCATGAAGGGCATCTCGCAGGTCTTCGAGGTCTACAAGACGAAGTGCGAAGGCTACCTGAACGCCAACGGCCGCAACTGGCGCGCCCTCTTCAAGGCCTATGTCGACAGGCGCAATGCCGAGAAGGCCGCAGCCAAAGCAGCCGAGGCGGCACAGAAACAATAACCGCGAAACAAAAGTTAATTTAGTAATAACCCATTCAACAACCACATCATGAAAAAATTGATCCTTATGTGTGGCGTGCTGCTGATGGCAGTCGCCTGCTGCCAGACTCCGAAGGAGGAGGCTACCCAACTGCCGTGGGAGAACGGCAAACTTTGCGTCTCGGAGAACGGCCGCTTCCTGCAACACGAAAACGGCGAGCCCTTCTTCTGGTTGGGTGAGACGGGCTGGTTGCTCCCCGAGAAGCTGGATCGCGAGAACGCCATCTTCTACCTCGACGCCTGCCAGGCTGCCGGCTACAATGTTGTGCAGGTGCAGACGATCAACGGCGTACCGGCTCACAATGTCTATGGCAAGCTCTCGCACCCTGCCGGCTACGACTTCTCGGTCATTGAGGCCGAGGGCGAAGAGGGCTACTGGCAGCACATGGACTACATCATCAAGGAGGCCGAGCAGCGCGGCATCTACATCGGCATGGTTTGCATCTGGGGCGGCCTGGTGAAGAAGGGCATGATGAACCCCGAGCAGGCTAAGGCCTACGGTGAATTCCTGGCCAACCGCTACAAGGATACGCCGAACATCATCTGGTTCATCGGTGGCGACATCAAGGGTGATGTTGAGACCGCTTCGTGGGAGACGCTGGCTCGCACGATCAAGTCGATCGACGCGAACCACCTGATGACCTTCCACCCCTTCGGCCGCACCTCGTCGACCTACTGGTTCCACAACGCCGAGTGGCTCGACTTCAACATGTTCCAGTCGGGTCACCGCCGCTACGACCAGACGCGTGGCGATGGCGACGACACGGCACAGGCTTCGGTTGCAGAGGATAACTGGCGCTATGTAGAGGCCGGTCTGGCGATGGAGCCGCAGAAGCCGATCCTCGACGGTGAGCCCATCTACGAGGAGATTCCGCAGGGTCTGCACGACCCGAACGAGCCGTGGTGGAAGTCGTACGATGTACGCCGCTACGCCTACTGGTCGGTATTTGCCGGTGCTTTTGGCCACACCTACGGTCACAACTCGATCATGCAGATGCACGACGGTGGCGAGAAGCGCGGTGGCTATGGTGCTATCAAGTCGTGGAAGGAGGGTCTTCAGGATCCCGGCTTCTCGCAGATGCAGTGGGTCAAGAAGCTGATTCTTTCGTTCCCCTTCTTCGAGCGCGTGGGTGATCAGTCGGTGATCGCCGGCGAGAACGGCTTCCGCTACGACCGCGCCGTTGCTACGCGCGGTGAGGACTATCTGCTGGTTTACACCTACACGAACAAGCCGATGGAGATCGACCTGACGAAGATCTCGGGCGAGAAGAAGAACATCTGGTGGATGAACCCCACGGATGGCTCGCTGACCTATGCCGGCGAGGTAGAGAACGGCGTTCACACCTTCCAGGGTGCCGGTGAGGTAGGCCCGACGAACGATCGCGTGCTGATCGCTGTCGATGCCGACAAGAAGTATCTCTGCAAAAAACGGACCTCGTTGTAACAACGAACGAGGCCAAAAAAAACGAATCTGACCTCCATGAAACGACTTTTAACACTCGTTTCGATGCTCGCCGCACCGTTGCTGCTCTCGGCAACGGTGCGCGTTGGCGGGCTCGAAACCGAACAGATGACCGCGCCGCTCTCGATCGAGCGTGCACAGCCCCGCCTGAGCTGGATCATCACGGCCGATGAGCGCAATGTAATGCAGACGGCCTACCACCTGCTGGTAGCCTCGTCGCCTGAGCTCCTTGCAGAGGGCAAAGCCGACCTTTGGGATTCGGGCATCGTAGCCTCGGATCAGTCGATCTGGGTACCCTATCGCGGCGCCAAGCTCCGCAGCAACCAGCGTTGCTACTGGAGCGTGAAGGTCTACACCACGCAGGGCGAATCGGCCTGGAGCGAAACGGCCGAGTGGGGCATGGGTCTGCTGGGCGAGAATGCCTGGGGTGGCCGCTGGATCGGCTGGGATGCAGCCTTCCCGTGGGACAAGGATATTACGCACAGCGAGCTCAGTGCGCGTTACCTGCGCCACGAGTTTATGGTGCAGCCCGGCAAGGAGATCAAGCGTGCCACGGTGCACATCTCGGGTCTGGGTATGTACGAGCTCTTCATCAATGGCGAGCAGATCGGCGACCAGGTCTTGGCACCTGCACCGACCGACTATCGCCGCACGGTGCTCTACAACTCGTTCGATGTCACCGAGCAGTTGCAGGCTGAGCGCAACGCCATCGGCGTGGTGCTGGGCAACGGCCGCTACTATACGATGCGCCAGAACTACAAGCCCTACAAGATTCCGAACTTCGGCTATCCGAAGATGCGTCTGAACCTGTTTATCGAGTACACGGACGGCTCGACGCAGCGCGTGAACAGCGATCCGGGGACCTGGAAGCTCTCGGCGCAGGGCCCGATCCGCAGCAACAACGAGTACGACGGTGAGATCTACGACGCAAACAAGGAGTTGGGCGAGTGGACTAAGACGGGTTACGACGACAGCAAGTGGCTTGCACCGCAGCGCGTAGAGATCCCCTACGGCACGCTGCGTGGAAACACAGCACCGAACATGAAGGTCATGAAGCGTCTGCCGGCGAAGAGCGTTACGCACTACGAGGGTCGCACGATTGTCGATTTCGGCCAGAACATGGCCGGCTGGGTCAAGCTCAATGTGCGCGACACGAAGCAGGGCGATACGATCAAGATGCGCTATGCCGAGCGTCTGACCAACGGTGGTGACTCGCTCTACACGGCCAACCTGCGTGACGCTTGGAGCCGCGACCTCTACATTGCCAACGGCACGGAGCAGCACAAGCCCTGGAGCGCACGCTTCTCCTACCACGGCTTCCGCTACATCGAGGTAACCGGCATGCAAAACCCCACGACGGAGGATTTCGAGGCCGAGGTGATCTTCGACGATTTCCCGACGGTCGGCCACTTTGAGAGCTCGAACGAGGTGATCAATGCGGTCTATCGCAACGCCTGGTGGGGTCTTTCGTCGAACTACAAGGGTATGCCGCTCGACTGCCCGCAGCGCAACGAGCGTCAGCCGTGGTTGGGCGACCACGCCGTAGGTACCTGGGGCGAGGCGTTCGTCTTCGACTGTGGTACGATGTACGCCAAGTGGATGGACGACATGCGCGAGGCGCAGCGTGAGGATGGTTGTATCCCCGATGTGGTACCTGCCTTCTGGAACTACTTCACGGACGGCATGGTATGGCAATCGGTCGTACCGATCATCTGCGAGATGCTCTATGAGCACAATGGCAACATCGAGCCGTTGGAGAAGACCTACGGCACGATCAAGCGCTGGATGGATCACATGCGCGACGAGTATATGACCGCCGACGGCCTGGTCACGAAGGAGAAGTACGGCGACTGGTGCGTACCGCCCGAGTCGTTAGAGCTGATCCACAGCCAGGATCCGATGCGTACGACCAACTCGACGCTGCTGGCGACGGCTTACTACCACATGGTCTCGAAGATGATGGTGAAGTTTGCCGAGCTCTTGGGCGAGGAGGCCGATATGCAGGATTATGCTGCTCGTGCCGAGTTGACGAAGGAGGCCTTCAACCGCCACTTCCTCCATGTAGAGACGGGTGTCTCGCCGACGAAGTATCCGCACTACCACTACCCCGAGCCGATCTACTACGACAACAACACGGTGACGGCTAACCTCTTGGCCGTAGCCTTCGACTTGGTGCCCGAGCAGTATCGCGAGGAGGTAGAGAAGAACATCATCAAGAAGCTCGTGGTGGACAACAACCTCCACATCAGCAGCGGTGTAGCCGGCCAGAACTGGACGCTGCGCTACCTGACGAAGATGGGTCGAGGCGATGTAGCCTACCAGCTTGCATCGCAGAAGAGCTATCCGAGCTTCGGTTATATGGTTCAGCGCGGAGCAACCACGATCTGGGAGCTTTGGAATGGCGACACGGCCAACCCGCGCATGAACTCGGGCAACCATGTGATGATGCTCGGCGACCTGATTCCGTGGTTTTACCGCGATCTGGCCGGCATCAACCCCGCCAAGCCCGCCTACAAGGAGATCCGCCTGGCGCCCGACTTCTCGATCGACGAGCTCTTCGAGATCAACGCCTCGTATGAGTCGTTGCACGGCACGATCGTAAGCCGCTACTCGAAGACGCCGATGCGTATCGAGTGGGATGTGGAGATCCCCTGCAACACGGTCGCCACGCTCGTCATCCCGACCACCGATCCCGAAGCCATCCGAATGGAGGGCGTCCGCATGATCGGCACGGAGAACGGACAGGGTCTGTGGCGCGTGCCCTCGGGCAAGTACCACTTCTCGATCAAGGTGGATCCTGCGACGAAGAAGAACCGCGAGGGTCTGCTCGTGGACGAGTTCCTCTACAAGCAGGCTCCCTTCATCGAGTGCCACGCCTCGACGATCGAGGAGTTGCCGAATGGCGACCTGATTGCGGCCTTCTTTGGTGGCACGAAGGAGCGCAACCCCGATGTTTGCATCTGGACCTGCACGAAGAAGAAGGGCAGCGAGGAGTGGTCTGCTCCGAAGATGGTTGCCCACGGCATCCAAAACGACACGCTGCGCTACGCCTGCTGGAACCCGGTACTCTATCAGGTGCCGGTCAAGAACGGCGAGTTGTGGCTCTTCTACAAGGTCGGCCCCAATGTGCCGAGCTGGAAGGGTTACCTGATCCGCTCGAAGAATGGCGGTAAAACCTGGTCAAAACCCGAGCAGTTGCCCGACGGCATCTTCGGTGCTATTAAGAACAAGCCGATCTGGGTCGATGGCCGCATCCTCTGCCCCTCGTCGGACGAGTTGGGTGCTTGGACCTGCCACTTCGAGTACACGGATGACCTGGGTAAGACCTGGCAACGCACGCCGAAGCTCGACGGTGAACTGAGCGTGCCGACCCGTTTCCGTCCCCTGGTCACGAAGCGTGCCGACATCGGCGCACACGCCTACGATCAGTCGCAGGCAATCCCCGTGGAGGCGATCCAGCCTACGATCATCAAGCTCGCCGACGGCCGTCTGCAGATGCTCTGCCGCACGCGCAACGGCAAGACGGGTACGGCTTACTCGTCGGATCGAGGCTCGACCTGGACGCAGCTGACGCTGATGGATCAGTTGGAGCAGAACCAGTCGGGCATCGACGCCGTGACGCTGCGCGATGGTCGTCATGTGTTGATCTACAACAACTTCGAAACCCTCGACGGCACGCCGAAGGGTCCGCGCACGCCGCTCTCGATCGCCGTATCGGAGGATGGCCAGCAGTGGAAGCATGTGATGACGATCGAGGACAGCCCGATCAACCAATACTCCTACCCGAGCATCATCGAGGGCAAGGATGGCACGCTGCACGCGGTCTACACCTGGCGCAGACGCCGCATCAAGCATGTAGAGATCAAGCTGTAAGCGATCATACACCAAGCGCAATACTCCCGCCTCTTTCACAGGTGGGAGTATTTCGTTTCGGTTCAGATAATTTTCGTTATCTTTGTGCAGTGATGTACACAAAAGAACTATGGTACGAGTAAATCAAAACAGCGCTTACAAGGAGCGCAACATCGAATTCCTGGAGGAGTATGCTCAACGCGAGGGGGTCAAGACGCTCTTCAATGGCGTGATGTATCGCGAGATCACCAAGGGCAAGGGCGACAAACCCACGCCGAAGGCGATGATCACGGTGCACTACACCGGAAAGCTCATCAACGGCAAAGTCTTCGATGCGACCCAGCAGGGACGCCCAGCGACCTTCAAACTCAACCAGCTGATCGACGGCTGGCGCACGGCGCTGCGCGAGATGCCCGTAGGGTCGCGTTGGGAGATTGTCATCCCCTTCAACCTGGGCTACGGAGCGAAGGGTGCCGGGGTGATCAAACCCTTCTCGACGCTCATTTTCGATGTCCGCTTGTTGGCCATCGAAAAATAGATCGGTAGAGCGATGCTTATTTTTTAGCTTCGTCGCTTGTTTTTCCAAAAACTCTTCCTATCTTTGCAACGGTAAAGGTTCCCCCAAAGAGCCGCAAAAGCGGAGCGAGGGGGTGAAAAGGAAATTCGGTGAGAATCCGAGACAGTACCTGCTGCTGTAAGTTCCAAAAATGGTTATCGCACTGAGCCACTGGCGAATAGCTGGGAAGGCGCGATAAAGGGAATAAGTCAGAAGACCTGCCTTTCGACATAGATAACAAACCTGCAGGTGTACGGGTTGAAGATCAAGCTTCGAAGGCCGAGCCGCACGAAAAAAAGGCGGACGCGTTGCAGGAGGGAAGAGCAATTCTCACACAAAAGATGCGAAAGCGGTCGAAGAGGCAGGGTTTTCAAGATGCCGCCGTACTCCGAAAGGGGAACGGCGAATTTTTTTATATCCCCTCCCCTTCCGACCGCGGCACTTATTAATTAACCTTTAATTTATATTGTTATGAAAAAGCATCTTTTTATGATTTACGCTGCGCTCCTCGCAGCATGCACCCTCTTCGTGGGTTGCGAGAAGGATTCCGACGGGCCGAAAGAGCCTGCCCTGGTTCCCGACCATGCGCTCTTTGTGGTCAATGCCGGCAACTGGGGATCGAGCAACGCCTCGCTGACGATCTACGATCCCGCCACGCAGGCCGTGCAGAACGAGGCCTTCACCACCTACAACGGGTACAAGCTGGGCGACACAGCCCAGTCGATGACGATCCACGACAACACGGGGTGGGTTGTGGTCAACAACTCGCACATCATCTTCGCCATCGACCTCAAGACCATGAAGGAGAAGGGGCGCATCACGGGCATTCACTCCCCCCGTTACCTCTGCTTTGTATCGGATACGAAGGCCTATGTATCACAGATGTACAGCAACAAGATCACGATCATCAACCCCAAGACCTACCAGATTACGGGCTCGATCATCTGCCCGAATATGGCTGCGGACTCGGGCTCTACGGAGGAGATGATCTACGAGGATGGCTACCTCTATGTCGCCTGCTGGTCCTACGGGAAACGCATCTTGAAGATCGACACCCGCACCGACGCCGTTGTGGGCGAAGTCGAGGTAGGCATTCAGCCCTGTGCGCTGGTCAAGGATAAGAACGACAAGATCTGGGCGCTCTGCGATGGTGGCTACGAGGGTAATCCACTGGGTTACGATGCACCTACGCTGGTGCGTATCAACCCTCGGACGATGTCAATCGAGGCCACCTTCACCTTCACGAAGGGGGACTACCTCTCCAAGATCCGCATCAACGACGAGGAGAACCGCATCTATTGGCTGAACAATGGCTCGCTCTACCGCATGTCGATCAACGATCCTGCGCTGCCGACCACGCCGCTTGTAGCGGGTGAGGGCTTCTTCTACTCGCTCACGATCGACCCCAAGAATGAGGATATCTACTGCTCGGACGCCATCGACTATCAGCAGCAAGGCATCCTCTACCGCTACTCGGCCACGGGTACGCTGATCGACTCGTTCTATAGCGGCATCATCCCCACCGAGTTCTGCTGGAAGTAAACCCTAAAAGCACACCCCTATTGTTATGAAACGCATCCTTCATTGCACAACCACAGCCTTGGCTCTCATTCTTTCGATGGCAGCCACCGCACAAGACACACTCGATCGCGAGGTTGCGGTGGATCGCGTCGAGGTGGTCGGCCGTCGCCCAATGAAGGAGATCGGCGTGCAGCGAACCGCCTTTGATTCGGTGGTGCTCAAGGAGCATATCGCCCTCTCGATGGCCGATGTGCTGACCTATAACTCCTCGATCTATGTGAAGAGCTACGGCCGCGCGACGCTCTCGACGGTGGCCTTCCGTGGCACCTCGCCCTCCCACACGCAGGTTTTGTGGAACGGCATGCGCATCAACTCACCGATGCTCGGCATGACCGACTTCTCGATGATCCCCTCCCACTTTGTCGATGAGGCCTCGCTCCTGCACGGTACTTCATCCGTCAGCGAGACGGGTGGTGGCCTGGGTGGCGCAGTGAAGCTCGCCACGCGTCCCACCGATCGGGAGGGTTTCCACCTGAACTATGTGCAGGGTATCGGCTCGTTCCAGACCTTCGACGAGTACCTGCACCTGGCCTATGGATCGGAGCGTTGGCAACTCTCAACCCGTCTCTCCTACGCCTCCTCGCCGAACGAATACACCTACCTAAACCGCGACAAGAAGGAGAACATCTACGACGAAAACCATAACATCATCGCCCAATACCACCCCACCGAGCGCAACCGCAATGGTGCATACAAGGATTTTCATGCCCTGCAGGAGGCCTCCTACCGCACACGCGGAGGGGATCGACTCTCACTCACGGCGTGGTACACCGGTTCAGACCGCGAGCTGCCGATGACGACCACCTCCTACGCCGAGGAGGAACGGATGGAGAACCGACAGCGCGAGGAGACACTCCGCGCCTTGATGGGCTGGGAGCGCATCACCTCGGCCAGCAAGTGGCACGCCAAGGCGGGCTACATCCACACCTGGTCAGCCTACGACCGCCGCGTACAACTCCACGAGGAGACAAACGGCAAGGTCGAGGAGGGACTTCCCGACGGCACGCTGGAGCACACACGCAACCGCATCCACTCGCTATTCGGGCAGGCCGGCATGGAGCAGGTGATCTCCAATCGTTGGCTCATCTCGGCCGAGGTGACCGCCTACAACCATTGGGTCAGAAGCCGTGGCAAGGAGGTGATCACCGAGAACGGCTCGGAGCGACTCGGCTACGAGGAACAGTGCGCCGAGGTGACCGCCTCGACCACGCTGCGTTGGCGCGCCACGGATTGGCTCGGCACGGGCATCACGCTGCGTGAGGAGCTCTACGACCGTGCTTTCTCGCCGCTGATCCCTGCCCTGTTCATCGATGGCGAGGTGGTACGCAACGGAGGCCTTGTTGTCAAGGGATCACTCTCGCGCAACCACCATTTCCCGACCCTCAACGACCGCTACTTCCAACCGGGCGGCAACCCCGATCTGCGCCCCGAACAAGGCTGGAGCTACGACCTCGGCATCGCCTTCCGCCTCGGAGAGAGAAAGCGTCTATCCGCCAAGGGATCGCTCTCCTGGTTCGAATCGCGCATTGATGATTGGATCATGTGGTACCCGAAAGCTATGGGCTACTATTCTCCGGCCAATGTCAAGCGAGTGCACTCCTACGGCATAGAGGCAGAGAGCACCTTTGCCTACCGCCCCACGAACGACTTCACAATGGAGCTGCATGCCACCTACGCCTGGACTCCCTCGCTCAACGAAGGCGAGCCCTTCTCGTCAGCCGACCGCTCGGTGGGTAAGCAGCTTCCCTATGTCCCCGAGCATAGCGCCTCGGCAGCACTCCACCTCGACTATCGAGCATGGGAGTTGGCCTACAAATGGTCGATGTACAGCGAGCGCTACACCCTTTCAAGCAACGGTGCGACCATCACCGGCACGCTCGAGGGTTACGCCCTCAGCAACCTCTCGCTGAGCCGCACGATTGCCCTCCGTTGGGCTGATCTCTCGATCAAAGGGGCTGTAAACAACCTCTTCGACAAGGAGTATCAGGCCGTACTCTCACGACCGATGCCCGGCATCAACTACGAGATCTTTATCGGTATCACCCCCCGCTGGGGCAAAAAGAGCAGCAAATGAAGCGATTGATTCCCCTTCTTATAGTGGTGCTTGCAGCCATCAGCTGCTCGCAAAACAGCCTCTCAACGGACGACTTCACCATCGTTCGCTACGAGCCACAGTATGCCCAAGGATTTGAGCTGCTCGCCACGGAGCAGGGCGCTTCGACCCTGCTGCGCATCCACAACCCGTGGCAGGGAGCAGAGGCTACCACGCAGGAGTTGCTGATCCGTCGCAACGGCGAGGCGATCCCTCGCGGCTTCAGCGGCGTGGTGCTGGAGGAGGAGGCCAAGCGCATTGTCTGCCTCTCGTCGTCCCATGTAGCGATGATCGACGCCCTCGGCGCTGTGGAGCGCGTAGTGGGCGTTTCGGGGCTTAACTTCATCTCCAACGCGTGGATCGCAAGCCATCGTGACCGCGTGGGCGACATTGGCTACGACAGCAACCTGAACTACGAGCTGCTCGTGGCGCTTGACACAGACCTCGTACTGCTCTACGGCGTGAATGGTGCTTCGGAGCTGGAGGCTAAGCTGCGCGAGTTGCGCATCCCCTATCTCTACATCGGAGAGTACCTCGAGGAGCTGCCACTCGGCAAGGCAGAGTGGAGCATCGTGGTGGGCGAGCTGCTCGGAGTACGCGAGGAGGCCGAGGCGCTCTTTGCCCCCCTGCCCAAGCGTTACCATGCGCTCTGCGAACTGGCGCAAACGGCTGCCACACGCCCGCGCGTGATGCTCAATACCCCCTACCGAGACAGCTGGTTCATGCCACCGGTTGGGAACTACACCGTGCAGTTGATCACCGATGCAGGAGGCGCATACCTCTACGCCGAGAACACCACCTCACGCAGCGTGGCCATCGGGCTCGAAGAGGCCTATCTGCGCTGTTCGGAGGCCGACCTGTGGCTCAACCTCGGGTCATTGGCCTCGCTCGAGGAGTTGCGTCGCACCTATCCGCGCTTTGCCGAGGTGGAGTGCGTGCGCCGTGGTGCCATCTACAACAACACCCTCCGTACCACCGCCACGGGAGGCAACGATTTCTGGGAGTCGGGCGTCATGCACCCCGACTTGATCCTGGCCGACCTGGTGCGGATCTTCCACCCTGAGCTGCTTCCCGATCACGAATTGATCTATTACAAACAGCTCCAATAGAAAAAACAGTTATCTTTGTACTATGAGATCGCGCACACCCCTCCTCTTCACGCTCCTCTCGCTGCTGCTCGTCGCACTCTTTGTCGTCGATCTGGCAGTGGGCTCGGTGCGCATACCTCTCTCGGAGGTGTGGGCAGCCCTCACCGGCGGCGAGACGGCCGCAACCACGGTGAAGATCGTGCGCTCGATCCGCCTAATGAAGGCGCTGGTGGCTATCATGGCAGGCGCCGCCCTCGCCGTGAGCGGTCTGCAGATGCAGACCCTCTTCCGCAATCCGCTGGCAGGTCCCTTTGTGCTGGGTATCAGCTCGGGAGCCTCGTTCGGCGTGGCGCTGCTGCTGCTCGGAGCACCCCTCCTCGGATGGAGTGGTTCGGCACTCTTCTCAACGCTCGGCGTGGCGGGTGCAGCCTGGATCGGAGCGGCCGCTATCCTGACGCTGATCGCCGTGGTCAGCCGCCGTATCAAGGATATCATGGTGATCCTGATCCTCGGTATGATGTGCTCGTCGGGTGTCGATGCCGTGGTGCAGATCCTGCAATACCTCAGCCACGAGGGGGCACTCAAATCGTTCGTCATCTGGACCATGGGCTCGCTGGGCGATGTGACCGAGCTGCAGCTCTGGCTGCTGTCGGCCGCCGTGGTGGTTGGTTTAGCTACCGCCGTGGCTGTCATCAAGCCACTTAACCTGCTACTCCTGGGCGAGAACTATGCCCGCACGATGGGACTTTCGATCCGCCGTGCCCGCCGCATGATCTTCCTCTCAACCACCCTGCTAGCCGGCACGGTGACCGCCTTCTGTGGCCCAGTGGGTTTCATCGGATTGGCCGTACCCCACCTGGCACGCATGCTCTTCCGCTCGGCCGACCACCGCACGCTGATGCCGGCCTCGGCACTCACCGGCAGCTGCGTACTGCTCCTCTGCGACATCCTCTCGAAAGGGCTCACGCTGCCCATTAACACCCTCACGGCGCTGATGGGTATTCCGATTGTCGTGTGGGTGGTATTCCGTTATAAACAGCTCGCTTAAAAGATGATACAACTCGACAAACTCACCCTCGGCTACGAAGACCGCACCTTGATTGAGGGAGCCACAACCACCTTCTCTTCGGGTTCGTTAACCGCCTTGATCGGCCGCAACGGCACGGGTAAATCGACCCTGCTGCGTGCGCTTGCAGGTCTGGGTGAGGTGCGTCGAGGCACGATCCGTCTCTGCGGCGATCCGCTCGAGGAGATTCGTCCCGAGGAGTTGGCACGCCGCATCGCCTTCGTAGCGACGGAGCGTATCCGCATCGCCAACCTGCGCTGCCGAGATGTGGTAGCGTTGGGACGCGCCCCCTACACCAACTGGATCGGGCGCATGCAGGAGCAGGACCGTGAGGCCGTGGAGCAGGCTTTGGTTCAGGTGGGTATGGCCGATTATGCCGATCGCACGCTCGACCGCATGTCCGATGGCGAGTGTCAACGCATCCTAATCGCCCGCGCCTTGGCGCAGGCCACGCCGATCATCCTGCTCGATGAGCCGACCTCGTTCCTCGACCTGCCGAACCGCTACGAGCTGGTGCGTCTGTTGCGGCGCCTGGCACACGAGGAGAAGAAGTGCATCCTCTTCTCCACCCACGAGCTGGAGATCGCCACCGCGCTCTGTGACACCATTGCGCTGGTCGACACCCCGCACCTGCACCACCTCCCGACCGAGGAGATGCAGCAAAGCGGCCTTATCGAGCGCCTCTTTCGGATTTAACATCCACTCAATACAAACAAAAAAGAGCAACCCTGGGGTTGCTCTTTTCATATTCATCGCTTCTCTTAGAAGAAGATCAGCTGTGCCACGATATATATCGGCAACAAGACGATCAGCGAGAACTTGGTCATGTAACCAAAGAACGACGGCATCTTGACGCCCTCCTGCTCGGCAATTGCCTTGACCATGAAGTTCGGGCCATTGCCGATGTAGGTCATTGCGCCAAAGAAGACTGCACCGAGTGCCACCGCCTTCAGGAGCACCTCCTGAATACCGGCTACATAGGCAGCTCCCTCCACCACGGGCAGACCCGAAGCCACCGTATGGAAGGCCACGGCCGTCGGAGCGTTGTCGAGGAACGAGGAGAGAAGACCCGTCGAGTAGTAGAACTGCCAGGGCGCATCGAGACCCAACGAAGCGGCATTGGCATTCAGGTAGAGCAGTGCCGGGGTCATCGTCGTGAAGATACCCACGAAGAGGATGGCTACCTCGGCAATTGGTTCCCACGAGAAGTTGTTGGCTGTACGCACCGCACGAGCTGTGGTAGCCCACGAGCAGCCTACGATGGCCAACAAGACGATCTCACGCACGAAACGCACATAGATCGGGGCGTGGTGGTCGGCAATGGCGGGGATATACGACGGATTGAGGAAGACAACAGCCGCAATCACAGCTGCAAGCCAGAGAAAGTTCACCTTGCCCGTCACGCGGATCGGCTCTTGCTCCTCCTCGTCGCGCTTACGCATGTGCGCAGGCTCCTTGCGGAAGTAGTAGAGGTCGGTTAGGGCGTAGATCGCCAAGAGCAGCAGGCCAACAAAGGCCCACTGGGGCAGGAGCTGGAAGAACCAACCAAACGAAGCACCACGCAGGTAGAGCAGGAACAACGGGGGATCACCCAGCGGAGTCAGAATACCACCGCAGTTGGCCACCAAGGCGATGAAAAACATCACCGTATGCACGCGGTGCTCGCGCTGCTGGTTGATCGTCAACAGGGGACGAATCAGGAGCATCGCTGCGCCCGTCGTACCCATGAACGAGGCCAAGAGCCAGCCAATAGCCAGCAAGAGGGTGTTCACGCCCGGCGTCGCCGAGATATCGCCCTTGATGTTGATGCCGCCCGTCACGACGAAGAGCGCCAAGAGCAGCATGATGAAGGGGATGTAGTCAAACAGTAGCTGATGTGCCACATTGCCACCCAGGCCGAGTGCCGTCAGCGCGATGGCCGTCGGGATCGAGAGTGCAAGCGTGAATATCAGCTTGTTACGATTCTTCTCCCACCAATGCTCCACCACAAGCGGCGCGATGGCGATCGTAAGGAGCATCACCACAAAGGGGAGAAGCGTCCAAAGTGCTATAGTTTGCATGATAGATTTGTGTGTGATTATAACCTTGCAAAGGTACAAATAATTTGGCACAAGCAACTATTCGGAGTTATTTTTTCTTCAGCAGCAAAAACTTTAAAAGCCTTTGCTCCCGAGCGCCCCAAAAAAAACATTCTATTCGGCTTTGCGCGAGGAAATTTGCAACTGTTTTATTTCCTCATGTCCGTGAAAAATCGTATCTTTGCGCCGGAATTTTGTAACCATATCTTTGGGCGTTCCAAAGAGTCTTTTTTTAACCTTTTGCTATGCAAAGATTTTTCAAAAATTCGCTGCTTGCGATCTGCTTACTGCTGCTCCCCGCTGCCGTGCTTGCACAGGGGGCGAAGGTGACCGTAAGCGGTGTGGTGACTTCGGCCGAGGATAAGCTGCCGCTTATCGGTGTGACCGTTGTCACGGAGAGCTTCAACGGTGTTGCCACCTCGATCGATGGCGACTACACCATCGAAGTCGAGGCCGGCACAAAACTCACCTACGAGTATGTCGGCTATCAGACCGTTGAGTGGCTTGTCCCCACGGGGAAGAGTCATGTAACCCACGATCTGGTTATGTCGCCCGAGACGCAGCAGGTCGAGGAGGTCGTGGTGATCGCCTATGGTGTCCGCAAGAAGGGCACCGTGGCTGGATCGGTATCGACAATCAAGGCCGAGAAGATCGAGAACACCCCGACGGCCGCCTTCGACCAGGCACTGCAGGGTCAGGTGCCGGGTTTGACCGTGCTCTCGAACACGGGTGAGCCGAGCGCCGCTGCCGTGATGACGATCCGTGGTACGAACTCGATCAATTCGGGTACGGCGCCGCTCTACATCCTCGACGGTGTGCCCATCTCGAGCAGCGACTTCAATACGATCAATCCGGCCGACATCGAGTCGTTGTCGGTACTGAAGGATGCTTCGTCGACCTCGATCTATGGCGCACGCGCTGCCAACGGTGTGATCGTAATCACCACCAAGCGCGGTCGCATCGCCGACCGTCCAACCGTAGAGTACCGCATGCAGATGGGTATCTCGCAGGTAGCAAGCGGCAAATGGGATCTGATGAACACAGCCGAGCGTATCCAGTATGAGAAGGAGATCGGCATGACGGCGGGGCAGAACTACCCGCTCCTGAGCCAGACCGATGTAAACTGGATGAAGGAGGTCTTCAACTCGGCAGCACTCCTGCAGAGCCACGAGGTCTCGATGTCGGGAGCCGACGAGAAGACCAATTACTACCTCTCGGCAGGCTACTACAGCCAGGAGGGTACGGCCGCAGGTTCGCTCTTCGACCGCTACTCGCTGCGCACGAACATCGAGCGCCGCGCCAACAGCTGGCTCAAGGTTGGCTCGAACACGATGCTCAACTACCAGGAGATCCAGCAGGCCGACGAGGGTAGCTACACGCTCGTGACGCCGATCTCGGCAGCCCGCTTCATGATGCCCTACTGGAGTCCCTACCGCGCCGACGGATCGTTGGCTTCGGTGAGCGACGGTTCGTGGAAGGGTACGGGTCAGAACCCCCTGGAGTGGCTGGAGAACAACCCCGTGAAGTATAAGAAATACAAACTCATCTCGACCCTCTTTGCCGAGGCTACTCCAATCGAGGGGCTGACGATCCGTTCGCAGTTCAGCCTCGACTACGGCCACACGACCGGCTTCGGCAAGTCGAACCCGAGCTATGCTCCGAACCAGAACGACGGTGCGGCATCGCGCAGCACGACCGACAACCACACGCTGACGGTGACCAACACGGTGAACTACCGCTTCATGAAGGGCACGAAGCACTCATTCAACCTGATGGTGGGTCAGGAGGGCATCGATTACCACTACGAGGCCTTCTCGCTGATGACCAAGGGTCAGAACAACGATAAGCTGACGAACATTTCGACCGGTACGCGCGCCACCTCGTGGAGCGACACGACCGACTCGGATTACGGTTTCCTCTCCTTCTTCGGTCGCGGTGAGTACAACTACGACAACCGCTTCTACTTCGAGGGTGCTGTGCGCGCCGACGCCTCGTCGCGCTTCGGTGCTTCGCGCCGCTGGGCCGGATTCTGGTCGGTAGGTTTCATGTGGAATCTGCGCAACGAGAAGTTCACCGAGTCGTGGCGCTGGCTGACCAATGCACAGGTATCGCTCTCGACCGGTACTTCGGGTAACTCGTCGATTCCGAACTACGAGCACCTGGCGCTCATCACCGGTGGCATGGACTATGTCGGCGATGCCGGCATCGTGCTGGCACAGCCGGGCAACGAGAATCTGGGCTGGGAGAAGCCGTGGACCTCGAACTTCGCCCTCAAGCTCGGCTTCTGGAATCGCCTGAATGTCGACCTGGAGCTCTACTACAAGAAGACGACCGACATGTTGATGGAGGTGCCGCAGCCCACCTCGGACAAGGGGTACGGCTACTATTGGGACAATGTCGGCTCGATGGTCAACAAGGGTTTCGAGGTCAATGTAGTGGGTACGCTCATCCAGACCGAGAAGTTCTTCTGGACGGTCAATGCCAATGTATCGTACAACCACAACGAGATCACGGAGCTCTACAACGGTGTGCAGGAGTATGAGCGCTCGAATACGAACACGAAGCTCGTCGTAGGTCACCCGCTGGGTGAGTTCTACATCAACCGCTATGCCGGTGTCAACCCGGCCAACGGTGATGCACTGTGGTACACGAAGGAGGGAGAGCTGACCAACGAGTTGAAGGATAGCGACAAGGTGTTGGTGGGCAAGAGCTACATCGCCCCCTGGCAGGGTGGTTTCGGTACAGCGATCAGCTGGAAGGGGCTCTCGCTGAGCGCACAGTTTAGCTGGGTAGCCGACCGCTGGATGCTCAACAACGACCGCTACTTCGACGAGTCGAACGGTCGCTTTGCCTCCTACAACCAGTCGAGCCGTCTGCTCAAGCGCTGGAAGCAGCCGGGCGATGTGACGGACATTCCGCGTCACGGCGTCTACACCGAGTTTGACAGCCGTCTGTTGGAGGATGCCTCGTTCCTGCGCCTGAAGAATGTAATGCTGAGCTACTCGCTGCCGGCCGACTGGATCAAGAAGTCGCGCGTATTCAGCGGTGCCCGCATCTATGTGCAGGCTCAGAACCTGTTGACCTTCTCGAAGTTCTCGGGTCTGGATCCGGAGGGCACCTCGAACATCTACGCGGCGCAGTACCCCATGTCGCGCCAGTTCACGGCAGGTTTGGATCTTAAATTCTAATGTGCGCTATGAAGAGTATGTTACGCTATATGAAATATGCCATCTTGGCAATGGCTCTCACGGTGAGCCTTACCGCGTGTCTGGACAAAGTACCGCAGTCGGCCATGCTGGAGGAGGAGGTAATGCAGCCCTCTTCGAACCCCACGAAGGCCTTCAACGAGGCCGAACAGGTGCTGACGGGTATCTACGCCCGCATGATGAGCAGTGCACTGTGGAGCGGTTATCTGACCATCGTGCCTGAAATCCAGGCCGATCTGGTATACGCCATCGACGGTTACTCGAACACCTACGGAGACATCTGGCAGTGGAACATCCGCCCGACCAACCCCGAGATCGAGGCGGTCTATTCGGCACTCTACGCCGTGATCACCAGTTGCAACTTCTTCCTCGAGCGCATCGACGGCGTGGTAGGTTGCCAAACGAGCGACGAGCGCATCGCCTATCTGGAGTACTACAAGGGTGAGGTCTATGCGATCCGCGCACTCTGCTACTCGGAGCTGATCAAGTGCTTCGCCAACGCCTACGATCCGGCCACGGCCGAGGAGGAGTTGGGTGTGGTACTGCGCACAAAGTACAGCGAGCCGGAGTCGTCGCATCGCGCATCGCTCTACGACTCGTATCAGCTCGTGGTCGAGGACCTGAAGCAGGCCGAGCTGTTGCTCGATGCCGAGAACGACTACTACGGCGCCTTTTATATGACGCGCGCTGCCGTGTGCGCGTTGCGCGCACGCGTAGCCCTGCAGATGCAGGATTGGGAGACGGCCATCAACTACTCATCGCAGGTGATTGACCACCCGAAGAAGGCCTTCGATTTGGCAAGTGCCTCGACCCTCTATTCGGCAGGCATGAGCTACTTCGACTACATGTGGAACTACGACCAGGCCTTTGAGATCATTCTCCAGGTAGGCTACACGGTAACCTCCTATGGAGGAGCACTGGGTCAGAACTTCCTAAACTTCAACAACGACTACACCTACTACTACCCGGACTATGTGCCGGCGCTGTGGGTTTTGAACCTCTACCAGTCGAACGACTTGCGCTACGATGCCTATTTTGCCTCGTTGCAGACCGGTTACGACCATGGTCTCGTATGGCCGCTCCTGGTGAAGTACTACGGCAACCAGAGCTTTATCCAGAACATGATCTACCATGTCTGCATGCCGAAGATCTTCCGTTTGGCCGAGCAGTACCTGATTCGTGCCGAGGCCTATTGCCGTCAGGAGAAGCCCAACTACTCGCTCGCCTCGAAGGATCTGACCAAGCTGCGTGCTGCACGCTACCAGTCGGGTGGCGGCAACATCTCGCTCTCGGAGTCGAACTTCATCGAGCAGATTGCTAATGAGCGCGTACGCGAGCTCTATATGGAGGGTTTCCGTCTCTGGGATCTGAAGCGTTGGGGCAAGCTCTACAACAACGGTGAGGGCTTCGAGCGTAAGCCGCAGTCAAACTCGCTCAAGGAGGGCAGCTCGCTGAAGGTTTCGATCGACAATCCGCTCTTCACCTGGCCGATTCCGCAGCATGAGCTCGAGTCGCCCGGTTCGGAGGTTGAGCCCAACGAAAGCAACAAATAACCGAAAAAAGACAGAACGATATGATGAAATATATCTATACGGCTTTTGTTGCCGCAACGTTGGCCTTCGCAGCCACTTCGTGCAACGAAGAGTACACCACCTACTCCGATGCCGAGTATGTGATGTTTGCCGACACGCTCTCGACCAACATGGTCCTCAGCGATGCGGAGTATTTTAGCGTACCTGTAGCCTCGACCGTAGCCTGCAACTACGACCGCACCTTTGGTGTGGAGGTGGTCGACAAGGGGAGCAACGCCATCGAGGGCAAACACTACCGCCTGCTCTCGAACACGGTGACGATCCCGGCCGGCAAGCTGGCTACCGAGGTGAAGGTGAAGGGTCTCTACGAGAACATCGAGCCGACCGACTCGCTCGGCTTCGTGCTGCGTCTGGTGATGCCCGAGCAGCTGAAGTGGGAGCTCTACAAGGAGTGGACCGAGACGAAGGTAGTGATGTATAAGGCTTGTCCGTTCGACCTGAACAACTTCATCGGCCCCTGCATCGTGACCTCGCTGCTGCTGCGCGACTATCCGGGCGAGAATGTCTCGTACCAGCGTCTTTCGCGCACGGTAGCCCACCCCACCGAGCCCAATACGGTAATCATGCAGAACGCCTTCTACGACGGGTTCGATGTGACGCTGACCTTCGACCCCTCGAACCCGGGCAACCCGCTCGTGACGATGGATAAGGATCAGGTGCTCAACGAATCGGCACTTATGTTCGGCATGATCCACGGCGACAACAAGGTGTTGTGCACGCACAGCTCGTACTACGATTCGTACTACAACTCCTGCCAGCGCTTCGTGGAGCTCTGGATGCATGTCTACATTGAAAATCTGGGAGCTTCAGTCGGCACGGTGGGCGACTACTACAACATCATCGAGTGGATCTCGGAGGAGGAGTATGACCGCCTGCGCAAGGAGGGCTTGTAAGGATAACCAATCGCGAAAACAAGGAGAGATATGAAACACAATATGTTCCGAAATTTTGGGGTATGGCTGCTGGCAGCACTGCTGATGGTTGCCTGCTCGGAGGATAAGACGGAGCCCGCAGTGGTTCCCGACTTCCCCGCGTCGGCTACCGTAGAGGTGGCTGCCGGTGAGGTCTACACCTTCACGATTGCGCCCAACACCTCTTGGACGCTGGCGCTGACCGACGCTTCGGTTAGCTTCTTTACGCTGCTCGACGGCGAGTCGGAGGTCTACCGCCTGCGCGGCGAGGCCGGCACACACGAGATCTCGGTTTGCGTATCGTCGTTCGACGAGTTCGACAAGGACCGCACGGGCGAATTGGAGCTGACGCTCGGCACGGGTTCGCTGCAGAGCACCCGCACGATTCTGACGCTGACGCGTAAGGCGTTGGCGCGCGAGCTGTCGGTGCTGTTGGCCGAGTATGACGCGGAGAACGAGGATTTTGCACGCGACGAGGAGAGCGCGCTGCTCTATGGCGCAGCCATCGAGCAGATGGAGTACATCTACGACGCCTACAACTATGTCTACCTGCAGCGCTTTGCCGTAGAGGCCAACTTCCAGTGGGTCTTCACGGAGGTGCCGGCGTGGTTTGGCACGAACGAGGTTACCGAGGGTGAGGCCGGCCGCACGGAGATCTTCTCGCGTGTGAATGCCGAGGCACACCCCTTCACCGAGACGAGCTTCGAGCTCGGCTTCCTCGATGTAAGCAACCCGAACAAACCCGAGTTGCAGCCCACGACGGTTACCGTAACGCTCCCCGGCTGCGAGGAGTTCTGCGTAGTAAATCGCATCGATAAGGAGGTCGTATTCGACAAGAACGGTGCATTCGACAACAACGGCTCGCTCGTGGAGACGGGCGTTTTGGGCGACATGATGGCTCCGCTGGGTGCGAAGCTCTGTGTAGCTGCCAAGGTGGAGGATCGCTACTCGTTCCTGACGAAGGATACGGAGTGGATCACCGTGACGGAGGAACTTCCGCAGGAGGCTTCGACCGAGTATGGTATCTGGTCGCGCGACCTCACGATCGTGGCAGCACCGAATACGGAGGGAGCACGCGAGGCTGTCCTAGTAGCCGTACCGCAGAGCACGGCCAAGACGCTCACCGCCCTCGAGGAGCTTCTGACCGAGGACCTGACCGCCTTTAAGGAGGCATCGTATGTGGTCTCGACGCTCAAGCAGGAGAGCGGTCTGCCGGAGGACTTCGAGGCGGTGGAGGCTGTCAATATCTCCGACCTGGAGGGCTGGGGCTCGACCTTCGCATCGCTGCCTACGGGTGAGTGGCCCTGGATGAACAGCTGGGCTACGATTCCCTACGCCTATAAACTGACGCACACGAGCGTAGAGGCGATCAGCGACTTCTTCGTGAATGTGGAGTACGCTTCGTACCGCATCTTCGGTTTCAATGGCGAGGATGCCGAATATGAAGATCTTTCGACCTGCTGGATCGCTCTTGAGGAGGGTCAGTTGGAGGGCTCGACGCGCGTGAAGATGCGTCTCGGCGAGGAGTACCCGAACACGCTCGCCGGTCCGGATGGTGAGAATGAGGCCACAATCGTCTTCTACAACGCCAATGGCGTAGCACAGGCGATGATCTACTGCGTCTTGACCAAGAGCTCGACGCCCGGCGGCAACACAGGCAACAAGACCGTTACGCTGGTGGATGCAAAGGCGGCCGCTGCAGCTGGCGTCTATCTCGAACCGGTGGTCGAGGGCGACGAGCACTACAGCCCCGAGCTCGCCTACATGGGTATTCCGCAGTTCTATGTATACTTCAAGAAGGGTGCTACGGTAGCGCTCAATGTGCCGACCTACATCTACGGTATGTCGTACGATCCCGAGTGGCTGAACCTCGAGCAGACGAGCGAGTCGGTGGTAACGCTGACGGCTACGGAGACGACCGCAGGCAAGAGCTGTGGCGTGTCGCTCTACGCCTCGATGGGGCTGATGGGCGCAGAGGAGGCTGCACACCTGACCTGCGTATTCGATCCCTCCTACATCCCGGTGAGCGAGCGCGAGCCGGAGTATAACCCGAATGGTGCAATCACCTTCAAGGATATGGAGGCCGCCGAGGCCTTGGGTGCTTCGCTCTACGCCATGCCCGAGAGCGACGACGACTACAGCTACAACCTCGAGTACTCGGATGTACCGCAGTTTATACTCAAGCTTCGTAAGGAGGGTTCGATCACGCTGAAGGTACCGGCCTACTACTTCGGTTGGGAGTACACGAACGGCACCTGGCTGAGCTTCACCCCCAACTGGGTGGAGGACGCTACCGAGATTACCATCTCGATGCGTTCGATCAGCGACTCGGATCAGGTCACCTTCATCTCGCTCTACCGCAATACGGCGATGGACGACGAGGCCACGGTGGCTCAGATCAAGTGTATCCTGAAGAAGGAGTAGTAACGAAGTGAAGAGACAGAAAGTTTTACAGCATAGCATTTTGAAGATGAAACTTTTCCGATTTTTTGCATACACGGCATGGACGCTGATCGCAGCGCTGGCCGTAGTCGGCTGCTCAGATGATGAGCAGATCGATAACCGTGACCTGGAGTACGGTTATGTGCAGTTCAAACTCTATAAAGCGGGCTCCTACGAGCAGAACGCAGCCTCGGCTGCCGCTCGTACCGTGCAACTGCCGCTCGACTACCTGGCCGATGCCGCCAAGATTCAGGTGGTGCTGGCTTATGGCGAGACGACCATCAAGCAGACGCTGAGCCTGCACGCCGCCGACGCTGCAGCAGCCGAATTCGGTCTGCGCAGCGATAAACTCAAGCTGCAGGCGGGCAGCTACCGCGTGCTGACCTACCAGCTCTACGATGAGAACGACGAGGTGATCTACACCGGAACGATCGAGGGCGCGGCTCAGCTGGAGGTGGTGGCCGGTGGCCTTACGATGCACGACCTGACGGTCGAGGTAGCCGAGCGTGGTACGCTGCAGGTAAACCTCAAGAAGCAGTTCGTGGCGGCTCGTGCCGTGGAGCGCGAGTACACCTTCGACGAGATCAATCAGGTGACACTCGCCGTACGCAACAAGCAGACAAACCGCACGCTGCAGCTCGAGAATCTGCCGGCTAAATTCTCGGTTCACTTCGAGGAGAATGGCGACGACAGCGACGGCTATCAGACCTCGTCGATCGTCTGCGACACGCTTATCTCGGTACCCGCAGGTGACTATACGCTGCTCTCGTACGAGGTGTATGATAAGAATAAGTCGCTGCTGGAGATCAATACCCAGCCGAAAGAGACCGAATTTACGGTGCGCGACAACCGCACGACGGAGGTGGATGTACCGGTGATGTTGCGCGAGTCGGATGAGTACATCAAGGACTACGCCGCCCTGCGCAAAATTTGGGAGAGCCTGAACGGTGAGCAGTGGTACTACATCGGCGAAACCTTCGCCACGGGTGCCAACTGGGACTTCAACAAGGATATCGATCTGTGGGGTGACCAGCCCGGCGTTGAGCTCCACTCGAACGGCCGTGTAGCACGCATCGACATCAGCAACTTCGCCTTCAGCGGTGCGATGCCCGAGGAGTTGGGTCAGCTGACGCAGCTCATCGAGCTCTACCTCGGTACGCACAACGACTCGAACCTGATGACCTACGACCCGACCATCGCCAAGCATGAGGCGGTCGGTGCGTTGCAGCAGAACCGCATGGAGCGCCATAAAGCCTACTTGGCTACGCTCTACCCGGGTCCGCAGCTCTCCGAGCCGTGTGCCCGTGCCGTGAAGGAGCACAACCTATCGCTCCCCTCGACGCGTCTTTACGAGACGATGAACGAGGCCGAGATCTTCGACCTGAAGAGCGGTGCACAGCGCATCCGTCGTTTCGACACGCTGCACGGCACGCTCTGCAACGGTCTGACTTCGCTGCCCGCCTCGATTGGCAAGCTGGTGAACCTCACCACGCTCAACATCGCCAACAGCGCCATCACGGAGCTGCCGGCCGAGATCGAGCAGCTGACCTCGTGCACCGACCTGGAGATCTACAACTGCCCGAACATGAAGCTCTTCCCGATGGCCATCGCGCGTATGCCGGAGCTCGTGTCGCTAAACCTTTCGAACAACAAGCAGTGGTCGGCAGAGGAGATCCGCAAGGGTCTGATCGCGCTGGCCGAGGGTGCTGCGAAGGAGAAGATCCAGATCCTCTATGCCCGTGAGAACTCGCTCGAAGAGCTGCCCGTGGAGATCGCTGCGATGGAGAAGGTGGGTCTGCTCGACCTGGCCTACAACAAGATCTCGAAGTTGCACGCCCTGGGCAAGAAGTTCTCGCCCGTACAGCTCTACCTGGACCACAACCAGATCGAGAGCATACCCGTCGATGAGGAGGGTTACTTCTGCGGTTACGTGGATTCGGAGGCCTTCTCCGTCTCGTACAACAAGCTGAAAAAGTTCCCCAACATCTTCTCGGCCAAGAGTTCGTTTGCTATGAAGTCTGTCGACTTCTCGGGCAACGACATCACCGAGTTTGAGGGTGGCGCTGCCTTCCGCGGTATTCGTGTCGAGACCCTCTCGCTCTCGCAGAACCCCAACATGAAGCGCTACCCAATGGCCTTCAAAGAGTCGAATTCGATTGTCGGCTACCTAATCCTGCGTGCCTGTGGTCTGGAGGAGATTCCCAATGGGGCTTTCTCCTACTCGAACGCCATCGATCTGATGTCGATGGATCTTTCGTACAACCACCTGACGAAGCTCCCGAACGATTTCCACGCCGGAAATCTCCCCTACCTCTATGGTCTGGACTTCTCGTTCAACTCGTTCAGTGAGTTCCCCTATCGTCCGCTCGACTCGGCCGGTCTGACCGTGTTTGCCATCCGTTCGCAGCGCGACAAGGAGGGTCGCCGCTGTCTGCGCGAGTGGCCGACGGGCATCTACCAGCATGTGGGTCTGCGTGGTTTCTACATTGGCTCGAACGACCTGCGCGTGGTGGACGATACGATCTCGACGCTCTGCTACTACCTCGACATCAGCGACAACCCGAACATCGTATTCGATGCCTCGGATATCTGCTATGCTTGGCAGGCAGGAGCCTACATTCTAATCTACGACAAGACGCAGAACATTACGAACTGCGACCTGATGCTCGAATAAAAAGATCCGATGATGTCTATGAAAAGAATCTATTATATCGCTGCGGTGCTCTTGATGGTGGCCGTAGCAGCCTGCACGAATGATAACGGCACGGCGGATTTTAAGCTCGACCGTGAGTTGATCTCGGTGGAAGCCATCGGTGGCACGGAGACCGTGCAGCTCACCTCGGGCGATGCCTGGGTAGCTTCGACCGACGAGCCCTGGATCGCCGTATCGCCAGCTAACGGCCGCGGCACGACCCCCTGCCGTTTCGTGATTGACTCAGCACTCTCGGCTACGCCGCGCCGCGGTGTGGTGCGCATCGAGAACCAAACCACCTTCGAACAGCGCGAGGTGGTGATCGAGCAGCAGGGCTTCCCCTACTCGATCGAGGTTCTGAAGAGCGATGTCGAGGTGAGCAACTACGATCGCTACGACAAGCGCCACTTCGATGTTACGGTGCGCTCGAATGTCGATTTCAGCGTCCAGATCCCCGACAACGCCATGTGGCTCTCGAACAAGAGCTACACCTTGAATCTGACCCGCGGCTTGCGTCCGCGTGAGGTGACGATCCGCTTCGAGTGGGGCATCAACACCTCGCCGCGTGAGCGTCTGGCCGAGATCATCTTCCAGCCGAAGAGCGAAGTCACGCTTGCACGCCAGGATGGTCTGAGTGTGAAGCAGCAGGCGGCAGCTCCGATCGAGGAGGATACGCGTGCCGGTGACTCGGTCGCTCTGCTCAGCATCAGCCGCTCGCTCAACCTGCTGGGTGGCGAGTGGGATCCCTCAACGCCGATGTCGACCTGGTCGGGCGTGCAGCTCTGGGAGGAGGGCATGCCGGGTTATAAGCCCGAGAACAAGGGTCGTGTAAAGTATGCCGAGTTCATGCTCTTCAACATCAAGGAGGGACTCCCCTTCGAGGTGCGCTACCTGACGGCAGCCGAGGAGTTGAACTTCTTCGGTAACACGAATACCTTCCTCTTGAACCTCTCGACCGGCGAGTACATCACCGAGCTCACGCAGCTCAAGCGCCTGACGATTGGTGCTTATGGTTTGAGCGAGCTGCCCGCATCGTTCAAGAATCTCTCGAACCTGGAGTACCTGAACCTCGGCTCGAACAACTTCCAGGCGCTGCCTAAGGTGCTGACCAAGGAGAACTTCCCTCGCCTGCGCAGCCTGATTCTGAATGCCAACCAACGCAGCACGATCTCCGACCTGAGCAACACGACGCGTACCGACCTGGGCGGATTCATCGAGGAGCAGAAGTTCCCCGTGGATCTGATCAAGTGGAACCTCGACACGCTGGTGCTCTCGGTGAACTACCTGCAGGGCGAGCTGCCGACCTTTGAGGATGACGACACGATCCCCTGCTACGAGCAGGCCGACATCGACGCCGTAGATACGCTGCCGCAGTACCTGGCCGACAAGCGCATCAAGAAGGTGATGACCAACACGAAGCGTTTTGCCATCAACCTGAACCGCCTCTCGGGCAAGCTGCCCGACTGGCTGCTCTTCCACCCGGCGCTCGATCTGTGGATCCCCTACAGTTTGGTCTTCCCGCAGGAGGGTCGCGCTCAGGATGGCACGCAGGCACTCTTCTCGAACGAGCCCGCAAGTTTGAATTACTATTACGACATCTACACCAAGAAGACCCGTCCGACGGATGAGGAGCTGGTCGAGTAAGGTGATTATTGGATACGACTATGAAAAAGGTTATTTTATATGCGTGGATGCTGATGGTCCTGGGGGCTATGAGCAGTTGCGCCAAGGAGGATCTCCTGACTCCCGAACCCGAGACGAACACCCCCGAGGCCTCGTATGCCACGGGTGAGCTGCTCGTGAAATTTTCGCCCGAGGTGACGACCCTCATCGAGCAGGCCGGCATTGGCCGCAGCGGTGGGCTGTCGCGCAGCGGCTCGCCCACGCTCGACGAGGTGCTGGAGCTGATCGGAGGCTATGAACTGGAGCGTGTCTTCCCCCTCAACCCCAAGAGCGAGGCTCAGACGCGTGAGCAGGGGCTGCACCAGTGGTATGTAGTGCGCTTTGGTGAGAACTTCACCACGCAGGAGGTTGCGGACCGTCTCTCAACCCTGGGCGAGGTGCAGCGTGTCAACTTCAACCACACGATTAAGCGCGCCTACACGGGCAAAGCTACGCCGCTGACGCGTGCGCAACTCGATCGCATGATCACGAGTCGCGCCGGCACGGAGGATCCCCTGCTGCCGTTGCAGTGGCACATGATCAACGACGGTACGATGTTCACAAGCGGTGAGGTCGTGAAGTCGGTCGCCGGTGCGGATGTAAACTGCAGCGAGGCGTGGACGATGTCGCGTGGCGATCAATCGATCATCGTGGCTGTGCTGGACGAGGGTGTGGATATCACCCACCCCGATCTGAAGAACAGCATCTGGCACAACACCGATGAGGTGGCCGGTTCGACGAAGGATAACGACGGCAACGGCTATGCCGGCGACTACTACGGTTATAACTTCATCAAGGATATGCCCAACATCACGACGGGCGACATCTACGACACGGGCCACGGCACGCATGTGGCCGGTGTGATTGCAGCCACGAACAACAACGGTGTGGGCATCAGCTCGATTGCCGGTGGCGACAACACGACGCCGGGCGTGAAGATCATGGTCTGCCAGCTCTTCTCGGGTGCCATGTCGGGCACCTCGCTGCAGGTCGTACGAGCCGTGAAGTATGCGGCTGACAACGGCGCTACGGTGTTGCAGTGCAGCTGGGGTTTCATCTCGGGTGTAGCAAACATCTACGATTGGGGAGCTGCCGGCCCTGCCACGCAGGAGGAGTTCGAGGCTTTCGCTCCGCTCGAGAAGGCGGCGATGGACTACTTCGTAGCCTATGCCGGTTCGCCCGATGGTCCCGTGGATGGTGGTATCATTGTCTTTGCCGCAGGTAACGAGGCGGCTGCAATGTCCAGCTATCCGGGTGCTGACCCCAACTACATCTCAGTAGCCGGTACGGCTGCCGACTACACGGCTGCTGTCTACACCAACTACGGCCCGGGCACCGACATTTCGGCTCCGGGTGGTGATCAGGACTACTACTACGACTACATCGGCCCGAACAACCAGTACGGCGCGGAGGGTTGCATCCTCTCGACCCTGCCGACGACGGTCAGCCCGACCGGTTACGGCTACATGGAAGGTACTTCGATGGCCTGCCCGCATGTTTCGGGTGTGGTTGCGCTGGGTCTGTCGTATGCCGCACAGCAGCGCCGCCACTACAAGGCTGCGGAGATTCGCCAGCTGCTCTACGACTCGGCGCGCGACATCAACGCCTACCAGACGGGTATGAAGACCTACTGCCGCTATACGGCCGATCTGGGCCCGATGCGCCCGATGCAGATGGATCTGGCAAACTACCGCGATGGTATGGGTGCAGGTCAGGTGGATGCCGCTGCTTTCTTGCGTAAGATTGCTGAGGGCGGTGTTGCGATGCGTTTCCCGAACATCGTGGTCGCTCCGAATACAGTCAAGGTGGTTCTCCCGGCGCGCTACTTCGAGCAGGGCGAGAAGCTGACCTACACGGTTTCGATCGAAGACACGACCGTTGCCGGCTGCAGCCAGCTGCAGGATAAACTCTACTTCCAGGGTCTCAAGGTTGGCTCGACGAAGGCCGTGATTACCGCCTCGAACGGCGAGTCGCAGTCGTTTGTCATCACGGTACGCCAGTCGACGAACCAGAACGGTTGGTTGTAGGCCAAAGAACAAACGCAATGCAGGGCGGGGCGATACGACGGATGGCGTTGGCGTGGGGAGTTCTCATGCCTTGCCTCCTGACGGCGCAGATCCGCATCATTCCGCAGGCGACGCGTGACAGCGTCAACAACCCAAGCCAGGTCGCCGAGGTGCTGATGCACTTCATCGGCGGGGAGGTGCTCGACTTCGGCACACTGGCCGAGGAGAGCTCTCCGTGGCAGGGCGAAGTGCGATGGCGCAATGCTGACCAACGACCGCTGGTCATCACACGCATTACGAGCAGCTGCGGCTGTCTGCAGGTGAGCTACGAGCGTCAGCCCGTGCGACCGAATGAGGAGGGAGTACTCCGCCTGACCTACCATCCGAAGGGACACCCCGGGACGGTCTATCAGCGGCTCTTCATCTACACGCAGCACTCGGCGACACGCCCAACGGCGATTCTCACGCTCAAGGGTATGGTAACCCCCTCCACAGAGGTGGCTGCCACCTACCCCGTGGCAATCGGGGCGTTGCGCCTGCGCACGACGCACCTCCGAGCTCACAGCGAGGAGCGCAGCTGGCAGATCGCCTGCTACAACACGGGGAGCAAACCGCTACAGGTGCAGAGCGACACACTGCTGACCCCGCGCGGGTGGGAGATCACAACAAGGCCCTCACCGCTGCCGGGAGGTTCAGCCGGAGATCTGGTGATCCGCTGCACGGAGGAGGCTATGACCGAACTCCCGCACGAGGTTCGCCTATATATAGGTGGTGTGGCACTGCCCCCCAGAAACCGAGCGCTACGCATTGCGTTCGAAACGGAAGAGAATAAGGAGTAAGAAAAAAATATATAAATAGGATATCGAGATGAAAAACTGGTTTTATTTGACCTGGATGCTGATGGCCGTAGCACTCTGCGGTTGTAGCAAGGAGACTGAGAAGATTGAACCGCAGTTGGAGGTGACACCTCACAACATCAGCGGCACTTGGCAGCTCGAGAGCTGGCACAATGGTGTGCAGCTGGCCGAGGGTGCCTATCTCTACATGGAGCTGATCCGCAAGGATGCCTGCTTCAAGAGCTACGACAACATCGAGAGTGCTGCTCCGCGCTACCGCACGGGTCAGTTCAACATCGAGGTAGATCCCGAGCTGGGTGCTATCATCCGTGGCATGTACGACTACAGCGGCGGCGATTGGAACCACCGTTACATCGTCACAAGCCTGACCGCTTCGGAGATGATCTGGGTAGCGAAGGATGACTCGACCGAGGTGTCGGTCTTCGTGCGTGCGGAGATTCCGAGTGAGGTACTCGAGGCTGTGAAATAAGCCGTTCGGGAGGAGAAACCGCCCCAAGATAGCCCCTTTAAAGGGGGCAACGAACACTTTATTCGGGCTTTTGAGCTCGAATAAGCAATTTCGAAGCTACTATTTTACGAATTTTTTTTGTGATTTCCAAAAAATAAATCGTAATTTTGTGGATCGTTAGGTAAAAGGAAAAGCTCAAACCTTCGGTGTTTGGGCTTTTTTGCTTACGAAACAGAAAACAAACCTTAATTAATTTCACACTATGAAAAACTTTCTTAACAAATTGGTAGCTGTGCTCATGATGGCACTGGCTACGGTGGGTTATTCGTGCTCGGAGTGTGACCATGAGCCCTACGATGATACGGAGCTCCGCGGTCAGATCGCTGATCTGTACGCTCAGCTGCAGGCATTGCAGGCTACGGTTAACGCGAACATGACCACGCTGCAGGGCATGATCAACGGCCTGACGACCGTGAAGAGCCACACGCAGGATTCGAACGGCAACTGGGTATTCGAGCTGTCGGACGGCACGCAGTTCACGGTTTACGCCGAGTACGAGCCCGAGGCACTTCCCTCGTCGCTGATCCATGTAATGGAGGTGGAGATCGACGGCGTGAAGACGCTTGTATGGGCTACGGTAGGCGCTGACGGTCAGCTGACCCCGCTGAAAGACGGCGAGAACTACCTCCCCGTTGTTCAGGAGACGCCTGAGATCCCGACCTTGGAGTACAAGGCGGAGAATGGCAAGATCTACATCAAGCTGAGCAACGCTACGGAGTGGATCGAGACCGGCATGACGAACGAGGCGCTGGATAAGCTGCTCGCAGCAGGCAACGCTGAGTGCGCAAGCGGTATCACCGGTTGGGAGCCTGTAATGGGCGAGGATCGTTGGGGTGACCCGATTATGATTGGCGTTACCTTCACCCTGGCTGATGGCGGCACCTTCACCGTTGAGCTCGACTCGGACGATGAGATGAGCTTCGGTTTCTACCAGGAGGGTATGCGCGATCCGATCGAGACCTACTATCTGGCTCCGGGCAAGACGGATAGCTACATCCAGTTCCGCACGAACGGTCTGGTAGACTTCATCAAGGAGGTTCCCGAGGGTTGGGCGCTGACGATCAACGGCAGCGAGGAGGATGACTTCTCGGTGAAGCTGACGGCTCCGACGGCTGAGGCTATTGCTGCTAACGCTTCGATTGCTGAGGGTGTAGTAAAGCTCTTCGGTGTATTCGAGGATGGCACTTCGGCTGTGCTGAAGATGAATGTTACGGCTACGAACCCCTGGAAGACCTTCTCGGTAAGCCACAAGAAGGCTGTCGTAGCAGCTTACAATGGTGTTGAGGCCTTCGTTTACGGTGTAAAGAAGGCTGCTGACTACGATCCCTCGACGATCAAGGAGACGGTAGCGAACGAATTGGCAAGCTACTCGGCTAAATTCTCGGATGTTTGGAGCGGTTTGGCTATCGATGAGTCGATCGAGGATATCTACGGTGCTGAGTTGGAGGAGGGTGTTGAGTACATCTTCTATGTGGCCACCTATACGGAGAAGATGGTTGGCTATGATTGGGTTACGGAGATCACTTCGGAGTTCACGACGAAGACGATCTGCAAGCCGACGATCTCGGTTGAGCAGACGGCTGCTACCTTCAACAGCATCTCGGTGAAGGCTAACCTGAAGGGCTTCGATGCTTGCTATGCAATGTTTGGTCCTAAGGGCTGGATGTCGGTAGAGGAGTTTGTTGAGGATCAGATCAACTATTGGGCTGATTCGCGCTGGGATCCCGACTGCATCTACACGATCGGTGGCGAGTACACGCTGGAGGGCGCTATTCAGAAACTGCCGATGGTTGAGGCATCGTATGAGATTGCACCCGACACGGAGTACTTCCTCTACATCATCCCCGCTGAGGAGGGTAAAAAGATCTATGCTGTTGAGGATGTAACGGTTTGCACCTTCAAGAGTGCTGCCCTGGTAAGCGGCGGTTCGATCACGGTGGAGACGCCGACGATCAATGTAGACTTCACCTCGGCCAACACCACGCTGACGGCTACGGGCGCCAAGATGATCTACTACATGAACTATGCAAAGGCTGATGTTCCGGCTGATGAGGCTACTTTGGTTGCCGAGTTGCTCGCTGGCCAGCAGTATGTAGAGAGCGAGGGTTATGTTCGCATGAACAACCTGGCTATCGGCACGGAGTATGTACTCGTTGCCATGGCTATCGACAGCAACGGTGCTTACGCAGCTCCGCAGAAGTTTGCCTTCTCGACCAAGGCCGTAACCTTCACCAGCCCTGTAACGGTAACGATCGACCAGACGAACTCGGTGATCAACCAGCGTAACGGTAAGCTGGTTTGGAATGCTTCGGGCGAGGTTCAGAAGTATCTCTACTTCTTGGATACGGCCGACAAAACGCAGTACACCGATACGATGGGTGGTACGCCGGAGGCTGCTGCTAAGTATATGGTGGTTAACCAGAGCATGTACTATGTAGGCAAGACGACTTCGAACACGCTCGATTACACCTTTGGTTACTCGAACAGCGGTAAGCCCCACATCCTGATCGTAGTTGCTATCGACGCAGAGGGCAACTTCTCGCAGGTTGCTTCGTGGGAGTTCACCCCGACCTGGTAATCGATTCGAATCGATTCAGCTTTAATTGGATTGCCGCTCCGCATGGGGCGGCAATCTTTTTTTTGTATGCTGTGCAGCAAGGAGGGTTAGGCTGTACCAACAGCCAGCCATCCGCCGGGCACAAAAAAAAGGAGACTCCCGCAGGAATCTCCCTTAAAATCGGATGCTTAAAATTACTCGGCCTTGCAACCGCCGCACTCCTTCTTCTCGCCGCAAGCCTTGTGCTCACCTTTGCACTCCTTCTTCTCGGCGCAAGCCTCGTGCTTACCCTCGCAGGCCTTCTTCTCACCACAAGCCTCCTTGCCCTCGCAAGCCTTCTCGCATGCTTTCTCGCAAGCAGCAGCCTCGGTAGCAGCCTTGCACTTCTCGCACTGCTCCTCTACCGGCTTCGTGCACTTGCCCTCCTCGCACTGCTCGGTGCAGCAACCAGCCTCAGGGGCCTTCGACTTATTTGCATTGCCAGCGCAGCTAACCATAGCAGCAGCGGCCAAAACGATCGCGAACATGTAAATCTTCTTCATGGCTATAAAGTTTTAATTGGTTATGCTAATCACAAATATAGTGGATGAAACCGAGAATCCAAAAAAAATCGCTACAAAATAACAATTTGTTACCGATTTTACTCCAAAAGGTCACTCAACTGCAACTCCTCAGCCTTCGGGAAGGCTTTAGGGAAGGCGGCAGCAAGGCGTCCTTTCAAAATGACAGCCTCCTCAATCGTCAAGCAGTTACCCACCGTAACACGGAAGTAGGGGTTCTCGTACACCATGTAGAGTTTGATCTCGGGGAACTGCTCCTCGAAGATGCGTTTCGCCTCCATAGCGCCAGCGCGGGCATCCTGACCGTTATCGAAGAAGATGCAGACACGGTATCCGTTCAGGCGTGCGGGCGCCGTTTTGCTATCCGACGCAGCCACCACGACGGCAGCCGAAGCGTCCTCCACCACGCGTACAGTGGCCCCCTCGGGTGCCTGCTCGCTTACAATCTCTTGCCCAAGGCGGTTGCGCAGCGCCTCAATCGTCTGCGACTGCCCCTTCTGGAGGGGTAAAACGGCCACTACAAGGGCCAGCCAGATCCATTTTCTCATAACTTCTGTTGCAAAATTGAGATCAGAAAATTGGGTTCAATGCCAAAGGTATTCAAAAAATTCGAGAACGGCACCCCTTTGCGCGAAATATTTACGGGCATCGGACCACCGCTACCCTCGACCGCAAGGTCGACGGTCAGGTCGTCGAACTGCTCCCTGGCGATATGCGCCACGACGGTCAGCATTGCCAACGGATTGCGCAGGTCGGCCGCCCAGCGGGTCTCAACCGTGCCGTGGCTGCGACGCGCCACCTCAACCGGCTCCTTCAACTCCAACGATGCCACCTCGCTCCCCTTGTAGCAGAGGCGGATCTTTGCCTCATCGGCTCGCAGCTTATAAGCCGTGCCATTCTCGACCGCGAGGTCGATCACCATACCTGTCAGGCTCTCCATGCGCACATTCTCGATCCCCTCGAAGTGGATCTTGCGCATCTGGCGCTCGGCCGCATTACGGCAGGAGGTGAACATCACGGCGCACAAGGTGCAGATGCAGACAATCAGTACTTTTCTCATCGTTTTGCAGTGTAAATGTAAGCGATTCCAAAGGTCAGGCTCTCGGCTCGGCACTCCGTAAAGCCGGCAGCCTGCATCCGCTCAAGCACACGCTCCGGACGATCGAAGGCGCGCACCGAGGCGGGAAGGTAGTGGTAGGCCTGACGCTGACCCGAGATCAAACCGCCAAACCACGGCATAAAGCGTTTGCTATAGAAGGTGTAGAGCGCTCGCACGAAGGGGTTCTTCGGGGTCGAAAGTTCGAGGATCATCACCTCGCCACCTACGCGCAAGACGCGGTGCATCTCCTCGAAGCAACGATCCAAACGATCGAAGTTGCGCACCCCAAAGCCCACCGTTACCAAATCAACCGATGCATCCTCCTGCGTGAGGGCCTCTGCATCGCCCTCCTCGACCGTGATACGCTCCTGCAACCCCTGCGCAAGGATCTTCTTGCGGGCTACGGCCAGCATCTCGGGCGAGAGATCCACCCCACGGATCGTCGCCGTGGGGAGTTTATCTGCCAACTCGATGGCCAGGTCACCCGTTCCGGTAGCCAAGTCGAGCACCACACTCGGCTTGGCCGCGGCTACCCGACGCACAGCACGCCGACGCCATAGGCGGTCGATCTGGAGCGAAAGGAGGTGATTCAGCAGGTCGTAGCTCGAGGCGATGCGATCGAACATCGACCGCATCTGCGCCTTTTTGCCCTTCAGGGTTTGGATTTCGTTACTCATAGCGCATGGTCTCTTCGGGTTTCACGGTAGCCACCACCGAGGCCGGCAGCAGCAACATCAGGTAGATCGCGGCTGTAAAGCCCAGATTAAGCAGCAGCCACCACTCCCACTCCACCGCAATCGGCACCGCCGAGAGCAGATAGCCCTCGGCATCGAGTTTCACCACCTGAAACGCAGCCTGCAACCAGCAGATCGCAAAACCCACGGCATTACCCCACGCCAGGCCGCGCAGGGCGATCATCGTAGCACGATAGCGGAACATACGACGCAGGGCACGATGTTGCATGCCGAGCGCCTTCAAAATACCGATCATGCGGATGCGTTCGAAGATGAGGATTAGGAGTGTGGTACTCATATTGAAGAAGGCTACTACGAGCATGATGACCAGCACCACGGCCGCATTCACATCGTGCGCCTTCAACCAATCGAAGATGGCGGGATAGATCTCCTGCACGCTGCGAGCAGTGAGATTTTCGAGCCCCTCAACATCCGTGTAGAGGAGGGCTCGGTCGAGCTTATCAGCCACAGCGCGCGCCTGTTCAAAGTCGTCGAGGCGCAACTCAAGACCCGTCACCTGCTCTGCATCCCAAAGCGAGAGGCGTTGCACATTGCGCAGATCGGTCACCACCAGCGTACGATCCAGCTCATCCATGCCCGAGGCGTAGATGCCGCTCACCTTGAATCGGTCGCGGAAAGGAAGCTCCCCCTCCTCGACAAAGAGCATCTCCACGCGCTCGCCCACCTCCAAACGGAGGCGATCGGCCAGTTGGCGCGAGATGAGGATATCCTTCGTACGGATCGAATCCCCGATGCGGGGCAGCTCGCCTGCTTGGAGCCACTCGGCATAGGTTGCGCGATCATAGGCCGCGCCGACCCCCTTCAAGAGCACCCCTTCGACACCCTCGTCGGTGCGGATCACACCGCCACGCAGGGCATAGGGAAGCACGCTACGCACCTCGGGCAGCGTAGCAACCAGCGAATCGAGCGACGCGCTGTGACGAATCGGCTCGGCATCGACGGAGAAGGTGTTGCGCACATCGGTCACCACCACCTCGGCCGTCAGGGCCGAACTCTTGCGGGCGATCTCCCGCTTGAAGCCCATCATCACCGCCAGCGAAAGGATCATCACCGCCACACTCACCGCCACAGCGAATGTGGTGATGCGTTCCATCACCGAGCGACGCGCTCCGTCCGCGTGGCGTGCCATACGCCGAGCCATTTCCAGTTCGAGGTTCATGTTGCTCTTTTTCCGAAAAGATAGTGCAAAGTAACACATAATTTCGTATTTTTGCCCCATAGATGTCCGTTTTTTGTAAAAACGGAGGGTAGAAATTTACACACTTACCACTATGAATGCTTCAATTTTTACGCTGTTACAGACAGGCGCCTACTACCACGACGGTCTGGTGTCGCCCCACGCGGCACAGACAGGCATGTATCTGCTGATCATTCTCATTGCGCTCGTTGGCTGGATGGTGCAGGCTCGCCTGCAGGCCGTCTTCAAGAAATACTCACAGGTGCTCTTCCCGGGCGGTTTGACCGGTGCAGAGGTAGCCGAGCGCATGCTGCGCGAGAACCACATTCACAATGTGAAGGTAACCCATGTGCGCGGCCGTCTGACCGACCACTTCGATCCGCGTACGATGACCGTCAACCTGAGTGACTCGGTCTACTCCTCGCGCTCGGTGGCTGCCGCCGCCGTAGCTGCACACGAGTGCGGCCACGCCATTCAGCACGCCCATTCCTACGCACCGCTGGTGCTGCGCTCGCAGCTCGTGCCGATCGTGCAGTTTGCATCGGGCGCTGCTACCTGGATCATCCTACTCGGCCTGATCGTCCTGGCCTCGACGCAAAATGAGTTGCTCTGCTGGATCGGTGTCGGCATGATCGCCATCTCGGCGCTCTTCTCGATCATCACCCTGCCGGTGGAGTACAACGCCTCGGCGCGTGCGCTCGCTTGGTTGCGCCAGAGCCACCTGATGACCGAGAGCGAGCTGGGTCAGGCGCGTATCTCGCTCAACTGGGCTGCCCGCACCTACCTCGTTGCCGCACTGAGTGCCGTGGCTTCAGTGCTCTACTATGTGCTGCTGATCCTCGGCCGCCGCGACTAACCCCGCGCTCCTATGAAGAGACCCGAACAAGACTACGCCCCACGCGCGCTGCGCACCATCGGTTGGGTGGTGCTGTGGCTTGTTGTGTTGAGCCTGATTCCGCCCATCACCGTGGGAGGAATCAAGCTGCGTCGTGCCAATATCTTTGCCGAGCTCTACGCCTTCGACGATGCACACGCCGAAGCGCAGGAGCCGACCAACTCGCTCTTCGACGAGGTTGAATTTGCGGTCGACCTGGAGGAGGTCAGTCGCCAGATTGAACAGATTGAGGAGCCTTCGCACACCCTGCAACGCCAATTTGAGTGGGTAATCGAAGGGTACGCTTCGCCTTCGCGCGCAGCGATTGAGGTCGACACGCGCCGCTACATCCCCAAGCTTACACCGATCGAGGATTTCTCATCCGAGGATCGTTTTGCAGCCTTCTGCGACACGCTGCTGCGCGCCGATCGCACGGTGCGCATCGCCGTATTAGGCGACTCGTTCATCGAGGGTGATATCCTGACAGCTGACCTGCGCGAACGCCTGCAAGCGGCCTTTGGCGGTCGCGGTACGGGCTTTGCCCCGATGGCCTCGCCACTGACGAATTTCCGCCGTTCGATCAAGACTCAATCGAAGGGGTGGACCTCCTACAATGTAATGCAACAGCGCAAAACGCCGGCTCCCTACAACGAGCAGTTCTTCGTATCGGGCTGGGTGTGCCGTCCCGAAACGGGCGCTTCGACGCGTTGGGAGTGCACGAACTTCCGCGAGGGGGTGGAGAGCTGCTCGACGGCTCGCATTCACCTCATCGCACCGCGCGACAGCCGTATTGAGCTGACGCTGAACGACACGCTGCGCCACACCCTCGCAATCGAGGGCGGTGCCATGCTGCGCGAGATCGCTGTGCGCGCTCCGCAAATCCGCTCCCTGGAGTTCAAGGTGGCAGAGGGTGCAAGCGAGTTGATCGGCTATGGTGCCTCATTCGAGGATCAGGGCGTAACGGTCGACAACTACTCTGTACGCAGCAACAACGGCCAGGCGATCTTCCGCACCAACCCTTCGCTCAATGCGCAGCTCAATGCCTTGGCGCCCTACGACTTGGTAATCCTGCAGTATGGTCTGAACATCATGCAGCAGGGTGTACTGCAATACACCAGCTATGGGGAGCAGATCGAGAAGATGATCGCCTATGTGCGCCAATGCTTCCCCGCGGCAGCCGTACTCGTGATGGGTGTGAGCGACCGCGCCGTGAAGAGCGAGAAGGGGGTCGAGACGATGGACGCCATCCCCTACATGATCGACTGCCAGCGCACAGCGGCCAAAAATCAGGGTGCTGCCTTCTGGTCCACCTTCGACGCCATGCAGGCGCAGGGCGGCATTGAGGAGTTCGTGGCACACGGTTGGGCCGGCAAGGATTTCACACACATCAACTACGGCGGTGGTCGCCGCGTAGCGTGGGCACTCTTCGACGCCATCAACCACGAGGCCGATAAGTCAGCCAAGCGCCACCAGCGCCGTCTGGAGCGCGAGCAAGCCCTCATCGACTCGCTCGCGGCTATCGCCATTCGCGCACAGTTGATGCAGGCTCCATCACTCGACGCAACCCCTCAATTTTAATCTACGAGCACCGTGAACGAGTTTGGAGCGAAGATCCTGGAGTTGCTCTCCTACAATGCCTCCTCGCCGCTGATTTTCAGCAGCGGGCTCTTCCTCTATCTCTTTCTGGGATTCTTTGCCCTCTACATCGCGCTGCGCAAGAGGGTCAACCTGCGCATTCTCTATGTCGTAGCCTTCTCGCTCTACTTCTACTACAAGTCGAGCGGCATCTACTTCCTGCTCCTGCTGCTGGCAGCCACCTACGACTACATGATCGGCTACTCGATCTACCTCTCGAAGAGCAAGCGCACCAAGCAGTGGCTGGTGGGTGCGAGCGTGGTGATCAACCTCGCGCTGCTCGGCTACTTCAAATACACGAACTTCCTGGTCGACCTCTCGAACCAGCTCTTCGGCGAGGGGTTCTTGCAGTTCCAGAACATCTTTCTGCCGGTCGGTATCTCCTTCTTCGTCTTCCAGTCGATGAGCTACACGATCGACATCTACCGCGGCGAATTGCGGCCATTGGATCGCTGGATTGACTACCTCTTCTACCTCTCGTTCTTCCCGCAGCTGGTGGCCGGCCCGATCGTTCGTGCCAAGGATTTCATCCCGCAGATCCGTCAACGCCCTCAGCTCACACGCGAGATGCTCGGCACGGCGATCTTCCTGATCCTCACGGGTCTGTTCAAGAAGGCGGTCATCTCGGACTACCTTGCACTGAACTTCGTCGATCGCATCTTCGACGAGCCGTTGCTTTACTCGGGCTTCGAGTGCCTGATGGGCATCTACGGCTACGCCCTGCAGATCTACTGCGACTTCTCGGGCTACTCGGACATGGCCATCGGCCTTGCCTTGCTGATGGGCTTCCGCTTCCCGAAGAACTTCGACGCCCCCTACCAATCGGCTACGATCACCGAGTTCTGGCGACGCTGGCACATTTCGCTCTCGTCGTGGCTGCGCGACTACCTCTACATCTCGTTGGGTGGCAACCGCAAAGGAAACAAACGCACCTACCTCAACCTGCTGTTGACGATGCTCCTAGGCGGTCTTTGGCACGGCGCATCGCTCCGCTTCATCTTGTGGGGCGCACTGCACGGCGTGGCGCTTGCCCTGCATAAGATGTGGCTCTCGGTCGTACCCTGGGCCAAGAAGGATGGCGCCTCGATGGTGCTCCCCGTGCGTCTTATAGGCGTAGTGTTCACCTTCCACATCGTCTGCCTGGGGTGGTTAGTCTTCCGCGTCGATTCGATGCAGACGGCCGAACTGCTCCTCCACCAGATCTTCACCGCCTTCGACACGAGCCTAATTTCGCAGGTCGTAGTCGGCTATCCGGCCGTGATGCTGCTCATCGCCTTGGGCTACCTGCTACACTTTGCGCCGAAGCGTTGCGACCGCTATTTCGAGGGGGTTGTCACTCGTGCTCCGATGGGGGTGCAGGTGGCGCTTTTTGTAGCGATGATTTGGCTTGTTATGCAGGTTAAATCGTCAGATATTCAACCTTTTATCTATTTCCAATTCTAATGTACACCTTTGATCACGACCTCTTTTTGGCGCTCAATTTCGATGGCGGCACCTGGACCGATCGGCTGATGCTGGCCATCTCCGGCACCGCGATGTGGATTCCGCTCTACCTGTTGATCTTCTACCTCGTGGGGCGCGACTACGGTTGGCGACGCCTCCTCTTCTTCATCGCGCTGATGGCCGCCTCGATGGGACTGGCCGACATCGTGGCCGGCATCTTCAAACACAGCGGCCCGCTGGGTGACCTGCTACCCAACTTCACACCGCGTTGGCGCCCGATGTTCGAGCCCACGCTGGAGGGGTATGAGATTGCACCCGAGTCGCTCAAGTCGCTGCGCGCATCGGGATTGCTCGAGAATACGGCCGTGCATGTACCGGTGGAGGCTGTTGGAGGACGCTTTGGTACGGTCTCAGCACACGCCGCAACGATCTCGGCTCTTTGCTGCCTCTCGGTCAAGGTGTTGCGCCGTCGTTGGTTCTCGTGGCTGATGATTCTCTGCACCATTGCGATCTGCTACTCGCGCATCTACCTGGCGAAACACTACCCGATGGATATTTTCTGGGGCGCTTTGCTCGGTTTAGGGCTGGGATGGATTGGATATGTGCTATTTTTTCGTTACTTTTGTCCCTCAAAGAGAAAACAATAAAACACAAGATAATTATGGCTTTGGAACAACTGAGTGAACAGGAGATTTTGCGCCGCAATTCGTTGAAGGCGTTGCGCGAGTTGGGCATCGAGCCCTACCCCGCCGAGCGATTTGATGTAACGGCTACGGCCGCCGAGATCACCGAGCATTTTGATGCCGACCCGGAGCGTTTTGCCGAGGTGCGCATCGCGGGTCGTATGCTCTCGCGTCGCATCATGGGTAGCGCCTCGTTCTTCGAGCTGCAGGACCACACGGGTCGTATGCAGGTCTACATCCGCCGCGACGACATCTGCCCCGAGGGCGATCCGACACTCTACAATACGGTCTTCAAGAAGTTGCTGGACATCGGTGATTTCATCGGTGTAGAGGGCTTCGCATTCCGCACCAACACGGGTGAGCTCTCCGTACATTGTAAGCGCTTCACGGTGCTCTCGAAGTCGATCCGCCCGCTGCCGATCGTCAAGGAGAAGGATGGTCAGCAGTTCGATGCGCTGACCGACCCTGAGGTGCGCTACCGCCAGCGTTATGTCGACCTGGTAGTAAACCCGAAGGTTCGCGAGGTATTCGTAAAGCGCGCCAAGATCATGGCTACGATGCGCGAGTACTTCAACGAGCAGGGTTGCCTGGAGGTGGAGACCCCCATTCTGCAGCCCATTCCGGGTGGTGCTTCGGCGCGCCCCTTCATCACACACCACAACGCGCTGGATACGGATTTCTATATGCGTATTGCTACGGAGCTCTACCTCAAGCGCCTCATCGTAGGTGGTTTCAATGGTGTGTACGAGTTCGGTAAGAACTTCCGCAACGAGGGTATGGACCGCACGCACAACCCCGAGTTTACCTGCATGGAGATCTACATTGCCTACAAGGACTACAAGTGGATGATGGAGTTCACCGAGCAGATGCTCGAGCGCGTATGCCGTGCCGTAAACAACGACCAGACGGAGGTGGAGATCGACGGCAAGACGATCTCGTTCAAGGCTCCGTTCCGCCGCCTGACGATGACCGATGCCATCCGCGAGAAGACCGGTTACGACATCACGGGTCAGACGGAGGAGCAGCTGCGTGAGGCTTGCCAGCGTCTGAATGTCGAGATCGACGAGACGATGGGTAAGGGTAAGCTCATCGACGCCATCTTTGGTCAGTACTGCGAGGGTGATCTAATCCAGCCGACCTTCATCTGCGACTATCCGATCGAGATGTCGCCTCTCTGCAAGCGTCACCGTGAGAATCCGGAGCTGACGGAGCGTTTCGAGCTCTTCGTGGCCGGCAAGGAGCTCTGCAATGCCTACTCGGAGCTGAACGACCCGATTGATCAGTTGGAGCGTTTCCAGGAGCAGATGCGTCTCTCGGAGCGTGGCGATGACGAGGCGATGTTTATCGATATGGACTTCGTGCGCGCCCTGGAGTACGGTATGCCGAACTGCTCGGGTATGGGTATCGGTATCGACCGTCTGACGATGTTCATGACGGGTCAGACCTCGATTCAGGATGTGCTCTTCTTCCCGACGATGCGTCCCGAGAAGAAGCCGACGATCGACGAGCCCGAGAAGTATATCGAGATCGGTGTCCCCGAAGAGTGGGTCGAGGTGATCCAGAAGATGGGTTATGTAACGGTCGAGTCGCTCAAGAAGTTGGCTCCGGGCAAGTTCTTCAACGACCTCTGCGGCTTCAACAAGAAGAACAAGCTCGGCCTGAAGGCTCCCTCGATCGACGAGGTGAAGGCGTGGTGCGCTACGGAGGAGTAGGCTGCGCTAAATTCAAAATTTAGAATTTAGAATTCAAAATTAAGCATTTTACGCCTCCACATTCGGCCGTGCTGATGAAGGGAGCGTAGCGACCAACCACCTGCCCAAGGCGGAGGTTTGGGGGTGGGAAAAATTTGCAATGGCGCCGAAGGCGACAAGAACGACCATCGGCAATGCTATAAGGATAATTTTTAATAAAACATTTAATATCATGAGAAAGAAGATTGTAGCAGGTAACTGGAAGATGAATACGCTGCCCGCCGAGGGTGTTGAGCTGGCCAAGGGCGTTGTAGCTCAGCGCGGCGAGGTTTGCGAGTGTGTTAACTTCATCGTTTGTCCCCCGTTCACGCACCTGGCACAGGTAGCTGAGGCGTTGCAGGGCTCGACCGTAGAGCTGGGTGCACAGAACTGCGCTGCAGAGGCTAAGGGTGCCTACACGGGTGAGGTAGCCGCCTCGATGATCGCAGCCCTCGGTTGCAAGTATGTCATCCTCGGCCACTCGGAGCGCCGTCAGTACTACGGTGAGACCTCGGAGACGCTCAACAAGAAGATGGAGCAGGTGTATGCCAACGGCCTGACGCCGATCTACTGCGTAGGTGAGAACCTCGACGAGCGCGAGGCCGGCAACCACTTCGCTGTCTGCAAGCAGCAGATCGAGGAGGTTGTATTCAACCTGACGGAGGAGCAGTTCAAGAACCTGGTGATCGCATACGAGCCTGTATGGGCTATCGGTACGGGTAAGACCGCTACGGCCGAGCAGGCACAGGAGATTCACGCCTACATCCGCGAGGTACTCGCTTCGAAGTTCGGCGCAGCTGCTGCTGAGTGCCCGATCCTCTACGGTGGTTCGTGCAAGCCCTCGAACGCAGCCGAGATCTTCGCTAAGGAGGATGTTGACGGTGGTCTGATTGGTGGCGCAGCCCTGAAGGCTGAGGACTTCATCGGCATCGGCAAGGGCTTTATGGCCTAATGTCGTAGCGCATCAGCGCATCAAAAGAGGGCTGTCCAACTGATGTTGGACAGCCCTCTCTGTTAGAAGTTGTGTTCGGCTTGCCAAGAGAGATACCCCTTGTCCAATTCAAAGACCTTAAATCCCGCCTTGACGGCGCGCTCGGCAGCCACCTTACTGCGGCGTCCGCCACGGCAGTAGAGGGCCACGGGGCGCTTTGGATCGAGCGTAGCCAATTGCTCATCAAAAGCCGCGCCCTTGACATCCATATTCACCGCACCCTCGATATGCCCTTCGGCATACTCCTCGGGGGTACGCACATCGACCAGCTGCACCTCCTCGCGGGCAATCACGCGTGCGAAGTGTTTCACATCGAGCGACTTAAAACCATTAGCCGCCTGACACCCAAAGAGGGCGCTAAACAGGGTACAAATCATTACCAAAAAGAGTCTTTTCATAGCTATTTCATGATGGTTACATTCTCTTGAAGCCAGATCACCAGATCGGCCAGCAGCTGCTCGTCGATCGTCGTCTCGATCTGTGCATACTCGGTCACAGCACCCGTCGTGCAGGGCTGCATCAGGTGATTTAGCCCCTCATAGGCTCGGATGGTCTGCCCCTTCCTCTCCCCCAAGAGTTCCTTCAAACGCCCCAGGTTCTCCTCGGCATCGACCTGCAGGTCCTTCGTGCCGTTGACCGCTAAGCAGGGACGCGCCCCCAAGCCACGAATTGCCTCCGTAGGATCGAGGCGGACAAAGTAGTACATCCAGGGATTTTGTGCCATATCGCAGAGTTTATAGAGGTTTTGGCGCAACGGCTCGGGAAGCTGCACGCCCGCCGTAGCCTCGGCCACCAACTGCTCCTTCTTTGCTACAATCTCCTCCGGCGAAAGGGTGTGCCAGGCCGCATAGAGGCGCTCCAACGCCGTACCATACGCCTCCACCAACGACTGCGGCATACCACTCTGGAGGAGCAATGCACAGTTCTGCGTCACCAACAGCTGATCGCCACGCACCATCATGCCCGCCAGCGAGATCAAAAAGGCCATCTCGGCCTCCTGGGCTGCCGCCATAAAAGCGATCGTACCGCCCTCGCTATGGCCGGCAATACCGATGCGCGCCGCATCGATCGTGGGTTGCTCCCGCAACCAATCAAACGCCCCCAAGGCATCCAGCATCAGGTGCTCGGTGGTAGAGCCTTGCAGGCGCTCTAACTCCTCGGGCGTGGCGTTATAACCACGGTCATCGTAACGCAAAACCGCATATCCTGCTCGTGTCAAGCGATCGGCCAACACCAGAAAGGGGCGATGCTCCATCAGCTCCTCATCGCGATTCTGCGTGCCGCTACCCGTAACGAGTACCACAGCAGGATAGCGTCCCTCCATCTCGGGGCGTGTGAGCGTACCATACAGCTGTGTCACGCCATCACGGCTCATGAAGTGCACCTCCTCACTGTGATAGGGATAGGGCTTCACCGGATTCTGCGGACGGTGACGCGGCTCACCCGTGCCTCGCTGCAACATCAGCGAGAGCGACGCTCCTCCCTGCGTGAAGAGCCCCACGAGGTTCTCCCCCAAAAAGCCTGCCGTATAGGTCATCTGCAGCGCTTTGGAGATAAGGGTTACCCCCAACGGGGTAACGGCTACCGAATCGACCGGAATGCCGCGTACGCCCTGATCGGGGCTATCCATCGTAGCGCGCCAGGTATCGCCCTCCTGCGTAAAGTGAAGGAGCAGGCGCAATTTCGTATTTCCCATCTCCAGGGTACCGTGCCAAGAGCCGGCAATCTCCTGCCCAAAGGTCACAAGCGGAAGCCAAAGGAGCATGAGGAGTAGCAATCGTCGCATCATCGGATTGTTTTTTTATGGTTGTTTCTACAAAGATACTATTTTTTCACAAAAAAATGGATCCCCTTTCGAGGATCCATTTTTTGCGAAATGCGGAAGTTGATTACATCTTCTTACCAACATTCGTCTTCTTTGCCACCTTCGGAGCAGCGGTCTTGGCAGCAGCCTTCGGAGCAGCCTTCTTAGCGGGCTTCTTCTCCACTACAGCAGCGTCCTCAACAGCATCCGTCGTCTTCTTGGCGCGCGAACGACGCGTCTTGGGCTTAGCCTCAGCTGCAGCAGCCTCCGGCGTTACACCCAGCGTGTAAGCCTCGTTGAAGTCAACGAACTCGATGATGCACATCTCGGCAGCGTCACCCAGACGGAAGCCCGTCTTCAGGATACGCGTGTAACCGCCATTGCGCTCAGCGATCTTCGGAGCGATCGTACGGAACAACTCCGTAACGGCCTCCTTCTGTTTCAGGTACGAGAAGACAACACGACGCGAGTGCGTGGTATCCTCCTTCGACTTGGTTACCAGCGGCTCTACGAACTGGCGCAGTGCCTTAGCCTTGGCAACCGTCGTCTCGATGCGCTTGTGCAGGATCAGCGACGATGCCATGTTCGACATCAGGGCCTTGCGGTGACCTGCCTGGCGACCGAGGTGGTTGTAATTCTTGTTATGTCTCATAGTGCGTTAATCTTTGTCAAGTTTGTAGATAGATACATCCATTCCGAACTTAAGGTTCAGCGAGGCCAACAGCTCGTCAAGCTCCGTGAGCGACTTCTTACCGAAGTTGCGGAACTTCAACAGATCGTTGCGATTCAGCTTCACCAGATCACCCAGCGTATCCACATCGGCTGCCTTCAAGCAGTTCAATGCACGCACGCTCAGGTCCTGATCCGACAGCTTCGTCTTCAACAATTGACGCATGTGCAATACATCCTCGTCGAACTCCTCGGCGCCATTCTTATCCTCCATGTTCACCGTGATCTTCTCGTCCGAGAAGAGCATGAAGTGCTGGATCAAGATCTTGGCTGCCTCCTTCAGAGCGTCCTTCGGGTGAATCGACCCGTCGGTAGTAATTTCCAAATTCAGTTTCTCGTAGTCCGTGCGCTGCTCCACGCGATAGTCCTCGATCGAATACTTCACATTCTTGATCGGCGTAAAGATCGAGTCAATCGGAAGCGTACCGAACTCGCAGTCAGCCGGCATGTTCTCCTCAGCGGGAACATAACCACGGCCCTTACCGATCGTCAGCGTAATCTGCATCTTCGTTCCAGGAGCGAGGTGGCAGATAACCAGATCGGGGTTCAATACTTTGAAGAACGACAGGAAATTCGAGATATATCCGGCAGTCAGCTCCGTAACGCCCGCAACATTGATCGACACCTTCTCCGTGTCTTGGTTATCAACCGTGCGGATAAAGCGAATCTGCTTCAGGAAGAGGATGATATGTAACATATCCTCCTTCACGCCGGGAATGGCGGCGAACTCGTGGTCCACGCCGGCAACCTTTACCGTCGTAATCGCATAGCCCTCCAACGACGAGAGCAGGATACGGCGCAAAGCGTTTCCGACCGTACGACCGAACCCGGGCTCCAACGGACGGAACTCAAACTTTCCGAACGACGAAGTAGATTCGAGCATAATCACCTTTTCAGGTTTCTGGAATGCTAATATTGCCATAATAAATCTTGAATTTGTTTATTTACTACTTCGAGTACAACTCGACGATGAGCTGCTCCTTGATGTTCTCGGGAATCTCCTCACGCTCGGGCTTCTGCAGGAACTTACCACTCATCGTAGCACCGTCCCACTCCAACCAGGCGTAGCGGCTCTTAGCTGCACCTGCAAGCGAATTGGTAATTACCTCCAAGCTCTTCGACTTCTCGCGTACCGATACAACATCACCAGCGCGCAGCGAGTACGAAGGAACGTTAACAACAGCACCATTTACGCAGATGTGGCAGTGCGATACGAGCTGACGAGCTGCTGCACGCGTCGGGGCGATACCCAGACGATATACCACATTGTCCAGACGGCACTCGAGGAGCTTCAGCAGGTTCTCACCCGTGATACCACCCATGCGGGCAGCCTGCTCATAGGTGCGCGAGAACTGCTTCTCCAACAGACCATAGGTATACTTTGCCTTCTGCTTCTCGCTCAGCTGCGTGCCGTACTCCGACACCTTCTTGCGCTTGCGTGCCAAACCGTGCTGTCCGGGAGGGAAGTTGCGCTTCTCAAGCACCTTGTCCGCACCATAGATAGCTTCGCCAAACTTACGGGCGATCTTCGATTTAGGTCCTATATATTTTCCCATTTTTCTTGTAGCTTTTAATAGTTTGTGATTAACCTCGTCTGTAAAATCTTCTGTAAAAATTATACGCGACGACGGTTGGGAGCGCGGCAACCATTGTGCGGCAGCGGAGTAACATCAATGATCTCCATTACCTCGATGCCTGCACCGTGAATCGTGCGGACTGCCGACTCGCGACCCTGACCAGGACCCTTCACATAGACCTTCACCTTGCGAAGACCCATATCGTAGGCCACCTTAGCGCAATCTGCTGCCGAGGTCTGAGCTGCATACGGCGTATTCTTCTTCGAACCACGGAAGCCCATCTTACCGGCCGACGACCAGCTGATAACATCACCGTTCTCGTTCGTGATGGTGATGATCACATTGTTGAAGGTCGAGTGTACATAGGCATTGCCCACCAAACCAACCTTAACAACCTTCTTCTTAACTGTACCAGTTTTCTTTGCCATAATTCTCTAAAGATTACTTTGTTGCCTTTTTCTTGTTTGCAACCGTCTTCTTCTTACCCTTACGCGTACGAGCGTTGTTCTTGGTCGACTGACCACGCAGGGGAAGACCCAGACGGTGACGGATACCTCGGTAGCAACCGATGTCCATCAGACGCTTAATGTTGAGCTGTACGAGCGAACGGCACTCGCCCTCAACCTTCAAACCCAGGTCAGCAATCGTCGAACGAATTGCACCTACCTGTGCATCGGTCCAATCCTGAACCTTGATGTCGTAGCTGATACCGGCTACATCGAGAATCTGACGAGCCGTCGAACGACCAATACCGAAGATATAGGTCAGGCCGATCTCGCCTCTCTTATTTTTGGGTAAATCTACACCGACTATACGTGCCATAATGTCTTTTCTTCTCTTTAAATTAGTTTAACCTTGGCGCATTTTGAACTTGGGATTCTTCTTGCAAATCACGTAGAGCTTACCCTTACGCTTTACAATCTTGCAATCCTCGCTTCTCTTTTTGATGGATGCTTTTACTTTCATAGTTTTTCAAGCAATCTGGTTAATGTACCTTGTTATTTGTAACGGAACGAAATGCGACCCTTCGTCAAATCGTAAGGGGTCATCTCCACCTTTACCTTGTCCCCGGGCAGGATCTTGATGTAGTGCATACGCATCTTGCCCGAGATGTGGGCCGTCAACACATGGCCATTGTCCAACTCAACGCGGAACATTGCGTTCGACAAAGCCTCGATGATCGTCCCATCGCGTTCGATAGCAGCTTGTTTTGCCATAGAGTCTTAGTGTTTTATAGCTTTTTCGATGATGCTGAAATCCGTCAACACATCTGCACCGTCCTTGCGCACCGCTACTCCGAACTCAAAGTGAGCCGACGGTTTGCGATCTCGCGTACGAACAGTCCAGCCGTCCGATTCGAATACTACCGCGCGCGTACCCATATTAATCATCGGCTCGATGCAGATGACCATACCCTCTTTCAAGAGCGGGCCGCGCCCTCTGGCGCCAAAGTTGGGGACACCCGGGGCCTCGTGCATCTTCCGGCCAATACCATGTCCCTCCAATTCGCGTACAACGCCATAGCCAAATTTCTCGGCGTATTCCTGCACTGCTGCCGATATATCGCCTACGCGATTGCCGGCCTTCGCCTGTGCCGCACCTTTACAAAGAGCCTCTTTCGTGACCTCCAAAAGCTGGCGTACTTCCTCACCAACCTCCCCTACCGCAAATGTGTAGGCCGAGTCACCAACAAACCCCTTCATAAATGTACCACAATCTACCGAAACAATGTCGCCTTCCTTCAAGACAACCTTGTCTGACGGGATACCGTGAACTACATGCTCGTTGACCGAAACGCACAACGATGCGGGATAGCCCTGATATCCGAGGAATGCGGGTACTGCTCCGTGCGAGCGGATAAACTCTTCCGCCACGCGATCCAACTCCTTGGTCGTGACGCCCGGCCGAATGTGGCGACCCACTTCGGCCAGCGTCTCCGATACCAAGAGATGATTCTCACGGAGGAGCTCGATCTCCTCATTCGTCTTCAGATAAATCATCTAACAGTAGCTATGATTCTATAAAGATCTCCTCTAACTATTAATGGCGTCCCTGAATTCGACCCGTCTTCATCAGACCATCGTAGTGACGCATCAACAGGTAGCTCTCTATCTGCTTGAGAGTGTCAAGCACCACACCTACCATAATCAGCAACGAGGTACCGCCGTAGAAGTAGGCGAACTCCTGCTGAATACCCAGGAAGCGGATCGCCAGCGCGGGCAGGATAGCCACAATCGCCAGGAAGATCGAACCCGGGAGGGTGATGCGAGTCATGATGGTGTCGATGTAGCTAACGGTCTGCTTACCCGGTTTCACACCCGGGATGAAGCCGCCGTTGCGCTTCATATCATCGGCCATCATTTGAGGATTGATGATAATCGCCGTGTAGAAGTAGGTGAAGGCGATTACCAACACTGCCAGCGTGAAGTTGTACCAGAAACCGGTCATCGAGCTGAAGGCAGCTGCGAATTTGGTTCCCGTGAACAGCATCGGCACAAACATCAGAGCCTGTGCGAAGATGATCGGCATCACATTTGCTGCATTCATCTTCAAGGGGATGTACTGGCGTACACCACCATACTGCTTGTTACCAACGATACGCTTAGCGTACTGAACAGGCACCTTGCGGACAGCCTGCACCAGCGCGATCGTAGCCATGAAGACAAAGAACAGGAGCACGAGCTCGAAGATCAGCATAATCATGCTACCGGTTGCCGTCTCGAAACGAGCCGTGACCTCAGCCAACAGCGCGTGGGGAAGACGAGCCACGATACCAATCATAATGATCAACGAGATACCGTTGCCAATGCCCTTGTCGGTGATCTTCTCACCGAGCCACATGATAAACATGGTGCCGGCGATCAGGATCGTCGTCGCATAGCATACGAATCCGAACGAGTTGCCGTAGACGAAAGCCGTGGGAGCCTGGTGGTACAGGTTGGCAATGAATGCCGGGCCCTGCAGCATCAGAACGCCGATCGTGAGGAAGCGCGTCCACTGGTTCATCTTGCGGCGGCCGCTCTCACCCTCCTTCTGCATTTTCTGGAAATACGGGATCATCATACCCATCAGCTGGATGATAATCGAGGCGGTGATGTACGGCATGACTCCGAGCGCAAAGATAGCGGCGTTGCCGAATGCACCACCCGAGAAGACATTCAACAGACCCAACAGGCCGTTGCTGTCCAACTGGCTGGCATACGCCGATCCCTCAGCCAAAGCGTTGGGATTGATACCCGGAATCACTACGAAACTACCCAAACGGTAGATCAAGAGCAGACCAATCGTGTAGATCACACGCTTGCGAAGCTCCTCAATCTTGTAGATGTTTTTGAGCGTCTCGACCACTTTCTTGTTGGTTGCCAGAAGAGCGATAACCACTAAAAAGACAAGACCAACAACGAGATATTGATTCATAATTGATTGTTTGGTTTACAAAGGTTGCTCCTTACATTTTCTCGACGCTACCACCGGCTGCCGTGATGGCTGCCTCAGCGCTCTTCGAGAAGGCGTGAGCCTTCACTGCGAGGCTCTTCGTCAGCTGACCGTTGCCGAGGATCTTCACCTTGTCCTTCGACGAGATGAAACCTGCAGCTACCAGCGTCTCAACCGATACCTCTGCGAGGTTCTTCTTGGCTGCCAACTCCTCGAGCGTCGAGAGGTTGATGGCCTTGAACTCCACACGGTTCAGATTGGTGAAGCCGAACTTCGGCAGACGACGCTGCAACGGCATCTGGCCACCCTCGAAGCCAAGCTTGCGCGAGTAACCCGAGCGCGACTGAGCACCCTTGTGACCACGCGTGGCCGTGCCACCGTGACCCGAACCTGCACCGCGGCCGATTCGCTTGTCGTGGTGCGTAGAACCCTTTGCGGGTTTGAGATTATTCAGTTCCATTTGTTGTTTTCCGTTAAGCAGTTAAACTTATGCTACCACCTCTACCTTTACGAGGTGCTGCACACGATTGATCATACCTTTGATGATGACCGAATCGTCGTGCTCGACCGTTGCACCGATCTTCTTCAGACCGAGCGCGTCGAGGTTTGCGCACTGACGCTTCGTGGCGCCGATACGGCTCTTGACCTGGGTGATCTTTAATCTTGCCATTGTCTAATCAAAATTAACCGTTAAACACCTGATTCATCGAGATACCGCGCAGACGAGCAACGCTGGCTGCGTCGCGGAGCTCACACAGAGCACCGATCGTAGCCTTTACCAGGTTGTGGGGGTTCGACGAACCCTTGCTCTTTGCCAACACGTTCTTGATGCCGAGCGACTCCAATACGGCGCGCATAGCACCACCGGCGATGATACCCGTACCCGGAGCGGCCGGACGGATCATTACGAGCGAACCACCGAAGCGGAACTCCTGCTTGTGGGGAATCGTACCGTTAATAACGAGAATCTTCACGAGGTTCTTCTTTGCATCCTCAACGCCCTTGGCGATGGCTGCCTGTACCTCCGAAGCCTTACCCAGACCGTAACCTACGACACCGTCCTCGTTACCTACAACGACGATTGCCGAGAAACTGAATGTACGACCTCCCTTGGTTACCTTCGTAACACGCTGAATGCTTACGAGTCTGTCTTTAAGCTCGAGGTCGCTGGTGCGTACTTTCTTTATATTGCTATTAGCCATAATTGCTTAGAATTTAAGTCCGCCTTCGCGTGCTGCTTCGGCCAGTTGTTTAACTCGTCCGTGATACAGATAACCGTTACGGTCGAAAGCTACCGTCGAGATACCCTTAGCTACGGCGCGCTCAGCGGCCAGCTTACCTACCAGGGCGGCTACCTCCGACTTGTTCTTGCCTGCGGCTGCCTCTACAACCTCCTTCTCCAGCGAAGAAGCCGATGCGAGCGTTACGCCTGCCAGATCGTCGATAAACTGTACATAGATCTGCTTGTTGCTGCGGAACACCGTCATGCGGGGCTGAGCGGGCGTACCGGTAACAATCTTACGAATGCGCATCTTGATGCGCTCTCTTCTCTCTATCTTGTTCAGTGCCATAATTGCTTCTTATTTATTATTTGCCAGCCGATTTACCCGCCTTGCGACGAATCTGCTCACCTACGAACTTAATACCCTTGCCCTTGTACGGCTCCGGCTTACGCAGCGAACGCAACTTGGCGGCAACCTGGCCTACGAGCTGCTTATCGATGCTCTTGAATGTTACGATCGGAGCACCCTTCTTCTCCGTTACAGCCGTTGCCGTAACCTCTGCGGGAAGCAGGAAGTGCGTATCGTGCGAGTAACCGAGGCTCATCTCCAGAACCTGGCCCTTAACCTCGGCCTTGAAACCGACGCCGACCAGCTCCTGCTTGATCTCGTAACCCTTCGTCACACCCACAACCATGTTGTTGATCAACGCGCGGTAGAGACCGTGCATCGAGCGATGGCGAGGCTGATTCGTCGGACGCGTAACCAGAACAGCAGGCTTCTCCTCGTTCGTGCGAGCATCCGTGTGCGTGCCGACCGTTACCGTGATGTCCGAGTCAACCTTCTGACTCAACATACCAAGAGGCCCTTTCACGCTTACCGTATTGTCGGCAGCAACCTCTACGGTTACACCGGCAGGCAGGTATACAGGTAATTTACCAATTCTTGACATTGTGATTTGTTTTTAGTTTGTTTGCTGATTGTGGATTAGAATACGAAGCAGAGAACCTCACCACCAACGCGCTCCTGACGAGCCTTAGCGTCGGTCATGATACCCTTCGAGGTCGATACGATGGCGATACCCAAACCGTTCAACACGCGGGGCATCTCATCTACCGAAGCGTAGCGACGCAGACCCGGGCGCGATACGCGCTTCAAATCCTTGATGGCGTTGCACTTCGTAGCAGCATCCCACTTCAAGGCAATCTTGATGGTCGGATGACCCTTCTCGTCCGTGTCAAATTTGTAGGCCAGGATGTAGCCCTGCTCGTAGAGGATCTTGGTGATCTCTCGCTTAATTTTTGAACCGGGAGCTTCAACCACCTTGTGGTTGGCTTTCACCGCGTTTCTAATTCTGGTCAGAAAGTCCGCAATAGGATCAGTCATAACGAAAAAGAAGTTAAAATTAATGTAAATAGTTAATAATTAGTTTTTTGCTTGCGTTTTGCGCGGAATTTTACGCACACAAGCGTGCAAATGTACGCATTATTTCGCAAAAAACCAAGCCAATAGCGTAGTTTTCAGCGATTTTGCTCTTCACCGAGGAGCACGACAAATGTCGGCAACCCATATTGTTTTGCTGACACCTCTCGCACAAGCGCTTGAAAATCAACCACAAAGACCCCATTCAAAGGTCTTCTGCGCATACCAAACAAGCAAACTTCGTCCGAAAAAATATTTTTTCGCACCAAGTTACCTGTGTGGCGCACAGACGGTTGCTCATTTCAAGCTCCTCTGTACCTAAATGCTGAGTCCCTCATACGCACCCCTCCACCGAGAAGTTACCGCTCCATGAACGGCACTTTCCTCGCCTTTGCGATCCGACTACACGGACTGAGCACCCGTATTGGCCCTCACTCTTTTGATCACGCCCTGTGCTCCAGGCACCGGCTGTGTTCTGCGGCTTTCACCGACCAAGAAATTGATGACCGAGATTCGAAATCCGCGACCAACGGTTCGACACCCTTTTGCGGGGCGCCCTTTGGTTGCGTGACGCTACACGAGCGACGCGACTCCGAACAAAAAAGAAAAAACAACCGGCGGGAGAGGATCTGCTCCTCTCCCTCCGATTGGAATTGACTACCAGCTAGCCTTCGTAACGCCCGGGATCAAACCCTGCGAAGCCATCTCGCGGAACTGGATACGGCTGATACCGAACAGACGAATGTAACCCTTCGGACGACCCGTGATCTTGCAGCGGTTGTGCTGACGAATCGGGTTCGAGTTGCGGGGCAACTTCGAGAGTGCGATCCAAGCCTCCTCGTGGTCGATCTCGCCAGCCTTGAGCTGAGCGGCGATCTCCTCGCGCTTATGAGCGTAGCGATTAGCGAGCTTTGCACGCTTTACCTCGCGCGCCTTCATTGACTCTTTTGCCATAGCTTAGTTCTTTTTAGCGTTTTTGAAAGGCAGACCGAACTCCTTCAGGAGAGCGTAACCCTCCTCGTCGGTCTTAGCCGTCGTAACGAAGGTGATCTCCATACCGAAGATCTTCGTGATCTTGTCGATGTCGATCTCCGGGAAGATGATCTGCTCGGTGATACCCAGCGTGTAGTTACCCTGACCGTCGAACTTCTCGTTGATACCCTTGAAGTCACGGATGCGCGGCAGAGCCACGGCTACCAGACGCTCCAGGAACTCGTACATCTTCTTGTCGCGCAAGGTTACGCGTACACCGATCGGCATACCCTTACGCAACTTGAAGTTCGAGATGTCCTTACGCGAACGGGTCTGCACGGCCTTCTGGCCGGTGATCTGCGTCAGCTCCTCCTGAGCTACATCGATCAGCTTCTTGTCGGCGATAGCCTGACCCATACCCTGGTTGATGACGATCTTCACCAACTTCGGGCACTGCATCACGCTCGAGTAGCCGAACTGCTTCATAAGGGCAGGCAGAATCTGCTCCTTATACTGTGTCTTGAGTGTAGGAATGTAAGCTGCCATTATTTGATCTCCTCCCCTGACTTTTTAGCGTAACGAACTAATTTACCATTGGCATCTGCCTTGCGACCAACCTTCGTCGGCTTGCCGCTCTTCGGGTCGAGCACCTGCAGGTTCGATACATGGATCGGAGCCTCCTTCTCGATGATGCCGCCCTGGGGGTTCTGTGCATTGGGCTTCGTAGCCTTCTTGCAGATGTTCACGCCCTCGACAATCGCACGCGACTTCGACACCTCGACCTTCAGAACCTTACCCTGCTGGCCTTTGTTGTCACCGGCGATGACCTGAACCATATCCCCTTTCTTAATATGCAATTTAACTGACATATCCGAAATGTTTTTTTTGATTACAGTACTTCGGGCGCAAGCGAGATGATCTTCATGTACTGGTCACGCAGCTCACGAGCTACGGGGCCGAAGATACGGGTACCGCGCATCTCACCCTGATTGTTAAGCAGCACAACGGCATTGTCGTCGAAACGAATGTACGAACCGTTGGCGCGACGAATTTCCTTTTTCGTGCGGACTACTACGGCCTTCGAAACGGCGCCTTTCTTGACATCGCCCGAGGGGGTCGCACTCTTCACTGCTACGACGATCTTATCGCCGATCGATGCGTAGCGTCGTTTCGTACCGCCGAGTACGCGGATGCAAAGTACCTCCTTGGCACCGCTGTTGTCGGCTACTACGAGTCTTGATTCCTGTTGTATCATAACTACTTAGCTCTTTCAATGATTTGTACTAAACGCCAGCGCTTCGTCTTGCTCAACGGGCGCGTCTCCATGATGCGTACGGTATCACCCTCCTTGCAGCTCTCGTCGAGGCACTCGGCGGCGAACTTCGTCGTCTTGTTCACGAACTTGCCGTAGATCGGGTGCTTCACCTTACGAGCCACTGCAACAACGATGGTCTTCTCCATCTTCGTGCTGACAACCACGCCAATACGCTCTTTTCTCAGATTTCTTTCCATAGTTGTTCTCCTTATTTAGCGGTTTTTTGGCTGAGAATCGTCAGCATGCGAGCGATGTCTCGGCGGTTCTTCTTAATGATCGACGGATTCTCGATAGGCGACACGGCGTGCTGAACCTTCAGCTTGGCCAGCTGTGCCTTCTCGGTCTCGATACGCTCTACCAGATCCTTGGTAGCGATATCCTTGATTTCTGCACTTTTCATCTTCGTGTCTGCTTATTAGATTGAATTCTCGACATAGTCACGACGGACAATGAACTTTACCGGAATAGGCAGCTTCTGCGCACCCAGACGCAAAGCCTCCTGAGCTACTGCCAAGGGTACACCCTCAGCCTCGAACAGGATACGACCCGGCGTAACGGGAGCTACGAAGCCCTCCGGATTACCTTTACCCTTACCCATTCGCACCTCGGCCGGCTTCTTCGTGATCGGTTTGTCGGGGAAGATGCGGATCCAGAGCTGACCCTCACGCTTCATGTAACGCGTAATGGCCTGACGGGCGGCCTCGATCTGACGACCCGTGATCCAGGTCGAGTCGAGAGCCTTGATTGCGAACGAACCGAATGCAAGTTGGTTACCTCTTTGAGCCACTCCCTTCATACGGCCTTTCTGCATTCTTCTAAATTTAGTCTTTTTCGGCTGTAACATGTTTGTTCTGCTTTAAAAAGGTCCTACTTACTATTTGTTGTTGTTGCGACGACGGCCACCACGACGGTCACCACGATCACCACGACCGCGACGCTCGCCACGCTGCTCGCCCTGCGGAGCCTGTGCCGAAGCACCCTGCATCTCGAACAGGTCGCGCTTGCCATAAACCGTACCCTGGCAGATCCAAACCTTGATACCGAGGATACCAACCTTCGTCAGTGCCTCCGTCAGGCAGTAATCTACATCAGCACGGAAGGTGTGCAGCGGAATACGACCCTCCTTAATGGTCTCCTTACGAGCCATCTCGGCGCCACCTACACGGCCCGAAACCTGCACCTTGATACCCTCAGCGCCCATACGCATCGTCGATGCTACGGCCGTCTTAACGGCGCGGCGGAACGATACGCGGCCCTCGAGCTGGCGTGCGATGTTCTGACCTACGATCACAGCGTCTACCTCCGGGCGCTTAACCTCGAAGATGTTGATCTGGATCTCCTTACCGGTGAGCTTCTTCAGCTCCTCCTTCAACTTGTCGACCTCCTGGCCACCCTTACCGATGATGATACCCGGACGAGCGGTCGAGATGGTTACCGTAACGAGCTTCAGCGTACGCTCGATGATGATCTTCGAGATCGACGCCTTCTGAAGACGGGCGTTCAGGTACTTGCGAATCTTATCGTCCTCGACGATCTTATCGCCGAAGTTCTTGCCACCGAACCAGTTGGAGTCCCAACCCTTGATGATACCAAGACGATTTGCTATCGGATTAACTTTCTGTCCCATCTTGATTACTTGTTTTCTACAGTTACCATTTTGTCAACTACAATCGTTACATGGTTCGAACGCTTGCGAATGCGGTGTGCGCGACCCTGCGGAGCCGGCTGAATGCGCTTCAACATGCGACCGCCATCTACGAATACCTCCTTAACGCAGAGCTTCGTATCTTCCAGACGCTCGTTCTCGTTCTTTGCCTCCCAGTTGGCGATTGCCGACTTCAGAAGCTTCTCCATGCGGATCGACGCCTCCTTCTTCGAATAACGAAGGATGCCCAATGCCTTGTTGATCTCTACGCCGCGGATGATATCTGCTACCAGACGCATCTTGCGGGGCGAGGTCGGGCAGTCGCGCAGAATGGCAACGGCCTTCTGCTTCTTCTCAGCCGAACGCTTCTCGGCTGCTATTGCTTTTCTTGCACCCATAATATTCTACTACTTTTTCTTGTTACCGGAGTGACCGCGGAAAGTACGCGTCGGAGCGAACTCGCCGAGCTTATGTCCTACCATGTTCTCGGTTACATAAACCGGAATAAATTTGTTTCCGTTGTGGACAGCGATCGTCTGACCTACGAAGTCAGGCGAGATCATGCTTGCCCGCGACCAAGTCTTGATGACCGCCTTGTTGTTGCTCTCTGCCTGAGCAACGACCTTTGCCTCGAGCTTCGGGTCGATAAACGGTCCTTTCTTTAATGAACGGCTCATTATGTACTCTTATTTAATTATTTTTTCTTCTTGGAAATAATGAACTTCGAGGTCGTCTTCTTCGGATTACGCGTCTTGTAACCCTTAGCCAACAGACCCTTGCGCGAACGCGGGTGACCACCCGACGCACGACCTTCACCACCACCCATCGGGTGATCAACCGGGTTCATCACAACACCACGGTTGTGAGGACGGCGACCCAGCCAACGCTTGCGACCGGCCTTACCCGACGATTCGAGGTTATGATCGACATTCGACACAACACCTACCGTTGCACGGCAGGTAACGAGTACCATACGAGTCTCGCCCGAAGGAAGCTTAATGATGGCAAACTTGCCCTCACGAGCCAACAGCTGGGCGTACGAACCGGCCGAACGAGCCATTGCGGCACCCTGACCGGGGTAGAGTTCAATATTGTGGACAACCGTACCCAGCGGAATCTCGCTCAACGGAAGAGCGTTACCTACCTCGGGAGCAACACCCGTGCCGCTCATTACGGTCTGACCAACCTTCAAGCCGTTCGGTGCGATGATGTAGCTCTTCTCACCGTCAGCATATACGAGCAAGGCGATGCGTGCCGTACGATTCGGGTCGTACTCGATTGCCTTTACAGTTGCAGCCATACCGTCCTTGGCGCGCTTGAAATCCACCAGACGATACATCTGCTTGTGACCGCCGCCAATGTAGCGAACCGTCATCTTACCGTCGTTGTTACGACCACCCGTGCTCTTCTTGGGGGCCAACAGCGACTTCTCGGGCGTCGACTTCGTGATCTCGTCGTACGCGCTGATAATCTTATGTCTTGTACCTGCGGTTACAGGCTTAAATTTCTTTACTGCCATCTTCGTTAGATATTACTGTAAAAATCAATCTTATCTCCCTCCTTCAAGGTAACGATAGCCTTCTTGAAGTTGTTGGCACGGCCCTCCAACAGACCCGCCTTCGTGTAGCGGCTCTTGAGCTTGCCCATGCAGTTAATCGTGTTCACATCCGTTACGACGACATTGTACATCTGCTCTACGGCCTGACGAATCTGCAGCTTGTTAGCTCGCACGTCAACGATAAAACCGTAGCGATTCAACTTTTCGCCCTGAATCGTCATTTTCTCGGTTAAAACCGGCTTAATAATAATCTCCATGGTTGTCTGCGTTTTATGCTAACAAAGTATTCAGTACATTCTCAGCGTTCTCGACCATCACCAGCGCCGATGCGTTCATCACGTCATAGGTGCAGACATTCTGCGCCAAAACGGGCTTGATGTTCGGAATGTTGCGGCACGAAAGCTGCAAGTTTACATTGCCCTCCGGCAATACGAGCAGCACCTTCTTGTCGGCAACCTTCAAAGCCTCGAGCAGAGCTACTACCGACTTGGTCTTCGGAGCCTCCATCTGCTGGTCCTCCAGCACTACGATGGCACCGGCCTGAGCCTTGTAGGTCAAAGCGCTACGGCGAGCCAGCTGCTTGAGCTTCTTGTTCAGCTTGAAGCTGTAGTCACGCGGAACGGGACCGAAAACGCGACCGCCACCCGGGAAGAGGGGCGAAAGGATCGAGCCGCAACGAGCGCCGCCCGTACCCTTCTGACGCTTCAGCTTGCGCGTCGAACCGGTAACCTCATTACGCTGCTTGGCCTTGTGCGTACCCTGACGCTGGTCAGCCAAATACTGCTTAACATCGAGATAGATAGCGTGGTCATTAGCCTCCACGCCGAAGACAGCCTCCGAAAGAACTACTTTACGACCCGTCTCATTACCCTGTGCGTTCAATACTGCTAATTCCATACTACTTCTCAATCGTTAAATAAGCACCTTTTGCACCCGGAATCGAACCCTTAACAAGGATCAGATTGCTCTCGGGAATTACCTTCAAAACTTTCAGGTTCAGCACCTTTACCTGATCACCGCCCATCTGGCCGGGGAGACGCTTGCCCTTGAATACGCGCGAGGGGTACGACGATGCACCCAACGAACCGGGCTTACGCTGACGGTTGTGCTGACCGTGGGTCTGGCCACCTACACCGGCAAAGCCGTGGCGCTTCACAACGCCCTGGTAACCCTTACCCTTCGAGATCCCGGTCACGTCTACCCAGTCCTCCTCGGTGAAGAGGTCTACGGTCAGCGTGTCGCCGAGATTCACCTCAGGCATGCCTTTGAACTCAGCAAGCTTGCGCTTGGGAGTCGTGCCGGCCTTCTTGAAGTGACCTAACAAACTGCTGGTGGTGTGCTTTTCACTCTTCTCGTCATAGGCAATCTGAACTGCCTCGTAGTTGTCCTTCTCGACAGTCTTGATTTGCGTAACTACGCACGGGCCAGCCTCAATGACAGTGCATGGAATATTCTTTCCCTCGGCACTGTAAACGGAAGTCATTCCGATTTTCTTTCCAATAAGTCCTGACATTTTGTGTCTTAGTTGTTTGTTATAAATAAAGTGAATTGAGTTTCTCAAATTCGTGTTGGAGTCTTTTCGTGGAGCGCAATAAGGGTTAGTAGCCGTTGTTTTTCCGGCCTACACCTATATATTATTATAGGTCCCTAATATGTCCGACCGCATCGCTCCGCCTCACTCCGAGAGGCTCTTCTGCGATCTTTGTTTGGTGTTGGGTAGGCGGGGAAGCCCTTTGACGGGCTCCCCTCCTCCCGACTTATCACACCTTGATCTCAACCTCAACACCCGAGGGAAGCTCGAGCTTCATCAGCGCGTCGATCGTCTTCGGCGTCGACGAGTAGATGTCGAGGATGCGCTTGAAGGTGCAGAGCTGGAACTGCTCGCGAGCCTTCTTGTTAACGAAGGTCGAGCGGTTTACCGTAAAAATCTGCTTGCGCGTGGGCAGGGGTACCGGTCCGCTGACTACGGCGCCCGTGCTCTTTACAGTCTTAACGATCTTCTCTGCCGACTTGTCAACGAGGTTGTGATCGAACGACTTCAACTTGATTCTGATTTTCTGATTCATATCGTTTCGTTTCCTTATTCAATATCCTTACGTTTACCACTCGCCTTCTCGATGATCTCCTTGGCCAAACCGCCCGGAACCTCCTCAAAGTGCGAGAACTCCATCGACGAGGTAGCGCGACCCGACGAAATGGTACGCAACACGGTTACATAGCCGAACATCTCCGACAGGGGAACCTTGGCCTTAACCACGCGAGCCGTACCCTTCGACTCCATGCCCGTGATCTGACCACGGCGCTTGTTCAGGTCACCGATGATGTCACCCATCGACTCCTCGGGCGTCACAACCTCAACGGCCATGATCGGCTCCATGATGATCGAACCGGCCTTGGGAGCAGCGGCGCGATAACCGTTACGGGCAGCGATCTCGAACGAAAGCTGATCCGAATCGACGGGGTGGAACGAACCATCCTTCAGCGTAATCTTCATCGAGTCCATCGGGTAGCCTGCCAGTGCACCATTTGCCATAGCGTGCTCGAAGCCCTTCTGTACCGAGGGGATAAACTCGCGCGGAATGTTACCGCCCTTCACCTCGTCTACGAAGGTCAGACCCATCTTGCCCTCCTCGGCGGGACCGATCTCGAAGATAATATCAGCAAACTTACCACGACCACCGGTCTGCTTCTTGAAGACCTCGCGGTGCTGTACGGTCTGCGTCAGAGCCTCCTTGTAGTTCACCTGGGGAGCACCCTGGTTGATCTCTACACCGAACTCACGACGGAGACGATCGACGATAATGTCGAGGTGGAGCTCACCCATACCGCTGATGACCGTCTGACCCGAATCCTCATCGGTCTTCACCGTGAAGGTGGGGTCCTCCTCAGCCAGCTTACCAAGAGCGATACCCAGCTTGTCGAGGTCCTTCTGCGTCTTGGGCTCAACAGCCAGACCGATCACCGGCTCGGGGAAGGTCATCTGCTCGAGTACGATCGGAGCGTTCTCAGCGCAGAGCGTATCACCCGTGCGGATCTCCTTGAAACCTACAGCTGCGCAGATATCACCTGCACCTACGGTCTCCATCGGGTTCTGCTTGTTGGCGTGCATCTGATAGATACGGCTGATGCGCTCACGCTTACCGCTGCGTGCATTCAGCACATACGAACCTGCATCGAGCTTACCCGAGTAAACACGGACGAAAGCCAGACGACCTACGAAGGGGTCGGTAGCGATCTTAAAGGCCAGACCGCAGAACGGATCATCCTCCGTAGCGTGGCGCACCTCTACCTCCTCGGTCTTGGGGTTCGTACCCTCAATGGCGGGAAGATCCAGCGGCGAGGGGAGGAAAGCCATTACATAGTCGAGCAGCTTCTGAACACCCTTGTTGTGGAACGACGAACCGCAGAGCATCGGAACGAGCGACATCGACATCGTAGCGGTGCGGATAGCAGCCAGCAACTCCTCGGGGGTGATCGAGTTGGGATCCTCGAAGAACTTCTCCATCAGGGCGTCGTCCGTAGCAGCAACCTCCTCGATGAGCTTGTTGCGCCACTCCTCAGCCTCAGCCTTCATGTTCTCCGGAATCTCGCGGATCTCGAAGTTGTCACGAACGGTCTTATCGTCGAAGTAGTAAATCGCGTTATTATAAATAAGGTCTACCAGACCCTCAAACTTGTCCTCAACACCGATGGGCAGAACTACCGGCAGAGCCGTAGCGCCAAAGTGCTCCTTGATCTGAGCGCACACCGACAGGAAGTCGGCACCCGTGCGGTCCATCTTGTTCACATAACCGATGCGGGGAACATTGTACTTGTCAGCCTGACGCCATACGGTCTCCGACTGCGGCTCTACACCACCTACGGCGCAAAAGGTTGCAACGGCACCGTCCAACACACGCAACGAACGCTCTACCTCAACGGTAAAGTCAACGTGTCCCGGGGTGTCGATCAGGTTGATCTGGTACTGCTTGCCCATATACTGCCAGAAGGCGGTCGTAGCAGCCGAGGTAATCGTAATACCGCGCTCCTGCTCCTGAGCCATCCAGTCCATGGTTGCCGAACCCTCGTGGGTCTCACCAATCTTATGGGTCTTACCCGTGTAGAACAGAATACGCTCCGACGTGGTCGTCTTACCGGCATCGATGTGAGCCATGATACCGATATTACGCGTATAAGTCAAATCTCTTGTTGCCATTGCTGTATTCTGTTATTAGAAACGGAAGTGTGCGAATGCCTTGTTGGCCTCTGCCATGCGGTGCATCTCCTCCTTACGCTTGAAGGCAGCACCCTGCTGGTTGTAGGCGTCAACGATCTCTGCTGAAAGCTTCTCGGCCATCGTCTTACCGGCGCGCTTACGCGAGAACAGGACAAGGTTCTTCATGGAAATAGAAATCTTGCGCTCCGGACGAACCTCCATAGGTACCTGGAAGGTTGCACCACCGATACGCTTCGACTTCACTTCGACTTGGGGCGTGACGTTCTCGAGGGCCTGTTTCCAGATTTCCAGCGGAGATTTATCAGCATCCTTCATCTTCTTGCCAACGAGCTCCAATGCATCGTAGAAGATCGTGTAGGCAATACTCTTCTTACCATCCAGCATAAGGTTGTTCACGAAACGGGTCACAGCCACGTCACCGAACTTGGGATCCGGAAGTAGAATTCGCTTTCTAGGCTTAGCTTTTCTCATAGCTATTTAAAAAATACTTAATTGTTGGTTAGATTACTTCTTAGCGGCCTTGGGACGCTTAGCACCGTACTTCGAGCGACGCTGACGACGACCATCGACACCTGCCGAGTCGAGCGCACCGCGCACGAGGTGATAACGAACACCCGGGAGGTCCTTTACACGACCACCACGGACAAGCACAATCGAGTGCTCCTGCAAGTTGTGACCTTCACCGGGGATGTAGGCGTTGACCTCCTTGCCATTGGTCAATCTTACGCGTGCTACCTTACGCATAGCCGAGTTCGGCTTCTTCGGGGTCGTCGTGTACACACGGGTACAAACGCCACGGCGCTGAGGACACGCTGCCAGAGCGGGCGACTTGGATTTGTCCTCCATCGCTACTCGGCCGTTACGAACTAACTGTTGAATAGTTGGCATTTTAACTGTCCTTTAAATTGTTAATTTTCTATCTCCATTGTCCAAAATGGACTGCAAAGGTACGCAAAATTTTTGAAAACACAATATATATGGCATCTTTTTCGCCCTTTTTTCATCATTTTTCCCCGGATGCCAATTCTTTATTCTTATAGGATTTTCAGAATTATTTGTTTAGCTTATCGATAAAAAGCTAATTGTTTAATCTTCAGCGATTTACCAATTGCGCATTTTGTCAACCATTCCCAAAGACAGTTTTTTACACTTTTGCTATTTCTGACAAAACAACTTTCACCCCAAAAGAGCCTAAAACAGCTTGTTAGCAAATCGCCTTCAGAGGCATTATCCCGCTTTGCACAACAAAAACAGCAAGTCGGCTTAAATAAAATAAAAGGAGAAAAACGCCCCGAAAAGCCTCCAAAAACACCCTTTTTCAAGGGCAAAAACAGGGGCAAATCACACGCAAAACAGCAACCGAAAAGCACCCCTCAAAAAGTCCGCAAAAACACCCCTCAAAAAGCCCACAAACCACCCGCGAAACCTCGCCCATTAATCGCCCTCAGCAACCCTTAATTAACCTGGATTACCCCTCCTTTTCACGCCCAAAATCCCCCAATTTTGATTTTTAAATTTTGAATGTTGATTTTTCTAATATAAAATATGTATCTTTGCCCATTAAACGAAAATTCTGACACAATGGAATACAATTTCAAAGAGATTGAAGCGCGCTGGCAACAGCGCTGGCGCGACGATAAGACCTATCGCGTGGCTGTAGATGCAAGCCGCCCGAAGTTCTATGTCCTCGACATGTTCCCCTACCCCTCGGGTGCAGGTCTGCATGTCGGGCACCCGCTGGGCTACATCGCCTCGGACATCTATTCGCGCTACAAGCGCCTGAAGGGATTCAATGTGCTCCACCCGATGGGTTACGACGCCTTCGGTCTGCCGGCCGAGCAGTACGCCATCCAGACGGGTCAGCACCCTGCAGTAACCACCGAGAAGAACATCGCTCGCTACCGCGAGCAGCTCGACAAGATCGGTTTCTCGTTCGACTGGGAGCGCGAGGTACGCACCTGCGAGCCGGAGTACTACAAGTGGACGCAGTGGGCCTTCCTCGAGATGTTTGATCACTGGTACGACCTCTCAGCCGAGCACGCACGCCCGATCTCGGAGCTGCGCGCACACCTTGCCGAGCAGGGTACCGAGGGGCTGCACGCTGCCGAGACGCAGCCGCTGACGCTCACCGCCGCCGAGTGGTGTGCCATGAGCGAGCAGGAGCAGGAGCAGGTGTTGCAGAACTATCGCCTGGCCTTCCGTGCCGACACGATGGTGAACTGGTGTCCGAAATTAGGCACGGTGTTGGCCAACGATGAGGTGAAGGATGGTCTCTCGGTGCGTGGTGGCTTCCCCGTGGAGCAGAAGCGCATGAAGCAGTGGCTGCTGCGCGTTACGGCCTACGCCGAGCGCATGCTGAACGGCCTCGATAAGCTCGAGTGGAGCGACTCGCTCAAGGAGATCCAGCGCAACTGGATCGGCCGCTCGGAGGGCGCACAGCTCTTCTTCGAGGTGGTGGGTTCGGAGCAGCCGCTCGAGATCTTCACAACGCGTCCCGACACGATCTACGGCGTAACCTTTATGGTCATTGCCCCCGAGCACGAGCAGCTCGCAGCGCTCACCACACCCGAGCAGCGTGAGGCAGTTGAGCAGTATGTGATCGAGACGAAGAAGCGTTCGGAGCGTGAGCGTATCGCCGAGACGAAGCGCGTGAGCGGTGTCTTCACCGGCTCGTATGCCGTGAACCCCTTCTCGGGTCGCCAGATTCCGATCTACGCCTCGGACTATGTTCTCTCGGGCTACGGCACAGGTGCCATTATGGCCGTGCCGGCGCACGACTCGCGCGACTGGGCCTTTGCTCGCCACTTCGGCTTGGAGATCATCCCCGTAGTCGAGGGTGGCAACATCGAGGAGGCCTCGTATGACGCCAAGGAGGGTAAGCTGATCAACTCGGACCAGCTGAACGGCCTCGATGTGAAGGAGGCGATCCGCACCATGTTCGAGGAGGTCGAGAAGCGTGGCATTGGTCGCCGCCAAGTGAACTACCGTCTGCGTGACGCCATCTTCTCGCGCCAGCGCTACTGGGGTGAGCCCTTCCCCGTATACTACAAGGACGAGGTGGCATATCCGCTCTCGAAGGAGCAGTTGCCGCTTGAGCTTCCGCCCATCGCCGACTTCGGTCCGACGGCCGAGGGTGAGCCTCCCCTGGCGCGTGTCGAGACCTGGCACACGGCCGAGGGTTATCCCTTTGAGCTCTCGACCATGCCGGGCTTTGCCGGTTCGTCGGCCTACTACCTGCGCTACATGGATCCCTCGAACCGCGAGGCACTCGTAAGCCGCGAGGCCAACGAGTACTGGCGTCAGGTGGATCTCTATGTGGGCGGTATTGAGCACGCCACAGGCCACCTCATGTACTCGCGTTTCTGGAACATGTTCCTCTACGACCTGGGCTATGTCTGCGAGCAGGAGCCCTTCCGCAAGTTGGTTAACCAGGGTATGATCCAGGGTCGCTCGAACTTCGTATACCGCATCGTGGGCACCAACAAGTTCGTCTCGCTCGGTCTGAAAGATCAGTACGAGACGCAGGAGATCCATGTCGATGTAAACATCGTGAAGAACGACCAGCTCGACACGGAGGCCTTCCGCCGCTGGATGCCCGACTTCGCCAACGCAGAGTTCATCCTCGAGGATGGCAAATACATCTGCGGCTGGGCGATCGAGAAGATGTCGAAGTCGATGTTTAATGTCGTGAACCCCGACCACATCGTCGAGCACTACGGCGCCGACACGCTCCGTATGTACGAGATGTTCCTCGGCCCGCTGGAGCAGTCGAAGCCCTGGGACACGAACGGCATTGACGGTGTACACAAGTTCCTCAAGCGTCTCTGGCGTCTCTTCTTCGACCGCGACGGCAAGTTCCTCGTGAGCGATGAGGCCGCCACCGAGCAGGAGATGCGCACGCTGCACAAGACGATCAAGAAGGTAACCGAGGATATCGAGCACTTCTCGTTCAACACCTCGATTGCCGCCTTCATGATCTGCCTGAACGAGCTGGGCGACTGCTCGAAGCGCGCTGTTTTGGAGCCGCTCGTTGTGCTGCTCGCACCCTTTGCACCCCACATTACCGAGGAGCTCTGGGCACAGCTTGGCCACACAACCAGCGTATGCGACGCCACCTACCCTGTAGCCGAGGAGCGCTTCCTGACGCTCTCGTCGTTCGAGTACCCCGTGTCGATCAACGGCAAACTGCGCTTCAAGCGCGCCTACGACCTGAACCTCGATCCGAAGGCGATCGAGGCGGATGTATTAGCTCAGCCCGAGGCGCTGAAGTGGACCGAGAGCAAGCAGCCCAAGAAGGTGATCATTGTCAAGGGTAAGATCATCAACATTGTGATCTAACACAAAAGCTGAGAGATGAAACGCCTCGTATTGAGCCTTTTGGCGCTCATCGTCACGATCGGTGTTGCGGCGCAGGATATGAGCCGCGCAACGGTTATTCTGCCCGTGTGGGACAACCAATCGGCACCCCACTCGAACGGATTGGCCGAGGCGGGTGAGACCCGCAACGGCCGCCCGAGCTTGACGACCTACACCGAGCTCTATGTCTATGCTCCCGACCGCGAGAAGGCCAACGGCCGCGGCGTGGTGATCTGTCCGGGTGGCGGCTACCGTCACCTCTCGATGGAGAACGAGGGTGCACACATGGCCGAGTGGTTCGCCGAGCAGGGTTATGTAGCCGCCGTGCTGCACTACCGCATGCCGAACGGACACCCCGAGGTGCCACTTGAAGATGCCGAGCGCGCCATTCGTATCCTGCGTGGCGAGGCCGAGGGGTTGCAGGGTCATCATCAGGTACCGACGGTGGGCATCATCGGCTCATCGGCCGGTGGCCACCTGGCAGCCATGACCTCGACCATGGGCGAGGAGCGCCCCGACTTTGCAGTGCTCTTCTATCCGGTCATCACGGCCGAGGAGGGCAAGGCGCATCGCGGCTCGTTTGTCCATCTCCTGGGCGAGAAGGCCTCGAAGAAGCAGCTAAACTACTACTCGCTGCAGAACCGCGTGACGGAACAGACTCCGCCCACCTTCCTGCTGCTGCCCGATGACGACCGCACGGTTCCCTCGGTCAACAGCACGCTCTACTACAATGCGCTGAAGGAGCATGGCGTGAAGGCTTCGTTGCACATCTACCCCGTAGGTGGACACGGATTCGGCATGAGAGAGAGCTTCCCCTACAAGGAGTCGTGGCAGAAGCTGCTCCTCGACTGGCTCGATCGCATTTTACAAGAAGAAGATAAGTAAACAACCGATAATATGGCAGACAACAGCATTTTGATTCGTCTGGACGGCCTGAAGCTCAAGTATGAGGAGACCGGCCAGAAACTGACCGACCCCGAGGTAATTGCCGATGTGAAGCAGTTCATTCAGCTCACGAAGGAGTACAAGGAGTTGGAGCCCATCATCGAGGCCTCGGAGCACTACCGCACGGCCGTAGCAAACCTGGCCGAGGCGAAGGATACGCTCGCCAACGACAAGGATGAGGAGATGCGCGAGATGGCGCGCGAGATGATCACGGAGCTCGAGCCCGAGATCGTACGCCTCGAGGAGGAGATTAAGCTCCTGCTGATTCCGAAGGATCCGCAGGACTCGAAGAACGCAATTGTCGAGATCCGTGGTGGTACGGGTGGCGACGAGGCCGCCATCTTTGCCGGCGACCTGCTGCGTATGTACACCAAATACATCGAGTCGAAGGGGTGGCGCTATGAGATCACCTCGTCGTCGGAGGGTGCCGTAGGCGGCTTCAAGGAGGTCGTGATGAAGGTTACGGGTGCCAATGTCTATGGTACGCTCAAGTATGAGTCGGGCGTGCACCGCGTGCAGCGTGTGCCGCAGACCGAGACCCAGGGCCGTGTACATACCTCGGCTGCTTCGGTAGCCGTGCTGCCCGAAGCCGAGGAGTTCGATGTAGAGATCTCGATGAACGACATCCGCAAGGATATCTTCTGCGCCTCGGGCCCGGGTGGTCAGTCGGTGAACACGACCTACTCGGCTATCCGTCTGACGCACATCCCGACGGGTATCGTCGTACAGTGCCAGGACCAGAAGTCGCAGCTCAAGAACTTCGACAAGGCCTTCGAGGAGTTGCGTACGCGTGTCTTCAACCTCGAGTACTCGAAGTACCTCGACGAGATCGCCTCGAAGCGCAAGACGATGGTTTCGACCGGTGACCGTTCGGCCAAGATCCGCACCTACAACTACCCGCAGGGACGCATCACCGACCACCGCATCAACTACACGATCTATAACCTCTCGGCTTTCATGGATGGTGACATCCAGGACTGCATCGACCACCTGATTGTGGCCGAGAACGCCGAGCGTCTGAAGGAGAGCGAGTTGTAAATCTGAATTCAAAATTTAGAATTCAAAATTCAAAATTGAAGTTCATAAAAGTTTTAGGAGTTTGGTTGGGGCTGCTTTTCGGAGTAGCCTCTTCCGTAGCTCAACAACCGCTCTATATTGTGAATGGCGTCGAGCGCTCGTCGGTCGAGGGGATCGACCCCGAGGTGATCGAGCGGATCGAGGAGCTGCCGGCCGATGAGTTCACCATTGCCCGCTACGGCGAGCGCGCCTCGAATGGCGTAGTGCTCCTCACGCTGAAGTACGACGAGGAGGCACGCTTTCTGCACGAGAGCGGATCGCTGGCCGACTACCTCACCTCGACCGTCGTCTGGCAGGAGAACGACCCCACGGCGCGCGTCGTGTTGCGCTACCGCATCGCTACGGACGGCACGCTGAGCGTTGTGCAGGAGCTCGAGGTGAGCGACCGCCGCTTCCTGCGCCGTGTGATGAAGGCGCTCGAGGAGGCACCTCGCTGGGAGCCCGCCCGTAAGCTGGGCGAGGCGGTCGAGAGCGAGGGGATTCTGCGTCTGCAACTCCCCGTCGGTCGCCCCATGCCCCGCAAGATAGAGCTGGTAATTCGCTGATAGAAACATGGTTGCCGCAAACCATATCGCGCTGAGTGCCCTGCTCCGCGAGGTGAAGCAGACCCTCGTCGATCGCTTTCTGTCGCCCGTCTGGGTGACGGCCGAGATTGCCGAGATGAAGGTCCACGCCTCGGGGCACTGCTACCTCGATCTGGTCGAGAAGGGCTCGCGCGAGGGTGTTCCAAAGGCGCAGGCGCGGGCCGTCATCTGGCGCAACCACTACAGCCAAATCGCCGCTCGCTTTGCCACCGAGACGGGGCGTCCGCTCGCGGTCGGCATGCAGGTCTTGGCCTCGGTGTTGGTCACCTACCACGAGCTCTACGGTTTCTCGTTGCAGATCATCAACATCGACCCCACCTTCACGCTGGGCGAGATGGAACGCCAACGCCACGAGACGATTGCCCGCCTGCAGGAGGAGGGGTTGTGGGAGCTCAATGCCAAGCGCGAGCTACCGCTCGTCGTGCAGCGCATCGCGCTGATTTCGAGCGCACAAGCAGCTGGCTACCGCGACTTCTGCAAGGAGCTTGAGCGCGCCCCCTACGCATTCCGCCTGACGCTCTTCGAAGCGGCGATGCAGGGCATGCAGGCCGAGGAGTCGCTCACGGCAGCCCTCGCCTCGGTGGCCGCTCGGAGCACGGAGTTTGACGCCGTGGTCATCGTGCGCGGTGGCGGCTCGACCAGCGATCTGAACTGCTTCAACACCTATGGGCTCTGTGCCGCCCTTGCCCGTATGCCCCTCCCCGTCATCACGGGTATCGGGCACGACAAGGATCAATCGGTGGCCGACCTGGTAGCCCACACCGCCCTAAAAACCCCCACAGCAGTGGCCGGATGGCTCATCGAGCGCCTATCGGCCATTGATGCCTATCTGCAGGGGGCTGCCCTACAACTCCACGATGCCGTGCTGCGCACCGAGCGCAATGCCGCCCTGCAACTCGAGCGAATGCAGAACCTCTTACAACAATACGCGCGCGAGGCACTCCTGCGCCGCAGCCTCCAGCTCGAGCTGCATGCCACGCAGCTACCCCAGCTGGTGCGCACGGCTCTTGCGCAGGAGAAGGTGCGCCTGGAGCGCGCCGAGGAGGGGATTGAGAGTCGCTCGCCGCAGGCCGTGCTGCGCATGGGCTTTGCCATTGTGCGTGGCGGCGATCGTGCACTGCGCTCTGTCGAGGAGCTGAAGCTCCACCCGACGCTGTCGATCGAGTTGGCCGACGGGAACACCGAAATTCAAAATTTAGAATTCAAAATTAACCATTAATAACTGCCATATTATGAGGAGGTTGATAGCTCTTTTTGCGGCCATCGTATGTGGTCTAACAAGCTTAATGGCGCAGGAGCGCATCGAACTTTGGGAGGGGGTTGAGATGCCGAACTCGAAGGGTATCTTTGTCGCCGACAGCATCGCCAATCAACGCGTCTATAAGGTCGGACGACCGGCCATCTACCGCGTAAGCCCCTCACCCGAGAACAACCGCGGCATCGCCGTGGTGATCTGCCCCGGCGGAGGGTATCAGCGCTACGCCTGGGAGGTTGCCGGATGGGATATCGCCCGCTGGTTGGCCGACAAGGGGATCACGGGATTCATTCTCACGGCTCGTCTGCCAAACTCCCCCGATGTGATCGATCCGGCAACGGTGGGTGTGCAGGATCTGCAGCGCGCCCTGCAGGTAATTCGTGCACGCAGCGCCGAGTGGGGCATCGCCAAAGAGAAGATCGGTGTCGAGGGCTCTTCGGCCGGTGGGCACCTGGCAGCCTCGGCCGGCGTAGAGCGGATGTTGCTCTATGCAGGAGAGGATGCCATCTCGCGCGAGCGCCACACGCCCGACTTTATGGTCTTGGTCTCGCCCGTCATCACCCTCCGCGAGGGGCTGACCCATCGTGGCAGTCGCGAGATGCTCTGCGGGAAAAATCCCACCGAGGCACAGATCCAACGCTATTCAGTCGACGAGCAAGTCACCGAAAAGGCTCCGCCGACACTCCTTTTCCATGCCCACAACGACCGCGCCGTACCGTGTGAGAATTCGATCCGCATGTACGAGGCGTTGCGCAAAAAGGGGGTAATGGCCTCGCTGCACATCTTCCCCGAGGGCGGTCACTCGATCTCGCTCGAGGAGCAGCCTGCAGGCACCGAGCTCTGGAAGGAACTCACCGAGCGATGGATCGATCTCCTGTTCCAATAAACCTCTCAAAAAAAGAACCTTCACTCAAATCGTTAGAACCGATGGCAAAAAATAGTTTCAACTACAGCGAAGCGATCGCCGAAGTAGAGCGCATCCTCGAAAAGTTCCGCACCGAGCAACTCGATGTGGATCAACTCACTACCGATGTCAAGCGTGCCACGACGCTCATTGCAGCCTGCCGCGAACGACTCACAAAGGTCGAGGAGGAGGTCACGAAGATTCTGGAGGCATAGCGCAATGAGTCGGTTGATTAAATGGGTGTTGAATCACCTGCCGCGCACCTTGCTGCAACGCATCGCCGGATGGCTCTTGCCGCTCGTCGGGCTCTTCTATCGAGGGAAGCGCTACACCTGCCCGATCTGTGGCCGATCGTTCCGTCGGATGCTCCCCTACGGCTATGTCTCTGCGCGCGCCAATGCACTCTGTCCGCACTGCCTCTCACTCGAGCGCCATCGCCTGCTGTGGCTCTGGATCACGCGCGAAACGACGCTCTTCGAGCAACTTCCCGAGGTGTTACACATCGCACCCGAGGTCTGTCTGATGCGCCATCTGAAACCCCACTTCAAGGCCGCTTCTGAACGCTATCGCACCGCCGACCTGGAGAGCCCACTTGCAGATCTTCACTTTGATATTCAGCAGATTCCGCTCGCCGACGAGTGTGTTGATGTAGTGATCTGCAACCACCTTTTGGAGCATGTGGCCGATGATCGTCGTGCCCTTGCCGAGCTTCATCGCATCCTGCGCAAGGGGGGCTGGGGCGTGTTGCTCTCACCCGTAGAGTTGGATCGCGCCACGACCTACGAGGATGACTCCATCACCGACCCCGAGGAGCGCACCCGCATCTTCGGGCAGTATGACCATCGCCGCATCTACGGCAACGACTTCGTAGAGCGACTGCGTGAGGCAGGATTCACAGCCGACGATCTCGACTATGCCGCCACACTGACTGCCGAAGAGCGCATCCTTTTTGCGCTCCCGAACGACCATATTTATGTAATACATAAATAAATCGCAGATTTCGCCTTTAAACAGGACAAAATCCATTCAGAATCGCTATCTTTGCGTTTTAAACCCTCTTTTTCGAGCAAAGATGGCATTAGCACGATATAACAAATTACGCGAAAGCGTCAGCAAGAGTTTCTCGACCCACAGTGCAACCCTCGTCGATGAGGCGTTGTGTTATGCGGCCGAGTCGCTTGCGTCGGAGCTCCGCTACGACGGCCGTCCCATGCTCGACCACGGCGCAGCGCTGGCGCGCATTGTGCTCACAGAGATCGGTCTGGGACGCAACTCGGTCATTGCATCGATCCTGCACGATGTGGTGCGCCTGAAGCATAAGGCACTCTCAAGCGAGGAGTTTTTACTCTTCACGCGCGAGCTGCAAACGCGCTTTGGCGACGAGGTGGTCGGCATCACCGTCGGCTTGGCCAACATCTCCGACCTCAAACTCAAAGACTCGAAGGAGCAGGTCGAGAACTTCCGCGACCTGATTGTCAGCTACTCGGAGGATCCGCGTGTGATCCTGATCAAATTGGCCGATCGCCTGGAGGTGATGCGATCGCTCGATATCTTCCCACCCGAGAAGCGTCGCAAGAAGAGCTGGGAGGCGATGAACCTCTATGCTCAGATCGCCCACAAGCTGGGTCTCTACGGACTGAAGAGCGAGCTGGAGGATCTGGCGCTGAAACACCTCGAGCCGAAGGATTACGAGCACATCACGCTCAAACTCGAGGAGAGCGCCGAGGAGCGTCAGGCCTTCATTGCACAGTTCCTCATCCCGATCGAGATGAAGCTGCGCAACCTCGGCATTAACTACCACATCAAGAGCCGCACGAAGTCGGTCTACTCGATCTGGAACAAGATGCGCAAGCAGCGTGTTCCATTCGAGGGTGTATACGACATCTTCGCCCTGCGCATCATCATCGACTGTCCGCCCGAGCAGGAGAAGCCGCTCTGCTGGACGGTCTACTCGGTCGTAACTGACTTCTACACCCCCAACCCGACGCGCATGCGCGACTGGATCTCGATCCCGAAATCAAACGGTTACGAGTCGTTGCACACCACCGTCTCGGCCGAGGGTCGTTGGGTCGAGGTGCAGATTCGCACCGAGCGCATGGACGAGGTTGCCGAGCGCGGTATTGCCGCCCACTGGCGCTACAAGGGGGTACAGCAGGGTGCCCAAACCTCCGAACAGTGGCTCGGTCGCCTGCGTGCCGCTATGGAGGAGACCACCCACTCGTTGGCGCAGCGTTTCGACGCCAAGCCCGCCACCGGCGAGGTATTCGTCTTCACCCCCAATGGCGACCTGCGCAAGCTCCCCGAGGGGGCCTGTGTCCTGGACTTCGCCTTCGACATCCACTCGAACCTCGGTTCGATCTGCGTAGGCGCCAAGGTCAACAACCGCTCGGTGCCGATCCGTGAGGTGCTCAAGAATGGCGACATCGTTGAGATCATCACGCAGAAAAACCAGACCCCGAAGGCCGACTGGCTCTCGTTTGTCGTCACCTCGAAGGCCAAGGCCAAGATCAAGGCCTTCATCCGTGAGGAGGCGGCCAAACACGCCCGCATGGGTCGCGAGGAGCTGGAGCGTAAGCTGAAGAATTGGAAACTCCCGCTCTCGGTCGATGAGGCAGTGAACTACCTCTCGAAGCAGTACAAGCTGCGCCTCGGCACAGAGGTCTATGCCATGATCGCCACCAACAAGCTCGATTTCCAAACCATCAAGGAGATCCTGCTGCGCCACCTCTCGGGTGAAGCCGAAGAGGAGCGTCGTGCAGCCGCTGCCGAGATCGAGCGCCAGAAGATGGCCGCAGCAGCCGATCGCGAGGCCGAGAAACGCGAGCGACCCTCGTCCGACGCCCTGGTGATCGACGACGACATCTCGAAGATCCAGTACAAGCTGGCCAAGTGCTGCAACCCGATCAAGGGCGATGAGGTCTTCGGCTTCATCACCATCAGCTCGGGCATCACGATCCACCGCGTCGACTGCCCCAACGCGAAGCGCATGCACGAGAACTACCCCTACCGCATCATCGAGGCGCGCTGGCGCAAGAACAGCGAGGGAGCCTTCCGTGTAACGATCCGCATCGTCGCAGCCGACACGACCGGCATGGCAAACCACATCACCGAGGTGATTAGCCGCGAGCTGAAGCTCAACATCCGCTCGATGAACTTCGACCTGGGCAAGGGCGGCGTGGTATCGGGCACGATCTCCGTGGAGGTACCTTCGGCATCGGTGGCCGATGTGCTAGTTCACAACATACTAAAAATCAAAGGCGTACAACGCGCCTATCGCATAAATTAACAACAGAACAAGAGGTTTAATCAAGAAACCATATTTACAGAAGATGAGCAACAAGGCTATCAGCGTCATTTTTGCCGAAGAGGAGCATGCTATCTACGCAGAGCGCATCTGCCAACTGATCTACGAGTCGGCATTGCAACGAGGTACGGGTATCGCCAAGCGATCGCCCGACTACATCGCTGCGAAGATTAAAGGCGGCAAGGCCGTCGTGGCGTTGGAGGGAGAGAAGCTGATCGGATTCAGCTACATCGAGTGTTGGGAGCATGGCGATTTCGTCGCCACCTCCGGTTTGATCGTGGATCCCGAGTACCGACACATGGGTCTCGCAGAGCGGATCAAGCGACGAACATTTGAGTTGGCACGACGACGATTCCCGTATGCAAAGCTGTTCAGTATTACGACCTCACTTCCGGTCATGAAGCTCAACTCGCGCATGGGATATGTCCCCGTGACCTTCTCCGAGCTCACCGAAGACGATGAGTTCTGGAAGGGCTGCGAGGGGTGTCGCAACTACGACATCCTGCAGCGCAACGAGCGCCGCATGTGCCTCTGCACGGGTATGCTCTACGATCCGGCGAAGGAGAAACCTCGCCACTGGTGGATCAAGCCCTACACGATGTACATGATGAACGGCGTGAAAAAGATTTTCCATTTGAAGTAAAATTAAAAAAACGAAATAGAATGAATACACAGAAGAAGAAGGTGGTACTCGCATTCAGCGGTGGTTTGGATACCTCGTTTTGCGTGAAGTACCTGAGCGAAGAGCAGGGCTACGATGTCTACACGGCCATCGCCAATACGGGTGGTTTCTCGAAGGAGGAGCTCCGCAACATCGAGGAGCGCGCCCTCGCCCTGGGTGCCATTGAGCACGCCTCGCTCGACATCGAGCAGGAGTACTACGAGAAGTCGATCCGCTATATGGTCTATGGCAATGTGCTGCGCAACGGCACCTACCCCATCTCGGTAAGCTCGGAGCGCATCTTCCAGGCGATCGCCATCATCGAGTACGCCAAGTCGATCGGCGCCGATGCCGTAGCACACGGCTCGACGGGTGCCGGAAACGACCAGGTTCGTTTCGACCTCACCTTCCAGATCCTCGCCCCCGAGATCGAGATCATCACCCCGACGCGCGACATGATCCTGACGCGCGAGTATGAGATCAACTACCTCAAGGAGCGCGGCTTCGAGGCCGACTTCCGCAAGATGGAGTACTCGATCAACAAGGGTCTTTGGGGCACCTCGATCGGTGGTAAAGAGACGCTCCGCTCGGAGCTCACGCTCCCCGAGGAGGCCTACCCGAGCCAGGTAACCTGCCACGAGGAGGAGACGCTCAAGCTCACCTTCACCGAGGGTCAGCTCTCGGCTGTCAATGGCGAGAACTACACGGACAAGGTGGAGGCCATCCGCGCCGTGGAGGCGATCGCTTCGAAGTTTGGTATCGGCCGTGATATGCACATTGGCGATACGATTATCGGCATCAAGGGTCGTGTTGGTTTCGAGGCTGCTGCCCCGATGCTGATCATCGCTGCCCACAAGATGCTCGAGAAGCACACGCTCACGAAGTGGCAGCTCTATTGGAAGGAGCAGGTAGCCACCTGGTACGGCATGTTCCTGCACGAGGCACAGTACCTCGAGCCGGTGATGCGCGACATCGAGGCGATGCTCGAGAGCTCGCAGCGCAATGTTACGGGTACGGTGGAACTGACGCTCCGTCCGCTTGGCTACACGCTCGTAGGCGTAGATTCGTCGTTCGACCTGATGAAGACCGACTTCGGCGAGTATGGCGAGGTGAACAAGGCCTGGACGGCTGACGATGTGAAGGGATTCACGAAGATCCTGGGCAATCAGATCAAGATCTACCACAACGTTCAAAAACGCAATAAGTAATGATTCGTGTCGGCATCATTGGTGGTGCAGGCTACACAGCCGGAGAGCTGATCCGTCTGTTGCTGAACCATCCCGAGGTGGAGCTCTGCTTCGTACACTCGACCTCGAATGCAGGAAATCCGCTCTCGGCCGTACACGGAGGTTTGGAGGGGGATACGGAGCTTTGCTTCGCCTCCGAGTATGATCTCACGGCGATCGATCTACTCTTCCTCTGCTCGGCACACGGGCAAAGCGGAGTCTTCATGGCCGAGAACGAGGTGCCTGCCTCGCTCAAGATCATCGACCTGGCGCAGGACTTCCGCGACGAGCACGACGGCTTCGTCTATGGACTGGCCGAGTGGCAGCGCGAGAAGATCGCTTCGGCGACACGCATTGCCAACCCGGGTTGCTTCGCCACGGCCATCCAGCTGGCACTCCTGCCGCTGGCGGCTGCCGGTCTGCTGACCGATGAGGTGCATGTAACGGCCGTTACGGGTTCGACGGGTGCCGGCGTAAAACCCTCCTCGACCACCCACTTCAGCTGGCGCGAGGGGAACATCTCGACCTACAAGGCCTTTACGCACCAGCATCTGATCGAGATCAACCGCACGGTGCGCGCTCTGCAGCCCTCGTTCGACCAGGCGATCAACTTCGTGCCGATGCGCGGTGACTTCACGCGTGGCATCTTGGCCAGCGTCTACACCGAGTGCTCACTCTCGGAGGAGGAGGCTCGCACGCTCTACGAAAACTACTATGCCACAGCCGAATTCACCCACCTGACCCACCGTGCACTCGACATGAAGCAGGTGATCAACACCAACAAGGCGCTGGTCAGCGTAGCTAAGTACGGCTCGAAACTCCACATCACGACGGCCATCGACAACCTCTTGAAGGGTGCGTCGGGTCAGGCCGTAGAGAACATGAACCGCATCTTCGGGCTCGACCCGCGCTGCGGTCTGAAGCTAAAAGCATCTGCTTTTTAAGTTATGGAACTTCTGAATGTCTATTCGCTCTATCCGATTGAGCCAGTGCGCGGCTGTGGCAGCTATGTCTACACGGCCGATGGCGAGGAATACCTCGACCTCTACGGAGGTCATGCCGTCATCTCGATCGGACACGCCCACCCGACCTATGTAACTGCATTGCAGGAGCAGGTGGCACGCTTGGGCTTCTACTCCAACTCGGTCGAGAACTCGCTGCAGGAGCAACTGGCCGAGCGCCTGGGCGCCGCATCGGGATATGACGACTACCGTCTCTTCCTCTGCAACTCGGGTGCCGAGGCTAACGAGAACGCTCTGAAGATCGCCTCGTTCCAGACGGGGCGCGAGCGCGTATTGGCCTTCCGCAAGGCCTTCCACGGTCGCACCTCGGGTGCTGTAGTGGCCACGGATAATCCGAAGATCATCGCCCCCTACAACCGCACGGATAAGGTCGACTTCGTAGCCTTGAACGATCTGGAGGCTGTTCGCGAGCACCTCCGCACGGAGCAGTACGCTGCCGTGCTGATCGAGGGTATTCAGGGTGTGGCAGGCATCCACCTGCCAAGCGACGAGTTCCTGCGCGAGCTGCGCACGCTCTGCACCGAGACCGGCACCCAGCTCATCCTCGATGAGATTCAGTCGGGCTATGGCCGTTCGGGTCGCTTCTTTGCCCACCAATACAGCGGCATTCGTCCCGACCTGGTCACGATGGCCAAGGGTATGGGTAACGGTTTCCCGATTGGCGGTGTGCTCGTTGCACCCCACTTCGAGGCGTGGCCGGGCATGCTCGGCACGACCTTTGGCGGCAACCACCTAGCTTGCGCCGCCGCATCGGCCGTATTGGATGTGATGCGCGAGGAGCAACTCGTAGCAAATGCCGCCGAGGTAGGTAGCTACCTGCTCGAGGAGCTGCGTCAGATTCCGCAACTGAAGGATGTGCGCGGCCGAGGCCTGATGATCGGCATGGAGATCGAGGGTTCGGCTTCGGAGCTGCGCAAGCGTCTCCTCTTTGAGGAGCACATCTTCACGGGTGGCGCCGGCGTCAACACCGTGCGTCTGCTGCCCGCACTCGGTCTGAAGAAGGAGCAGGCCGATCGTTTTATCACTGCACTCAAAAAACTGCTTTAAGCATGAAAAAATTTACCTGCGTAGAGGATATCGGCGACCTGAAAAGTGCGGTTGCCGAAGCGATGGAGATCAAGCGGGATCGCTACCGTTACTGTGAGCTGGGGCGCAACAAAACGCTCCTGATGCTCTTCTTCAACTCGAGCCTGCGCACGCGCCTCTCGACTCAGAAGGCCGCCATGAACCTCGGCATGAATGTCATGGTGCTCGATGTCAATCAGGGTGCCTGGAAGCTCGAGACCGAGCGTGGCGTGGTGATGGATGGCGACAAGCCCGAGCACCTCTTGGAGGCGATCCCCGTCATGGCTTCGTACTGCGACCTGATCGGTATCCGCTCCTTTGCGCAATTCCGCGACAAGGCGGAGGATTACGAGGAGCGTATCCTGGAGCAGTTCCTGCGCTACTCGGGGCGTCCGGTCTTCTCGATGGAGGCCGCTACGCGCCACCCGCTACAGAGCTTTGCCGATCTGATCACGATCGAGGAGTACAAGACGAAGGAGCGTCCGAAGGTGGTGCTCACCTGGGCACCCCACCCGAAGGCTCTTCCGCAGGCTGTCCCCAACTCGTTTGCCGAGTGGATGAATGCCGCGGAGTATGACTTCGTGATCACCCACCCTGAAGGGTATGAGCTCGACCCGCAGTTTGTGGGGAGCGCCAAGGTCGAGTACGACCAGCGCAAGGCCTTCGAGGGGGCTGACTTTATCTACGCCAAGAACTGGGCGGCCTATGCCGATCCGAACTATGGCAAGGTGCTCTCGACGGATCGCTCGTGGACGGTGGATGAGGAGAAGATGGCGCTGACAAACAACGCCTACTTCATGCACTGCCTGCCCGTGCGCCGCAACATGATCGTGACGGACGAAGTGATCGAGTCCGAGCGCTCGCTCGTGATTCCCGAGGCTGCAAACCGCGAGATCTCGGCTACGGTCGTCTTAAAGCGCCTGCTCGAATCGCTCTAACGGAAAACCAATATGGAACAGATCACGGTCATCAAGATTGGTGGCAATGTCATCGATAACGCCGAGGCGCTCGAGCGCTTCGTGAAGGCCTTTGCGGCCATCGAGGGGGCGAAGATCCTCGTGCATGGAGGCGGCAAGCTCGCTACGCGCATGGCTGAGCGTTTGGAGATCCCCGTGCAGATGATCGACGGACGCCGCATCACGGATAAGGCCACGCTCGACATCGTAACGATGGTCTATGCCGGTCTGGTCAACAAACAGCTCGTGGCTGCCCTGCAAGGTGCAGGGTGCAACGCACTCGGCCTCTCGGGTGCTGACGGACACATCGTGCGTGCCCACCGCCGAGCTCCCAACCCGATCGACTACGGCTTCGTAGGCGACATCGACGGAGTGGACAGCGCGCTGCTTGGCACGCTGCTGGAGGCGGGTATCACGCCCGTCTTCTCGGCCATCATGTACGACGGTGAGCGCTCGCTGCTGAACTGCAACGCCGACAGCGTGGCCGAGGCGATTGCTCGCGGTGCTGCCACGCTGGCACCCACCGACCTGATCTTCTGCTTCGAGAAGCGCGGTGTGCTGCGCGATGCCGACAATGAGGATTCGGTCATCGCACGCATCACCCCCACCTCCTACCCGCCGCTCAAAGCGGACGGTGTAGTCAAGGGTGGCATGATTCCCAAGATCGAGAACGCCTTGAAGGCGGTAGAGGCCGGCGTGCGTCGTGTCTGCATCAAGCATGCCGACGATCTGCTCATCGAGGGCGGCACAATTATCACAAACGACTAACCAAAAACTGCAGCATGGAGTTTGCCACACAACAAGCCGTCGAGTTACTCATGCAACTCATTGCCACCCCCTCCCACTCACGGGATGAAGGGGCAGCAGCCGACTTGCTGGCACAACACCTCGAAAAGGAGGGGGTAACGATCGAGCGGATCCACAACAACCTGCTCGCCCGCAGCACCCATTTCGACCCTTCGAAACCCACGCTGCTGCTCAATTCACACCTCGACACGGTACGCCCCGTCGCCTCCTACACGCGCGATCCCTACACCCCGACCATCGAAAACGGTGCGCTCTACGGCCTCGGATCCAACGATGCCGGCGCATCGCTCGTCACGCTGATTGCCACCTTCCTGCACTTCCGCAAGGAGGCTCTTCCGTTCAACCTGCTGCTCGGCATCTCGGCCGAGGAGGAGTGCTCGGGCGAGAAGGGTCTGCGTGCCTGGGTCGACCGAGTGGAAAGGATCGACATGGCGTTGGTCGGCGAGCCTACCTCGATGCAGGCAGCCATTGCCGAGCGTGGTCTCGTAGTCTTGGATTGCGTGGCTCATGGTCGCAGTGGTCATGCTGCACGCGGCGAGGGGGTCAATGCCCTCTACATCGCACTCGACGATATTCAAACGCTGCGCACCCTGCGCCCCGAGCGCACCTCTGCCACGCTGGGCGAACTGCGTCTCACTACGACAATGATCCACTGCGGCACGCAGCACAATGTCGTGCCCGACCGCTGTGAATTTGTGGTCGACATCCGCACCACGGACGCCTACACGAATGAGGAGACCGTCGAACTGATCCGCGCAGCCATTCAGTCGGAGGTCACACCACGCTCGACGCGCATTCGCGCCTCGGTGATCGACGCCGAGCACCCGCTGGTACGGGCGGCTGTGGCGGCAGGCGCGAAGACCTTCGTATCGCCTACCACCTCCGACCGCACGCTGATGCCCTTCCCGGCCTTGAAGATTGGCCCGGGAGAGTCGTCACGCTCACACACGGCCGATGAGTACATCCTGCTCGAGGAGATCGAGCAGGGCATAAATACCTATCGAAAAATCATTGAAAATCTTGCAGCAGAATATGGCAACTAAACTGTGGGACAAGGGATTCGACACAAGTGCCCTTGTCGAAGATTATACGGTCGGCAACGACCAGGAGCTCGACCTCCGTCTGGCACGCTATGATGTAGAGGGGTCGCTGGCCCACATCCGCATGCTCGAATCGATCGGTCTGCTGACGGCCGAGGAGCTTCCGGTGCTCGTGGAGGGGCTGGAGCAGATCGCACGCGAGATCGAGGCCGGTGAGTTTGAGATCGAGCCCACCTCGGAGGATATCCACTCGCAGGTCGAGCTGCTGCTGACGCGCCGCCTGGGCGATGTCGGCAAGAAGATCCACTCGGGACGCTCGCGCAACGATCAGGTGCTGGTCGACCTGAAGCTCTTCCTGCGCGATGAGCTGAAGCAGCTTGCCGAGGAGGTACGCACCCTCTTCGATCGCCTACAGGCACTCTCCGAACAGCACAAGGAGGTGCTGATGCCGGGCTACACCCACCTGCAGGTGGCTATGCCCTCATCGTTTGGTCTCTGGTTCGGTGCTTACGCCGAAACGCTGATCGACGACATGCGCCTGATTGTAGCCGCTTGGCAGATCGCCAACCAGAACCCGCTCGGCTCAGCCGCAGGATATGGTTCATCGTTCCCGCTCAACCGCACGATGACCACCGAGCTCCTCGGCTTCGAGACGCTCCACTACAATGTGGTGGCCGCACAGATGAGCCGCGGCAAGAGTGAGCGTGCCGCTGCCAATGCCATGGCTGCCGTGGCCGCTACGGTAGGTCGTATGGCGATGGATCTCTGTCTCTTTATGAGCCAGAACTTCGGCTTCGTGAAGCTGCCCGACACGCTGACGACCGGCTCTTCGATCATGCCGCACAAGAAGAACCCCGATGTGTTTGAGATCATGCGCGGCCGCTGCAATCGACTGCAGGCACTGCCGAACGAGATGGCGCTGCTGCTGACGAACCTCCCCGTAGGTTATCATCGTGAGATGCAGCTGCTGAAGGATATCCTCTTCCCCGCCACCACGGAGCTCAAAAAGACGCTGCGCATGGCTGACTTTATGCTCTCGAACCTGACGGTCAACGAGCAAATTCTCGAGGACTCGAAATACGACTATCTCTTCACGGTGGAGGATGTAAACCGCCTCGCCCTCGAGGGTCTCCCCTTCCGCGAGGCCTACCGTCAGGTGGGCATGCAGGTACAGCGTGGCGAATACAAGCCCACGCGCGAGGTGCACCACACGCACGAGGGTAGCATCGGCAACCTCTGCACAGCGGAGATCAAGGCGAAGATGGAGCGCGTGATGCGCGAGATGGAGTAGCCAAGCGATCTCAACCATTAAACAGAAGAGCGACCCTTTCGGATCGCTCTTTTGTTTAGCTCTTGCGCAGAGCCTCGATGAAATCGGGGAATCGTTCCCACAAGCTCTCGGTCTGCAACCAAAGCTCGCGCGCCTCGGCCTCGGGCGTAGGGCGCTCGCTCTCTATGGCACGCAGGTAGGCCTCATCGGCAGGGTGCTCAGAGGCGGTAAACTCTTTGTAATAGGGGGCAAAACGCTCGCGCAGGCGGGTTAACTCGCCCTGCGGGAGCTTACCCTGCTGACGCCAGCCGGCCCACAGCAGCAGGATCTGGCGCACGGCATGCTTATCCGACACATCGTTAATCACCTCGTCGAAGAGCTCCTGCTCGTCCATGGCCTGGTAGTCGAAGGCCAGGAGGTTCGTGCCCTCCAGGTGATCCTCGGGATCGAGCTCCACGAGCAACTCGAGCATCGCAGCCGAGAGTTCGTAGTCACCAATCAGGAAGTGATCCACCGCCGAGGCGTAAAGCAGCTCCAGCACCGCACGCGAGTTGCGATGGTTCCACTCGAGGATGATCTCCTCCTCTTCGGGCAAGAACTCCATCAGGCGCTGAAAGGCCTGGAAACGGAGGTTGCAGGCCTGCTCCACCTCACCACGCTGCTGCAGCGCGTGCGACTCGGAGAGCACCTTCACAAAATCGTATTCACCCGAGCCAATCAACTCGAAGGTCTGATCGGGGGTGGGTTTAAGCTGTGGCTTTTGCATCGTGTCGAAATTTTCGAGTAAGAAGCGTCGGGGCTCACCACACGCAAAAAGCGCCGTGCAGGGCATTAAAAGTGCTGGATAAGCCACCCGAAATGCTTAATTTTATGCGAAGATACAAAGAAATGTGAGTTTTTTTGCAAAATAGTTGTGAGATTTAATTTTTTTTCTGATATTTGCACTCCGAAACGGGAACACTAATCCCGAAAGGCCGAAATAGCTCAGCGGTAGAGCACTTCACTCGTAATGAAGGGGTCCCGAGTTCAAATCTCGGTTTCGGCTCGAAAAATCAAGGAGTTACAGCAATGTAACTCCTTTTTTGTTGGGTAAAAATCGACTCAAATAGGGGTAAAAAAGGCTCTTCTTAGGGAAATGTTGTACCTAAAGTTGTACCCAAAACACATCACACATCCGCTTGCTGAAAGATTGCAAGTCAATGAAAATCAAAGTTATTTTACGAACGCAAAAGAGAAACAAGGACGGACAATCGCCGTTGATGTTGCGTTTTAGTCACAATCGCACCACAAAAATGGTCTCTTTAGGGGTATCTGTGGAGGCCTGCTATTGGAATCAAGAGGGCGAAATGCTTTTGCCCGATTGTCCGAATAGGGCTGCGTTACAGAGCCTGCTCGACAAACAGGTCTCCGCCTATCAGAAAAAGATGCAACGCCTCGAAGCGTTGGATATTCCCATTACATTCCAAACACTCCTGGAATCGAAAGAACGCAATTGGGGGATGACTATTGAAGATGGTTTTGTGGCAGAAATCGAGCGACTGAATGCGCTTGGGAAAATTCAATCTGCCAACAAACATCGTTATGCATTGAAAGTGCTGTCGGAGTTTCAATCAGTCCAAATGGCTCTGGAACAAATAGATCTGACTTATCTACAGAATTTAGAGCGTTTTTTTAGAGAACGCGGAAATCAATCCAACAGTATTGCAACTCGTTTTGCCATCTTAAAAGCAATCTATAATAAAGCGATTAAAAAGGGAAAATTTGCCGTTCAACAAAATCCGTTTAACCTTTTTCAGGTAGGTGCTTTGTGGACAACCACCCGCAAGCGAGCAATCGCCAAAGATGATGTGCGCAGACTAATAGAGCTTTCCATTCCATCAAATTCCCAAAATCATTATTCTCGCTTAGCCAGAGATCTTTTTGTCTTCTCCTACTTTACCGCAGGAATGAATTTTGGAGATATTGCACGACTACGCTACCTAAACATTACGCAGGGAAAGGTGAGTTATTATCGGCATAAAACACAACGCCTTATTTCGTTGCAACTATCCCCCATTGCAACTGCAATTGTTGAAAAATATAGCCATGCGGAATATGACTCCGAAGACTATATATTCCCAATTCTTGATCGAACCAACCATAGGACACCGCAACAAGTATATGACCGTATTCACAAGACACTCCGCAAGGTCAATTGTGCTTTGAGAATCTTGGGCAAGCAAATCGGCCTAGATTTTCCGCTCACGACCTATGTGGCCCGTCATACCTATGCAACTGTTCTCAAACGATCGGGAGTAAGTGTTGCGTTAATCAGCGAATCTCTTGGACACTCCAACCTGTCAACAACTCAAATCTACCTCGACTCATTCGAAAATGAACAGATTAATGAGGCGATGCAACATTTGCTGTAAGGACGGACTTTGCCGTAGGGGCTTTTTTAAGGCCCCTCGGTAAAGTTTGTCCTTTTTTTTTGTACCTTTGATTGCACCAACAATCCAGCTATGGCGATCATTAAACTAACGCTTACATGGGATGAGTTTCAACAGATGAAGCAACTCACCTCGCAATTTTACGGAATAACTTCCAACCTCTCTTTTCTGGTCAATTATGAGGACTACAAAGGTTCTATCCCGCCTGAAACCGTGCAACTGTGGGCTTCAACAGAAATAGGAGAACTATTTGCAGAAACAACCATTTGCTGTTATTTCCAGAAAGCGGGAATTGATATGTGTGGTCAACAGTCCATACTCAGTGCGGTGCAAGGAGTATATATGTGTTACCTTGCAAAGCGCATCTTAGAAAAAGCCTATGCTGATGAAAATTCATTCAATTGGGATATCGATCACTTCTACCGAGATCGTATAGAAGATGAATTGATACGATTGTATGGATTCTGTGTTTCGATGCAAAAAAAACAGCATACCGAACAACGGATTGAGTTGATTTCGCAAACGAGCGAGAAAATAGTGTTAAACAACTACGACAATTATCTGTGTCGGGTGCTCAAAAAATACTGCGAGGAACATGTGCCCAATGTTCAAATGAAATATGAAGCTCTTAAGAATAAGAAAGGAGGGCGTCCGCAAGACGATAAATTTATTACAGATGTGATGGTGGGGACCTATAAACTTCTGAAACAATTCTCACGGGAAACAACCGCCATTAGCAATGGTATTTGCCGTTTTATTTATCGTCTCATACGCTGTTTTGATAGTTCCTTTTATCAATTTCAGGAGGAAAAAGTGGCTATCAAAAGTATCCGAACACGCCTAAATCATGCTTTGTCCATCGCCATAGAGCCGTCCTTGGATCTTTTCCAATCTTGTAGCCTTGAAGATTTAGCGGAAGTGCCACTAAAGAGATACGAAGATTTATATTCATAAGTTCCCTCATTTTTGAAGAAAAACCAATAAAAATAAGCCTAAATTCTTCTCCTAAGCGGATTCGTTGTAGCCATTTTCTTGCCATACTTTTGTGCCATATTTATAAATTAATATGGCAAAAGAAATCAAAATAGCCCAAGGACAATACTTGTCCGATGTACTGAAAGCGATTCCCAGTAATGTGTTGCTGAACAAGCAAATCACTGGATGTGGCGCAACGACACTTGAAATTGATGCCCCGAGGCACTCGATTATCATCGAGCCGAATGTGCCTGTGATACGAGGTAAGGCTGAAAAATATCCTCATGTGCTACCCGTATATGAGGCGATTTCAATGGAACAAGTGGTAGCGTATCTTCAAAAAGAGGGGTGGCGTAAGATTGTCACAACGCCTGAAGGTTTTGGTAGCAAAGTCTGTCCCGCTCTAGAAAATGTATGGCCGAACTATCAACAAGATTTCTTCCTGCTCTTTGACGAATGCGAGAAGATCATCCAAGATGTTGGCTATCGAGGTGATATAGCTTTACCAATCGATGATTTCTTTGCCTTCTCAAAGAAGGCGATGGTTTCAGCAACCCCAATCATACCAAGCGATCCTCGTTTTAGAGAGCAGGGCTTCTCGGTGGTGAAAATACAGCCGACATATGACTACAAACAACACCTTAACCTATGCTTTACGAATAACACCGTGGAAGTGCTGGATCGCTTTATAGCTAAGCACAAAGAACACATCTGTGTCTTTATCAACTCTACGGATACTATCCTCCGTATCATCGAACGATTACATTTGGAGGAGCGAAGCCAAGTATACTGTAGCGAGAAAAGTGTAAAAAAGTTGCGGGAGAAAGGCTATAATCGCTGTTACGATATCTTACAAGATCAATTTGCAGAGATTTGTTTCTTTACCAGCCGTTTCTATTCGGCTGTTGATATTGAGTTGCCCTATAAACCGTATGTTGTCATCTTGTCCGAGGTCATTGGTGCGCCTTTCTCAGCTATTGATCCTGCAACAGAGGTTGTGCAAGCAATCGGCCGATTTAGAAAGGGAACAGCTAGTATCTGCCACATCACCAATTTAGCCCCCAAAATGGCAGCCCTATCCAAAGCCGACTTAACAAAACGATTGGAAAGCCATGAAAAAGTGTATCAACAGATATATGCGTTGCCTGCTCAAAATCGCAATGAAATTGAGGCAAAGAAGCAGGCTTTACGGGGTATGGATCACAAAATCTATATGACACCCCAGGGAAAGCGAAATTACTTCATGTGGGATAACGCCTTTGATGATGCACGCATCAAGCAGTATTACCAAAATAAAGAGAAATTGGAAAGGGCTTACTCAAACGCTCCTTTCCATGTGAAAACCTATACACAGCGATACTACTTAACAGATGCGGATAGGACTAGTTTAGAGACGCCCACAAAAAGCAAAAGCGCTTTGTGGCGAGAAGTTATCCGAGTAGCCAGAAAGATTTACAAAAAGAAAGGCGGCCACGTAACAGAAGATGAGATCGTCAACATTATAGGGGAGAAACATCGGGATAAAATACACAGTTGTTTCCTAATCTCGGCGAAGGAGATTGAACGGCTAAACTACAAAGAAAGTGCTATCAAAAAGGCCGTTCAGCAGAAAGAGCATCTTCTACGAGTCAAATCGGAATTATGGGATGATGTTCACCGCATCTTTCAACAAGGCAAGGTCGAAACCGTGGCACAAATCAACTCAACCATGAAGAAATTACTCGATCAACACTCGATAGAACCTTATGGGAGAGTCGACAAACGCTACATAGAACTATTCTTCAAAATTAGAGAGGGGAAACGCAAAGGAGCAAGATGTATCCAACTGCTCAACAAAAGGCGACATCCCAAACAATAACCTTACACAAGAGTCCTTCGGGACTCTTTTTTGCATTTAAGTGTATCACTTATTAGAGGAGATACTCTCCAAAACAACCCCCTCCCTGCTGTATATGGGGAAATACTTTTTACAACCTAAACATCCGACTTGTTCTTAGTGTAATTATTTAATAACCTTTAATTTGTAGAACTATGCAACTAAGACAATCAATGCGCAGAGCAGCCAAAATGAGGTTGGCTCTTGCAGGGGCAAGCGGAAGTGGCAAGACCTATTCTTCGCTACTTATTGCCTATGGTATGACGGGCAACTGGTCGAGGATCGCCGTAATCGATTCCGAGAACTGCTCAGCAGATCTTTACGCCCACCTAGGACCTTATCAGGTGCTAACCTTGGAGAACTACGCACCTGAAACCTACATCGAGGCTATCGGTATCTGTGAGCGTGCAGGTGCCGAGGTGATTATCATCGACAGCATCTCCCATTGTTGGGATTATCTGCTTGATTTCCACGCCAACCTCCAAGGCAACTCGTTCGCCAATTGGGCAAAGGTTACGCCACGACAAAATGCCTTTATCCAGCGTATCCTGACCTCCTCGGCTCATGTTATCTGCACGATGCGCTCGAAGCAGGATTATGTCCTCTCGGACAAGAACGGCAAAATGGTGCCCGAGAAGGTTGGATTGAAAGCTGTGCAGCGCGATAATGTAGACTACGAATTTACCGCCGTGTTGGATATTGCCATGAATCACAAGGCAACAACCTCAAAAGATCGCACAGGTCTTTTTACGGGACATCCTGAGTTTACGATCACGCCTGCCGTCGGACAAGCCATTCTGCGCTGGTGTAACCTCGCACAACCCTCGGTACAACCTCAAAACACGGAGTCTTATGCAGCCTAACTATCAGCCTGCCATACCCGTGGCTTCGGGTCAGGATTTCGACGCTCGTTTTGCGTTGACTCCCTATGTCGAGGAGGCCTCGATTATCGAAGAACGACCTATTACACCCGTTATTCCTCTGGGTGTGCGTCATAGTCGCCACTTTATCGAAGCCAACACACACGCTGTCGATATTGCTCATCTGCGTAATGATTGTGTCGTGCCCGTCTTCAACAAGGATAATGAGGTGACCATCTCGCATCAGACCTTTATAGAGACGGTGCTGGGTGCAGCCTATCGGATGTTTCCGCGCGAGGTGTTTGATGCCCCAGACATTGTGGTATCTCACATTATCAAAGGGCGTATTCCCGAGGCAATTCACAAGCCCGTGCATCAGTTGCTTGAATCGGATAAGACGATCTACTACGAGCGGATGGCCTTCTGCTTCGAGATACCCACCATTTATCAAGATGTGGCGGGTTGTCGGCTCAACCTCTCCATCGGTGGGGTGCGAGCCTATAACCACGAAAATCTCTATTCGAGAAAGACGGCGGAAAAGTTCAAGGTGTTCATCGGCTTTAAGAATCTGGTCTGTTGCAACCTATGCGTTTCAACCGACGGGTTTCAGCGCGAACTGCGAGCAATGAGCGCCCAAGATCTCTTCGGGGCGACTTTGACCCTCTTTGAACACTACGATGCCGAACGACATGTGCGGCAGATGGCTCAGCTGCAAGAGCAGGGGCTGACAGAGCATCAATTCGCCCAACTAATCGGAAAAACTCGTCTCTATCAGTATCTGCCTACTCCCGAACGGAAGCGATTGCCCGCCATGGAGTTTACCGATTGCCATATCAATGCGGTAGCTAAGGCGTATTACGGGGATGAACATTTTTCTCGTGATGCGAATTCCGAAATTGACCTTTGGAGGCTTTACAACCTCTTTACAGGGGCGAATAAATCGAGCTACATCGACACCTTCTTGGATCGTTCGCTCAATGCCACCGAACTCGCTTCGGGCATTGGGCGCGCCTTGCAGGGCGATGAGACCTATCGGTGGTTTATCGAATAGTTTTCCCACCCCCTCCTGCTGCTTGACAAGTGGCACGGAGGGGGGCTAGGGAATGCCACAACGACACCACGCATAAGCAAATGCAACCTGATATTCAGGACATTGCGTTTATATTAGCAATAGGATACAAATGATTGTATTTCAGCGCGGATTAGGTCGATCCGCCGACTATCCGTCTATGTTTCAACGAGCGGGTTTGAGCAAGTTGTAATTAAGAAAAATAATATCCAATACGCTGCGCTATTGTAAAGTTTGCTTCTTTTGTAGACATTTGCTGTGGATTTTTGCAACAACCCCGAAAAAAGAGGTGTTGTCGTATTGCGTTTTCGGGAAATGTCACTTAACTTTGTAGGTGACATAAAAATTTACGGAAGCGTAAGTTTATTCTCGTAGAGAAATCTGGTAAATTTCAATGCGATGAGAATAGGCGACCGCATCTCCCGTCGTATCCGTCAGGATATAGGCGCGGGGTTGTTGCTTATTTTATCGCAGGGCATTACCAGAGCCTCTCTACAAATAAGCCATCAACCCTGCGCTTTCTTTTTACTACTAACCGTCTTCTGTGGGTTGAAAGAAGGGATAAATGTGTACAAATATGAAAAATGTGCTTTTGCTATTATCGATGCTATGTTTTGCATCTAGTTCTTTTGCGGAAAACTATGGCACATATACATGTGATGGGTATAAATATAATGTAGATGATAAATTTCTCCAGGCCATTTCTAAATATTGTCCAGCTGCATCTATTGCCTTAAAACAAGGCCACAACTTGGTGTATTATAGCGACTTGGAGGAGTTGCACGGGGTCCCAGATGAAGTGTGGATGTCGTTATATGGTCTTTCAAAAAAGCAATTAAGAAAATTTGATGGTCCACAAATGATCTTTGAAAGTTCAAGACTTACTCAAGCGAGAATATCCATCAGTAAGTTGCGCTCTTTTTCTCCACCGCTACGGGTTCTAGACTTAACTGCTACTCGGTTTCTAGAGTATGGGATTGTAAATGACATAGTGAAATTGTTGCCAACGGCCGAGAATAAAATAATAAAACAACGCATTATAGTCTATTTAAATCTAAAAAAGTTGGATACCGTGACGGATGAAACATACGATGAAATATTGGTGTATAAGAATTTCAATGATGTAGACGACGCAGAGAGATACACAAATAGCATTAGAAAATATATAACTCTTGATTTTTGGGAAAGGTTGGAAACAGGGCGTCTTACAGCTGTTGATATATCTATATTAAATTCTTATGGAATCTTTCTGAGGCAAGATTTATCCATGATGCATCTGGGTATTTCACTCAATAAATAGGGTTATTGTAATATATAATACTTACATATTGACATATTGTTAGTTAATATCTATTCTATGAAAAAGTTTTTACTATTGATTGCTATTTGTTTCTCGGGAGTTGTTGATGCTCAAATAGCTTATACTCCTTTTTTTCGGGATGAGGTGCGAGAAGATGTACATGTTCCCAACTTGGATTGGGAGATAGGAAGCTCGCGAAACAAGCAATTCGAAAGGCCAAGCTATAGTAATTCCCCCGAACCAAAAGGGACGCTAACTGTGGTAAAAAACTGTATACTTATTTCACCTAATAATACGCTCCTAGAAGCTTCTATCCATGTAAAGAAAACTTCTGAAGGTGCATTTAGTCTAGGAATACTACATAGAGGGGTATTTATGTGGTTAGCACCTTCAGACATTCACTCGACTAAAGATCTAGACAACATATCTATAGAAGACCAAAAGCGGTGGCCTTATATCGCAGTATGGAAAGGAAGCGATTATTTAATTATCGGTTTCTTGCCGAATTTACAAACAACAGATGAACCTTTCTATGAATTTGAATCACATCGTTAATTATGAAAAATTTATTTGCACTCTGTGGATTGTTGCTTCTATTAAATAGTTGCGATCTTCTCCCTTCCACTAAAAAAGAAAAATTAGAACAAGAGAAAAGAACTAAGATAGAGCAATTAAGAAAAGAATACAATAAAAAAGTGATTATAAGGGATCGAGAGTGGCTAACCCGACATGAATCGATAGCTAGAAATCTAGCAATACAATTTACGCGGGATCAAGGATACTCTATACAGTCAATTAAGTTGAATGGACAAAGCGCAAGTGACATAGGCGCTAACGAAGTGGGGGTATTTTCGTATGAACAGCCTGTGCCTATGGTCATAAAATCAGCTTATTATAATTTTAATATAACAACAGGAGACATTAGCAATAGAGGCGGTCTAATATACATTCAAATTAGAATTTGTTATGCACAATCTGGGGCTCCGCAATGGACCGTTGACTATTTTCAAGCATTTTCGTAATAAATTAGATGGATATGTCGAAAATGGTTCGCACCTTCCATCCCGTGGGTCATGGTGCATTTTATACGGAACGCTTTTATGATGACAATGGCGAGAATACCGCCAATGTCATCTTTGATTGCGGATGTTTCGAGGCTTGTAAGGCTGGTATCTCCTCGAAAGTGTTTGAGCAGCGAATTAAAACGACTATTCACAAGGAGTTCTGTAAAGACACAAAAATTGATGCGCTGTTTATTTCACACTTTCACACTGATCACATCAATGGAATAGATGAATTGTTGAATTACTGCCAAGTAGCGAACTTATATATACCATGTTTGCAGGATGTCGTACTTGTCGAATCGTTTCTCTACAATAGTATCATAGAAGGTTCAGAAGATTGCAAATCTAATCAAGTCCTGCGAAAAATTGCAGAGCGGGAATATAATACAGAAATCGATGACTCGGGTAGATCAATCATCCCAATAGGTGCATGGCTTTATCGTTCATATGGTCCAAGCATATCACACTCAAGAGCCACCCTGATTAAGCGACAGATTCGCCAGCAATTATCAGCGCAGATTTTCATGCAGAATGGGGTTGATTTTTCAGAGTTAAGCAAGGCAATAGCTCGTATTGGTATTGATAAGTGTAAAACTATGTATCAACAGATCTTTGGTAATAATCATAATTCATACTCAATGACTCTGTATTCAGGATTAAATTGTTTACGGGATTGTTTAGGTATGTGCCATACAGCATGTCTATATACAGGTGACTATAAAGCCAAGGGGAAGTTTGCGGAATTGGAGCGTTTCTATACCACATCATTAAAGCGAGTGTATATTCTTCAAGTCCCGCATCATGGTTCAGAGCATAACATCAATAATAAACTATATTCCCCCGAGCGATTGTGTGTCGTATCGGCAGGAGTAACCGATAAGTATGGCCATCCCGATCAACAGACACTTGTGGCAATTCAAAATCAACGAGGAATCCCGATTATAGTGACTGAAGATCCGAAAACCAAGCAAGTATTTACCTACAATATATTATAATTATTATAGCAACATACTTCTTGAACAAGAATTAAAATTTGAGGTGGTTATCATGCTAATCTAATAATCAATATATGAAAAAACTACTTCTCTCTTTCCTAGCCCTTGTTGTGTTGGGCGTTGGTGCCTATTTGTGGGCTAATTGGATCTCGGTTGACGAGATTGATGAACTAATCGCAGGCAACTACGAATTGGTTTTATGTGATATATCTTTGGGCGATCAGGCTGCCGACACAATCATCATCAACCGTGCTCCTGCTCGCGGTGCAAAAATCCAACTGCATGTCTCGGAGGAAGGCAAGCTGACGATAACGACTGACGAGGAGTATCCCGTAATACAAAGTCTTGCTACGCACGGCTGGTGGTCAGTTTACACGCTGCGCGAAAAGTGGTTTACATGGCGACATTGCCTCTCAAAGCGCTACGCGTCGGAGGCTATGAAGGAGACCAGCGGAAATGCTCGTAATGTGGTTCTTACGAAGTCGGGTGGATACAGCAAAGCATCGCTTGGTATTTATTTCCACCGCGTGTTTGTTGCGGACGATGTCATCACTCTCGGGGTTGATATAGACGACCCAACATCCGATCAGATTTACTGGCAACTGCTCTTTTACAAAAGATAGAAAGGGTAAGAGCCGATAAACAAAACCGTTTGATATGCTTGAAATTTGGCGAAATTTTGTCATTAAGAGTTATTGAAAGGATAACCTGAAAGTGCTTTGGATTCTGTGTAAGGTGCGCGCCTATACGCTGTTCCGAAAGTCACTCAGGGTCTCTTTCAAGTGTGTCAGAGGGGCGTGGTACTGCGATATCCCAGGCTGGCCGCAGATCTATTTCCCCAATACGGTGATGGTGGGCGATGCCTCGTTGCTGATTCAGGAACAAGCGGGCGAGGGGGACTATGTCACCTTTCAGGTCGCATTTGGCAACAAGTACAAGGCGCACCGTGGGTGTGTGACACTATCGCAAAAGCATAGCAGTCTGACGGGTGGTGCGTACTACTATGGAGGGGAGCGATTCTCGGATGTATGGCTCTGCCCTGTCACGCTGTTTGTATTGGGACAATATCCAAACTTTATCTATTTCAAACGGATTGAGTGATTCGATAATGCTGCATGCAAAATAGTGTAAATATCAGTCATGAAACGCATCTTATTTCCGCTTCTGTTCTTGCTTATTTTTGCAGGGTGTGGTGGTAAGCGCCCTACAACACAAGAATCCGCTGTGGAGGGAATTCAGATTAAGTTGCCCAAAAAGCAGGAGTTTAAGGGACAGCCGAAAGCATTAAATCTCGAACCACTACCGCCGATTGATTCGTTATTGTTGCAAAAAATTGCAGCGGATAGTGCGATAACAATCTGCTACACGAAACCCGTAAGAGGCTACACGGTACGAGGCTGGGGCATCCCAAACGAGATCTTTGAAGAGTCCTGGGATGTGGTACTCCATTTCAAAGGGAATGAGCAGGACTTTATGGTGAATGGTGGTCGAGTCTATGATTTGGCGGATTCGAGCCAACGGCAAGTGATTGCAAGCTATGAGGAGCGGTATCTACAAGGTGCTTTATGCGCACCCTTCGATCTTTTCTTCTTTGCCGATTTGGATTTTGATGGAGTTGAGGAGCTGATTACGGATCGAGAGCCTCATGCGGGCAGTCAGAGAAGTCTACCAGCCTTTACCGAAATATATACCTTTCGGAATGGCTATCCACAACGCGCTACAGCATTGTTCCGCGCCAAAAACACGCTCTTTTCCGCCATCGAACCATATTACTTTATGGTCCATCCTGAGCGCATGGAGCTTTATCAATACCGTGATGGCGGTGCTTTGGGCGGCGGATGGGAGGTCTATGCCTATGAGCAGGCTAACTATCGCTATGATCACTATGTACATTGGGAGGAGGTGATCCCCACCGATTCGATTGCTGTAGAGATCCGCAATCCACAAAATCAGCCTCGCAGATCCTTCATCACGGATAAAAAGACCTTCGATAAAGAGCGTTGGACATACTAAAAAGACAAACTTTCCCCAAGGGTCTTATTAAAGCCCTTTGGGAAAAGTCTGTCCATGACGAAAATTCATACCCAAAACTTCCAACTTCTATTGAGCCATCGAATAATCGTTCGGTGGATTTGTTACCTATTGTTTCACTAGTAAGCAGATATGTGGAGTGATTGTTGGACCCAATGTTGTACCAACGGGAAAAAGATAGCCGATTTTTATTTGTAATCCCTCGATTTTTAATCAATCACGAATGAGATGCAACTTCACTCGTAATGAAGGGGTCCCGAGTTCAAATCTCGGTTTCGGCTCAAAAACAAGCGATAACCAACAGGTTATCGCTTGTTTTGTTTATACGCCAGATGAACTCGGGACCCCGAAGCCTCTCATATGACCCACTAGGTGCATAAAAAAAAACAAACACCCATGAGTGCTCATTGGTGTCTAGTGCTTGTAAAAACTGATTTACAGATATGAGTTGATAATGATAGTCATTTTTTTTGTGAAGACCTGCGGATCGTAGGCATCTACTGTTTGGCGTTTAACAAATCGTCAAGCTTCCTCAAATTTTCCATTCTCACACATGTGCTTAAAGCATCGTTCTGCATACTCATAATGGGATAGATACTCTTTTGCATTGTCGTACATACCTCGATTTATCATATAATTGGCAATCAAAACAAAGAGCAATCAGACACAATGTCGGTATTGAAGAAACAGAAGAGTGAGTTAGAGAATAAGTTGAAAAAATGTAAGGTCAGTCGTGGTATGGGCGATATTGATGAAGATGTTTACACCACCACGGTTGAGGTTATCCAAGAAAAACTCGCTAAAATTGAGGTAGAAATCGCAAAGGTCAAAAGAAATTTATCGAACCTTACCTCAACGGCAGACGAAGTGGTCGCAACTTGTTGTACATTAGGATGTTTGTGGAGTAGTTCGGAATTAGAATTGAGTCAAAAAATCCAAAATTTACTCTTTCCGAGCGGAATTTTGTGGGATAAGGAAATTGGCAATTATCGAACCATAGACGAGAATAAAGCTCTTTCTATAATATCTAAATTATCAGATAGTTACAAAAATAAAAAAGAGGAAAATTCTCTCGAAAATTCCTCTTTGGTAAATTTGTGCGGATAAAGGGACTCGAACCCCCACGCCGTGAGGCAACAGATCCTAAGTCTGTCGTGGCTACCAATTACACCATATCCGCAAATCTCTCTGCAAAGGTATATAAAAAATCACAAAACACAATCGCCAACCGCCACATTCCGTTTTTTTTGCGTACTTTTGTTCCCACAATCAATTCATTATGCCCCAAAACATCACCCTGCGACTGTTGCCCCGTGAGGCGGCCGATGCGAAACACTACACCGCCTTGGCGGCACGCCGTTTAGGTATCAGCGATCGTCAGATTGCGCTCATCCGCGTAGTGAAACGCTCCATCGACGCACGCCAGCGTCAGCCCTGGGTCAACCTCTCGTTGGAGGTCTATGTCGACGGCGAGGAGCAGCCTGCAGAGGTGCACTTTGACTATCCGTCGGTGGCCGGCAAGACGCCTGTCGTGGTGGTGGGATCGGGTCCGGCGGGACTCTTCGCCTCGCTGCGTCTGATCGAGTTAGGGTTGCGCCCCATCCTGCTGGAGCGTGGGCGTGAGGTCTCGGCGCGCAAAGTGGACATCGCCCGCATCAACCGCGGTGGCGAGGTGGATCCCGACTCGAACTACGCCTTTGGCGAGGGCGGTGCGGGCACATTCTCCGACGGAAAACTCTTCACGCGCAGCAAGAAGCGCGGCGACTACAACCGCGCATTACAGAGCCTGGTTTTCCACGGCGCAAATCCCGAGATCCTCTTCGAGGCGCACCCCCACATCGGTACGGATAAACTTCCCTACATCATTCGCAACATCTGTCGTACGATTCGCGAGGCTGGTGGCGAGGTGCTCTTCGAGCGTCGCGTCAGCGACCTGATTGTGCGCAACGGCCGTATCGAGGGCGTCGTCTGCGGAGATGAGCGCATCGAGGGTGCAGCCGTGGTGCTTGCCACGGGTCACTCGGCACGCGACATCTACTACCTGCTCCATGAGCGCGGCATCCGCCTCGAGGCCAAACCGCTGGCTATGGGTGTGCGCATCGAGCATCCACAGGAGCTCATCGACCGAATTCAATACCACCAACCCTCGCGTGGAGAGTATCTGCCAGCTGCCTCCTACTCGCTTGTCAGCCAGGAGAATGGGCGCGGGGTCTACTCCTTCTGCATGTGTCCGGGCGGTTTCATCGTACCCGCACTGACCGAGGCAACGCAATCCGTCGTGAATGGCATGTCTCCCAGCGGTCGAACCTCGCCCTACGCCAACTCGGGTCTTGTGACCGAGGTGCGCCTGACGGATTTCGCCCACCTCGAGCCGAAGTGGGGCGTTCTGGCGGGTCTGCGCTACCAGGAGGAGCTCGAAGCCTTGGCGCGCCGTGAGGGTGGCGACGGACAGGTAGCCCCCGCACAACGCGTGGCAGACTTTGTGGCAGGCCGTGCCTCCGCATCACTCCCTGCAACCTCCTACATTCCGGGTATCACCCCTTCACGCCTCGACCAATGGCTGCCGAGCTACATGGCCGAGGGGCTGCGCATGGGTCTTTCGACCTTCAACCGCCGCATGAAGGGCTTTGTAACGAACGAAGCGATTGTTGTCGGCGTCGAGTCTCGCACCTCGACTCCGGTGCGCATCCCGCGCGATGCAGAGCAATTGATGCATCCCGACCTGGAGGGTCTCTTCCCCACAGGCGAGGGTGCCGGCTACGCTGGAGGTATCATCTCTGCCGCCATGGATGGCGAACGCGTCGCCGAAGCGGTGCGTCGCTATGTGAAATAACGAGACGCAAATGGCCTTAAAATCACCGATTTTAACCAATTAATAAAATTTCTTCAAAATTTATTGAAATTTTTTATTAAAAAGTTGCACAGGTCGGAAAAGCCCCGTATCTTTGCAGCGAAGTTTTAAGGTTCATTTAGGTTAGTAGTTTTAGGTTGGTGAGGAAATCGACGAGTCGAGGTACAACGCCCGATTCACGGTTTCCTTCTTTTTTATAGTCATCGTTGCTGAGGGGTAGGAAGCGCTCTTTGGCAACATGACTTTTTTTATGCGCGGGGGTAGGCTCCACCTTTCCAGGAAACACCCCCTTTAGCCCTCTTTTTGAGCATTAAGCTCAAACAACAAGAGAGCCCACCTTTTCAGGCGGGCTCTCCCTGTTTTAATCGTCCGAGGGATTAATCCTCATCCGTATCCGTGTAAGCCTTCAAGAGCTTATCCTGAACATCAGCAGGCACCTGCTCATACGACGAGAACTTCATCGAGTAGGTTGCCGAACCCGAGGTCAGCGACGAGAGGGTCGTCGAGTAGCGATAGAGCTCAGCCAGAGGCACAGCAGCGCTCAGACGGTCGAAGCCCTTATCCGACTCCATACCCATGATCATCGCACGGCGGTTCTGCAGGTCGCTCATCACAGCACCCATATACTCGCTCGGAACAAGCACCTCTACGCTGTAGATCGGCTCCATAATCTTCGGACCGGCGTTACGGAAGGCCTCCTTGAAGGCGTTACGAGCTGCCAGCTTGAACGAGATCTCATTCGAATCTACCGGGTGCATCTTACCGTCGTAGATCACTACGCGGATATCGCGAGCGTACGAGCCCGTCAGCGGGCCCTGGTCCATCTTCTCCATCACACCCTTCAGGATAGCGGGCATGAAGCGAGCGTCGATGGCACCACCCACGATTGCCGAGTAGAACTGCAGCTTACCGCCCCAGGCCATATCGTACTCCTCCTTGCTCTTCACATTGACTACCAACTCGCCCTTCGACGACACCTTGTAGTTCTTCGGCTCGGGCATACCCTCGTAGTAGGGCTCAACGATCATGTGAACCTCACCAAACTGACCGGCACCACCCGACTGCTTCTTGTGGCGATAATCAGCCTGAGCCACCTTCGTAATCGTCTCACGATAGGGGATCTTCGGAGCCATAAACTCGAAGTCGATCTTATTCTCCGAAGCGATGCGCGTACGCAGGATATTGAGGTGGTGCTCACCCTGACCCTGGATAATCGTCTGCTTGAGCTCCTTCGAGTAGTCAACCAGGATGGTCGGATCCTCGTTCTTGGCGTCGTTAAGGATCTTACCGAGCTTCTCCTCGTCACCCTGATCCTTGCACTTGATAGCGGCGCGGTAGCGCGGCTCGGGGAAGACGATCGGCTCGATCGTTACCAGATCGGCAGCTGCCGAGAGCGTATCGTTGGCCTTCGTACCCTTCAACTTCACGGTGCAACCAATATCACCGGCTGCAAGCTCCGTTACCTTCACGCGGTTCTTACCGGCAACGGCGAAGAGCTGCGAGATCTTCTCCTTGTTCTGCGTGCGGGTGTTGATCACCTCGCAACCCTCGGTCAGCTTACCACGGATCACGCGGAAGTAGGTGATCTCACCGATATGCTGCTCCACCTGGCTCTTGAAGACGAATGCCACAGCGGGAGCCGTCTCGTCAGCCACGATCTCTGCACCCTCGGTCGAGAGGAATGCGGGAGCCTTCAGCGGGCCCGGAGCTACATTGATGATAAACTCCATAAGGCGCTTCGTACCGATATCGCGCTTACCGCTGGCGCAGAAGATAGGCATCACATCGCGGTTAGCCACGCCGATCTTCAAGCCGGCACGGATATCGTCCTGCGTCAGAGCACCCTTCTCGAAGTAGAGCTCCATGAGTGCCTCGTCGTGCTCAGCAGCCATCTCTACCAGCTCACGGTGCAGCTCCTGAGCCTTCTCCATCTCCTCTGCGGGGATCTCCAACTCCTCACGATGACCATCATGATCCTTGAAGCGGTACATCTTCATGAGCAGCACATCGATGAAGGCGTTGAACTCGGGACCCTGGTTTACGGGGTACTGTACAATCACGGGCTTCACGCGCGAAGCAGCCTTGATCGACTCGTAGGCAGCCTCAAACGATGCCTTGTCGCTATCAAGCTGGTTAATCACACCAATCACGGGCTTGTTGAGCTGACGAGCATAACGAGCCTGAATCTCGCTACCTACCTCCCAGCCGTTGGCTGCATTGAATACGAATACACCGACATCACCCACCTTGAAGGCCGAGAAGAGCGAACCACAGAAGTCGTCCGAACCCGGGCAGTCGATGATGTTGAGCTTGCGCTCCATGAATTCGGTGAAGAGAATCGTCGAATAGATCGAGCGTTTGTATTCGTGCTCGATATCCGTATTGTCCGAGATCGTGTTATTCGTCTCGATACTACCCCTGCGGTCGATAACCTTCCCTTCATAAGCCATCGCTTCGGCAAGGGTAGTTTTTCCCGTGCCGGGAGCACCAATAAGAACGATGTTCTTGATCTCTTTTGCTAAATAGTTTTTCATATTGAATCGTTTTAAGGTTTACGCAAATTTGATTTACGGAGTATAAAGTTACAAAAAAAATGAGAAACGCAAGCCTATGACAAAAAAAAATCGCCCCAAACGAGGCGATTTCTGTAAAATTTAGTGAGCCATAATTGCTTCAATCTTGAAAAATCACAAATTCACTTTCCAAAGGCCGTGCAGGTTGCAGTACTCGTAGACGGCCGTCGGGCGCTCGTTGCCCAGGGCGATAACCGCTACGGGCTGATCCGTCAGGTTGACGCGGATACCGCCATGCTCGGTCTCCACATAGACGAAGGCGATGTGGTGCTCGGGGAGCATCGGATGGTGCACGCTGCCCACCTCGACCTTGATCGTCTGACCGTCGATCCAGGTCACCACCGGGAGGTGCTTCTCGCCGCTCGCATCGACCGTGTTGGGAACAAGCTCCTCCATCTTCTCGCCGCAGCAGACTACGGGGACCTTCGAATCAACCACCTTCTCAATCACATTGCCGCAGTGGCGGCAGATATAAAATTTCGTTGCCATAGTGTATTGTTTTTTGCGTGAATTCTTGTTTCTTGATGCAAATATAATACAAGAATTACCATTTGTCAAATTGATATTTTTTATATCAAGATCAGAAAAATCTATACACAAAGCGTACCAATATCTATATAGGATATTTCCCGAAAATGTCGTACTTTTGTTACAGAACCAAAAGCAAAGAGATTCATGCGCGAAGATTTCAAACCCGGAACCCTGATCTACCCCCTGCCCGCCGTTATGGTAAGCTGTGGAGCAACTCCCGAAGAGCAGAACATCATCACCGTAGCCTGGACAGGCACGATCTGCTCGGACCCTGCTATGTGCTACATCTCCGTGCGCAAGGAGCGCCACTCGCACGCGCTGATCAGCCGCACGGGTGAATTTGTCATCAACCTCACGACGCGCGATCTGGTGCGTGCCACCGATTGGTGCGGAGTGCGTTCGGGACGCGACTACGACAAGTTCCACGAGATGGGTCTCACGGCCGAGCCTTCGCGCCATGTCTCGGCTCCGCTCATCACCGAGTCACCCGTCAACATCGCCTGCCGCGTGAAGCAGGTCGTCGAGCTCGGCTCGCACGATATGTTCATCGCCGAGGTGGTAGGCGTAGAGGTCGATCCGCAGTACATCGACCCCGCGACGGGGCGTTTTTGCCTCGAGCGTGCCAACCTCGTGGCCTACTCGCACGGCGCCTACTACGAGCTGGGCAAGCAGCTCGGCACCTTTGGTTTCTCGGTACGCAAACGCCCTGCCGTGCGTCGCCGCAAAGCCGCCGCAAAGCGTAAATAACCCCTCAACTACCACCATGAAACGCCTTTTACTACTCCTCACCCTCGCAGCTACAGCCTGCTCGCAACCTCCGCAGGAGGGATTGGTACTCCACTACGACAAACCCGCCTCGCTCTGGGTCGAGGCGCTCCCGATCGGCAACGGCCGCCTCGGCGCCATGGTCTATGGCGGTGCCACGCACGATGAATTCCAACTCAACGAAGAGAGCGTCTGGGGTGGATCACCACACAACAATGTAAATCCCCACAACGCAGCCGGGCTCGATTCGATCCGTATGTTCCTCTTCGCCGGCAAGAATAAGGAGGCGCAGGCACTCTGCGGTCGTTACATCAGTGCCAAGCAGGCCAACGGCATGCCCTATCAAACCGTCGGATCGCTCCACCTGGACTTTGACCTCACAGCAGATCCGACCGACTACTACCGCGAGCTCGATATCGCTCGCGCAGTGACCACCACCCGCTTCTCGGCAGGGGGTGTGGAGTACACGCGTGAAGCCTTCACCTCGTTTCCCGATCAACTCTTAATCATCCGCCTCACCGCCTCGGAGCGAGGAGCCCTCTCCTTCGGTGCACGCTACACTACCCCCTACACCGAGCAGGTGAACCGCTCGATCGAGGAGGGTATTCTGCGCCTCGATGGCAAGGCCGACGACCACGAGGGGATCGAGGGCAAAGTGCGCTTCACGACCCTTTTGAAGATCGACCACCAAGGTGGCGTGATGCAGAGCGAGGCAGACACCCTATTGCGTGTCACGGGGGCAGATCAGGCCACGATCTACCTCTCGATCGGCACCAACTTCATCAACTACACCGATGTATCAGGCAACGCCGAGCAGGTGGCACGGCACTACCTCGATCGCGCCCCCTCGAACTACCGACGCGCCCTCGCAGCACACACGAAATACTACCGCACGCAGTTCGACCGCGTGCGTATCGACCTAGGACGCAACGCACAGGCCGACAAAACGACCGATCGCCGCGTCGAGGAGTTTGCCACGACGCACGATCCGCACCTGGCCGCCCTCTACTTCCAATTTGGTCGCTACCTACTGATCTCCAGCTCGCAACCCGGAGGCCAGGCCGCTAACCTGCAGGGCATCTGGAACTACCGTCGTCGCGCACCGTGGGATGGCAAATATACGGCCAACATCAACCTTGAGATGAACTATTGGCCGGCCGAAATCACCGCACTTGCAGAGAGCCACGAACCGATGATCCGCCTCGTGAAGGAGGTGGCCGAGAAGGGGCGCGAAAGCGCCGCCATGTATGGCGCTCGCGGCTGGACGATGCACCACAACACCGACATTTGGCGCTCGACGGGCGCTGTCGACGGTCCGACCTACGGCATCTGGCCCACCTGCAACGCCTGGCTCTGCCAGGACCTCTGGGACAAATACCTGATCTCGGGCGACGAGGCCTACCTGCGCGAGATCTATCCACTGATGCGTCAAGCCTCGGAGTTCTACCTTGACTTCTTGGTGCGCGAGCCGAAGTATGGCTATCTGGTCGCTGCACCCTCCTTCTCACCCGAAAATCGCCCCAATGTCAACGGGGCACGCGGCTTCTCGGTGGTACACGGTGCGACGATGGACAATCAGATGATCTACGATCTACTGTCGAATACCATTCATGCGGCGGCTGTTGTAGGCGAAGATGTCGCCTTTATCGAGTCGCTCCGCGGGCTCGCAGCACAGCTACCTCCTATGCAGATCGGTCGCCACGGCCAGTTGCAGGAGTGGTTGGAGGATTGGGACAACCCGCAGGATCACCACCGCCACATCTCGCACCTCTGGGGGCTCTTTCCGGGTCGCCAGATCACGCTGCATAACCCCGAATTGATGGCTGCCGCCCGCCAAACGCTCGAACATCGTGGCGACCCCTCCACGGGGTGGTCGATGGGTTGGAAGGTCTGCTGCTGGGCTCGTCTGCTCGACGGCAACCGCGCCTATAAACTGATCACCGACCAGATTCAGCCCACCACGGCCGAGTCGGGTCAGGATGGAGGCACCTACCCCAACCTCTTCGATGCCCATCCGCCCTTCCAGATCGACGGCAACTTCGGTTGCACGGCGGGTATTGCCGAGATGTTCGTACAGAGCCACTCCGGCGCGATCCACCTCCTGCCGGCCCTGCCCGACTGCTGGGCTACGGGTTCGATCGAGGGTCTGCGTGCACGCGGCGGTTACATCATCGAGCGCCTGACTTGGAGAGATGGGAAGATCCACTCCGTCACGATCCGCGCCACCCACGATGGCCTGCTGCGCCTGCGTACGGCCAATCCGATCACCGGCCATGCACTCGCTCCGGCTACAGCGCCGACCGACCATCCGTTGCTGGCTGCGCAGGCAATCCTGCCGCCGAAACGCTCGGCCGAAGCGCCCGAGCAGATCGTTGCGCTACCTGCCTACTTCGAATACGATGTGATGACGCGCGCCGGAAAGAGCTACACCTTTCATGCGAAGTAATTCATAGACACAAACAAAAGAACGGGGACTTGGCTTGGCCGAGTCCCCGTTGCTTTACGGATACAAAAAAAAGAGTTGACCTCTCGATCAACTCTTCAGTGCCCAGGACAGGAATCGAACCTGCACGCCTTGCGGCACACGCACCTGAAACGTGCGCGTCTACCTATTCCGCCACCTGGGCATTTTGGTTTTGCAGGTGCAAAGGTAGTTAAAAAAACGCAACCTGCAAGCGAAATTTGCAAAAATTTCAAAAAAGTTCGCCAAGAGGCCTACAAAACCTCCGCTACGACATAGGTGCTACCACCTACGAAGATCAGATCCGAGGGGCTTGCCAGCTCGCGGGCACGCGCCAGCGCGGCCTGTACATCGGCTACCACTTCGCCCTGCAAGCCACACGCCGCAGCCATCGTCTTGAGTTCCTCGGCCGCAATCGCACGCGGGGTCTTCGCCTGCGTGAAGATGTAGTGAGCCGTGGTCGGCAGCAGGGGCAGGATCTGCGCAATATCCTTATCGCGTGCAAAACCCACCACGCAGTAGAGCTTCTCACATGACATAGCGCTCAACTGCTCGGCCACATACTTGATACCGTGGGCGTTGTGTCCCGTATCGCAGATCACGCGCGGAAACTCCGCAATCTTCTGCCAGCGACCCATCAACTCCGTATCCTTTGCTGCCGAGCATACACCCTCGATGAAGGCGCGACGCGAGATCGTCAGTGGCGTATACTCGTGCAGGAAATCGGCCACCGAAGCTGCCGTGATCAGATTGTGGCGCTGATAGCATCCCATCAGATCTATATGCAGGTCGTAGCAGTGTCCGTCGCGCGTACGACAGAGCGAGAAGTGTTGGCTCTGAGCCTCTTGCTCCTGTCCGCAGCAGGTAAACTCCTGCTCGGCATAGATCACACGCGAGCGGTTGGCCTCCGCCAACGCCTCAATCACGCCATTGTAGCGCTCATCCGCCTCACCCAAGACAACAGGGATACTCTTCTTGATGATACCACCCTTCTCGGCAGCAATCTCCGCCGTCGTATTGCCCAACAGATTCATGTGGTCCATGCCGACATTCGTAATGACGCTGACGATCGGCAGGATGATGTTCGTTGCATCGAGGCGACCACCCAGACCCGTCTCGATCACAGCCACCTCCACATCGCTCTGCGCAAAGTAATCAAACGCCAATGCGGCCGTCATCTCGAAGAACGAGAGCCCCAAATCGACCATCTTGGCCTGGTGCTTATCCACAAAGTTAACCACCTTCTGCTTCGGGATCATCTCGCCGTCGACGCGGATACGCTCGCGGAAGTCCTGCAGGTGAGGCGAGGTGAAGAGACCCGTACGATAGCCTGCCTGTTGCAGAATCGAGGCCAAGAGGTGCGACACCGATCCTTTGCCGTTTGTGCCGGCTACATGGATCGTGAAATAGTTTCGTTGCGGATTGCCCAACACACGGCAGAACTCCGTGATGCGTTCCAAACCGGGTTTATAGGCTGAAGCTCCGGTCTGCTCGAAGACCGGCAGGGCATTGAATAGAAAATCGAGCGTTTGGGTATAATTCATGGCTGAGTTTATTTATTCAACGAGGTAATTACGGCGCTTGATGCGGTAGGCCACATAGTAGAGCAGCGAGAGCAGCGTCACATAGAGGGCGATGCGTGCCACATAGTCGCCCGCACGGGTATAGAGGGTTTGGTGGTCGGAGAGGAGCACCTCCTCGGTCAGCACGCCGCGTTCATTCCACTCCATCGTGCCCGATACATCACCGCGTGCCGAGATAAAGCCCGAGCGACCCGTGTTGGCCGAGCGGGCAATGGCACGGCGATGCTCAATCGCACGCAGGCGCGAGAGCGAGAAGAGCTGCTTATAGCCGGGCGTATCGCCCCACCACCCATCGTTCGAGAGGAGCGCCATGAGCTGCGCACCGGCACGAACATGGCTGCCAAAGTAGTCACCATAGACCCCCTCGTAGCAGATGGCAGGGCCAATGGCCAGATCGCGGTGGCGGAAGGCTGTACCCTCCTTGCCCTCACCGAGCTGACCCACAACGCCTCCCAGGTCGATCACCAGGAAGCGCATCAAATCGAAGATCCAGGTCGGGGTCGACTCCACGCCGATGACCAACTTACCCTTGTGGTGAATTTGGATATTTCCCGAGGGGTCGATGCCGACGGAGGAGTTATAGATGTCTTGGAAGTCGTTGCTGTAGGGCATACGGCGAGCTGTGCGCGTCGGTGCTCCGCCCTGGTAGTAGCGGCGCGTATTGGCACCCGTCACAAGCATGGCCTGCGGGTGGTTTGTCGAGAGCGTATCGAGCATACGCTGCCACACCTCGGCCGGCATCGGCGGATAGACATAGGCCGAGAGCAAACCCTCCCAATAGTAACCCGGCATCGCCGTCTCGGGCAGCAGGATGTAGTCCGCCTCGGGCGAAGCCTCTTCGAGCAGCGCAAAGATATTTTCGATCTGCGCCTGGTCGTCGCCGTGGAACTTATCGTAGCAGTCGACATTTGGCTGCACGATGCTCACCGTCACCGTGCGCTCCCCCTGCGGCTCGTAGTTCAGCCAGATGCAGAGCGAGAGGATCATCGGCACCACCACCACCGCAGCAGCACGCACCACGGCACGCACCGAGCGCATACGCAGCGCCTCGAAGATCGCCAGGTTGGCCACCAACACCCACAACGAACCACCGAAGACACCGGTCCACTCATACCACTGCACGGCCCACACATCGTGCGAGAAGCCGTTGCCAAGCGTCAGCCACGGCCACGAGAAGTCGCTCTGCATGTAGCCGTACTCAGCCGCAATCCACGCAGCAACAAAGATGGTATAGGCCAAGGCCTTGGGAGCGCGCTTCGAGACCGTATGGAAGGTCATGAAGGCCAACATGTTCCAGAAGGTAGAAAAGAGTGTTGCGGCAACCGGACCAACGGGCGTGGCATTCCAGATCCACCAGATTGTGGCGAGGTTCCAACCGACAAAGATGAGCAGCGCCCAACCAAAGGTCTGCCACCAGCCGCGACGCGACGCCTCGGCCTCGGCGCTCAGCCAAAGCAGGGGCACAAATGCCACGGGGAGCAACAAGCCGGTCAACCCCAGCCAGCCCAACGAGAAGAGGGCGACAGAGAGGAGCACAGCAATGAGTTTGCGTGTCATGAGGGTAGTGGTCTAAAAAATTTGAATACAAATGTAGGAAAAGAAAGTCGGATTGAAAAATAAAAGGGGGCTTTTCGCACCGTTTTTCTTATCGACCGGATATTCTTCAAAAAAAAGGCGGTTATTCCGCGAATTTTGCGTAATTTAGCACCAAATTGTATAATCCTATGAAAAAACTGACCAACACCCCGCTTCCCGTCGATGTAGTCTTCCATCCTTCGTGGTGGAACAAACACACGGGCATCGTCTTTGACGAAGATTTCTTCTACGATCCGCGTCGCCGCGTGGCCGACGAGCAACTGATGGAGCGCACGCTCCACGAGCGCTTCGGTCGCTGGGGCCTGGGTGCCCACCACGCTGAGGAGCGCCCCGAGATTGGTGCAGTGCATCTGGCAGCAGGTTACTTGCTCTCGGAGATGCTCGGCTGCCAGATCGAGTATGGCGCCGATACAGCACCGCAGGTGATCTGTGCCCACCGCGAAGAGCTCACGATCGATGAGGAGGCTCCCTTCAAGAGCGAGGCCTTCAAGCGTCTGCAGCGCCTGATCGAGGAGCTGAAGGCTAAGTATGGCTATGTGACGGGCGACATCAACTGGGGTGGTGTGCTCAACTTGGCGATCGATCTCAAGGGCGAGAGCGTGCTGATGGATATGATGCTCGATCCCGAAGGCACGAAGGCCTACTTCGCACAGATCGGCCGCGTGGTGGAGCGCTTCTTCAGCTATATCCAGAGCCAAACGGGTTCGTCGTCGATCTCGGTGAACCGCATCGCTCGCTACATGGACGATCCGCTCTACATCCACTCGGAGTGCTCGCACACGATGATCTCGGAGCAGGACTACGAGGACCTGCTGCTGCCGATCGACATCGAGTGGAGTAAGAAGTACCAGCCCTACGGCATCCACTACTGCGGTCGTGACCCGCACCGCCACGCAGCTCAGTTTGCCCAGATTCCGCACCTGAGCTTCCTCGACCTGGGTTGGGGTGGTGATGTAGCCGCACTGCGTGCCGCGCTGCCCGAGACCTTCTTCAGCCTGCGCATGAACCCCGTAGAGATCAACGGCTACTCGTCGGAGGAGCTGCGTGAGATCATCACCTCGCGCGTAGATGCTTCGGGCGACCTTTGGAAGACCGGTATCTGCTGCGTAAACATGGACGGCGAGGTACGCGACGAGCGCGTACACGAGCTCTACGAAATTGCTGAAGCCATCCGTCAGGAGCGCGCATAACACCCCAAACAGCCATGAAAGACACTTTCAATACCAGCTTGGCCGACTCACAGGCCACCACCGTACAGCCCATCGCCCCCGAGAAGTTCGACCGCGTACGCTATGCGGAGTATGCCGCTCAGCTCGACGAGCGCTGCAAAGCCTTTTGGCAGGCCGACGAGGGCGTGCTGGTCTATCGCCGCATGCGCGTCAAGGAGGTCTTCGCCGAGGATTGCCGCGATCGCGAGAAGTCGCTCGCATGGCAGCTTGGCGCATTGGAGCAGTCGATGCGCTTCGAGGCCGATGTCCCCAACTTCCTCGAGCCGTGGTACGGCCTGGGTACGGTAGCTGCAGCCTACGGCTTCGACTACCGCTGGGAGCCCGGTCTGGCTCCTGCCGTGGATGGTAAGTTCGGCTCGACGGCCGAGCTCGTGGCTGCGCCCTACAAAGCGGTAGCAGAGACCCCGATCGGTCGCCACACGCTCGAGATGGTGGAGTACTTCCTCGACAAGACAAAGGGTGAAGTGCCGATGTCGTACTGCGATGTACAGTCGCCGCTCAACACCTTGAGTAACATCATCGACTCGAACCAGTTCTACCTCGACTTCTACCTCGATCCCGACTCGATGACCGCCGCCATGGAGCGCACGGCCGATCTGTTGATCGACTTCACGGAGGCGCAACGCCGCTTGATCGGCTCGGCACTTGTGAAGCCCGGCCACGGTTTTGCTTCGAGCCGTATGTTCGACGGCCTGGGTATGAGCGACGACTCGGTGACGATGCTCTCGCCCGACCTCTACTTCCCGATGGCCGTTCCTGCCATGAAGCGCGCCGGTGACGCCTTTGGCGGTACGGTCTTCCACTCGTGCGGCAACTGGTCGGACAAGAAGGAGGAGATCGCCCGCATCGAGGGTCTGCGCATGGCCGACGGTGCTTTCTCGCTGGCCACCGATCCGGGAGCCAACCCCACCGAGGGCTACGCCGAGGCCTTTGCCGGCTCGGGTGCGGTACTCAATGCCCGCATCGTCGGCACGCCCGATCTGGTGTGCGAGAAGGTGAAATCACTCTGGACGAAGGGCATGAAGCTCATCGTTGTAACCTACTGCGAGACCCCCGAGGAGCAGGCTGAGGTCTATCGCCGCATCCACGAGATCTGCCGATAAGAGCAACGATGGCCAAGAAGATCGAAAAGACGAACGCCGCCCGCCTGTTGGATCGTGCCGGGATCGCCTATGAGCTGATTCCCTACACGGTCGACGAGAGTGATCTGGCTGCTACGCATGTGGCCGAGGAACTGGGCGAGCCGATCGAGCAGGTCTTCAAGACGCTGATTCTCCGGGGTGACCGCAACGGGCACTTTGTCTGTGTCATCCCGGGAGATCGGGAGGTCGATCTGAAGAAGGCGGCACGCCTCTCGGGCAACAAGAGCGCCGAGATGATTCCGATGAAGGAGTTGCTGCCCACCACGGGTTATATCCGCGGCGGCTGCTCGCCCATCGGCATGAAGCGCCCCTTCCCGACCTTTCTCCACACCTCGTGCGAAGCGTTTGACTACATCTACATCAGCGCCGGAGTGCGCGGTTTGCAGCTCAAGCTCGCACCGAGCGACCTGGTGGCCTACACACAGGCTACGCTGGCCGATCTAATCAAGGAGTGACCCATTAAAAACTTAATAACCAAACAACAAAGAACATGAACAAAATCAAAGAGTCGATCTTAAAACACAACGGCGTAAACTACCTGTTGCCGTTCATTTTGATCACCTCGTGTTTCGCCTTGTGGGGCTTTGCAAACGACATCACCAACCCGATGGTGAAGGCCTTCTCGAAGATCTTCCGCATGAGCGTTACGGATGGCGCACTGGTACAGGTGGCCTTCTATGGCGGTTACTTCGCCATGGCCTTCCCCGCCGCCATGTTTATCCGCCGCTACTCCTACAAGGCCGGCATCCTGATGGGATTGGGACTCTACGCTATCGGCGCGTTCCTCTTCTTCCCTGCCAAGATGACGGGTAGCTACTACCCCTTCCTGGCCGCCTACTTCATCCTGACCTGCGGTCTCTCGTTCCTCGAGACGAGCGCCAACCCCTACATCCTCTCGATGGGTTCGGAGTCGACTGCCACGCGCCGTCTGAACCTGGCGCAGGCCTTCAACCCGATGGGCTCGCTCGTGGGTATGTATGTAGCGATGAACTTCATCCAGGCGAAGCTCAATCCGCTCGACACGGCCGGCCGAGCAGGACTCTCGGAGGTAGAGTTCGAGGCAATGAAGCAGGCCGACCTGCAGGTGCTCATCACCCCCTACCTGATCATCGGTGCGGTGATCGCTGCCATGTTCCTCACGATCTGGCTGGCACGCATGCCGAAGGTGCAGGAGTCGTCGAAGCAGGATGGCTTCCTGACCACCATCAAGCGCATCTTCCTACGCGCCCGCTACCGCAACGGCGTGATCGCACAGTTCGCCTATGTCGGCGCACAGATCATGTGCTGGACCTTCATCATCCAGTATGGTACGCGCGTATTCCTAGGTGAGGGTATGGCCGAGATCGACGCCGAGGTGCTCTCGCAGCGCTACAACATCATCGCCATGGTGATCTTCTGCTCGAGCCGATTCGTCTGCACCTTCCTGCTCAAGTACATCAACCCGGGTCGCCTCTTGGCACTGCTGGCTGTTGCCGCCACGGCCTTCACCCTTGGCGTGATTGCCATCGACGGCCGCATGGGTCTCTACTGCCTCGTAGCTGTATCGGGCTGTATGTCGCTCATGTTCCCCACGATCTACGGCATCGCCCTCGAGGGTATGGGTGAGGATGCAAAGTTTGGCGCAGCCGGTCTGATCATGGCGATCCTTGGTGGCTCGGTGCTCCCGCCCGTACAGGCAATGATCATCGATCAGGGCACGCTCTTCGGCTGGCCGGCCGTGAACCTCTCGTTCATCCTGCCGCTCATCTGCTTCCTGGTAGTGATGTGCTACGGCTTCTCGACAGCCAAGGAGTAACCACACCCCTTATCAATACAACAGCAGGGCCTGCCTCCCAACGGAGACAGGTCCTGCTGTTTTTACCTATCAACGATCGTTTAGTGACGGTTGTGCTCGCGGTCGTAATCGAAGGTCGAAGCGCTCTTCGTGCGCACCACGATTGCACCATTTCCACCGCGCACACCATAGATCGCAGCATCCTTCATCACCACCACATAGGCCACCTGGTTGAGCTGAATGTGGTCGATCGAGCGCACCTCAATCTCATCGACAATGTAGAGCGGCGTCGGGTTGCCCGTCATACCACTCGTGTTGCGGATATTGACCGAATAGGTGCCATCCTCGGGATTCTCGCTCACATTCAAACCAGGGATAAGCCCCGAGAGCGCCGAGAGGATATCCGTACACCCCGTACGCAGCAGCTCCTCACCCGTGATCTGGCTATTGAAGCCGATATACTCGCGCTGACGCACATACGATGAGCCGTAGTCGAGCAGCTTCATCGACTCCTCAGCACTGTAGTCCAAATCCTCCATAATGCGGATCTGCATGCTACGCTTTCCCTGCACGGGAATGTAGTAGGTACGCTTCTCCCAGCGCACCTTAAGCGTATCATCTGCCGCCACATTCGAGAGGCCAAAGCGACCCTTCTTATCGCTCTTCGCATAGCGCTCCTCCGACTTGACCCACACACGCGCCTGCTTGATGGGGTTCGAAGCCGCATCGAGCAACAGACCGTTGAAGGGGACAAATTCCTGCGCCGAGGCAGGCATCAGGTAGCAGAGTGCCACCACCAAAAAGAGCAAGCGCTTCATTGTCATCGGTTTTAAAGGCTCTATTTATCCTTGAAAAGATCGATCTCACCACGCTCTACCTTGCCGTGCAATGCAGCAAGCTCTGCCACCACGGGCGAGATATACTCCAGCGTATCGCTCACAGCCGAACGATCGCCCTGTCCCTTGATGCGGTAGAGCATCGCAGCATAGAGAGCACGGAAGCAGAGTTCCGTGTCGTTCATACCCGGGTTGCCCAGCACCGCACGCAGCTTCGGCAGCTCGGGCTCGAGGCGTGCGCAGGTCGTGCGGTAGTGCTCGCCCACGGGCAGCTTCTGCAGCTGCAGGTGCAGGTCGTGCATATCCTGAATCAGGTGGAGCGTGTGCTCCAGGTGACCCTTCTCCTCCTTACCCTCCTGGCGTAGCAGGTTGGCAATATCCATATACCAGATCAGAAAGGCCGACTTCTGCTGCTCATCGAGCTCCTTACGCGGAGCGATGAGGGTCATATAAACCGCCTCGGGGCTGAACTGCAGTGCGCGCAGCAGATCCTCCAACTGCCAAAGGTAGAGGATGTATTCGGCAATGTTCTCTTTGCGTTTCGAAAGGGCTATATCCATCGTTCGAGCTATTTAATCCAAGTGGTGGGTTGTTGTTCGTTGTGGTGCTGCAGGAAGTACTGCTGCGACTTCAAGAGGTTACGCGACTGCAAAACCATATTCTTCGTTTCGGAGAGAATCGTCAGGTAGAGCATCGAGGCGCGGGTATTGGTCTTCGACGAGTCGATGCGCGAGAGCTCCGACAACATCACCTCGGCAATGCGTTCGAAGAGGCCGTCACGCATCACCAGCACCGTCTCAATCTCCGAGAAATCACCCTTGACAAGCATCGTCGTGATGCGGCGATTGATCATCTCCACCTCATCGTTGATCGCCATCAGATCGCGCGTCTCCTCGGTCGAGAAGCCCTCGTGGCAGTTGTCGATGTGGTCAAAGGCCGGACGAGCGATGTGCAAGAGCGCCTTGGTCACCTCATTGAGGAAGTCCACCACCTGCACATAGTAGTGCGCAGCGTAGATATCGACATTTTGCAGACGCTTCAAGGTCGGCATCAGCGTATATTTGCGGTCACGCGACTGATAGAAGAGAGTATTGGCCTCCTTGACCATCGCCAGCAACTCACCGCGATTTTCGCGCATCGTAGCCAGCAGCGTGCGGTCGTAGATCTTCGTGGCACGGATCATCGTGTGTGCCACCTCCTCGCGCAGCGAGCGGATCACATCGTCGGTCGTTTCGCTCTGTGCTTGCTCCTCCGCCTGTTCCTCCTTCTTCTTCGAGAAGTTGCTGCGGATCAGCATATAGGTACAGAGCACCGTGACGATGATGAAGGCGATCGTACCACCATAGATCAAGATCAGGCCAACGATGAAGGCGATGATAAAGCCACCCAAGGCCGTCACAAACCAACCCATCACGACCGTGATCACACCCGAGATGCGGTACACCGCACTCTCACGACCCCACGCGCGGTCCGCCAACGACGAACCCATAGCCACCATGAAGCAGACATAGGTGGTCGAGAGGGGGAGCTTGAGCGAGGTTGCCAGGGCGATGAGCAGCGCCGAGGTGGTGAGGTTCACCGTTGCACGAATCATATCGAACGGAGCACCGCTGTGCTCGATATCCTCGAACTCGAAGCGGCGCTCGATGCGGGCACGCAGCCAAGCGGGGGTGATGTACTGCGCAGCGTTGCTGATCTGCATCGCTGCACGCACAATCGTACGCGAGAAGACCGACGAGCTGCCCTGCGAGGCATCTTCATCCTGCGAGGCGAGCTTCAGCTCGGTCTGCGAGACATGCATCGCCTTCTTCGAGGTCCAGAGCGTCACGAGCATGATGCCGCCCGCCAAGAGCAGGATCAGCATATTGGCCGGGATGTTCTCGTTGAGCGCACCCATGAGCATCGTCTGATCACCGGCCGCCGTAGCGATGCGGTAGGAGTCGAAGGCCGCCACGGGAACACCGATGAAGTTCACCAGGTCATTACCGGCGAAGGCCAGAGCCAGGGCAAAGGTACCCGAGAGGATGGTGATGCGCAGAATATTGACCTTGAAGAGCTGAACAAACCACAGCACGAGCGAGCAGACCACCCAGCAACCGAAGAGTGCTAAGAGCAGGTTGTCGTTGATCCAGAGGATCATCGGATGACCGGCCAAGAGGGTCTTCAAACCCTTAAAGAGGGCGAAATAGATGATTGCCGTCAGCGAAGCGCCACACCAAAAAGCACCCAATCGACGCAACATCGTCGCATAGCGGAACGAGAAGATCGTACGCGAGATGTACATCGAGATCGTACCACAAGTAAAGGCGATGACCACCGAAAGAAGAATGGCCGAGACGATACCCATCGCACGCGAGGTGTTGATAAACGACCCGAGCGAGGCGATCGAGAGCGACTCATCGCCCGAGATCTTGAAGATCGAGACAGCAATCGCCGAACCGAGCAGACAGAAGATCAACGACACGGTGGTCGAGGTTGGCAGGCCGAGCGAGTTGTAGAGGTCGAGCAGAATGATGTTGGCAAACATCACACCCAGGTAGAGGATCATCACCTCGTGGAAGGTGAAGAGCCCGGGGTTGAACATGCCGCTACGCGCGACCTCCATCATGCCACTCGAGGTAACAACGCCGATGATGATACCCACCGAAGCGACCAAGAGGATGGTGCGCATCGAGGCGGCCTTTGAGCCGATGGCCGAGTTCAAGAAGTTCACGGCATCGTTCGTCACACCGACAAAGAGGCCCGAGACGGCCAAGATACCGAGAATGACGACAATTACAGTATAGATTTCACTCATTGCAGTGTGTTTGGTTTTCGTCGCTCAAAAAGAGAAACATTTTCACAAAGATAACAGAAAAGCAGGAAAAGCGAGACCCAAATGATGCTATTTAACATTAATTTAACATTGGCCATTTAGCCAATCTAACAAAGTTAGGGGATCTAGAGACACTGCCCTAAATCCCCTAAACCGTTTAACAGACTTCACCTTACTCCAGCGAGCGATATGTAAAGTTCTTGAAGGTTGCATAGCCATCACCGGCACAGAAAACGCCCGGTAGGACGCTCTGGAACTCATAGAGCGTATTGTGGTCGTATCCGTTGATCATCATGCCCCAGGTCTCGCGGTGCCACTCCACACCGTCGAAGCTGTACTCGCCCGTGACGATGTGGTGATGGTTGCGCAGGCGCAGCCACATGTGCTCAGCCGAGCGACCTCGGCCCGACTCGCTACCCTTGCGGTAGCGCATGCGGCGCTCCTTGTTAAAGCCCGTACCCTGGAAGAAATCGCTGTTGTAGACCAGCAGCAGACCGGCCGTCACATCGCCATGCAGCTCGATCTCAGCCTCGATCTCGTAGGCGTGCTCGCCGGCCACAAACATCATCGGCGAGGAGTCGGCAGCGCGCGTACCCTTGCCCTGCAGGGTCAGCACACCCTCCTCAACCCGGACACGCTCGGGGTCGAACGACTTGTAGAATTTCCACTCGTAGCCCAAACGGAACTCGCCGATGAGCGCCTTACGATCCACCTGCTCCTGCAACGGTAGCGGTGCTGCAATTGGCTCGGCCACATCCTTCACCACGGGGTAGAACCAACCATCCTCACCCAACACAACGGGCTCCATGAGCGTCTGGCGACCCAGGTTCGTGAAGCTATTCTCGTAGGCGTGGTAGACCACCCACCAACGCCCGTCGGGCGTATCAATCAGCGAGCCGTGACCCTTCGACCACCAGCGGTCGGCAGGATCGTAGGTGTGCACCAACGGATTAAAGGGCGAATCCTCCCACGGGCCGTGGATCGACTTCGAGCGCGCCACAACCACCATGTGGCTCGTCGGCGGGCCGGCCGTGCCACCCTCGGCATTCAGGTAGTAGTAGTATTCGCCAATCTTGCGCAGCTTCGGTCCTTCGAGACACAAACCTTCGGTTGCCCACTCCTCGGGGTACTGCCACCCTGCATAGACCGTCTCCATCGTCTCGGGGAGAATGGCCAGGCCATCGTCCGTGAGTCGCACACGCTTGCCAGCCGACATAAAGAGCCAGCGCGAACCATCCTCGCCCACCACATGGCAAGGGTCGATGTTTCCCACCTTCAGGTCGATCGGATCGCTCCAAGGCCCATAGGGCGAGTCAGCGTAGGTGACGAAGTTCATGCGTCCCTTAGGGTGCGCCACCGTGAAGTAGATGTAGTACTTATCCCCATATTTGCAGATGTCGGGTGCCCATACCGAGCCGAGGTACTCCTTCAGCGCATAGCTGATCGGCGTCCAATTGACCAGATCCTTCGAGTGAAAGACCGTCAGGCCCGGCTGATAGTCGAAGGCCGAGTGGGTCATATAGTAATCCTCGCCCTCACGCATAATAGTCGGGTCGGGGTAGTCGCCTCCGAGGATCGGATTCGTGTAGGTGGCCACACTCGCTCCACCGCAGGAGGTCAAAAAGATTACCAGCGCAAAAAGGGTCAATAGTCGTTTCATAGTCGTTTTCGTATTGGTATTGGTATTTGTACAAATATAGCAAGAAAAAAGGCACCTTGCAAATGCAAAGTGCCTTTATATCAGCAGATCCTATAAGCCGGGTTCTGTTGCCGACGCTGAAGCATTGTTCTCACGACAAAACTGCCTTAAAACGCGCTCCCCTCATCGACCCCCTGTCATTTATCTACGACGGTGCTCTCACACCGCCTCCAGCAACCTACCCCCCGACATTGGGCGAGCAACCCTTAATTGTCGGTATACATGGTCTTGCAACCCACGGGATGTACGGACCGAGTGACATTGCTGCCCTCGCGGTGGGCTCTTACCCCACCTTTTCACCCTTACCGCATCGCAGATGACCCACAACGGAGTCTCCCAACACGGCGGTTATTTTCTGTTACACTTGCCATAAGCTCACGCCCATCAGGCCGTTAACCTGCGTGGTGCTCTATGTTGCCCGGACTTTCCTCCCCCGACCGAAGTCGGCAGCGACAGAGCGGATCTGCGGGGCAAAGATATGAAAAATATTTGTCTGGGTGGTCGGTTTTTTAGATTTTTCTGACAATGAACCGACCACCCACCCAAATACCGCGTTCTGCGAACGCGAATCCGCTCTGTGATATAGACAATCCCTCCAAACCTCCCTTTGAAAAGGGAGGCTTTAGAAAGGGAGGGCTTTAGATTTTGTTTAACTTTTCTTGAAGGATTTACCGCTCCTCGCGGAAGATGTTCAGGTGCGCCAGAAGAGGGTTGCGACGATCGAGCAGCAGCAGTTCGATCAGGAGCAACACCAAACCGATCAAGAGCGGCAGACGATACTGCTCGTCAAACTCCTCGAAGCGGATCGTCGAGAGCTCCTGCTTCTCCATCGCCTCGATCTCCTTCACGATCTCATCCAGTCCGATCGACTGCAGGGTCGAACGCACATAGAGTCCATCCGTCAGCTCGGCGATCTCGGTCAGCATCTCCTCGTTGAGCTTCGAGACAACCATCTCACCGCGCTCATCGCGGATAAAGTCGCCCCCAATCGTGATCGGAGCGCCCTCAGGCGTACCGATACCGATCGTATAGATGCGCACACCCAATTCGGCGGCCCGGCGCGCCACCGCCACGGCGTCATCCTCGTGGTTCTCACCATCGGTGATCAGGATGATCACACGACTCTGTGCCCCCTCCTCGCTGCGTTCGCCCGAGAAGGAGAGGAGCGCCTGCTCCAGGGCCTTACCGACAGCCGTGCCCTGCACGCTCACCAACGAGGGGTCGATGCGACGAGCAAAAGCCTTTGCCATGCGATAGTCGGAGGTGATCGGCAGCTGCACCTTCGGCTCACCGGCAAAGACCACCAGGCCGACACGATCCTGCTTCATTCCCTCGAAGAGTTTGTTGATGGCATATTTCGTGCGCTCGAGGCGGTTCGGAGCAAAGTCCTCGGCCAGCATCGAGTTCGATACATCGACCACAAGCATCATCTCCACCCCCTCGGCCTTCTCCTCGCGGAGCTTCGAACCAAACTGCGGACGGGCAGCGGCCAAAATCAGGAAGCCAATGGCCAGCGTGAAGAGCAGGTGCTTGAGGAAGATGCGCCCCGACGAGTAGTCGGGCATCAACGCTTGCAGGGTTGTCAGTTCTCCGAAGCGCGCCAAACGGCGACGACGCGCGTGTCGAGCCCACAGATAGAGGAGCACCATCAGCGGCAAGAGCCACAGCAACCAAAGATATTGCGGATGTGCGAAACGAAACATAGTACTACGGAATGCGTTTTAACACGAAAATCGAGAGGAGGAACTCCGCCAACAAGAGCGCCAAAGCACCCAGCAGCCACTCCACAAAGCGTTCGTGATAGGAGATGTGTTCCATCACCTCCACCTTCGATTTTTCCATGCGGTTAATCTCATCGTAAATAGCGCGGAGCTTCTCCTTATCCGTGGCGCGGAAGTAGCGACCCCCCGTCAGCTCGGCAATGGAGGAGAGGGTCTTCTCATCAATCTCAACCTTCTGCTGCACGAAGGTCGTCTGACCGAACATATCCACAGCCGGATAGGGTGCCATGCCCTCCGTACCGACACCGATCGTATAGACACGAATACCCTGCGCCTTGGCGATCTCGGCCGCTGTCATCGGGGCGATCTCACCGCGGTTATTCACACCGTCGGTCAACAGGATGATCACCTTCGACTTCGCCTCGCTCTCGCGCAGGCGGTTGATGGCCGTCGCCAAACCGTTACCGATGGCCGTACCATCCTCGATCAGGCCGCTGCGGATGCGGCTCAACAGCGTCTGCAGCGTACCCTGGTCGGTCGTCAGGGGCGATTGCGTGAAGGCCTCACCGGCAAAAGCCACCAAACCGATGCGATCGCCGTAGCGATCGGCCACAAAGGCTCCGGCCACCTCCTTGGCTGCCGTAATGCGGTCGGGCGTAAAGTCGCGTGCCAACATCGAGCCACTGACATCGATCGAGAGCATGATATCGATACCCTCTGTATTGGTATGCGAGAGGCGCTCGACATCCTGCGGACGCGCCAACGCCACCACAAGCATCGCCAACGCACCCATGCGCAGGGCAAAGGGGAGGTGGCGCAGGTAGTAGCGCACGGTGCGCGGTGCCCGCAAGAGGGCATCCACACTCGAAAAACGAATCGTGGCACCCCCGCGCAGCGTCTTCCAGATGTAGTAACCTACCAACGGGAACAGTGCTACGAGCAGCCACAACAGATATGGATAAGCAAAATGCATATATTATTCTCTTTTACCAATTCTTCGATCCACGGATCACCACACCCTGCTTCTCCTTCAGCTTCTCCTGCGTACGATCCTCCTGCGCCTGAATGGCGTCGAGCATCTGCTCCTGTTCTTGCTCGGAGATACCGCTCTCTACAGGCTTTGGCTGGGCAGGCTGCTCCTGCTGATCGCCCTCATCGGGCTGTTGATCTTGCTGGTCCTGCTTCTCTTGCTGATCCTGCTGATCGTCTCCACCCTGCGGTTGTTGCTGTTGGTTTTGGTTCTGATCCTGATTTTGATCTTGGTTCTGGTCTTGGTTTTGATCTTGATTCTGATCCTGATTCTGCTGTTGATCCTCCAACAGCTTCTTCGTATAGGCGTAGTTATACTTCGTCTCCATGTCGTTGGGGTTGAGTCGTAACGCCCCACGGTAGCTCTCCAACGCCTCCTGATACTGCTGCTGCTTGAACTGCGCATTGCCCAGGTTGTAGAGCGCGTGAGCTCGCTCCTCATCCGAGCGCAGTGAGTCGGCTGCAGCCTGCTGCATCGCCTTCGTCGCCGCCTCGTAGCGCTCCATGCGATAGAGCGCATTACCCTGGTTATAGGTCGCCTCGAATTGTCCGGGTTGCGCCTCCAAGGCGCGATTATAGTGCTCGATGCTGCGTTCGTAGCTCCCCTTATTGAAGGCGCGATTACCCCGACGCACCGCTGCGCGCTCGGGCATCTGCTGTGCCGCCAAAGGCAGCGCAAGCAGCAACAACGCAATCGTCCATATCGTCTGTTTCATCTGTTTACTCATTCTCCTCCTCATTCGGCTGTTGCTCCATCGGCTTCGTCTCCTCCACGAAGTAGTAGGCGCGGTTATAATCCTCCTCATTCTGCTCCGCCTCGGGGGTAAACTTGGCGAACTTCACCAGATCGGCATCGCGCAGAATCGTCGTCAAATCCATGCGTGCCTTATCAGGCAGCTCCACCGAGCGCATCGCACTCAAAATCTCGTCCGAGGTCATCTCCATAGCGCCCACACCCCATCGGCCGGCGATGTAGGTGCGCAGGATATCGGTCAGCAACGAGTAGTAGAGTTTATGGCGGTTGTTCTGCCAGAGTTTCTGGTGGTGCAACGCCTCCAAGGCCTGAATGGCCACCACATGGGGCGGCTGCGGCGGTGCCGGCTTGAAGAGGTCACCCAGACGCTTGCCGCGCTCTCGGAGGTAACGAGCCAGCGCCCAAACTCCTCCTGCGAGGAGCAGAAGCACCAACACGCCCCAAAGCAGGTAGCCCTTGATCTCGGCCATGCGGAAGTGGAGCGTGTATTGCGGTTTGAGATCGTAGATCGACTGCGAGGTGGAGTCAATCTGGAAGGTTGCCACCTTCAAGTAGACCGAATCGCGTGCAAAGAGCGTATCGGTGATGTTCTTATCGGCATAAAGTACTCCCGCTGCACCCATGTTGATCAGCCCCTCCTCGAAGGCGGCCAGGCGGTATCGCTTCTGCAGACGGAGGAAGCGACCCTCGCGCTGCAAGGTGTCGATCGGAAGCTCCTCAACCAGCTCAATGGCACGGCTATCGGTCATATTGAACTGCGGGAAATAGACCTCCTGCACGAGGTCCTTCTCCACCTCGATCACATAGTCAAAACGGTCGCCAATAAAGACGCTGTCGGGCTCGACATGCGCCTTCACCACGGGCGTCTGTGCCGCAGTCGTGGCTACCATCGCCACAAAGAGAAGCAATAGGAGGCGTTTCATCGTTGCTTAAAGAGTTTGATCAGTTCCACCACATAGTCACCCTCGGTCGAGACCTCGGCCGTGTCGATGCGGTGCTGTTTCAGCGTGGCGGTGATACGCTCACTGCGAGCCTGCCACTGCGCTGCATAATGGTCGCGCACAGCGCGCGACGAAGTGTCGACCCAGACCTTGCGTCCCGTCTCGGCATCACACAGCTCGACAATACCCACATCGGGCAGCGCGCGTTCACGCGGATCAACCACGCGGATACCCACCAGGTCGTGACGCCCGCGAGCGATCTTCAGTGCATCGTCCAATGCAGCCTCGTCGCGCGAGGAGTCGAGGAAGTCGGAGAGGATAAAGGTCGTACAGCGCTTCTTGTTGACATTCGTCAAGAAGCGGATCGGCTCGGAGATGCGCGTGCGGGTTGACTGCGGCTCAAAGCCGATCAACTCGCGGATGATCATCAGAATGTGGCTTCGACCCTTCTTCGGGGGGATAAATTTCTCCACCCGATCCGAGAAGAAGATGCACCCCACCTTATCGTTGTTCTGCGCAGCCGAGAAGGCCAACACAGCCGCAATCTCGGTCATAAGCTGCTTCTTCATACGACCCGTCGAGCCAAACATACGCGAAGCCGAGACATCGACCAGAAGCATCATCGTCAGCTCGCGCTCCTCCTCATAGACCTTGATGTGGGGCTTGCGCGAGCGAGCCGTTACATTCCAATCGATATCGCGCACATCGTCGCCCGACTGGTATTCACGCACCTCAGAAAACGACATACCGCGTCCGCGGAAAGCCGTGTGGTACTTTCCGGCGAAGATCTCGTTCGACAGACCTCGGGTCTTGATCTCGATCTTGCGAACGCGTTTTAAGATATCGTTCTCGTTCTCCTGCATCATTAGGGAACAATTACATTGTTCAGGATCTCGGTGATGATCTCCTCGGTCGAGATATTCTCCGCCTCCGCCTCATAGGTCAGGCCGATGCGGTGGCGCAATACATCGTGACACACGGCACGCACATCCTCCGGGATGACATAACCGCGACGACGGATAAAGGCGTAGGCACGCGCCGCCTTGGCCAGCGAAATCGAAGCACGGGGCGAGCCACCGTAGGAGATCAACGCTGCGAGTCGGTCGAGGTTATACTCCTTCGGTTCGCGCGTAGCGAAGATGATATCGACAATGTACTTCTCGATCTTCTCATCCATGTAGACATCCTCCACTACACGACGCGCCTTGACGATATCCTCGGGCGTGATGACCTTGTTTACGGTCGGCATACCGGCACCCGAGAGGTTCATGCGCACGATGTCGTGCTCTTCCTGCTTTTTCGGATAGCCGATCTTAGCCTTGAGCATAAAACGGTCAACCTGCGCCTCGGGCAGCGGGTAGGTACCCTCCTGCTCCAGGGGGTTCTGCGTAGCCAACACGAGGAAGGGCTGCGGCAGGGGATAGGTCTCATCGCCGAGCGTCACCTGGCGCTCCTGCATTGCCTCGAGGAGGGCCGACTGCACCTTGGCCGGCGAGCGGTTGATCTCATCGGCCAGGACAAAGTTGGCGAAAATCGGACCACGCTTCACGACAAACTCCTCGTTCTTCTGCGAGTAGATCAGCGTGCCGAGCAGGTCGGCCGGCAGCAGGTCGGGGGTAAACTGAATACGCGAGAAGTTGGCATCCACAGCCTTAGCAAGCGTGGTGATGGCGAGCGTTTTGGCCAGACCCGGCACACCCTCCAGGAGGATGTGACCGTTCGACAGCAGACCGATGAGCAGCGTATCGACCAGATGGCTCTGGCCTACGATGACCTTGCTCATCTCCTGACGGAGCGTATCGACAAAAACCGATTCGCGCTCAATGCGCTCGTTGAGTTCCTTGATATTGATCACTTCGGACATAGTATTGTGTTTAATTACATTTGCTCTGCTACGATCGTTCTATGAACGATTCCAAACACAAAATTATTGCAAAATTTACGAAATTTCAAATTTTCATTCCTCTACGGTGATTTTTAACCCTTTACCTGCTGTTGAAAAATATAATTGCGAATCGTGAATTGCGAATCGTGAATTCTTCGTACTTTTGCAAAAAAGTCGATAGCAGATGACGCATTCCGATATATTGAAAGGACTCAACGAGGCGCAGCGTGCCGCCGTAAGCAACTACGAGCGACCGTCGCTCATTATCGCCGGTGCCGGTTCGGGCAAGACGCGCGTACTAACTTCGCGCATTGCCTACATGATCGCACAAGGAGTTGCCCCGTCGAGCATCCTCGCCCTCACCTTTACAAACAAAGCAGCCGCCGAGATGCGTGCCCGCATCGAGCAGATGGTGGGCAGCGAGAGCCGCTTCATCCGTATGGGTACCTTCCACTCGGTCTTCTCGCGTATCTTGCGCGAGAATGCCGATCGCATCGGCTTCCCGCAGTCGTTCACCATCTACGAACCGAACGATGTAAAGAGCCTGCTGAAGACGATCATCAAGGAGATGCGTCTACCCGACGATAAGTACAAGCCCAACCTGATCGCTTCGCGCATCTCCTACGCCAAGAATGCACTCGTCACGCCGGGCGCCTACCTCGCCAAGACGATCTACGCTACCGAGGATCGACAAGCTCAGATCCCCGAGTTTGGCCACATCTACAACGAATACTGCCGCCGCTGCAAGCAGAACGGCGCGATGGATTTCGACGACCTGCTGCTGCAGACCAACATCCTGCTGAAAGATTGCCCCGATGTGTTGGCGCGCTATCAGGAGCTCTTCCAATACATCCTGGTCGATGAGTACCAGGACACGAACTACGCACAGTACATCATCATCCGCCGCCTCTCGCAGCTCCACGGACGCGTCTGCGTCGTGGGTGACGATGCGCAGTCGATCTACTCGTTCCGCGGTGCGAAGATCGAGAACATCCTCTCGTTCCGCAACGACTACCCCTCGGCCGAGGTCTTCAAGCTGGAGCAGAACTACCGCTCGACCCGCACCATTGTCGATGCAGCCAACTCGGTCATCAACCACAACTCCCGCCGTATGCAGAAGACCTGCTTCTCGGAGGGTGCTGTGGGTGAGAAGATCCGCATCCTACGCGCATACACCGATCGCGACGAGGCCGAAATGGTGGTGAGTGACCTGCGCGACAAGATCCGTTCGACGGGCGATACCTGGTCGGAGGTGGTGATTCTCTACCGCACGAACAACCAGTCGGCCGTCTTGGAGGAGAACCTCCGCCGCCGCGGCATCCCCTATCGCATCTACAAGGGATCGTCGTTCTATGACCACAAGGAGATCCGCGACCTGATGGGTTACATCCGTCTGGTGATCAACCCGCGCGACGACGAGGCCTTCAAACGCATCATCAACTACCCGACCCGCGGCATCGGCGACACGACGATCGATCGCATCGCCCAGCTGGCCGCCATGCGCAACACCTCGATGTGGGAGGCGGTGGATCAGCTGGTGGAGGAGAGTGCGGCGGTGGTCGATCCTACGCAGCGTGCCATCGTGCGCAAGGTTTCCGAGTTCGTGCAGATGATCCGCGCGCTCTCGGCTGCGCGCACGACCCTCTCGGTCTACGATTTCGGTATGGAGATCGCCGTGCGTTCTGGCATCCTGGCGCTCTATCGCAGTGAGAACACCCCTGAGGCTGCCTCGGCGCTCTCGAACATCGAGGAGCTCTTGAACTCGATGCAGGAGTTCAAGGAGCGCTGCGATGCCGAGATCCGCAACGGGGAACGCGAGCCGAGCGACGAGGCGACGATCGAGGAGTGGTTGCAGGAGGTGATGCTGATGACCGATGCCGACAAGGAGGATGGCGACGAGCAGCAGAAAGTAACGCTGATGACCGTACACTCGGCCAAAGGTCTCGAGTATAAATATGTCTACATTGTCGGATTGGAGGAGAACCTCTTCCCCTCGATGCGTGCTGCCGAATCACCCGACGGCATTGAGGAGGAGCGTCGACTGTTCTATGTAGCCCTTACGCGCGCCAAAGTCTCGGCCGTAATCTCCTATGCCGAGATGCGTTTCAAGTGGGGCAATATGGAATTTTCTCGTCCCAGCATGTTCCTGCGCGAGATCGACCCGTGCTACATCGAGTCGGAGATTGACTTCACGCAGCGCCCCTCGCGCACGGAGACACGCGAAGAGGGAACAACGGCCATCGAGGAACTGCGCCGCCGCTACGACTACCGCTTCCAGCAGAAGCGACAGGGCGGAGGGGGTACACCTGTCGGCAACCGTCCGACCGACGGCGATTCCGGCCGTGCGCAGCGCTTTACGCGCCAGAACGACCCCTACCGCAAACCCCAGGGAACGAGCTACCCGCACACCAAGACCCAATTCGACGAGCGTGTCGAGCGCGCCATCGAGCAGTTGGGCAACGAGCCGCGCCGTAACCTGCGAGCCATCCCGACCACGCCGACAAGCAGCCCCGCAACGGGCAGTGTCCACTACACGGTGGGCGACCGCGTGGAGCACACACTCTTTGGCGTAGGCGAGGTGATTCGCATCGAGCAGCAACCCGCCGATCAGAAGCTCGTGGTTGAGTTCCCGAAGCATGGACAGAAGACCCTGTTAGCCAAATTTGCCAAACTCCGCAAACTCTAATCCCATGAGAACCAAAGAACGCTACGAAGGGATCATCGACTACTTCCAGCGGGAGATGCCCGTAGCCGAGAGCGAGCTCAACTTCAAGAACCCCTGGCAGCTGCTGGTGGCCGTAGTACTCTCTGCGCAGTGCACCGACAAGCGGGTAAACATGATCACCCCCGCCCTTTTCGAGGCCTATCCTACCCCTGCGGCGATGGCCGAAGCCTCGGCCGAGGAGATCTACACCTACATCCGCTCGATCTCCTACCCCAACAACAAGGCGAAGCACCTGGCCGCTGCTGCGCGTATGCTCTGCGAGGAGTTTGGCGGCGAGGTACCCGACGACCTGGTGCAGCTGCAACGCCTTCCCGGCGTAGGACGCAAGACGGCCAATGTGTTGGGTGCGGTGCTGTGGAACAGAGAGGTGATGCCCGTCGATACGCATGTCTTCCGCGTCGCGGAGCGCATTGGTCTCACCACCCGCTCGAAGAGTCCGCTCCAAACGGAGCTCACCCTCTCGAAGAACATCCCAGGACACCTGCTCCCCATCGCCCACCACTGGCTGATCCTCCACGGACGTTATGTCTGCATAGCGCGTGCACCTAAATGCACCACCTGCGGAATCCGCGCTTGGTGCCGCTATGCGAGCCGTTTGGCAGATTAGACAAATTATCGTACCTTTGTTCCATGGAGTTGCAAAAAGAACACATTGAGGCGATGCGAGCGATGCTCACCACCACTCCCCAGCGCATTGTCGTGGTTTCGCATACGAACCCCGATGGCGATGCCGTCGGCTCGTCGTTGGCTTGGGCTGCGGCCCTGCGCACACTCGGACACGAGGTGCACTGCCTGGTGCCGAATCGCTATCCCTACTTCCTAAATTGGATGCCGCAGATCAAGGAGGTGGTGATCTTCAAGGATCAGCCCGAAGAGGCCAAACAACTCTTGGCCGAGGCCGATCTGCTCTTCTGCCTCGACTTCAACGACCTCTCGCGCTTGGAGATTCTCTCCGACACGATTGCCGCCAATACCCATATGCGTCGTGTGCTGATCGACCACCACCTCTCGCCCGCCGAGGGGTATGAGATCGTCTTCTCACATCCCGACTCATCGAGCACCTGCTTCCTGGTCTACTCGCTTATCGAGGCCCTCTTCGGTACGGAGATCATCTCCAAGCAGATGGCCGAGCAGCTCTATGTCGGCATGATGACCGACACGGGCAACTTTGCCTTCTCGTTCCTCACGCCCGAGCTCTTCCGCGCCGTGGCCGTGCTGATCGAGCGTGGTATCACCGTGCCCGAGATCCACAACCGCGTCTACAACTCCTACACGGCAGGGCGTGCTCGCCTCTTTGGTTACACGATCAACCGCAAGATGGAACTCATCCACGGCGGCCGCGTAGCCTACATGTCGCTCACCGAGCCCGAGATGCGTCGCTTCGGCTTCCAGCAGGGCGATTCGGAGGGTTTCGTGAACTACCCGCTGACGATCAAAAAGGTGAAGATGTCCGTCATGTTCCTCCAACACACCCACTTCATCCGTGTATCGTTGCGTTCGCGTGGCAATGTGGATGTCAATCTCTTTGCTCGCAAATACTTCAACGGCGGAGGCCATAAAAATGCTGCCGGCGGCAAGTCGTTTGTGTCGATGGAGGAGACCATCGCTCACTACATCCGCTCGGTCGAGGAGTTCGCCGCCGAGGGGGGCATATAATCCGTAACCAACGCGCATGCAACGCTCATACAACAAAACAGAGGCTGCCTGTCTTGGACAAGCAGCCTCTGTTCTATCTATACGAAAGATCTATCGGTTGAAGTAGCGATACTGAAAAACCACCAGATAGGCTACCGCCACCGAGATATATGCGTCGGCCAGGTTGAAGATCGGGCCGAAGAAGTAGTTGTTGTGATCGAGCAGGAAGCGCAGGAACTCGGGGCAGCTGTTCCACTGGAAGAGCGGGAAGTAGAACATATCCACCACCTTGCCCATCATCGGAGCTGCATACGATCCACCGAAGTGTGCCACCGTGAAGGGGGTCGACTCCGAGAAGATCAAGCCATAGAAGGCCGAGTCGAGGATGTTACCCACTGCACCGGCAAAGATGAGCGCGAAGCCGATGAGCACCCCTTTGGGGGTCTTCCCATCACGCGACAGACGCAGCGTGTACCAGGCGATAAAGCCCGAAAGCACAACGCGAAAAAGGCTCAGGAGGAGCTTGCCCCAATCGTATCCGCCACCCGTTACAATGCGCATTCCAAAGGCCGCGCCGGGGTTCTCGATGAAGTGCAACTGAAACCAATCGGGGAAGACCGTGATTGCCTCACCCAGCGCCATGTGGGTCTTGATCCAGATCTTCAAAGCCTGGTCGGCCACCAACAGGACGACAACCAGCAGCGTAAGTTTTTTCCAATTCATAGTACAAAGATAGTGAAACCCTGCTGCCCCGCCAAATTTTCGAAATTAATCTACCAAAATAGTCGCATTATCCCTTTCCCCTCTTCAAGCACAAGTCCCTTTATCCACACAGAAAAACAAAGTAAAACTTCAATTCGGACTATATCTGTATATATAAATCTGCTGGGGTCTTAGCTCAACAGCGTAATTTAGGTCTCCTTTATGATCATTAAGCCATAAAAAAAGAACCTGCTTGAATCCAAGCAGGTTCTTTTTTGTTATGTGTGTTAATTACTCAACATCGATCAGCGGATCGCAGGTACCAGCAGCACCATTGTTGATGTAATCCTCCCAACCTACCGTCTGGGGCAGCGTCGGGTTCTTGTCCTGGTTACCCTTCGTCAGACCGAAGAAGTAGTAACGGGGCTGCCAGGTCATCGTCAGCTGGTTGTTCGACGAGTCATAGCTGTCGCCCTTGCGGGTCTTACGAACCAGGTACTTGTCGTAGAACTCCTTCAACAGATCCTGCTGCTCGGCTACCGACTTAGCGTCGAGATCCATAGCATAAGCATCGCGAGCCTCACGACCGATCTCCTGAATGAGCTTATCGGGGTTCGAGCTGTCGCGGAGCTTAGGATCAGCCTTATCGGCGTCAGCGGGCTTCCAGGTGCGGCCGCTCTCCTTGTCCGTGTAGTTGTACTCATCCTTCAGACGGAACTGCATATCCTCACGGCGCTGGCCTACGAGCGAACGGAAACCGAGCCACGTCAGCGTGTTACCACCCCAGCCGGTCAGCTGCTTAGCGCCGATCGAAGCGAAGTTAGCACCACCATCATAGAGCAACCAACGACGCATATCCTCCGAACGCTTACCCTCGTAAGCGAACTCGATCTGACGCTCGTAGAGGATAGCTGCCATACAAGCATTCTGGCTGCTAGCCAGGTTAGCCTGCAGACCGTAGTTGTTGTCAGCCGTGTAACCAGCACGAGCGCGGATACGCTCCAGCTGAGCTACAGCAACACCCATGTTATTCGTCATACAAGCAGCCTCAGCATAGTTGAGCAGCACCTCTGCGTAGCGGATCTCGAAGGTCGAGGTCTGGTCGCAACGGAAACCGATCGACTTACCAGCCGTGTTGAAGATGTAGTTTACATTCTCCTTGCGGTCGTCGGTGAACTTACGGATGTACATACCCTTAGCCTGGTCGAGCAGGTTATCAGCACCCCAGTAGTCGCCCGACGAGGGATCGTCATACTTCTCGGGGTTGTTGTACCATACATAGTTCCAGAGGATGTACTTGTCGCCCTTGTAGGGGTTGCAGGTGTCACCCGTCGTCGTGTTGGGGTCACCCGAGAAATACCAGTATACACCCGGGAACGCGAACGTGCGGTAGAAACGCGGGTCGCGGTTCATGAAGGGATGCTCAGCGTCGTAAGCGATCGTCGAAGCCTCCAGCTCGCTGTAAGCGTCGTACGAAGCGGGGCGCTTACCATCGGCCATCGGGAAGAGGTCTACCATCATAGCCGAGGGAACCTTACCGTTGTTACCAAGCGTGTTCGACGGACGAGCACCCTGGTGCCAGATGTTGTTACGCTGGTAGTCGGGGGTCAAGTCGGGGGTCTGCGTGTTGTAAACCGTTACATAGATACCCTCTACATTGTTACCCAGATCGAGGAAAGCCTGACGCCAACCTGCGCCGTTCAGGCCTGGATTGCCCTCGTAAGCGAGGCCGAAGCCGCTGGCGTTGATCGTCGGGAGAGCCGTCTCGGTCATGTAGGTGTAAGCATCCGACCAACGCTGCTCCTCGTTATCGCGGTTGAAGAGCGGGCTAGCCCAGAGGTTCATCACGCGAGCCTTGAGAGCCATGGCAGCAGCGGTCGTGATACGGCCGTAGTTGTCCGAACCCCAACGGCTCTGTACCGTGCGAGCGTAGAGCTTCTCAGCAGCGATATCCAGATCCGAGCAGATGAACTCGAAGCACTGACGAGCGGTCGAGCGCGGCGTGATCGAGCTAGCCACGGGATCCTGAACGGTCGTTACGATGGGTACACCACCGTAGTAACGCCACAGGTAGTAGTAGCACCATGCGCGGAGGAAGTATGCCTGACCAAGCAGCTCATCCTTCTCAGCCGTCTGGAGCTTACCATTCTCAATACCGATGATGGCATCGTTCACATTGCGGATACGCTGGTAAGCGTAGGTGAAGTAGTCGGGGCACTGGTCGGTACCCGAAACCGTGTTCAGGTTCTTCTGCGGGTTTACGAATACGCTGAAACCGCTATACTCCTCGGTTGCCTGCGAGTGCTCATCGGCATAACCCATGCTCGGGAACTGGTAGGTACGCGAAGCCTGGATGTTGGGGTTACAAGCCTGATACAAGTCGCTGATACGCGCATTTGCACCGCTGTAATAGTCATAAATCTCGGACGTGTAGTTGTCGTAGTTCTTCTTATCCTGCAAGAAGTCGTCGCTACACGAGGTTGCACCAACCACGGCGGTGAGCGCTACACCGAGAACAATCTTCGAAAATATGGTTCTTTTCATTGTCAAAATCGGTTTTAGAAGGTAACATTAAGACCAATCGTAAACTTACGCAGCGTCGGGTACGCGCCGTAGCCCATCATCGGATCGATGAAGTTGTCGGGGTACGGGTTGTAGAAGCTCAACAGGTTCTGGCCCGTTACATTCACGCGGCATACACCGATACCGAGCTTGCTCGTGATCGACTTAGGCAGCGCGTAAGCCAGCGTCAGGCGGTTCAGCGTTACACGCGTACCGCTTACACGCCAGAAGGTCGAAACCTTGCTGTTCACATCGTAACGCATGTTCGGGTAGTGAGCGTCGCGGTTCTCAGCAACTACGAGGTTACCCGAAGCGTCGTATACATCCTGATACGAGAACATGTTCTCAACATTCCAGAACGAAGGCATGTTGATGTACTCCAGGTTCTTCCAACCCGAGTTCGTACCATCGGTCGGCTTCAAAGCTGCGCTCGGAATGGTGCTGTAACCACCCCAGCTTGCACCGATCTGAGCCGTTACCGACAGACCCTTCCACTCAGCGTTGAGGTTGAGGGTTACGTGGTAGGGGTTCGAACGGTTCGACAGGCGTACCTTATCGTCGCTCTCGCTCACGATACCATCGGGACCCAGGTAGGTACCGTCGGTCTGCTGTGCGCTACGAACATCCTTGAAGATCAACATACCGGGACGAACCTGATCCTTCGTCATACCCATGTACGAGGTGATGTTGTACTTAGCGAAGTACTCCTCAATATCCTGGAACGAACGGAACATACCGATGTGCTGCATACCCCAGGTACCCTGATCCGTACGGTCGCCCTTCAGAGCTGCCATGTAGAGGTCAGCGGTCGGCCACTCCTTCTTCAGGATCTTGTTGTCCGAGTAACCCGTGTTCACACCAACGCGGTAGGTGAAGTCCTTACCGATCTTATCCTTCCAGGTCGTCGAGAACTCAATACCCCACGAATCCATCTCACCGTAGTTCTGCGATGCCGAGTTAGCACCTACCGTGCCCGGAACCGAGCCCGAGAAGGACATCAACATCTCGCGATCCCAGGTGTAGTAACCCTCGATCGTGAACGAGAGACGGTTGTTCAGCAGGTTCCAGTCGATACCGAGGTTACCCTTGTACGACTTGTCCCACGTTACATTGCGGTTCACCGTGCTACCAGCCGAGATGTGGTTACCGGCTACACCGTTTACACCCAATACACCACCCTTGTCGTTGGCGATCGAGTAGGTCTGCATCCACTGCCAAGCGGCGATGTTATCGCGACCCGTCAGACCGAACGATGCACGCACCTTCAAGAAGTCGATCCACTTCACATTGTCAGCGAACCAGTTCTCCTTCGATACGATCCAACCAGCCGACAGCGACGGGAAGGTACCCCAGTAGTTCTCGGGAGCAAACTTCGTCGAAGCGTCCGAACGAACGAGGAGCTCCAAGAGATACTTGTTGTCATAAGCGTAGTTTACGCGGCCTACATACGACAGCGTACCCGACTCCGAACGACCCCAGCTCGACGAGGTGGTTGCATCACCCTTGATCTGCGAGTTGAGCGAGTTCGACTGACCCGTCGAGAACTCGTACGGGTTCACACCCTGAGCGTATACATTCTCAGCCTCCGACTCAGTCTTCTCGATCGAGAAGAGGGCCGAAACCGAGTGCTTACCGAAGTCACGAGCGTAGTTAGCCGTGAAGTTGAGCTGGTAGTTATCCGAGCGGTTCATCGAGCGGCTGATGTAACCACCGTCCGTACCGTTCGAGATCTTACCACCGTGAGCCTGCTGGAAGTTACCACCCGAGAGGATCACATCGTTGTAGTATACATAGTCGTTGGTCGGCGTGTAGAGGTGCTGACCCGAACCGGTGCGCTCAGCGAGCTTGTAGAGGCTGAACTGCGTACCCATCTCGTTGCTCTTCGAGGTCGAGATGGCCTTCGAGTACGACAGACGGAGGTTCAAGCCCTTGAGGATCTTGCTCCAACCGAAGTTGTACTCCAATGCACCGTTAATATACATGTTCTGCGACATGTTGCGCGAGTAGTCGCTCGACTGCTGCAGATAAGCGTAGTTGTAGCACTGCGTAGCATTCACCTCGTTGTTCGAGATACCGTAGGCAGCCATGTAGTTGCCGTTGATCTCCTCGGGAATGTACTGCGGGTGGGTGAGCAACATCATGTAGTCACGCTCCGACGAGGTGTTCTGAACCTTCATCAGGGGGGCGTTCTTCTTACCATAGTTACCCGAAACCTGCAAGCTGGCCTTCAACGACTTGGTCACCTTCAGGTCAACACCTGCGCGGAAGTTCCAACGATCGTAGTCGAGCTTACCAAGGTTACCATCCTGCGTGAAGTAGCTGATGTTAGCGAAGTAGCTAGCCTGCTCCGTAGCACCGCTCAGGTTTACGCTGTGCTGGTGCGTTACGGCTGCCTTCCAATACTTGTCGAGCAGATCGTAGTTCAGCTTCTTCATGGCTACCAACTCGTCAGCCTGGAAGAGGTCGGTCAGCGGGTTGAGGTCAACATCCGTGGGATCAGCAGCGCGAACTGCGTTCCACAACTGACCGTACTGCTTCGTCGACAGCATCTTCGGCGTCGAAACAGCGTCGGTGATACCTACCGTACCCGAGTACGAAATCTTCGGAGCACCGAGCTTACCCTTCTTCGTCGTAACGAGGATAACACCACCTGCTGCACGCGAACCGTACACAGCAGCCGAAGCGTCCTTCAGCACCGAGATCGACTCTACCGAAGCCATATCGAGGTTGTTGAAAGCCTCTGCATCGAGGATGAAACCGTCGATTACATACAAGGGAGGCTGCGAAGCCGAGATCGACTCGTTGTTGTTACGAATGTAGATCGTAGCGGCCGAACCCGGACGGGTCTCGCCACCCGACACCGATACACCCGGCATCATACCCGAGAGGGCGTTCGACAGGTTACCCGTCGAGATGTCCTGGATGTCCTCCATCGGAACGGCTGCCACCGAACCGGTCAGGTGCGCCTTCTTCTGCGTACCGTAACCTACGACAACGACCTCCTCAATGTTCTGCTTATCCTCCTTGAGGACGATGTTCGTCTTACCCATGTTGTCCACCGTCTCGGTGATGTAGCCGATGTAGGAGATCTCCAACGCGCCACCCTTCGGAACGGGGATCGAGAACTTACCGTCAACGCCGGTGGTCGTACCGGTCGTCGTGCCCTTAACCATCACGGTCGCACCGATCACGGGCTGGCCGCTCTCATCGACAACCGTTCCCTGAACGGCGGTCTGTGCCATCACCGACAACGACATGCAGAGTGCTGCCAGCGTCAGGCAAAAGCTGTATATGAAATTTTTCTTCATATCGTTTCAACTTGTTAGAAATGAATGATTATAACCAGCGCGGGTCACCAACCGTCGGAGCGAGCTCGCCACCGATCGCCTTGAAGTTAACACCACCGTCCTCCTTGTCGAGGTCGAGAATTGCGTCAACAAAACCGTCGCCTGCCGACATCATAGCAGCATCAAAGGTGAAGCTCTCCTCCTTACCGCAACGCGTCTTATCGGTGTTATCCAGCGAGGTGTTCACACCAACCAGTGCGTTCGTGGTCTTCGCATCGCTGTTCACACGACCATCGCTCTGCATAAACTTCTGCAGACGGAAGCAGTCGTAGATTACATTACCCTTGAAGATGATCGGATAGGTATCCTTGTTCGGCGTGTTGTTAGCGAACTCCTTACCGGTCATCACCTGAATAATCGTGTTGTTCTCGAGCGTAGCCGAACCCTGAGCGTTCTCAAAGCACTTCGCCAGGTCGTTGTTCTGGAAGCGGATGAAACGGTTCTTCGAGTTCTTCTTAACATTCCAGATGGTCGAGTTCTTCACCGTGACGTGACGGATAGAACCGCGCCACGTCTGCTTGCCGAGGTACCAGCAACCGCTGTTGTACTGACCGATGAAGGCAACATCACCGTACTTCGTACCATCGTTCGTCATCTGTACAACCGAGTTCAACAGGCGAATATCCGTTACACCCCAAGCATCCTCCTTACTTGCGTGGAACCAAGCATAGGGAACCTGACGGAAACGGCAGTTCTCAACAATGATCGGATCCGTGAACACATAAGCGTTGCCACCGGGGCCTGCCAGCTCAGCGGTCGGGTTGTCCGAGCACATGATGATACCGATCGAAGTCGTAGCCTCGCAATCGAAGTCGATGTTCTTGATCTGCAGACCCGACGAGGTCTTGATCACACCATCCGTATCGAGCGTTACGCGAGCGCGTACCGACGAGATGTTGTAAACATTGTTCTCAGCGTCGTACTCTGCGGGGTAGATCTGCGTATTGTGGCGCTTGAAATCAAGCGAGCCCGAGAGGGTGTAGCGTGCACCCGGCTCCAATACATAGATAGCGCGGCTCGTCGGGTTCTCCTGGTCGATCTTGATAGCCTCATAGAGGTCAGCACCTGCCGGGATCGGGGTCGGAACCGTGTAGTAGAGGTACTTAGCGGGCTCACCAACGGGCGACTCGGTGTTGTTGAGTTTCTCGTTGCCCATAGCCTGTACCACTACGCCATACTGGTAGCCGTACTCGCAAGGGAAGGTCACCGAGCAAGCGTCGAGCTCAACGACCGTCTTGTCACCATCGAGGGGAACAGCAACGGGGTCGATCTCGACCAGCGAACCATTCTCCATCACAGCCACCTTGTCAACATTGACACGGTAGCCACCAGCGCCCATTACCACGGGCCACTCCACCTTGATAGCCTCGCTACCGTCGGCAGCAAGCACCAAAGCAAAGCTCTCACTGGTCAGCACGGGAGCCTCCAACTGCTGGTTGGAAACACCATTGGTGAAGCGCTCGTCGCTGTCGAAGCCCTGAGCGCAACCGCCCAGCAGCATCGAGAAGGCAACGATACCTCCCATAAGCCTCATTTTCAAAGTCATCTTTTTCATAGGCTGATAATTAAGATTGTTTGGTTAATAAAAAATGTGAATTGTGTTTATGTTTTTTCTTCCTATTTGTAGTCTGACACCCCTTCGGAGCGCCATTTTATTGTTTTCTCGGCCCAATTTAGGGAGTTTTTCAACTCTTTCCGCCCCTGCAGGATATGCTCCCGCGGGTGAGCATGATCGTTTTGTTCTATTTGTTAGTTTTGTTCTTTTGCACACAAAATAGCGGATAACAATCTGCACCTCAATCACTTAACCCGCTTATAGGCTGATTTTGAGGTACATTTCGCCGCCAATTATCTACACAAAGATATAAAAACAATCCGCTTACAAAAAAATTTTTTTAAGGTTTTTAGTTGCAGTTTGTTACATAAATTTCATTTTGAACATTTTTGACATTTGTTATTAAAATTTTTTATTAAATAGAATCCGCCGAAGTGCTCCTGCTAACGCACCGAAAAACAGCGATTTGCTTCCCACGCAGCGCTGCAGAGGCGATTTGAGCAGCTGTCTCAGCCCCAGAAGCCCGCGAGGCTCTTTTTAATAATTTGCCAGAATTTTTTTCTTCATTTTTTTGCCGGTTCGCATAATTATAGTATTTTTGTGTAGTTTTAGGCTCGGAAGTCCACCTCCAAGAAGGAAAAATCCACCTCTTCGAGGGGCGAAAAAAAGAGGACAAACCAACCCTGAAGGGCTCAAATAAGCGCAAGAAAAAAACAAACTTTATAAACCAATTGTCTAACTTAAAACTGATGAACATGAAGAAAAGTTCAACAACAGTGTTCGCAGGCGTAGCACGCAAGCTATCGTTGATGGTATGCATGCTGTGCATGGCTGCGTTCGCCTACGCGCAGCAGCGCGTAACGGGTACTGTAACGGACGCCGCAGGGCAGCCCGTAATCGGTGCCAGTGTGATTGTCGCAGGGACCATGTCGGGTACGACGACCGACGTGAATGGCCAGTACTCGATCGATGTACCGGCTAAGGGTTCGCTGGAGATTTCGTATGTCGGCCTCAAGACGCAGGTTGTGGCTGTTGCCGGCAAGTCGAATGTAGATGTGCAGATGGCTGAGGACGCCGCTCTGCTCGACGATGTAGTCGTTATCGGTTACGGTACGGTGAAGAAGCGTGACCTGACCGGTTCGGTTGCTTCGATCAAATCGGACAAGATCGCGCAGGCTCCCACCTCGAGCGTAGTTAGCTCGCTGCAGGGTCGCATCGCAGGTCTCGATGTAAACGGTTCGGAGATGCGTATCCGCGGTAACCGTTCGATCAACGGTTCGAACGACCCGCTGGTGATCATCGACGGTGTACAGGGTGGTTCGATCAGCGATATCAACCCCGCCGACATCGAGTCGATCGATGTACTGAAGGATGCCTCGTCGACCGCTATCTACGGTTCGCAGGGTGCCAACGGTGTTATCATCATCACCACCAAGTCGGCTAAGGCCGGTGAGGTTTCGGTAACCTACGACGGTTATGTAACGCTGGGCTTCCGCAACCAGCACCCCGAGTACCGTTCGGGTAACAACTACTACCAGGCTCGCAAGCTCGCAGCTGTAAACGCAGGTCTGTGGAACAGCTCGGCTGACGATGAGGCTCTCTTCGGCACGCCCGAGGCTTATGCAGCTTTCAAGGCCGGTCAGTGGACGAACTATGAGGATCTCCTGCAGAAGGATGTAACCATCAGCCAGCGCCACACGGTGTCGGTATCGGGTGGTACGGAGAAGACGCGCGCTCGTTTCTCGCTGGGCTACGCCGGTGATGGCAGCAAGTGGGAGGACAGCAAGGGTACGCAGCGTTTCAACATGCGCGCCAACATCGACCACAAGTTCTATGATTGGATCAACGCAGGTGTTAACTTCCAGCTGACGCACAACCGCTCGGAGGCCAGCCCCTATCAGGCTGCTTCGACGACGGGTGTAGAGCTTGGTAAGCCCTACGACAAGGATGGCAACATCGTAACCTATCCTTTGAGCCAGTCGGACTATGTTAACCCGCTGATCGACAACGCTCAGGGTGCTCTCTACAGCGCTCAGTCGTACAGCACGAACGCCGTGGCTAACGCCTATGTAGATCTGAAGCCCATCAAGGGTCTGACGATCCGTTCGCAGCTCAACTCGCACCTGACGAACGCTTCGAGCGGTAGCTACAAGGATCAGGGTCACTCGACCGAGCTGAACTCGACGAAGACCACGACCGCTTCGGAGAAGAAGGCGAACGGTGTATATGTAGAGTGGAACAACATCGTGACCTACAACTTCACGATCGCTGACGACCACAACTTCGGTATCACGGCGCTGACGGCTTGGAACAAGTCGATGCGCGACGAGCTCGAGGGTACGGACTACAACCAGCTCGTATCGAGCAACCTGTGGTGGAACCTCGGTAGCGGTGATCAGGATCAGCGTGGTTTGGGTTCGGCTTATGTTCAGACGCAGAACTTCTCGTACGCAGGTCGTATCAACTACAACTACAAGGGTCGCTACCTCTTCACCGCTTCGGTACGCCGCGACGGTGCATCGGTACTGGCTAAGGGTCACAAGTGGGCTACCTTCCCCTCGGCTGCTGTTGCATGGCGCATCTCGGATGAGGGCTGGATGGAGAACACGAAGAACTGGCTCGATGACCTGAAGCTCCGCGCAACCTATGGTGTGACGGGTAACTCGGGTATCGCTGCTTACGGTACGCAGAGTGGTGTAACCGCTGCTAACTGGCAGTCGGCATTCCAGGATGAGGCCGTTAACCGCTACATCTTCAACAACATCCTCGGTAATGTGGATACGAAGTGGGAGATGTCGGCTACGATGGACTTCGGTATCGACGCTACGCTCTTCAACGGTCGTGTAAACCTCGTTGCTGACTACTATGTAACGAACACGAGCGACCTGTTGCTGCTCCGCTCGCTGCCCACCTCGTCGGGTAACGACGGTAACTTCTCGCTCTACCAGAACATCGGTGAGACGCAGAATAAGGGTTTCGAGTTCACGCTGAACACGCGTAACATCGTGAAGAAGGATTTCGAGTGGACCTCGACGCTGACCTTCTCGACCAACAAGGAGAAGATCGTTGACCTGATCGAGGGTCAGGACATCCAGCTCGGCAACTCGAAGGAGACGCAGACCTTGATGATCGGTCGCCCGATCCACTCGATCCAGGCTTACAAGTACCAGGGTATCTGGAAGACGAGCGAGGCTGCAGAGGCTGCTAAGTACTTCGCCGACGCTGCTAAGACGATCCCCTTCAAGCCGGGTGACATCAAGGTAGCCGACATCGACGGTAACTCCATCATCGAGGACGGTAAGGACTTCACCTACCTGGGTTCGACCTCGCCGAAGTGGTTTGCCGGTTTCAACAACGACTTCCGTTACAAGAACTTCGACCTGAATGTATATATGTATGTACGCTGGGGTCACTGGGGCGACTCGCCGATGGCAGCTTACAACCCCTCGACCGGTGGTGCTTACACGAACATGAACTACTGGGTTGCCAAGACCAACGAGGGTGGTCGCCTGCCCGCGCTGATGCAGAACAAGAAGTTCTACGAGTACTATGGCTACCAGGGTCTGAACTACTGCGATCAGTCGTTCTTCAAGATCAAGCGTATCACGCTGGGTTACACCCTGCCGCAGAGCATCTCGAAGAAGGCTCACATCTCGAAGCTGCGCGCTTACGCTACGGTAACCGACCCGTTCCACTGGGAGAAGTCGGAGTTTATGGATGGTTACGATCCCGAGGGCTTGGCTCGCACGGTTGTAATTGGTCTGAACCTGAATTTCTAATCTAAAAATCGCGAATAGCAATGAAAAAGATGAAATATAGCCTTTCGATTATGCTGGCAGGTCTGCTGGCTGTAGTCGGGCTTCAGTCGTGCGACCTCGAGGAGTACAACCCCTCGGGTACGACCGCTGATGTGGTATTCTCGACGCCCGAGGGTATCGAGTCGTTGGTTAACGCCATGTACTATAACTACCGCTGGAAGTATTTCGGTCGTGAGGATCCGGTTCTCTACATCGAGGGTAGTACCGATATCTGGCTGAATATCGGTAACGAGAACTACGGCCAGAAGATGACCCGCTACGAGGGTCTGCAGGGCGATGTTGGTCAGATCGCGAATGTTTGGAACCGTGTTTACGATGTTGTAAACCTTGCAAACGCTGTGATCAACCGTATCGACGCTGTTCCCTATGCTAACTCGGTAGAGAAGGACCAGCACAAGGGTGAAGCACACTGGATGCGTGCTTTCGCTTACTGGTGGTTGGTAGAGTTCTTCGGTGATATCGAGATGCGTACGCAGGAGACGAACGCGCCTTCGTTCTACGCTTACCGCACCCCCGCCGAGACGATCTACGACGAGGTGATTATCCCCGACGCTGAGGCTGCCGTTGCTAAGCTGCGCGCTCAGTCGCTGGACGGCCTGACGGGTCGTGCTACGCTGAAGGCTGCTTACGGTCTGTTGGCTCGTGTTTGCCTGACCCGTGCCGCTTACTGCGAGGCAGGCAGCAAGGAGCAGAAGGATCTCTACACGAAGGCCCTGGACGCTGCTAACTATGTAATCAACAACAAGGCTTCGCTCGGCATTCAGATCTACAACACCTATGATGAGATCTGGCGTGCTGACAACAACAAGAACAATACGGAGTATCTGTTCGTTGTAACGCACTCGTCGGTTTCGTCGCTCAACCCGAACGCCAAGAACCCCAACCGTCTGCACGGTTACTTCACGCCGAAGTTGAGCGGTCACGTAGGTATTGCTACGACGGCTGACAGCTGGGAGTATCCGAAAGAGCAGTGCAAGCTGATGCCCACGAAGTACTTCCTGAACCTCTGGGAGGAGGGTGACGCTCGTTACGATGTAATCTTCCAGGAGAAGTTCTACGCAAATCAGGACTTTACTTGGACGGAGAACAGCGGTGACCTGGCTCACTACCAGAAGGAGTTCGCTCCGATCGTAAACAAGGAGGTTAAGAAGGGCGACCTGGCTCTCTACTTCACGCGCAAGAAGATCAGCGACGAGGAGAAGAAGACGGCAAGCTACGCTGTGGTTGACATCGACATGGTATACCACGAGAATGGTCTGCTGAAGACGGCTGCTGAGGCTACCAGCCAGATCATCTACAGCTGCCCCCGTATGATGAAGTATCGCGTATACGATCCGGATAGCAATGTGAAGCTGCTGCAGGCTCCCAACGGCGTTGTAGGTCACGGTGATGTGCCCCTGATGCGCTACGCTGAGATGCCGCTGATCGCTGCAGAGTGCTACATCGGTCTTGGTCAGCCGGCACTGGCTGCTCAGGTGATCAACAGCGAGATCCGTACGGCTCGCGTTATCAAGCCGGGCTACGAGGCTCAGATGAAGGTTACGGCCGCTCAGATGAATGTCGATTGGATTCTGGCAGAGCGCGCTCGCGAGCTTTGCGGTGAGTGGATCCGTTGGTTCGACCTGAAGCGTACGGGTAAGCTGGTTGAGTACTGCTCGACCCACAACCCGAACATCGGCTCGAACATCCAGGAGTACCACAACCTCCGTCCGATCCCGAAGACCTTCTTGGACAAGCTGCTCAACCCCGAGGAGTTTGGTCAGAACCCGGGCTACGATCCCTATGTGAAGCAGTAGTCTTCAGACAACAACAGAAGAGCCTGTCCGATGGACCGGCTCTTCTTGTTTTATATAGA